>CAZEXS010000013.1:0-65760 GCA_964516915.1 uncultured Gammaproteobacteria bacterium
CATCGGCCACCCATAATTCAGGCCAGGTTTCGGTGAATGGAATTTCACCCATAATGGACGATGAAAACTCATTCTTCAAAAGCCCAGGAATACCGTGCGACTCTAGAAACGCACGCATGGCACTGACTTCGAAACGATTCTCTCGCGTAAACAGCAGCTTCAACGCCATGAAATTCGCCTCAATTTAATAGCCGATTTGCGATTTGATTACTTTAGATAACGGCATTGCTCTCTCCGCACTCGTCACTCTTTCAAGTATTTAAAGTTAAAAAT
This sequence comes from uncultured Gammaproteobacteria bacterium, assembly GCA_964516915.1. Lineage (GTDB taxonomy): Bacteria > Pseudomonadota > Gammaproteobacteria > Arenicellales > Arenicellaceae > Arenicella. The sequence goes on from CAZEXS010000013.1 coordinate 274, forward strand.
CTCAATTTTTAACTATCGTAGCAATGATACTATTAACCTACGCTGAACTTCCAACACCCAATTCATAATGAGCCGCTTTTGGTCTGAAATAGTCAATCAACTGACACCTTATATGCCCGGAGAACAACCCCGTATCGATGGGCTAATCAAGCTAAACACTAATGAAAACCCTTACCCGCCCTCGCCCAAGGTCTTAAGTGCGATTAGCTTGGCAAACCATGAATCACTGCGTAAATACCCAGATCCAAACGCTGGGGCCTTAAAAGAAGCCATCGCGAATTATTATTCCGAATTCGGAATAAGCGCGCAAAATGTGTTTGTAGGTAATAGTTCAGATGAAGTACTGGCGCATACTTTCAAAGGCTTGCTTAAGCACGACAAGCCCTTGTTGTTTCCAGACATCACTTACAGTTTTTACCCGGTCTACTGCCGCTTATTTGAAGTCGACTACAAAACCGTTCCGCTTCGCGATGATTACTCAATCAACATTAATGACTTTGAGCAAGGCAATGGCGGCATTATATTTGCAAACCCCAATGCACCAACCGGAAGAGCATTAACTATTAAGCAAGTTAGCCAACTACTAATGAATCACCCTGACTCAGTGGTGGTGATGGATGAAGCGTATATTGATTTCGCCGAAGGTGAGGTTCGAAGTGCGGTTGAGCTTGTCTCAAAATTCCCAAACCTTTTGGTAACCCAGACCTTATCTAAATCGCGTAATTTGGCGGGCTTGCGAGTCGGGCTCGCCATTGGTAGCCCTGAGCTTATTGAAGGCTTAGAGCGTGTCAAAAACAGCTTTCATCCTTACGCATTAGACAGCCTAGCGTTAGCCGGCGCGGTCGCTGCGTTTGAAGACAGCGCCTATTTCAATCAATGCTGCAAACAAGTCATTGCGACTCGCCAATGGTTTACCGAAGAACTTGGGGAATTAGGCTTTGAGGTGATTCCATCCAGCACCAACTTCGTCTTCGCAACACACCCTACCGTAGACACGCACAGCCTATTCAGTGGCCTGCGCGAAAACAACATCATAGTGCGTTACTTTGATCAAGAAAGACTTAATAAGCACCTGCGTATCAGTATCGGCACCGATAGCGAAATGAAACACTGCAAGCAAACATTAGAAAAATTAGTAAATCATTAATAAAGCTGCCGTTTATCATACAGCCGCGCGACAACTTGCGTGCTGGTTGCACTCAGGTTATTGTGGTTTTTAAAATAATTTACAATGTAATAAACCGACGTAAAGTCAGGAGATAAATATGGGACTGTTTGATTTCGCTGCCGACATAGGTAAAAAGGTATTCGGCATTGGTGATGCCGATGCAGCAGAACAAGTAAAAGCCGAAATTGAATCGCTTAGCCCTGGCGTTTCTAACTTAGAGGTTTCGATGGAAGGCGACACATGCACCATTTCAGGTGATTGCGAGTCCGCAGAGGCTAAGGAAAAAACCATATTGATCGCCGGAAACACAATGGGCGTGGGCAGCGTAGTTGCAGACGGACTATCAGCTCCAGAGCCCATTGCCGAAGAAGACGACCAGTATTACGTGATTCAAAGTGGCGATACCTTGTGGGGAATCGCTTCAAAAACCATGGGCAATGGTGCCAAATACACCGAGATCTTCGAAGCAAACAAAGAAGTTATTCAAGACCCAGACAAGATTTTTCCGGGTCAAAAAATACGCATCCCGAAAGCCTAAACAACGGCGTAGAAATAGTCAGCATTGGTGGCGCACACCAAGCAAACCGAAAGAGCCCGTGTTTCACGGGCTTTTTTGTGGCCATTGAATGGCAATTACCTCATCAATAAGCGCCGAAAACCGCTTGATTACTGTATTTTACACTCCTATAATCGCATTCCCGAGTAAAACACTCAGGTTTCACACTTAAGACTCTATAATTCGCTGATGAAATTAACCACTAAAGGCCGTTATGCGGTTACCGCAATGATGGACTTGGCTTTACATGCCAAGCTTGACTGCGTGTCTTTAGTTGATGTCGCCGATCGACAGAAAATATCACTTGCTTACTTAGAGCAACTGTTTCGCAGTTTGAAAAAGGCCAAATTGGTCAACTCTGTGCGCGGCGCCAAAGGCGGTTATATGTTAGCCAAACCAGATGACAGCATTTCTCTGGCCGAGATATTGGTAGCCGCCGATGAACAAATTAACTTAGCCTGCGGCGGCATGGCCTGCAAGGTTGACGAACCGTGTTTGACACACGGGCTGTGGACCAATCTAAGCAACGAGTTTTACCAATTTCTTGACAGCAAAAGTCTGAAAGATTTAGTTCGCAGTCGTGACGTACAAACCATGGCAACCATGCAAGACGTAACACAAATCGGGAACATCCCGGTACAAATTAGTAAATAGGTGATAACACTATGTCTGATCACAGTGTAGAAACAAACCAAGAACTCAAAAAGCTTGTAAAGCGTGAATACAAAGACGGCTTTGTCACTGACATTGAGTCAGATACTTTTGAGCCCGGCTTAGACGAAGACGTGGTTCGTCGTATTTCAGCAAAAAAGGGCGAACCTGAGTTCATGCTCGAATATCGCCTAAAAGCGTTTCGTCTTTGGGAAAAAATGGCTGAGCCTGATTGGGCTCACATTGATTACCCTAAAATTGACTTTCAAGACATCGCTTATTACTCGGCGCCTAAGGAAATGCCCAAACTTAATAGTCTGGACGAAGTTGACCCTAAATTACTTGAAACGTATGAAAAGCTTGGCATTCCGCTTGAAGAACAAAAAATGCTGGCCAATGTGGCGGTCGACGCTGTTTTTGACAGTGTTTCGGTTCGCACCACCTTTCGTGAAACCCTCTCTGAAGCGGGGGTTATTTTTATGCCCATCTCAGAAGCGGTTCACGAGCACCCTGAACTGCTAAAGCAGTACTTAGGCAGCGTGGTGCCCACCCAAGACAACTATTACGCTGCGCTAAATGCCGCCGTATTTTCAGATGGTTCGTTTGTTTATATTCCAAAAGGCGTGCGCTGCCCCATGGAGCTGTCTACGTATTTTCGCATTAACGAAATGAACACCGGCCAATTCGAACGCACATTAATCATTGCCGACGAGGGTTCCTACGTGAGTTACCTTGAAGGCTGTACTGCGCCGCAACGTGATGAAAACCAGTTACACGCGGCGGTGGTGGAATTAGTCGCCCATAAAGACGCCGAAATCAAATATTCCACCGTCCAAAACTGGTACCCCGGTGACGAAAACGGCAAAGGCGGGATTTATAACTTTGTCACTAAGCGTGGTATTTGCAAAGGCGATAATTCCAAAATATCGTGGACTCAAGTCGAAACTGGCTCGGCCATTACTTGGAAATATCCGAGTGTTGTTTTACAGGGCGATAACTCGGTTGGTGAATTTTACTCAGTCGCGCTTACTCACAATAAGCAGCAAGCGGACACTGGCACCAAGATGATTCACATGGGTAAAAATACCTCCAGTACGATTATCTCCAAAGGTATCTCGGCTGGTCATGGTCAAAATGCTTATCGCGGGTTAGTAAAAATACTTAAAGGCGCTGATAACGCACGTAATTTTTCACAGTGTGATTCATTGCTGATGGGCGACCGCTGTGGGGCACACACCTTTCCTTATGTGGAAGTTGAAAACCCCAGCGCTAATCTAGAACACGAAGCCACCACCTCTAAAATCTCAGAAGACCAGCTTTTCTACTTAATGCAACGTGGTTTAGATGAAGAAGCCGCTGTATCAATGATCGTTAATGGTTTCTGCAAAGAGGTATTTAGAGAGCTGCCAATGGAGTTTGCCGTGGAAGCGCAAAAGCTATTGGACATTTCTCTCGAAGGTGCGGTCGGTTAAATACTGAACTAATTTACCGCTCCACAAGACTCAACAAAATCAAACTTGATCGAACGAATAATAAGCCATTTTTATTGCGCTTAGGCCAATGGCCAAAAGAAGACACACAGGACTTAACATGCTAGTAATCAAAGATTTGCACGCCGAAGTTTTTGGCACTCCTATTTTAAAAGGCTTAAACCTTGAGGTTAAAGCCGGCGAAGTACACGCCATTATGGGGCCAAACGGCGCGGGTAAAAGCACGCTTTCAAACGTGATCGCCGGTCGCGACGGTTATGAAATCACCAGCGGCTCTATTGAGTATTTTGGTAACGACTTAAATGAACTTGAAGCCTATGAACGCGCTTGCGAAGGCATATTTTTAGCCTTTCAATACCCAGTAGAAATACCGGGCGTTAGCAATATGGCGATGCTAAAAGCCGCGCTCAACTCAATTCGAAAATACAATGAGCAAGATGAAATCAGTGCTGGTGACTTTTTAAAACTGATTCGTGAAAAGGCCGCCATGGTTGAAATGAAGCAAGAGTTTCTAAAGCGGTCAGTAAACGAAGGTTTCTCTGGTGGTGAAAAGAAGCGCAATGAGATTCTTCAAATGGCCATGCTTGAACCCAAGCTTGCTTTGTTAGACGAAACGGATTCAGGCCTCGACATCGATGCTCTAAAAATTGTCTCAGATGGCGTTAATGCATTGCGTTCACCGGATAGAGCCATGGTGGTGGTGACGCACTATCAGCGCTTGCTCGATCATATTGTTCCCGATTTTGTTCACGTATTAGCCGATGGCAAGATCGTCAAATCTGGCGATAAAGATTTAGCCCTTAAACTGGAAGCCGAAGGCTACGGATGGGTGGATGATTTAGCCGAAGATGTGGCTGAGGCTAGCTAACATGATTGCCGTAAATCAAACTCAAAGTTGGGTAGACAACCACCCAGCGGCTGCAAACGACCCAGCATGGTTAGCCGCTCTCAGAGAAAGTGCGATAGCGCAATTTGCCGAAACTGAGCTGCCAGGTGTTCGAGACGAGCAATGGCGATACACCAATCTTCGCAAATTAAAAAGCCACTCATTCAAGTTGAGCGAATCGCAGCCCTTAGGCATTGCTTTATCAGAAACCGACCAGCCTCGTATCGTGTTCGTCGACGGCATTTTAAATGCGGAGTTGTCCAGCGCTCTGGCAATCGATGCTGTGAGTACCCTAAAAAAATCAATCGAACAATCTGCTCCCTCTCTAGAGGCACAATTTGGCAGCACCCTGCCAAACCGACAACACGGCTTTACGACACTCAACACCGCGTACGCACAAGACGGATATGTCATCAACTTAAGTGACAATACTGTTCTGAATGACGTGATTGAAATCGTGTTTGTATCGCAATCGAGTGACACAGTCAGTCACACGCGCAACATGATCATCGCCGGTAATAACACCAAGTGCACGGTGGTTGAACGTCATATTGGCAAACCAGAGACGGTTTATTTAGCCAATCATATCACTGAGGTCATTGCTGGCGATAATGCTCATATCGATCATTATAAAATTCAGCAGGAGTCGGACGACGCCTTCCACATAGGTGGCGTATTTATTAATCAAGCACGCAGTTCGACGGTGAAGAACCATAATATTGCATTAAGCGGCTTATTGACTCGCAATGACGTGAACAGTAATTTACTTGGCCCCGGTGCGCATACAGAAATGAATGGACTGGTGCTTGGCAAAGGTCGTCAGCACATCGACAACCATACCGAGGTAAGTCACGCTGTGCCTAACTGCACCAGCGATGAATACTATAAAACCGTGCTGGATGATCGAGCTCGCAGTGTGTTTCGTGGACGAATCATTGTGGCACAAGACGCGCAACAAACACTCGCAGACCAGCAAAATAATAACTTATTGTTATCGAGCAAAGCTGAAGCCGACACCAAACCACAGTTAGAAATTTACGCTGATGATGTTAAGTGTTCACATGGCGCAACCGTTGGCCAACTTGACAAGGCTTCACTGTTCTATTTGAATTCGCGCGGCATCGATGATGAGTCAGCGCGCGCGCTGCTAACGTTTGCGTTTGCCAATGAAGTGGTCGAGCGAATTAACGTAGAGTCAGTCAAACAAGAGTTGACCAACATTATTGCAGGCGAATTACTTTCAGGCCTTGAGGAACTGGTGTAACGGCTATGGCCATAACAAAAACGCCACGTAATAAGTATTAAACAATAGTATGAATCAAGTAGCAGCCAACACTAATATAATGAGCTTCGATGTCGATAAAGTCCGCAAAGACTTCCCAACATTGCACCAGCAAGTGTCTGGGCATGATTTGGTGTACTTAGATAATGGCGCTTCCACACAAAAGCCGCAGCAAGTCATTGACAAAATCAAAGCGTATTATGAGCAAGACAACTCTAATGTGCATCGTGGCATTCACACCCTGAGTCAGCGCGCGACCGATCAGTTTGAAGCGGCCAGAATCACCGTGCAAAAATTCATTAATGCATCGTCCGATTCTGAAATAATTTTTACCAGTGGCACAACTGAGTCTATCAACCTAGTTTCAAACTCTTTTGGCCGAGCGTTTCTAAAAGCCGGCGACGAAGTTTTGATCAGTGCCATGGAGCACCATTCTAATATCGTGCCCTGGCAGTTATTAGAGCAACAGATCGGTATCAAGCTGGTAGTGGCGCCGATTGATCTCAATGGCAATTTTCTGTTCGAGGACTTCAAAGCGTTACTCAGCGAAAAGACCAAATTGGTTGCCATCACGCAGTTATCTAATGCACTTGGCACCATCACACCAATTAAACAAATCATTGCGGCGGCGCAAGCCGTTGGCGCTAAAACCCTGGTAGACGGTGCGCAAGCGATTGCGCACACCAAAGTCGATGTGCAAGATTTGGATTGCGACTTTTACGCATTTTCCGGACACAAAATTTTTTCACCCACCGGTGTTGGCGTTTTATTTGGTAAGCGTGAGTTACTCGATGCAATGCCGCCCTATCAAGGTGGTGGTGAAATGATCAAAGTCGTGAGCTTTTCAGGCTCGACCTACAATGAAGTGCCGCATAAGTTCGAAGCAGGCACGCCGAACATCGCCGGGGTTATCGGAATGGCCGCAGGGCTAGATTACGTCGACACGTTGGGCATTGATAATATCGCCGCTTATGAACACGAACTGTTAGAATATGGCAGCCAACAATTATTGGGTATCGAAGGCTTGCGCCTCATAGGGGCTGCGGAACGAAAGGCCAGTATCTTATCGTTCCAGATAGACGGCATTCACGCGTCCGACCTTGGCACATTACTTGACCACCAAGGCATTGCGATACGAGTCGGCCACCACTGTGCCATGCCCGTTATGAAATTCTTTGGTGTAGACGCAACAGCGCGCGCATCGCTGGCTTTTTATAACACGACGCACGACATAGATGCATTAGTAGCTGCTATTAATAAGGCTACTATGATTTTAGGATAACCGAGCATGAGCACTGGAAAGCCATATTCTAAATCCAAAATAGTTCCAATAGTGGGTTCTATTTGCAAGATAATTCCCAGAGGCAGGGGTTGGTTAGCCCGTTTTGCAGGTCGCGTTTTTTTTAGACGTTTAGAGAACAAGTACATTCTGACCCGTTACGGTACAAAAATGGTTGTTGACCCCCGTAATCTCGACTTTTACGCAACCATGCATCGTTGGGGAGGAAGCTGGGAACACTGGGTGTTCGACACTCTACATTGGCTAATGCCTGAACAAGGCGTATTCTATGATATTGGCGGCAATGTGGGCTATATGAGTCTTGAGATGGCTCAACGAAAACCAGACGCGCAAATTTACTGCTTTGAACCAGTGCCTAATTTAGCTGAGAACATCAAAGAATCAGCCTGGCTCAATGGTTTTGAAAATCGGCTCAAGGTTTTTGAGACGGCCTTGTCCGATACTCACAATGAAACAGTTGATGTCATCATACCTGCGCATCAAATTCACACGTCATTAGAAAAACAAAATAAGCGAATAACTGGTACAGAACTTACCATAAAATTAAAATCTCTCGATATCCTGCTAGAAGAGCAACAGCTGCCATTACCTGATTTAATAAAAATTGATATAGAAGGGCACGAGAAGTACGCATTACTCGGGGCAATAAATACGTTGAAGCAGAGTAAGCCCCATGTGCTGATTGAGATCAACAGTCATCAAGAGCTACGCGACATCCAGGAAATTCTAAACAGTGTCAGTGACTACAAGCTTTTCCATGCCCGTGGTTCCTATCGCCCCCTGCTAGAGATCAATGAAGGTGATCGTATTAGCGCCACAATTGACACAGACGAAAGTGAAAAAATTGACGTGATAGCGGTATGTATGACTAAGACTAACCTGCCAGACACGTTCACCAATCACCTTAAAATTGATGCTGATCATAATTAAGACAGAGGCTCAAAGAAGATAAAGCAATGACCGAAGAACTCAAACCGTACATCGTACCGCTAGAAGGCGCAAAATCACAGGCTGACCAAGCTGCGTTAGGGCAACGTACGCCCGAAGAACTGGGGCCGGATATTGTCGACGCATTGCGTACCGTATATGACCCAGAAATACCTGTGAATATTTATGATCTAGGCCTGATCTATGGATTTAAAGTCGACGATGCTTATTTTGTAAATGTAACAATGACACTTACCGCGCCGGGTTGCCCCGTTGCCGAAACCTTTCCTGGCATCGTGGAAAACGCCGTAAAGAGTGTGGTCGGTGTATCTGACGCACTGGTTGAATTGGTTTTTGACCCCCCATGGACTATGGACAACATGTCTGAAGAAGCCAAACTCGAGCTGGGAATGATCTAGTCGCATAGACAAAAATCAGGCTAAAACTCACGCTAAAGCCGGCTAGTATGTAAAAACCATGCCTCTGTAAGCTCACTGTTCGAGCTTCCAGTGCAGCCAAAATAGCAACCAAAGTAGTAGCGAAAATAGTAGACAAAGTTGGCCGTCAAAATTCCAGTCTTTAACATAAACTGTGAACATCAAGGATGATGAGCTCCGCTCAACCTTGCAAATACGCCATTTATCGTCAGAGCTGGCGAAAATCCTAAAAATGCACGTTGCACTCACTTTGCGACTGCAGAATAATTATCAATTGAACATATATCGTACTAGAACGCATGCAAGACCCAGAAATACTAACTGTCCTTAAAGACGCAAAAACGGCACACCAAGCTGGGGATTTTGCCAATGCGCTCAATTTTTATGAGCATTTCTTTGATCATGCACTTGATGATGACCCTTACGCCTTATACGCCATTCGGCTTTCGCACTGTTTACAAGGGTGGGCCGATCTAGCCCAAACCTTTCCTGGTGCTAAAAATGCCTTGGAACGTAAGAAACGCGAAATGTTGTCTCAGTATTTAGATCAACGCGCACCAGAACGCTTTCACGACTTTTTCGCAATCAGCCAGGTGCTTGGCAATGAGATCGACGCTCTTGAAGAGTTTTTAAAGCTGCACCATACGGAGCCCAAATCGGCCGCCAAGCTTAGTAAATATGTGTGGGATGATTTGATTAATCATGAGCATTGGAAAGTGTGTGACGCGTTGCTTGGCGACGCCAGCCAAAAGATGGATGAACTATTAGCCGTGTTTGATGAAGCGATCAAGCTGAAAGAAATAGAGCCCTCCTTCAACAACCATAAGTTTGAACAGCACGTGGTCGACTCTTTGCTGAACGACCTTCAAAAAACAGTAATGGTTCTTCGTCATAATGGCCGTAAAGATGATATTGATGCATTGCAACGCCAGTTTTTTCAAGGAGTTGAGCAACGCGATCACGCAACGCTTAGCAAAGATGTTCATGCCAAAGGCCCGTTCTTATTTTCAGGTCACTAAACTCGACAGATAATTATGCAGATAGAAGAAAATACAGAAGATGGGCTTTATTACCGCAGCTGGAAAAGTAACGAACCTAAGGCCGCCATTATACTAATCCACGGTCTAGGAGAGCATTGTCAACGTTATGAACACGTTGCCCAAGCACTGACTGAAAAAGGGTATTCGCTTTACGCCATGGATTTACCCGGCCATGGAAAGTCCACAGGAGTTCGTGGTCATATAGATTCGTTTGAAGTCTTTACAGATGCAGCCCTTAATTTGCTTAAAAGAGTGGGCCAGGAAAAACCAGAATTGCCAAAGTTTATTCTCGGACACAGCATGGGCGGACTGATTGTCAGCCGTTTCTTACTTGATCATCAAGATAAAGTCAGTGGCGCTATGTTGTCTGGCCCGGCCATACAAAGCCCGCAAGAGCCTCCGGCATGGCAAGTTGGGCTTATCAAGACCATTGCAAAATTCATACCGACAGCAAAGATGTTAGCCTTGGACGCGTCAGAAGTGAGCCGTGACCCTAAAGTGGTCGAGAAGTACATGAACGACCCACTGATCAGCAAAGAAAAGTTATCGGCACGTTTCTTAGTAGAAATGACCAATACGATGGAAGATGTCAAAACTAAGGCAAATGAAATTTCGCTACCGATACTAATAATGCACGGATCGAAAGACAGCATGACCAGCCCAAGCGGCTCGGAACTCCTGTTCAATACCTGTGGCAGCAGCGTAAAAACGTTAGAACTTTACGATGGGCTATATCACGAAATATTAAATGAGCCAGAGCAAAATACCGTGATCAATGACATATTGAGCTGGCTAAAAGGTCAAACATCTTGACAATCACTACCGGAATTATTCCCTAAGAGATTGTTTTTAATGTAAAGTTTAGAATACACTGTATAAGTATCGTATCCGCATAAGCTGATCAAGAAGGGGGCGTAAATTGAAAAAACATGGACCTATTAAAGCAGCGATAAGCGCAGTACTAATTAGCGCTTCAGCCGCCAGTTTATCTGAAACAGTGTGTGGCACAGGTGCGAATGTGTCTATACCTGATGGCTCCGGAAGTGCAACCGCTGGAACCGCTGCCACGGTAACCATTACGGTTCCCGCGCAGTTTACGAATGACATTACCGATCTTACGTTTGACTTAGAAATAGACCACACCTGGACCGGTGACTTGATAGCGACTCTGACCAGCCCATCAGGCACTGTAGTGACTCTGATGGATCGGCCAGGCGTTCCGGCTAGCACTTTTGGCTGCGGCAACGATGATGTAGATGCTACGTTTAGCGATGCCTCGGGCACGGCGGTTGAAACAGAGTGTGCATCTCCCGCCCCGGCAATCGCCGGCACTTTAAATCCGACCAGTTCTTTAAGCGACTTTGATCTCGAAGAGCCCGCGGGCAATTGGACTCTTACAGTTACCGATAACGCAGGGTTTGACACTGGCTCAATAGTTCAGACGGGCAGTTGTCTAAACCTGACCACCGTGCCAGTCGTCTTAAGTTCATTTAGTTCAAAAGCACGCGGTAAGAGGCTCATCACACAATGGCAAACAGCATCCGAAGCCTTTAATTTGGGATTTAACGTTTGGGGTAATATTGATAATGAATGGACACAACTCAACAATCGCTTGCTACAAAGCACCGCGATAGATTCAGTCGAACCAATTAACTACCGTCGCCGTTTTAATCTCAACAAACTCCCTAGCCCACCGACACAAATCGGCATATCGTCGCTTTCAAGTTCTGGCTTCGAGGAGTTTTTTGGCCCCTTTCAGATCGGTGAGGAGTATGGTGAAATGACCGTACCAAAGCCAATCGACTGGTCAAAGCAGCACGAAATGCACTCAGCGGCGATGCGTAAAGCTGGATATGAATACCGAAATAACCGCTGGCGCAAACAAACTCGAGGCTCTAAAAAGACCGCAAATCGCCTGAAGAGCCTGTTTGCTGATACATGGTTGAGAATCGAAAAAGATGGTGTCTATCGAGTTACGTATGAAGATCTACTTGCAAAAGGCATTGATCTAAAGGGACTGCCTGTTCAACGTTTAGCTCTGAGCCATGCCGGCAAACCAATCGCAAGGCGCATCAAAGGTAGCAGTTCGAGTCTGAGGTATTTTGGTCCAGGTGCGGAGATCGTTTTTTTTGCGGCTACTCCGAAAGGCTCAGAAGCTAGATATAGTAATTATACAAATATCCGCATATCGACCGAAGCCAACTTAGCATTGAATGCGCCATTGTCCCCGATTAAAAATTTCGATTCTGGTAAAGCCGAAAACATAGACGTTTCCACACACCTGATAACCGAAACCTTTGGTTCACCCAAAGGCTATTCATTCATCGTGCCGGGAGACAGCCCTTGGTATGACGAGGCTGTCTATGCATTCGGCAACAATGGCATTAAGTCAATGAACTTTCACTTGGATGATGACGCGATTCTCGCTAAACCAGTCAGCATCGAAATCAATTTAATGGGTGGCACAAGCTTCGATAACATAGATGTTGATGGCGATGGCGAGGTTGAACCCGACCACCACTATCGAGTGTATTTAAACCGTGCTGATTTTCCCGACCCTATTTACGAGGGCTTTTCGGAAAAAGTGGATGCAGTTCTAATTGAAGCTGAAACTCTCGGCCAGATCAAACACGGCGAAAATACCTTAGAGTTAGAGGTCATACCGGACAATGGACACAATATAGATGCCGCTTATTTTTTAAGCGCAAACTTAACCTATCACACTCAAAACGCTGATCAAGGATTGCTTAACGGTTTTCACTTAGCTGATGATATAAGTCGTTTTTCAATCATTAGTTCTGGTGGTGATGATAGCAAAGTCTACTTGACTGACAAAACTGGAAATTTTTCAGAAGTGTCAACCAACTTAGAATCTGATCAAGTAGTCATTCCCTTACCTACATCGTTCGGTGAAAGTGTGGAGCGTCGCATTTGGATGGCATCGAGCCCTGCGGTTCGTAGCCCTCACGCAATATCGCCTGCGCCGTTAATAGAACATAATGACCTCAATTTGGAAGATATCGACTACGTCGTCATCTCCGACGCATCATTAATTGGCGAAGATTTGCAGCGTTTTGTTGAACAACAAATCGATTTAGGGCGCCGAGTTAAAGTGATAAACACCCGCGATATTTTCGCGCGCTACAGTGAGGGTTTAGAATCACCAAAGGCAATCGCTGATTATCTGCGCCATGCAGCTTTGGGAGATTCAAGTGTACACCCCTCGCCTTTTAAGTACGTGTTGCTGGTTGGTGGCCACACTTATAATTATCTTGGGCATAACGTAGATGAAGATCAGCATCCTATTAACTTGATCCCATCCTTTTATCGAAATGGTGAAGACACAATAAACCGACAGATACCAACCGCAGTACCTTTTGTTGACTTCGATAAGGATGGCACGCCGGACCGCGCCATTGGTCGATGGCCTGTACGTGATATTAACCAGTTAAAATTTGTTGTTGACAAAACCATTGCATGGCACCAACAAGGATCGAATAAAAACAACCAACAAGCTTTATTGATAGCTCAAAAAAACGAGGCTCTGCATAACTTTAGCCAAACTTTAGAGAGGGTTAATACGCGTATTGGCCACGAATCCAATCCTTGGCATGATCCGACGCGCGTTTATGTAAGCGATATCGTCGATGATGAAAACATACCTGCTGATCAAATAATCAATGAAGCTCGATCACGCTTTGTTGACGCGATGAATCAAGGGCCCGCATTGACGGTTTACGCTGGACACGCGTCACCAACCACATGGGGGCGAGAAAACTTATTAACAACGTCTGTGGTCGACCAGTTTGCTAATGCAGATGCGCCGTCGTTGATCGTTCCATTAGCGTGCTATACAACTTATTACGAGACCCCGAATACTAAGTCTCTGTCTGAACGACTTTTTACTGACAATGCCGCCGGTGCCGTGGGATTAAGTGGCCCAGCGTTGCTAAGCTACAATTCTGAAAATGCACGATTTGCAAAAGATTTGTTACAAGCCATGACGCAACAGGGTCACGATATTGGTACCGCGACCATGCAGGCTAAGCAAGCTATTAGTGGTTTCGGTGGTCGATATCAAGCCCTCATTTATAACTGGGTAACGCTCGCTGACCCAACCTTGAGCTTCGGTCTACCACCCGTTCAAATAGAGTTGCCATCAAAAGACCAAATTAAAGAAACTAATTAAAGCGCGACTGCCTCATGCAAGAGCTATTACTTTTGCCCGAGGCAATCTCGCTTACTGAGTTTATATTTCTCGTTGTCTTAAGCTTTTTTACCTCGTTTATAAGTGCGTCCATCGGTATCGGTGGAGGCACTGTTTTGATAGCGGTTATGGCGCAAATCGTTCCGACTAAGGCGATTATCCCGGTGCACGGTGTGGTACAGATTGGGTCAAACTTTGGACGCGCCGCGGTCTTGCTGAAGCACGTCAAACAGGTGCATCTGCTGTGGTTTATTATTGGCGGCCTTGTTGGTGCCGTTATTGGTGGGCAACTCGTTGTGGAGCTGCCTGCGGCTTATCTAAAGCTGATACTGGGCTGCTTTATTCTGTACTCTGTCTGGGCGCCAAAACCGAAGTCAGCTAACCGGTCAGTAAAACGCCTTTCGATTAGCGGAGCCATTTCAACCTTCTTGACCATGTTTGTCGGTGCCACAGGTCCATTCGTGATGGCCAGTCTTAGACCGTTTGGATTTAAACCCACAGAATTGGTTGCGACTAACGCAGCATGCCTGGTGAGCCAACACAGTTTAAAGATCATCATATTTGGATTTCTTGGCTTCGCTTTTTCGAGCTATCTGGCGTTAATCGCTCTGATGGTTTGCACTGGCTTTTTGGGCACATTAACCGGGCGCAAAGTTTTACTGAAAGTCAACGAAGAGAAGTTTCGCCGCGTGCTCAATCTCACCCTCAGCTTGCTTGCTATCAGGCTGGTATACACGGGGCTAACCGGCAGTTTTTTCAATTAGCACCCGTCTAAATTGAAACTCCAAAAGTAATGACTGAAGTGCCAAGGCTGCCTAAGGTAGCGCCGTTATAGTCTTTTTTTCTGCCACGCGACACACAAGATGAAACCAACAACCGCACCGCCTATATGAGCAAAGTGGGCGATGTTTCCGCCAAATATAGAAAAACCAGTTAAGCCTCCGGCAAGGTCAATTAATAGCAACACCGGCACAAAAACCTTAGCGGCGATTGGCACAGGCAGAAAAATCAGCATGATTTTCTGATTCGGGAACAACATCGCGAAAGCCACCAATATTCCGTAAATTGCACCGGAGGCCCCGACCATTCGGCCTGAAATTTGTTGCAATAAATATTGATCTATCACTTGAGATATTAATGCCGCACCCATGCCGCACAACACGTAAAAAGCCAACAACCGTGCCCCACCCCAGACACGCTCAAGCACTTGACCAAAAAACCAAAGACCAAGCATATTGAATAACAAATGGGTAAACCCGCCATGCAAAAACATATAGGTAAAAATTTGCCAGAGGCTGAAATACGAGGTTTGCCAACTCGACATCTCGAAAACGTTCGGTGCGCCGGCAAACAGTGCTTCAACCACAAAATAAATGATCACGGTTGCAAAGATTATTCGGTTAGTTGTCGAGGTTAAAAACGCTTTGAGATCTATCATTAGTTTGAGTTCTTGATTGCTAAAGTTAATTTATGAACGTGCGCCCTTTTGTCTATAATAGCTTAATGAAGCCCATTAAAATTCAAACTAAAGAACTTAAAGTGACGCTGCTTGACTTCGGAGCACGCATCGCCAAAGTCGAATTCGCCGACAAAAATCTAGTATTAACCTATGATCACTTCGATGAATTTATCACCGACCCATTTTACCTAGGCGCTTCCGTCGGCCCAATTGCTAATCGCATTTCGGGCGCCAAACTGGCTGTCGAAAATCAGGACTACTTTCTACCAAAAAATGAAGGCATCAACTGTTTACACAGTGGTGACAAGAGCTTCAGCCACCAATACTGGGAGTTAGCTGAACAGTCAGAGTCTCACGCAGCATTTAAGTTGATCTACGACCTCGCTCAAACGGGCATGCACGGCACGCTTACCACAACAGTGTATTACCGATTACTGAACAACACACTTGAGGTTGAGTACGTAAATCACTGCAATGTTGATTGCTATATAAATACCAGCAACCACGCGTATTTCAACCTAAGCTGCGAAAATCACGCAATTGATGATCATGAGTTCACGCTACATGCGCAACACTATTTGGAGGTAGATGAACATGGAATTCCTACCGGTCGAAAGATTGCTATAGATGATCAAATGAATTTCACTCTTAATACAGAAAACGCATTTTCGAATTTCAATCAAGGCATAGACCATCATTTTAACGTGATCGAAAATAACGATCGTGATTTAAAACTGATGCTGCAGGCAAGATCAAAAACCAGTGGTGTGTCACTGACTGTTAACAGCACCTCGCCGGGCTATCAATTTTATACTGCCAAAAATTTGACTGCACCTTTCGCTAAATCCGCCGCCTTTTGTGTGGAAACCCAGTACGCGCCTGATGCAATTAATCAGGCTAATTTATACGCACCGCTACTCAAAGCCGGTTGCGAACGACATCAAACAACACAATTTTGCTTCACAGAAACTGAAGCTCTCGACTGAGCCAGCAGCCCTTCAAATAATTGATCTGGTTTATTGATATTTATAATCTGATTTTATCGTTATTCTTCAGCGCGCCTATGGGCAATGATGGTGACAGCCCTAACGAATATTCCAACAAAGAGGTCACCAACATGAAACAGTTACAGAATCTTATTTCAAAATTCACAGCGAAGCCAAATCAACGCTTAATGCCCACAAGGCTAGATCCAATACTGAGTACAAGCGATCTGTCACCACTGAGCTCAGCTTGTAGCACTCAACTTATTACCGTCTGCAATTACTCTAATAACTACTACGGCGACCAAAAGTGCGGTTGATCTAAAGACCGCAATCTTTGAGCGCTGTGGTCTACTCAGCCTGCTTTTCAATCATAAGTAGGTTCCCGCAGCCGTCTTCAAACACATTCTGAATGCCCCATTTTGGATTATCCAGCTCGGGGCGCAGCGTGATACCTGCGGCGGTGAGCTTATCTAATCGGCTTGCTATATCTTTTGATTCGAAAGCCATGATAGGCAAGTTGGCTTCAAATGCAGAGGTTTGAAATTGCTCTGCAAAACTACCGCTGCATGGCTCGAGCAAAATAGCCACTCCTTGAGGATCATCCTCAGAAACAACGATGGCCAACTGGGCATCAGGATCGAATTCTCTGGATATAAAACCCAATTTCGAGGTATAAATCTGATGTGCCGAAATTGGGTCTTTAACCGGTATGCTGACTAACGATACTTTCATTTTTTGATCCTCTTTCAGTAAAACCTTCTTATCGACAGAGCTAAGTTTTAATCCACTTTTGTCGTTTAGCTTATCGACCGTCGTCTATCATTTATATAGTATTTTTCGACACAGATAAACCCGCTCAACCTCAATTTTCATCTCAACCACATTCTCAATATTATCTATGGCCTCAAGGTTCTCTAAAGCCTAAAGAGTCGTGAGATTCATAAGCAAAAAGGCAGGTATACTGACCAGCATAAGTTTTAAAGCGCCTTACTCCTATATAATTCCAGCTGAATGAATTCTTCAATCAATACAGGTTTTCTACTAACTCGTTCGGGTCAAGATAGAAATGGAAAAATTGAAATCGAGTATTGGCTTAGCACACCAGTAGGGCCAACCAAGCTTTATATTGCCGATGAAAGCACGGTATTTTTCGTATCGAAAAAAAACACTGAACAAGTACAAAGCTTATTATCTGCGTTTGATAAAACCGTATGGCTAAAAGAAGTTCCACTTAGATTATTTTCGGGCGACGACGTGTTGGCAATTTACTGCCGCACCATCAACGCATCGTTTCATGCTCGCGACCTGCTTAAGCAGAATAATATCGAGGTGTACGAATCCGATTTTCGACCCGAAGACCGTTACCTTATGGAGCGGTTTATTAAAGGCAGCGTGGCTTTCTCAGGTTCCAGCAAAAAACTTAGGTCACATCTGCAGTACAGTAGCGCAAAAGTAAAGCAAAGCGAATACACACCCTCGCTAACTGCGCTATCGTTGGATATAGAATGCTCGCTACACGGCGAATTGTTTTCAATCGGGCTAGCCGGCGACTATTACAAAGAACCTGTGCGTGAAGTCTTAATGATCGGCTCGCCAGAAACCGCCAACACAAAGATCATCTGGGTTGACGATGAGCGCTCACTTTTACTCAAGCTTTGTCAGCGCATTGCTGAGCTAGACCCAGACCTGATCATCGGCTGGAACGTGATCAACTTTGATCTCAGAATTTTAGCCTCACGCGCAAAATATCACGGGCTCTCTTTAAAGCTTGGCCGAGGGAATAGCCACGCGCACTGGCGGCAACGCCGAGGTGACAATCAACGCGGTTACATATCAATACCCGGTCGAGTTGCCATTGATGGCATAGACGCCTTGAAATCGGCCACCTGGAGCTTTCCCAGCTTTTCCTTAGAAAGTGTGGCGCAAACATTGCTGGGACGTGGCAAGAAAGTAGACGGCGATGTGGATGATCGAGTGGCCGAAATCGTACACAATTTCAAGTTCAATAAACCAGCACTGGCCGCATACAATCTGGAAGACTGCGTACTGGTTCTGGACATATTTGCCCATACAAACATCATCGACTATCTAGTTTCGCGCAGCCAAATGACGGGTTTAGAACTCGACAGGTCAGGCGGCTCGGTAGCCGCGTTCACCAATTTATACCTACCAAAGCTGCATCGCAGCGGATACATAGCGCCAAACCTTCCCGCATCAGGCGGGCTGGCCAGCCCAGGTGGCTATGTTATGCAATCCATTCCTGGCTTGTACAAAAATGTTTTAGTTCTCGACTTCAAAAGCCTATACCCTTCGATTATTCGCACCTTCAAAGTCGACCCAATGGGAATGATAGAAGGGTTGGCAAACCCTGAGCAGAGCTTGCCGGGCTTCAAAGGTGCCAAGTTTGATCGCAATAAACATTTCCTACCAGAAATTATCACCGAACTCTGGCAGAAACGCGACCAAGCCAAACTTGCAAATGACAGCGTGCGATCTCAAGCAATAAAGATCATCATGAATTCTTTCTATGGTGTGCTCGGGTCAGGCGGTTGTCGTTTTTATGATACCCGCCTTGCCAGCTCAATAACCATGCGTGGTCACGAAATTATGCAAACCACCAGCAAATGGATTTCCGATTCGGGCTATCGCGTTATCTATGGTGATACCGATTCAACCTTCGTAGCTCTGGACGATACATTAGGCGCAACTGAGTGCCAAAAAATTGGCAACGAGCTTGAGCAGATGATTAATGCAAACTGGCGGAGTATTTTGCAGTCCGACTACCAAATAGACTGCCATTTAGAAATTGAGTTCGAAACACTTTACAGCCGTTTTTTGATGCCAACAATTCGCGGGTCTGAAGCCGGCAGTAAAAAGCGCTACGCAGGGCTGACTGTCGACTCTTCGAATTCAGAGCAAATCATATTCAAAGGGCTGGAAACAGTGCGATCAGACTGGACCAGCCTTGCACGCAGTTTTCAATCAACCCTATTTGATTTGGTCTTTCATGACCAAGACCCAAGTGACTTTGTACGTAAAACGGTAAAAGAAACGCTCGCGGGTAAACGAGACGCTGAGCTGGTTTACCGCAAACAACTTAGGCGAAAACTGGCACAGTATGTTAAGAATGTACCGCCACAAGTGAAAGCGGCGCGGCTTGCTGATGACGAAAATCACAAATGGGGTAAATCACTGAAGTATCAAAACAAAGGGTGGATTTCATACGTGATAACCGTACATGGGCCAGAACCAATCGAGTATCAACGCAGCCCTCTCGACTACGACCATTATGTGGAAAAACAGCTCAAGCCAATCGCAGATGGCGTTTTGCCTTTTATAGATTTAGACTTCGAAAACCTGGTTGGCAAACAAAGGCCTTTATTCTAAAACTCCTCAAAAAAGCAGCCAGATAAAGGCCTTGTTAAATGGCCTAGTTATAGGGTTTGAGCAGCACCCAAAGTCTCATCGTCCGACGCATTAAGACCAATTGGCTGATGAACGTATCCGCTGTTGAACTTAAGAGTAGGGTCTCCAAGCAAGGTCCATAGATTTGTCTGTGGCACCTTTTTCGCGCCTAAACTTCGTTTGGCTTTTTCAACGGCCTGCCCCATGCTTGCACCCTCTTTGGCTTGATACTTCATAATGCGATTAATCATTTTTCCATTAACCGCATAGTCACCCAAGGTAGCGGCACCAACCACCATCACCGCACCAGAGTCAGGTTTAAAAAGCAGTTTATTCGCCAACGATTCATTACTGATCGTTTCAAAATAAGTTGTGTAACACGCCAATGGAATCACAATGTTCGCGTTGTTATTTTCTTCAAGCCCGTTGATGCCATTCACGTCAAGAAGGCGCTTAAACGACCAACTGGTTGGCGAGCCATGACCACTGTATATGGTCATGGCATTACCCTCGTTTATGCTTTGTGAAATAGCCGCCCGCTGATCGGCTATTGGCTTAACCGCATCCGCAAAGTCCGCCGCATAGGTTCTAGTGATATTGCTCCAATAGCCAGGATAGCTTGAAGACTGATCATTGTATCGTGATGCAATGCGATCAAGCTGATTCGAAAAACTAATATTATTGTTTGAATCATCACTCTCAGCAATCAACAAGACACTCGAATTGTTAGCCAAGCCCTCGCCATTTGCCCATGCAATGGACTTATCGATAATCACCTTAAGTTGCTCATGCGTGCGTACCGGCCATCTGCCTACAGACAAGTCAGCTAAACCGTCATCGTCTAGGTCTACTATGGGAGTATCCGTGGGTGAGAATTGGATAACCGAATTGGGACGATATACAGAGGGAATGAACGACACCGAGCTTTGCTCAGTTCTATTTAAATAGTCATAGGTGTGTCCACCCACCAAGAGAACCGAAGTGCTGTTTGGATTTACATTTTGACTTTTTAGAAATCGCTGTATGGCCAAAGGGTCATTAAAACCGAAACCAAAGGCATCAATAATATCTTGATAGCTCACCAATTCGGTACTGATACCCGTGGCTCGTTTAAATTCCACGTACGCATTAAGTTCTTCGCCAACAAATGTCGAATCGGTGATGATATAAAAGTCTGCTTGGTCCGTTTGCTGAATTTCATTCGCCAGTACATCGATCGATCTAGGCTTTATAAATCCAGTGGCATCCGACAACAAATACTGCGCTTCTGGGTCTACCAACAATGGTAACTCGAGTAACCGAATTCGTTCACCGTCGGCAGTCTTGTGTGAGGTTCTACGCTTAGCAAGGCGCACTAAGTTTCCAGTGCCATCACGCCCGTATGCCCAAACCTGACCGCGTTGATCCACCGTTAACGTCACGCTCTTCGCTGCAATATCCGGGGCCACTGTAAAGCTCTTTGAGCCAGCGCTTAGAACCGTCGTAGAACGATAAGTAACGGTGTAGTTATCAAACAACAACAAGCCGATATTTGCCGTATTATTATTGGCAGTGAGGGAAAGCACATTGCCAGACTCGTTCAACACATCGGCTGGTATCTGAATTTCAAAAGTCTGGCCTTGAATACCACCCCAAGCGTGGTCAAAAACCATCTGGCCATTCACGTTCACCGTCAAATGGTGATCATCTTCAATCTGTGTAAAGTCAAACCCACCCATCAAGTTCAACTTAACGTTTACATCTGATCCAGGCAAATAATCACTGGGAAGATCTAGATCAAAGTCCACTGTTGAGGCCGCGCCATAACCAATGGCTTGATCTAGCCAAGGCGACCCTGTAGTGCTGACATTCAAGTAATATCGATCTTGTTCGTGACGGTACTGCTTATAGATACGGTTTTCTGGAGATTCAATATCGGCATCTGGCGAAGCACTATGATCGCTAAAGCCAACACGTCTAGCCGTTGCTACTAAGCTTAGGTCATTAGAAATACGATATACGTTTGTTGCATTGTATAGGGCAAGATCACCGTCTAATTTTGCTGCATAAAAGTCAATGAACGAAGCGTCATTGAACACTCGCTGTTTGCCACCGATTCGCACAAAACGCGGCACCGCGGCGCCCGCTCGGCTGACGGCGATTTCATTGGCATGTAAACCGCGCAAGTCAATTCCGGCTGCCATCAAATCTGCATGCGTAACTCGTACCAAACCTTCCTCTTCAAACCGAAGTTCGGCCTTAGCCGTCTCAATATTGGCACCTAACTTTACGCGATCACTTCGCACCCAACGGCCATTTCTTTTGATAAACCCATTGGCCAACATCTTTTCGGTTTTTTCTGCCACGACTTGCTGCCAATCTATTGGCTCAGGCAGACTTTGGCTGCCGTATTCTGACCCGACATCAAACGGGCCAAAAAACTCTTCTTTGCCGGTGCTGTCTACACTGGATATACCTACACGAGTTAGCACACGGTTGCGCTTCGCCAATTTGAGAGTACGTGAATATTTTTGCGGGGCAAACGAGTTAATTTTGGCGCTGGGTATAAAATTGCGATTGAGCGCCACCCATTCTCCGTCGACTTCACCCCAAAGATTAAAGCCGATATTAAAACTCTCTGAGCTGGTGCTCCATTCTATATTTAGTTTATTGCCTATGCGATCGCTTGAAAAATGATCCAACGTCACCGGTAGAGATGCCGTCCAGTTCAGACCGCTTAAACCAACCCACTGAAATGGAGGGTTAGCATCTGAATTTGGCCCTGCCCAATAACGCATGCAAAAGCCCCAAACTTGCGTTGAACCAAAATCGACACTTACATTACCACCGTCATCGGTATTGAGCGCGTTTCCACCACCCGGCTGTATCGCGCCCCAACCAAGCGCCTCATTATCAGGCGCCGCATTTGCAGGGTCATGCGCAATCACTCTATTCGTATCGGTACCAGTGCTTACGTCGCCAAAGGCTGATCCGTTTACTAAGTCAGTTCTTGCCAACATCGGGGTCGCTGAGGGCGCGCCGGTGTAATACAGTTCGGCCACGTCGTCCCAACCAGAATCATCGATATCTAATAAGTCGAAACTAAGGCCTTCAACAACACGATCAAACTCAACGCACATATTGAAATAATCGTCGTTGTCGGCGCCCGTAGCGTCGATCGCGAAACGTAAGTTGTCGTCATTAATTCCACCGAACTCGTCACTGAAGTAGGCTGCGCATACACTGCTGCTATTCCAGGCACATTCAATTTCACCACCTTGGCCGTCGTTAACTATTTCAAAGGTTACCGTGGCCGTAGCGTCACAGCTGGTAACACCTGGCACACAGGCATTGTTGTTAGCGGCTACTGTAGCACCGCTATTCAACACAGTACCGTTTGCCTGACCGAGATCCTGCCAGTCAACATCAACCGCCGATACAGAGTTCGATAAGGCTAATAAGATGAATGAAATCGTCGATGAAAACTTAAGGGATTTTCCTTTGCGACGTCCTAGTATGTTTAACATAGATGCCCCCAGATACTGATAAATTGTCCAGAACTTATCGTAGCAAAACTCCGCCAAATCAATGTAAACCTTTGATAAATAGAGGTTAAATAATGTTACGCCTGCCCTTTTGAACCTCAATTTTAACCATTTATCCAAGATCAAAGACGAATGTCTAATTTAGCCTAGATCTTGATTGCGAGTACTTTGAGCCGGCTTTCTGACCCTTTTTACTAATCCCTTTTCTTCATCCTTGATATTATTTTTCTGCTTAATCTTTCTTCTTGAATGCTTTGGTCGGTTAAGGTCGCCACTGGCCGAGTTCTAATACGGCATTAACTGACTATACAAAATACTGGCGCGTTTAAAGCAAGCCAATCCTAAAGAAAATGCACCTTGACTATTTAATGCCGACAATCGATGGCAGACCAGCGAGCACGTCCGTTTTAAAGCTTTTCGCGACTCCAGCTCTCGACATACACATCAATCCGTTAACGGTTGCAGACAAGGTTCGAGCCGCTATCTTGGGGTCGATTGACGAATCGACATCGCCTTCGAATTGGGCGCGCTGCACACATTTTTCTATCGCCTTGACTAGCCGCATCTGATTAGCGTTGACTATTTTGGCAACGCGGCTGTCTGACTGCGAGACTTGCGCCGCCGTGTTAACCATTAGACAGCCCATCCTCGACGAAGAAGTCACAGATCTATTCCACAATTCGAAAAGACTTTTAAGGTTGGTAATTGCAGCACCTTCGCCGTTCAAAGTTTGAATCACAATACTTGTCACATTGGCATCGTAGTGCTCAAGCGCTCTCAAAAACAAGGTATGCTTATCGGTAAACGTACGATAAAGACTTTGACGTGGTATTTCCATAGCGTCCACTAGATCTTCCAATGAGGTGGCTTCGTATCCTTGGCGCCAAAATACCTGCATTGCGCGTTCCAGCACCTCGGTATCATCAAAAGTTTTCGGTCTTCCGCGTGTCATCGCTCTATCCGTCTGAATAGCTTTTCGTCTGCTTTAGGTTTGCCAGTTTACTCCAAGAATAAACTACTCTAGGCCAGACAATTACTTATCAAGCCTAACTGATAAGTTAGTAAAGCCTCAATTTTTTTCGATAAATTCGATGAGTAAGCGAGACAGTTCTTCAGGAGTATCGTCTTGGATAAAATGTCGTGCACCTTCAACCAGAGTATGTGCTTGACCCTTGGCACCGGGCACACTGGTTTGCCACACTTTATCGCGCCCAGCCATCAGCGTGTCATTACTTCCAAAAGCGGTTAACAGCGGTTTATCCCAGTTTGAATAAAACTCGTCCATCACCTTTTGATTCTGACGTAACTGGCTTGCCACCAAAGTCGGGAACATTCTTACCCCAGCCAAGTATTCATTACTAGGATAAGGCGCAGCATAACCCGCCAATTCTATATCACTCAAAGAGCGAGACGTGCCGTTTTGAAACAATCCCGCAAAGTCAAAATTATCAGTATGACGTGCATAAGCCACCCATTGCTGAAAATTGAATCCGTCACTGCCGGTACCCAGCTTTTGAACATTCCCTTCTCGCCACACACTAAAACGAAACAACGGAAAGCCCAACCAGCCTTTAATGCCAGGCGCAGCGGGCAATGCGGCATTCGATATCATAATCCGTGAAAAACGTGATGGACGTTCTGCCACCACCCTTAAACCAATCAAACCACCCCAGTCCTGCCCAAAATACGTCACATTCTCCAGGGCTAATTTATCGACAAAATTACTCATTACATCGATGTGCATTTGATAAGTATGATCGTTAGGATCAATAGGCTTATCAGATTTCCCAAAGCCCACATTATCGGGTGCGATCACACGAAAACCCGCATCAGCTAATACCGGAATCATATGCCTATAAAGATAGCTCCAAGACGGCTGCCCATGCATCAATAAGACAACCGCGCCATCGCGTGGGCCTTCATCAACGTAGTGAATTCGATAACCTAGGCTCTCGACATAATTCGGGGTAAAAGGATAGTCAGGAAGATTTTCAAAAGCCTCATCCGGGGTGCGCAGAACCTCACCAACCGACCATTTTTCACTCGCCTGATAGGAAACGATTACTATCGCCGAAATAATGATTAGCGATAAAACTAACAATAAAATTATCTTTAACATTGAAACCCTCGAATCTTGATTCGTTTAACGAATGATTTAGCCACCTCCAAAAGGCAGATAAAGCATCAAGTGAAATGGCAGCCAAAACTGAACACTACAACTATTTTTCAGGCGTCTTATATAAGGCTAAAACTCAAATCAAGACCTATTAATTGACCAATCGTTCACAAAATAGAGGATTCTCTCTTGTCCGTCAAGGTACATCTAATGTATCGACCTCGCATATGGATTGTCTCCTATACAATTAATGATGCTATAAAAGCTTGTGTTCCATTTACCACCACCGAGAACCACCCAATTAATTACTACGCAAGCGCTTTACTATTGGAGTAAGTAAAGCTGGTAATGCATACATTGGAATCTGTCCAACACTAAAATATACAAGTACGTCTGAGTCTACTTTATCGTGTAGGCCAAGATACATTAACCCCAAATTACAATTACCACTTACGATAGCAATAGCCATCGCAGTGCCTTTGCCTGCACGCCAGAACGCAAGTGTTGTGAATAGATAAAGGAACAATACGAGCGTGGTGGATACGATGAGATTTTCGAAAATAAACCAAGGGCGATCAACTATTAAACCTGATATTCCGCTCATGATTCCAATTGTAAAAAGAATTGACGAAATTACTGAAATTCCATCAAGTATTAACCTATTCTTGTAAATTTTTTGCTCACCTAATATCACTTTAAACAACATCGACGCACCGAACGATGTGAAGATAAAAGCCACTAACTGGAGACCATGAGACCACAATATTGGAAATAAGTTAGTGTTGACTAAATATTTAAAAACTATAGGTAAAGTGATTGGAGCTATCAGCATGGAGAGGACGGTCACGCACGCCGCGATTGCAGTGTTTAGCCTAAGGAACAATGCAATCGATGCAGCAGCTGTTGCAGGAGGTGCCGCGGCAGAAACCACAGCAGCAAGCGCGATTGACTCAGAGATATCACCAGCCAACACCAAACAAAAAATCAAAATAGGACTGACAACCAATACCCACAGTGTCGCACACACTAAGAGCCTGATACGTAATAAGGACGTTGTAATACTTACGGTCGGCGTACACAACAACGAAATAGTTAGAGGTAAAAATAATGTCAGAATTAGGTAATTCTTAAGGAAATCTGCAAGGTTGGGAAATAAAACCCCTAACATCAGACCAACAGGAAGTGTATAAGGTGCTAGACGACCAATCGTTGATACGATAATCAATAGCCTTGTCATCAGGCCTATCATTCAAATAAAACTTTCAGCTTTTGCCGTCTAGTTCACCTGTCACCCAGGTAAAACCATGTAAATCGTTGCGATACAATTAATCGAGTCATTTCTTCCTTGCGTTTTCCAATACCAATAGAATCTGCCACTTATTGTTGAAATAAGTGGCAGATTTATTGAATGACCCAAAACTAATGGGGACTTGTATCTAGAAGCCCAATCCGAATTTCACGTATACGCGTTGCCCTCGAGGGTCGCCTGTTCGAGGGTCATAACTGCCGGAAATTGCAACAAAGGGCGGGTCTTCATCAAACAAATTCGTCACACCAAAAGTAAGTGATGTTGTCGAATCTTCACGTAAGAAACTGCCCAAATCTATGTTGTATTGAATATCGACTTGGCTGAAAGAATCAATTGAATCAGTGTTGTTCGCCTCATTACGTTCATAGCTATCGATATAGCGGAAAAAGATATTCGCACTGTGGGCGCCGCTAACCCAATTTAAACCAAGGTTGGCGCGCAACTCCGGAGT
Organism: uncultured Gammaproteobacteria bacterium; assembly: GCA_964516915.1. Lineage (GTDB taxonomy): Bacteria > Pseudomonadota > Gammaproteobacteria > Arenicellales > Arenicellaceae > Arenicella. Next base: position 27,468 of record CAZEXS010000013.1, read on the forward strand.
TGGATTGCCAACGTTGGTACGATTCAATGCCCCTGCACCATCAATTACTACTCCATCAGCTGTTGTAATATCGTATTCCGTCACATAAGTTGCACTTAGTGATGGAGCGAATGTGCCATATCGCGAGTCATAAATCGCACGAGCATTCAAATCAAAGCCAGACGTATCAATAGCTGTTGAATTAAAGAAATTAGTATTTACGATAGCAATCGTTCCTGCCGATGTTCGCTGAACTCGCGTTGGATCGTTAGGATTAAGGTTTACAATCTCTTGGTGGTTTTCACGTGTTAATACATCTTCAAACTCAAATGCCCAATAGTCAAAGTCTATATCCCAATTGGCAACACTCCAACTGACACCCAGATTAAATGCAGTTGATTCTTCAGGTTCCAAATTCGGATTTCCAACAGTTCGATTACCACCAAAGGTTGTTGCGCCACCGAGATTAGGATCCGCGATATTTGCGAAGTTAGTTTGCGCACCTAACAATTGATGCACCGAAGGCGCTCGAAAAGAAGTACCTACCGAGCCCCGGAAAGATAAATTATCGCTCGGCGTCCACAGTATCGATAGTTTTGGATCCGTCGTATCACCAACACCACTACCGTAATCTTCATGTCGAACCGCGACATTTACTTCTAGATTGTCGGCTAATGGTAGCAGTAATTCACCAAACACAGCTGTCACGTCTCGCTCACCTTCGAAATTAGAATTACCAATCAAGAACGCAAAGCCGTCTTGCTGGGTAATCGAATCGTAAACCGCAATCAATGATTCTTCACGATATTGAAAACCTACCGCAAAGCCAGCTGAACCACCCGGTAAACTAAATAATTCATTACCTGTGATTGTACCTTCTATAGACGTTAACTCAGATTCAGTATCACCAATGTAATCACCAATAATAAAACTCCGCAATTGTTGATTTACAGGATCGTTAATACTGGTTGGGTTAAAAAATAGGCAACCATTCGTACCGGGTGTTGAGTTTGCTGCATCACAATTAATGCCCCCAAAACCATTTAACGCCGCTTGATAATTGGCAGCGATTACATCTCGTGGATTTTGCACCGCATCATTGGCCGCTCGCACAAATGAAAAGTCCCAAAATAACGAGTCACTAAACTCGCCTTCTAAACCACCAGCAAAACGAGTTGTGGTGTGGTCATATAAGTTGATTTCTGTCGGTTGACCTGCTCCAAACGGACGACTAAAGAAATCCACTTCAACACCAAATGGGTTACCAGGGTTACTTGCAGGAATCGTTGGCGTGTTTAGAACAGGAAAACTTGGCGACACTTCGCGTGAAATGTTGTTTCGTGCAAAGCCGATTTCAGCCCATGCATTTGTTGTTTCGCTCCAGTCCCACGTAGCCCGCGCAAAACCTTGTAGACGACTCTCCTCAGGTACGGCTGTTACTTGTGGCCCAAAATCAAAACGACAAAAAGTACCGCTTAAGAAGCCGCCATTGGCTTCACAATTGGGATCTGGTACCGTTGTCCCATCTGGCAAGCGAAATGTACCTGGGTTGCCAAAGCCACTGGTGCTGTTGCCTTCTAGACCTCGGACTAAGAAATCTGTCTCATCCAGTAACAAACTGCTTCTATCCAGAAAACTTGCGGCCAATAGAACGTGACCTGTATCACCTATATCCCCGCCAAAGACAAAATCAATATTGGTATCGTCTTGTGAACCTTCACTGGTGCGTGAACGTCTCTCTATTTCGATTTCTACTCCATTAAATGAATCGCGAGTAACAAAATTTGCTACACCTGCAACAGCATCAGACCCATACAGGGCCGATGCTCCGTCTTTTAGAATATCAACACGTTCTATCGCCAAATTAGGCACTAAAGAAGCTGTATCAACAAAACTAGAGCCTTCATCTGTCACTACCGATGATGTGACGTGACGTTTACCATTCAGTAAAACTAACGTTGATGCCACACCTAAACCGCGTAAGTTAACGTTAGATGTTCCCACCGTAAAGTTTTGTGACAAATTATCAGAATTGTTTTGAGAACCTGAATTAATCGTCAATGTCTGAATCAGATCTCTGGTGTCCTTAGCGCCAATATTCCTCAGATCATCCGCGCCAAAACTGGCCAACGGAGTAGAGGTGGCTGCTTGGGACTTACGTTTAATTCTTGAACCCAGCACAACAACCTCTTCTAAAGAAGTAGCGCCATCATCACTTTGAGCATTCGCCACATTGATAGAAACGCCCACCGACATGATAGACGATAGCACGCTGGCCGCTATCAAGCGCCTTTTAAAACTTTTCATAATACATATCTCCTAAATTGTTCTTTTTTGACCCAACTTACACTATCTTGCTTCAGATAAAGTTGACTGATACACCCACATAAAAACCTAAATCAGCACACTTAATTTATTTGTAAAATATACTAACCAGATATTATTGAAACTCAACATTGACATAACGTTGATAATTTGTCAACATAATATCATCATTATGAAATTACTAGACGTCGGAACCTATCGTGACCTTAGAATCATCAACCCTTCCTAAAGATAAATGGCAATTTTGGATAGATCGCGGTGGCACATTCACCGATGTTGTGGCTAAGACGCCTGACGGCAGCCTATTAACTCGCAAACTCTTATCCGAGAACCCTGAGGCCTACGAAGATGCTGCCCTGCAGGCAATGCGCGACTACTTAGGCGTGGGATCAAGCGCGCCGATACCCACGGAGTTAATACAATCGGTGAAAATGGGTACAACCGTGGCAACTAACGCACTGCTCGAGCGCAAAGGCGAGCCGACTGTGTTGGCTATCAGTGATGGACTAGAAGACCTCTTGGAAATTGGACATCAAGCCAGGCCAAAAACATTTGCTCTGAATATTGAGAAGCCTGAGCTTTTATACACTCAGGCAATCGGCATTCGCGAAAGACTCTATTCGAATGGCGAAATTGCCATTGAACTTGACGTCAACCGCACACGAAACTCTTTGGCCCAAATCTACAATCAGGGCTATCGTTCGATTGCCATCGTGCTCATGCACGCCTATAAATTTCCCGAACACGAAAAAAGGGTGGCCGAGCTGGCCGCTCAGATCGGGTTTAAACAGATATCCATGAGTCATGAAGTTTCGCCGCTAAGCAAAATCGTGCCACGTGGAGAAACGACAATTGTGGATGCTTACTTAACACCCATTTTGCGTCGCTATGTCGATAGAATAGCCAATGCTATTGGCAGTCAGAACGAACCTGGAAAACTACTTTTCATGCAGTCATCAGGCGGCCTAACAGACGCAAAAAAATTTCGAGGCCGTGATGCCATTTTATCTGGCCCTGCCGGGGGGATTGTGGGCGCCACGCATACTGCGAAAAGAGCCGGTTTCGATAAAATCATCGGGTTTGACATGGGCGGCACGTCAACAGACGTATCCCACTTTGCTGGCGAATACGAAAAAGCCTACGAGACCGAAGTCGCCGGCGTTCGTATGCGAGTGCCAATGATGTATATCCACACTGTAGCCGCTGGCGGAGGGTCAATTCTCAGCTACGACGGCGACCGTTTTCGAGTTGGCCCTGATTCCGCAGGCGCAAACCCGGGGCCGGTGTGCTACCGGCGCGGAGGGCAATTAGCGGTAACAGACATTAATGTCTGTTTGGGAAAGGTGCAGCCTAAGTATTTTCCTAAGATTTTTGGCTCAGAACAAAATGAATCACTTGACCGAGAGGCCTCGGTGAATGCGTTTAATGAAATCGCCTTGGCTATTGGGGATAATCGGCCGCCTGAGAAGGTGGCCGAAGGCTTTCTCAATATTGCTATCGAACATATGGCTCAGGCAATTAAAAAAATATCAGTCGCGCGCGGTTACGACTTAAAAGAGTACGTTTTAAATTGCTTCGGTGGCGCTGGCGGTCAACACGCTTGTCTTGTTGCAGAACGCCTGGGCATGCATAAAATATTCCTGCATCCCTTATCAGGGGTGCTTTCGGCTTATGGTATGGGGCTTGCGGATATTAGCACAGAACGCCAAACCGTTATCGAGAGTGAATTGGACGACAGTGTCACATCAACGCTTAAGCAACGAAGAAGCCTGATAGTTTCTGAAAATACCAGCGACCTTTTAGAGCAGGGATTATCTGACCAAGACATAGAACATAAAACTTGGGTTCTATTGCGTTACAAAGGTACTGATACGTCTATTCAAATACATCTCGACAGCAGTGCAAACATGCGTTCAGCATTCGAGGATGAGCATATGCGTCAATATGGGTTTGTGGCGGGCGATAAACCCATTGTGCTTGAGACGCTTGGCGTCACCTCATTTGGCGGTGGTGAATCACCACCGGAAAAAAAGGTTATTAGATCAACAAATTCACAGCCTCAATCAATAGACACTCAAAAGGTCTACAGTGATGGGCAGTGGCACGATACGCCGATCTTCAAGATTGAGACGCTAACCTATGGTCATGAGTTTGTAGGCCCGGCCATTATCATTGAACCCACCGGCACCATCGTCGTTGAAAAAGGTTGGAAGGCACTGATTACCGAACGCCGGCACTTGGTGCTTGAAAGACTAACCGCAAGCAATAATGTTACAACCATCACTGAAGCAGTGGCCTGTGACCCGGTTACTTTAGAAATATTTAACAACCTATTTATGTCGGTAGCCGAACAAATGGGAATCGTTTTGCGCAATACCTCACAATCGGTCAATATCAAAGAACGGCTCGACTTTTCTTGCGCCATATTTGATCAGGCCGGCAGTCTTGTGGCAAACGCTCCTCATGTTCCAGTGCATTTAGGTTCTATGGACGCCAGTGTAAAAGTCGTTATCGATAGTGGGCAAGCGATTCTGCCCGGCGATGTGTTCGTTCAAAACAATCCTTACAACGGGGGCTCACACCTGCCCGACATTACCGTAATTACGCCAGTTTTCGACGAGAAGCACACCATCATATTTTACGTGGCGAGCCGCGCTCACCACGAAGACGTGGGCGGTATCGCACCAGGCTCAATGTCTCCTCTCGGTAAAACAATTCATGAAGAAGGCATCATCATTGATTGTTTGAAGTTAGTCGATCAAGGTCAATTCCAAACCTCTGCAATTCGAGACGCCCTGAGCGAAGGAGAATATCCTGCACGCAATATAGAGCAAAATATTGCCGACCTAATGGCACAGATTGCCGCCAATAATACCGGCGTAAACGAGCTAAAAAAACTGACTAAAAATTACGGCATTAAAACCGTTCATGCGTATATGGGGTACATTCAAAACAGTGCCGAGCAAGCGGTGAAGAGCGTGATTAAGAATATGCAGGATGGTCATTTTACTCATGAAATTGATTCCGGAGCAGTCATCAATGTGGCAATTAAGGTGGACAAGGAATCCGCAACCGCCACCATCGACTTCACTGGTACCAGCGAGCAGCAATCAAGTAACTTTAACGCGCCGGGCGCCATAACGCGGGCAGCGGTTCTATACGTGTTTCGCTGCTTAGTTGACGACGACATTCCTCTGAATGCTGGCTGCATGAAGCCACTGAATATAGTAATGCCCACAGGCTCAATGCTTAGCCCAACGTTTCCAGCGGCCGTTGTCGCAGGCAATGTCGAAACCAGCCAAGCGATAACCAATGCCCTGTTTGGCGCTCTGCGAGCACTTGGCTCAAGTCAGGGAACCATGAACAATCTCACCTTTGGTGATGATAGCTGCCAATATTATGAAACGATTTGCTCAGGAGCCCCTGCCGGACCAAATTTTCACGGCGCAAATGCCGTACACACCCATATGACCAACACCCGACTTACTGACCCGGAAATATTAGAACATCGATACCCGGTGATTCTGGATACATTTTCGATTCGAAGAAAGTCCGGCGGTGAAGGTGAATGGCGCGCTGGAGATGGTATTTTCCGGAGCATTCGTTTTCTTAAAGAGATGGAGTTATCAATTTTATCTGACCATCGCCGAATAGCACCTTTTGGTACCAACGGTGGAGAGCCGGGTCAAATAGGCAGAAACTGGATCACCAGATCAAATCTAGAAATCGAGGAGCTTGCAGGCTGCGCTTATACGTCTATGCAAGTTAACGACACTATCAACATCCAAACGCCAACCGGCGGTGGGTTTGGCAAGAAAAAAACTTGACCCTATTCTCAGTTTTAGTACCGCTGGAGCTCATAAGCGCTACAGCGCTCTAAGTGACTAGATAAATTGCGTAGTTTAGATAAGACAATACAAAGCAGGCCCCATTTAGGAAGCACGATGTTAAACAAAATAAAAGATCTTGGCCCAGGCGTTTTTGTGGCCGCAGCATTTATTGGCCCCGGCACTATTACTGCATGCACTTTAGCCGGCGCCAACTATGGTTACACTTTACTTTGGGCATTGTTGTTCGCAACCATTGCGACCATCATATTACAAGAAATGAGCGCTCGCCTAGGCACCATAACCCAACAAGGGCTTGGTGAAATTTTAATTACCGAGTTGCAGAGCTCAATTTTCAGATGGCCGTTAATTGGACTACTGTTAATTGCGCTTTACGGTGGTAACGCTGCATACGAAGCTGGCAACTTAGCTGGCGGGGCATTAGGGATAGAAGCCATCTTCGGCGAGAACGCAACACTCTCCAAAGCCGCCGTCATTACACTCACTTGCTTTGCAATTTTTACACTCGTTAAAGGTACTTATAAAGACATCGAGAAAGTTTTAATTGCACTTGTATTGCTAATGGCTCTTGCATTTTTGCTTACGTTTTTCGTTGTGCAACCAAGCCTATTAAATATGCTAAGCGGGCTATCCAAACCGAATATCCCTGCAGGAGGTCTGCTGACCGTCATTGCATTAATCGGCACTACCGTGGTTCCTTACAATTTATTTTTACACGCATCAGCCGCTAAAAATCGCTGGCACGGGCCGGAAGGTCTCAAGTCAGCACGAACCGATACCGCAATCTCGATTGGTCTTGGTGGTCTGGTCGCTATTCTAGTAACTTCAACGGCCGCGGCAAGTATATATGCAAACGCACTAAGCGTTCAAAATGCCACAGACATGGCATTACAATTTGAACCGTTATTTGGCTCCTTGGCGAAATATCTTTTGGGGTTTGGTTTATTTGCAGCCGGTTTGAGTAGTGCTATAACAGCGCCTTTAGCAACCAGCTTCGCAGTTTCCGAATTACTCGAAATAGAGGGCGGTGAAAAATCGTTTGCCTTTAAAGCCATCAGCGTGAGCATTCTGTTGATAGGCTGCACCTTAGCCTTAACAGGCATCAAACCACTTAAATTGATTCTACTGGCACAGTTCGCCAATGGTCTATTACTGCCCATCGTTGCATGTTTCTTGTTGTTTGCTCTTAATCGGCAATCGATACTAGGAAAATACGCCAACGGTTTAACATCCAACATACTGGGTGGCGCGGTGGTTCTGTTTACAACCGCACTGGGAGCAAGGCTCATTCTTAAAACTTTCGGAGTGATGTGAGCCCCAGTTAGTAAATCGGCTCAGCAATAGTTAAAAACAAAGCGCTTCATATTGTTAACACCTTATTGATAGAATGTTGGTATCTTGTAATAACAAAACAACAGGCCTTTTCATCACTATGGATCAAGACAATAGAAAAATTGTTTCGGGAAAACACTTAGCAACGGCTGAATCATGGCCGCTGTCAGAGTTAGAATTTGCGCTCACCATTCTAAATAACGCGTTTAATAAATGGGTAGTCCGATGTTCATCAGCTGTCTGTAAGTACGACTTGAACTCATTGGAAGTACTCACACTTCACAACATTCATCATCGAGATAATGAGCAACGCCGTGTAGACATTTGCTTTATGCTGAATATCGAAGATTCACACACAGTCAATTACGCGCTCAAAAAACTTATGAAACATGGGCTTATTGTCGGCACTAAACGCGGTAAAGAGATCTTTTACGCGACCACCGACGAAGGACATAATGTGTGTGAACAGTACAGAGAGGTAAGAGAAAGGTGCTTAGTTCCCGGCGTATTATCGATAGACGGTGATTCTGAACATCTCTCAGAAATAGCCACCACAATGCGAACTTTGTCTGGCTTATACGATCAAGCGGCAAGATCCGCCGCGTCGATTTCATAAGCAAGTACTTTGATTAAAAGTACCTACTCGCTTCTCAGAGCAATTTAACGTGCCGTCCTGGCATAGAGGAGAGTTACTCAAATTTTCGGGCTATAAAAATAAGGTCTTTGGAATACATCTTAACAAGACATATGTCAATTAAATGGGCTATTTGTTAGACTTAGACAGGCCATGAATAAATATTATTATGCCTTCGTTGTGATCTTGCTATGCATGCCTGCATTTATGCCATTGGGTAAGGCCAATGAATTAAATAGGTCATCTCTCGTCTACGAAGGCGCTTTTCGGGTACCTAAAGGTTCCTACGGCGGTACGAGTTTTTCATGTAATCCTTTTGTCAATGCTCAGTATCAACCTATGGCGTACAACCCAGTTAACAATTCTTTGTTTCTTGGGCAGTCGACACCGACGCACACTCAGGCCAAGCGTATTGGCGAAATATCAATTCCGGAAATCATCAACCCTCTGTCTGTAGAAATGCAGATTGACGAGTTGAAAACCTCGGTTGTTTTGCAAGAGCCACAAGACATTAGTAACGGCGAGTTCGACAAACTCAATCAAGATGGCAAGGCGTCCTCAGACCCCGCAGGATTGGCACAACTAGGCGGACTCTATGTTTATCAAAGCAAGTTGCTCGGTACCTCATGGTCATATTACGATGCCAGTCAATCGAATGGTTATCGGTCGCACTTCAGCGCCAATCTAAGCTGGCAAAATGGCGCCGATTTTTCGGGTATGCATGCGATAGGCACGTCTCCGACTGGCAGCTTCGCCAATGGCGGCTTTGTCGGTGGTTATATGACCAAAGTGCCTTTCAAGCATCGCGAAGCAGTGGGCTACCCTATGCTGACCGGTCGAACGGGTGGCCCGATTGTTGGGCGCTCCTCGTTTGGACCAACCTTATGGGGCTTTGATCCAAATCAGCTAAATTTCGGCCAAGCCGCACCGTCAAAAATGTTTATCGGGTACCCGGAGAGCCAAGCAACATTGGGCGATTACAGCGACCAGCCAAGCTTAATGTTCAATCGGTCAACCGGCGTTACTGGCATGGTGTGGCCTGAGAATAGCGACAGCATTCTTTTCTTTGGCTCTCATGGCCTGGGCATTGCTTTTGATGACGAAGGCGTGCCACTGGACAACGATGCGCCCAGTTGTGTCGGCCCTGGAACCTCTAACACCAATGAAGCGATTGGTAACGCCGCACTCAAGCAAAGTGGCGCAACTAGCTACAGCTGCGGTTTTCAGATCTTAACATCGCAAGACATCGACAGCGGTCTAGCCTGTTGTTTTGACCCCGTTAACAATACCAACACGACGCACCAAAATGCATTTAAAGTGGGCGCCGGTACTTCTTGCTATGGCGATGGCACACGAGACCACCGTCAAGCCCGCACCTCGGCCTGGCTCAAACAAAACTCTCCGAGCGGTTATCAGTGTGGCGATATTGGTATGAGTGCGGAAGATATCAACCAAGATAACGCATGTTGCTTTGTCGGTAGTAATTCCACAGCTAAAGGCGGCAGTTCTTATCCGTCGGTTTATCAGGTTTGGCAATACAATATACAAGACCTGTTAGATGTGAAATCCGAAAACAGCGAACCGTGGGAGGTGATTCCTACAGTGTGGAATTTTGACTTACCTTTCGATAGCACTGACCGAGCCAAGCAAATCATATCAACCGCCTACGACCCAGCCAATCAACGTATCTTCATTGGCCAAGCATTTGGTGATGGCATACACCCATTAATTCATGTCTTCAGCTTGGATCTTGAGGGAGTCGACGAGAGCTCCCCTACATCACCTGACGATGACAGTATTTGTTTACCCATCAAGACGAACAAGGCAAATCATGCGGTGATTTGTTTGTAGAGTTTTTCTGTTTTAAAAATGCGGCCAGTATATTAAGAACGAAAACGCTTTTAATGTCCCCAAGTTTAGAAGCTGGTTACAAATTTTCTACTGTTAACTTAGCTAGAGAACTCCTAAGGTTCTAAGATGAGCTGTGATCACATTGTCACAGACTTCAATATTAACCTTCGCTTTGCAACAGAGTTCAGATGCCTATTATTTAATGCGAAGAAATACATTCTTCGCATTAAATGGTGACAGTTCCAGATAAATTACTGAACACACTAGCGCTGCACAAAATCTATATAAGCTAAAGTTATAGAGCGTTAGAAAATGCGTAATCCTTCGTTGATTGACTTAAAAAGTAAATCAGTTAATTATTCAATAATGAAAATCTTAATCGTTGATGACCACGAACTCTTCGCAGAGGGATTAAAACTGCTACTAGACAGCATGGATGGTTCTCTAGAGGTTGAATTCGTTACTCAGTATTCACAATTCATCAAAGAATCTAGATATCAATCTTTTGATTTAATTTTTCTAGACTACAACCTAGCTGATGTCGACGGAATTGAGGCTATTCACTTCATTAGAGAACATTCTCCTAAAGTATCTATCATTGTCATATCAAGTGAGGATTCACCAAAAATCATTCAATCAACAATTGAGTCTGGAGCGAGCGGATTTATTCCGAAATCCTCTCCTTGGAAAATACTTGTAGCCGCGCTAGAACTCGTTCTAAATGGAGGGATTTACCTACCGATGCAAGCCATAAATGAATCTGCTCGATTGACCAAAGAGAAAAAATTTTCAGAAGAAGAACATTTGACTGATCGACAAAAAGAAGTGCTTAAGCTTGCCATTCGAGGTATATCCAATAAGGCAATCGCGCTCGATTTAGGTATAGCTGAGGGAACAGTAAAAGCCCATTTATCTACTGCATATAAGGCGCTGGGTGTGCGCAATAGAGTTGAGGCAGTTAATGCTATGGCTAGGGCACACTAGTTCTATGTCTACAGCAGACACACAAGTTGATGCTAATTCAGCTAGCAGTAGCTTCCTGACTCACATTCCATCCACAGAGTTCAGTGTTTTCACCGTTCAGTTTCTGATGACTTTTATTTTTGCGGGCTTTGCATATGATGCAGCTCCGTTAAATCTGATCATTGCCTGGTCTTTTGCTTGGCTCGCTATAACGTTCGCGAGGCTGTTTGTTTATCGAAAGGTAATTTCGAATAAATCTATCGATATAACCAAGAAGGAAAACTTGGCTCTAGGCCTTAATCTCCTATTTGGTCTCATGCAAGCTTTATCAGTCTATTTTTTTCAGTATTTTTCGTTCACTGAAAGAGTCGCCTATACTTTAATAATGTTGGGAACAATTTCTGGTTCGGTGACCATCATTGGTTATAGAAAGATGTTTCTTATTTTCACTGTACCGCTCGTTTCAGCACTATCTATTGGCTGGCTTGTATTGCCTATTCCGGAAGAGCCTTTTGCTCTACAGTTTGTGATTGCTGTCCTAATTCTTTTCTACTTCAGAGTATTGTTGCAAAATTCAGTTGGATACAACGAACTCTACAAAGAAGCTATTGATAGCAGGGAACGACAAAAAAATCTAAATAAAAAACTCCATATCGCATTAAATGATGCTCAAAAAGCCAACGACTCCAAAACCAGATTTTTAGCATCAGCAAGTCATGATCTGAGGCAACCTATTCATACACTTTCTTTGCTGAACGCGGCTCTACAAGTTAGAAATTTAGACGAACAGTCTACGATCATTGTTGAAAGAATTGGAAAGGCTACAGATATTCTCGCTATGCAAATGAGTAGCCTTTTGGATGTATCAAAATTGGATGCGGGCTTAATAGAGCCTGAAAAGGGAATTATAGACTTGAAAAAATTTGTTGACAGGTTGAACTCGGAGTACCAAGAGCCCTGCTCTTCAAAAGGCCTTGCGCTTAAAACAAACTTCGAAGCTACAGAGGCGATGACAGAGGCAGATGCAATAATGCTTGATCGCGTCGTACGAAACCTCATAAGTAACGCGATACGATATACAGAGAAAGGCTCTATAACTATAAGTGTATTAGATGATGATGTATCTTGGGTCTTATCAGTCAAAGACACGGGCATCGGTCTCTCGGATGAAAACAAGGAAAAGGTTTTTGAGGAGTTTTATCAAGTTCATAATTCAAATAGAAAAATAGAAGCAGGTTTAGGATTAGGCCTATCCATCGCCCAAAGAATTTGCACCCTGATGGGTATCGAACTAAAGGTCAAATCGATGCTGGGAACGGGTAGCGAATTTTTCATAAGCTTACCAAAATCGGCAGTTACAACAAACGCTAGCAAACAATCACAGACTAATAGCATTTTGCATTCAATTCATGGAAAAAAGGTACTTTGCATTGATGATGAGCCTGACATTCTTTTCGCTATGAAGCTGATGATGAATGAATTAGGGTGCAGCTTTACTGGGGTTGCGGGCACAGCAGACGCATTGACGTATGTAGAACAAAATAAGCCAGATATAGTATTGGCTGACTTTAGGTTAGCTGATGATGATAACGGTATCAAAGCAATAAAAGCGATTAGAAATATTTATCCTGAATTACCTGCGCTACTAATCAGTGGAGATACCGCACCCGAACGTTTATTGGAAGCAAAACACGCTAGGCTTGAGCTTATTCACAAACCAATTGATATCCGCTATTTACAAAGCAGACTATCAGAGTTAACAAAATAACCACTTGACTTTAAGACTTCCAATAATAGTGTTTATAGCGCCTATGAATGCGCGCCAAATTTGCCTCCAACAATAATGAGCGAGATTTTGTATTGGCATGCCTTCGCACAATAGATCTTATTTTTTAAAACGCATGAAAAATACTGTTTTATTTGCACTGCACATGAGTGATATAAATTGGCGATTTCGGGAACATCAAACCTGAACTCATGATCTAAATATTGCATTAGAAGCAAAGTAATAGAGAACCGCTACCCATAGCAAACACTTTAATGACAACAAAAATTGAGATGACATCAATGTGATAGTGCTCAATATAGCCAAGCCACGGGCACTATCAAGCGCCACCCATCTTGCATTTTTCATTTAACGACCTTGTTCGTTTTTAACACAGATGAAAAGTTATAGGCAAACGAAATCAATGTCGTTCAAATACGCCCTGTAACCGAAACTTGAACAATAAGGGCTGTTCCAACATTTAGTTGCGATCACAGCGTGCTATTCGACCAAGAAGAAAGCTGAGGTTTATTTGGCTTCTGCGCTCACCACAACCACCTAAATCGATCCACACTTTTAGCTTTAAAAATATCACATCATAAGCGAAGACTAGCTCGATTGACTCGGTGTTAAACATTTTTCAATGTAACTAGACTGTGCTTTTCAGATATTTTTGAGAATAATAAGAATTTTTGAATCTCGCCCAGTTCCTTTTGAGCTTTTGATTTTTAAATTGCTTGAATGGTGGGGCGTGCGCGATTCGAACGCGCGACCACCTGATTAAAAGTCAGATGCTCTACCAACTGAGCTAACGCCCCATTCCTTTCAAGATATCGCTTAAAAATGGTGCTGTTCAAGCGAGGCGTGATTATCTTGCCAAAAACCTACTTGGTCAACCTTTTTTAGTGATTTCTTTGGCTATTTCTTACTGTTTGCTAACGCCTTTCTCGTAGATTGAGTTTGAGCCAGCGCTGGGTCTACAGCGCCTGCCGCTTCAAACCCGGCTGCACGTATTCGACACGAATCACACTCATGGCACACTTTGCCGTCGGTTCTCGGGTTATAGCATGAAATAGTCTGCGAATAATCCACGCCCAGTGCCAAGCCCTGAGCAATAATTTCAGCTTTAGTTAACTTAATAATCGGCGCTTCTACCGAAATACAATTGCCTTCGACACCTGATTTCGTCGCCAAATTGGCCATTGTTTGAAACGATTCAATGTATTCAGGTCGACAGTCTGGGTAGCCTGAATAATCTACCGCGTTAGCACCAATGAAAATAGCGGACGCATCCAACACTTCAGCCCAGCCTAACGCGACCGACAAAAACACGGTATTTCTCGCCGGCACATACGTGATGGGGATTTCATCTGACTCTTCCGTAGGCACATTGATATCACGATCAGTGAGTGCTGAACCACCAAAGCTACCAATATCGATTCGCACGACTCGGTGTTCGATGGCACCGTTGCTGTGAGCAACCTTTTGCGCACGATCTAACTCGATGCGATGGCGCTGCCCGTAGTCCATACTAAGCGCGTAGCAGTCATAACCCTTTGCTGTAGCCATTGCCAGCACGGTTGCGGAGTCTAATCCGCCAGAGACCAGCACCACGGCTCTTTGCTTAACTAAGTTGGTCATATTAACGGCCCGCCTCGTTCGCCCAAAGAAGTTTGTGTAATTGAATCTGTAAACGCACGGGAATTTGATCACCGACTATCCAATCAGCGAGCTCCGTAGGGTTTAGCTGATCGGCTGACGGAGAAAAGAACACATCGCACTTTTCATTTAGTTTTTGGTTTAGCACAAAATTCTTAGACCACACATAATCGTCTCGATCACAGACCACAAACTTTAAACAGTCTGTTGATTTAATGAATTCCAAATTCTCATAGCGATTATTAGGCTCTTCATTTGAGGCTGGGGTTTTTACGTCTAATACAATGTACACCCTAGGGTCAACAGGCTTTATTGGCATTGCGCCGCCGGTCTCCAATGACACTTTGTAACCGGCATTACAGAGCTCGGTCATTAACGCATGACATTCTGGCTGAGCTAAGGGTTCGCCACCGGTGACGGTGACGTGTTGAGTATTGTATTTGGCTACTTCTGCTAAAATGTCACTAATTTCAAACTTCTCCCCACCGTGAAACGCATAAGCCGTATCACAATAGCTACAACGCATAGGGCAGCCAGTAAGACGTACAAACACAGTTGGATACCCCACTGTATTTGATTCACCTTGCAGAGAAAAAAATATTTCCGTAAGTTTTAGAGACATAGTCGCACCTTAGCACATTTGTGCTGAATGACGCGGGAGGGTATTGGCTTGGCTCTATTAAGTCAATATTCTAAACACCAAGAAACACAATAATTTAACGCGCTTACAAAAGGTTATAGATCACTCTGTTAACGCTGCGCTGAGAAACTAGTTGCCAACTTTTAGGTTATCTAGGCGGTTACGTGCGGCAATGGCGGCATTAGAAGATGGGTGTCGACTGACTATTTCTTGAAGAAGTATACGTGCTTCAATCATATTACCCATATCCTGCTCGATATAGGCCGTTTTTAGCATAGCGTCGGGTAAGCGAGCACTTTGCGGGTAGTTATCAATAATTGCTCTCAAATGGGGCTTGGCTTCGGCTGATTTGCGGTTGATAAACAGTGCTTCAGCAATCCAATAATGCGCATCATCGGCCAACTCACCATTCGGGTACTGGCTTATCTGTTCATTAAAAACCGTGATTGCTTCATCGTACTTTGACTGCTTCAAGAAATCAAAACCCCGATCATAATACTGATCTTCAGTAAACTTGACGAGCTCTGGCTCCGGTTGGGCGATTTCGGTGACCGGCTGTTCAAGTATCGCAATATTAGGGCTCTCGGTATTTTGTGCATCAGATAATACGCCTGTATTCGATGAAAATACTTGTTGCACCGGTGCAGTCGGGTATTCGGCTGCATTGATGGCGCCCGAAGTTAGTCCGCCGTCCGCGCCCGAAGCTAAGTCAGATCCAATGGTCGGCTCAAGTGCTGAACTATTTGGCACAGACAATATAGGTTGTTGGCCCGGCTGAATGTTTGCACTCGAAGTTATACTAGTGGTCGAATTAGAAACTGCGTTAGAGCCAGCGACATAAACAGCCCCAACAGCCGGTACATTTTGAGCTATCGCCTCTGAACTTACCGAACCAGTGTCTGCAGTGAGGCCGGTGCCTTTATTGAGACTAGTGTCGTTATTGAAACCAGAACCTGTACTAGCACTAAGAGCGCTATTTACACCATCGGCATTGATGCCGCGTTCAATAACTTCAGTGCCATTCACTATGCTGCGGGCAGGGTCTGCATTGATAGCGCCGCTCACGTTTTGCTCGTTATACGCTTTAGCACTCGCTTCTAGTTGAGGTACCGTATTCGCGGCTTGCTGCGTATAGATATCGACATTACCTGTCGTACCCTGATTAAAACCACCTGCTTGAGATGCCTGAATTTGAGATGTTTGGATTTGCGAGGCCTGAAGAGCGGCTTTTTCAGCCTCTAATCGAGCCTGTTTTTCGACCGCTTGATCCGCAGCGACTTGTCGCTTGAATTTGTTTAATTCAAATTGCTGGCGCTCGACCATGTCTCGAAGTTCAGCAATTTCTGAGCGCATGCTCTGAACCTGTAAAACCAATTCCGCTGAATTGTTAGTCGATTGTGCATGGGCAGAATTAAAAATCGGGGTAGCACAAAGTGCAACCCCGATAGCGAATCCAGATAGTTTTGCTGTATTCATAACGTCTCGTTTCTCTAACATCGCTATTGGCTAATAGTACGCGCGCTAAATAATTTAAAGCGCTGTATTACCTAGCTGACACAAATACGGTCATTTTTGAAAATTTTCACCTAAACTTAAGTACTATTTAGGAACTGCTTAGGGACTACTATCAGCACCACTAGTAAGTACTATTTAGCGAGTAATAAGCAAAAGCACAAAACCGCATTTAGTCATGCTCTGAGTGCGGTCAATACCGCACTCAGATTTAAAATACCAATTTAGTATTTTATTTCAACGCGACGGTTTTTCTGCCATGCGCTCTCTGTGTGAGAAGTATCCACAGGACGCTCTTCACCGTAAGAGATGGTTTGGTTTTTGCTGCCTGCGCCTTTTGATGTCAGTACATCAGCAACCACATTAGCTCGACGCTCGCCTAGCGCCAAGTTAAAGTCACGAGTACCTCGCTCATCGGCGTGGCCTTCAAGGCTAACTCTTGCACCTGAACGTTGACCCAAATAGCGAGCATGAGCCGCTAAAATAACTTGCGAACGACGATCAATCGCCGTGCTGTTGTATTTGAAGTAAACCACTCTTTCATTACGCGGATCACCGAAGATATCCAACGATTGAAGATCAGCGGCCGATAAGCCTGTTCCATATGCATTGTTAGCATTCGCATCAACTTGTTTGGTCGGCACTGCACCAGCGTTATCGTCAAGTGGCGGAGGCGTAGCGCCTTTATTTGCACACCCTGCAAGCACTGCGCTTAAAACAATGGTAAGCATAAGGCCTAATTTACGATTCATAATGTTACTCCAAAAAATAGTGTTGTTTATATTGCCGCGTCTTTTTATCTCTTCAGCGGTGACCACGCCGGCTCACGCACATCACCTTGAACAAACTGTACCCTCGTCCGAACTCGGCCATCAGTAGAGGCAACAACCATCGTTGGCTCAAACCCTTGTTCGGTCATATACAATACCATGTCTCCATTAGGAGAAAAACTAGGAGATTCATCAAATTTGGCTTTGGTTAACCACTGCATCTCACTACTTTCAGTATTCATTAATACTATATTTCCGCCATCGTGCACCATTACGATATTTTTACCATCGCTATCGTAACTTGCATTCGCATTCTCGTCACCTTCAAAGGTCATTCTCGTGATGGATTCATCCAACAAGCTATAGCGAAATATTTGTGGCTTGCGAGAGCGGTTTGAAGTAAACATAAGCGTCTCGCCGCGCGGCCCCCAAGCAGGCTCAGTATCGATACCATAGTGAGTAGTAACACGCGTGTGTTCTTTGGTTTGAGTATTATAAATAAACAAGTCAGGGCTGCCATGGCGCGAACTTGAATACGCCAGCTGCGCACCATCTGGTGACCATGCAGGTGCGGTGTTGACGCCTTTAAATTTCGCAATATCCTCAGTACGACCAGAAGCCAAGTCCAAGACTTTAACGACAGGGCCCTTCTTAGTCAGATTAACGAAAGCCAGTTTCTGGCTGTCTGGCGACCAGTCGGGTGACAAAATAGGGTTTTTAGACGCATACACTTCGGCGGCATTAAAACCATCCCAATCCGCGACCATTAATTTATATCGGTAACGCTGCGGGCCTTTTTGTTCACGATCGACATACGCGATGGACGATCTAAACGCACCACCGCGGCCAGTAAACGCGGTATACACATCATCGGAAATGACATGCGCCACCGCTCGAAGGTCTTTCGCTCGAAGGTTAGGTATTCGTTTGGTTTTGCCGACTTGTCGATCGCGCGCTATATCGTACATACGAAACTGCACTTCAAACAAATCCTTACCCAGCGACCATATTTCGCCAAACACCAATATTTGAGCATTAATTAGGCGCCAATCTTTCGCTCTTACCTCTTCGATTTTCGACGGTAGCGTCAGAAACTTTTCACTGGGAATCGGCTCAAATTTTCCAGTAGAGTAAAGGTCATTTGCCACAATACTGTGTATTTGATGCTCCAACTCAACCCCATCGGCCACTTTAAACGGAACAATGGCAATCGGAGTTCCTTGTTCAACACCGCCATCGATGTTTATCTCTACCTGAGCGACGGCCGACGTCGACACCATCAACGCAGACACTAGTATTACAGAGGCTGCATTCAACAGGGTGTGTTTGGCGGTGAAAAATAGCGTTTCGATTTTCATTATTTTTTGTGAATAATTTGGTTAATCTTTCGTGACGTTCATAAACACACTCTGCATTTTCATGTGCGCAGACTCGTCTTCATCTACCGTCGGCATTGGTAAGGGGCTTGCCTGCAATACAGCCGTTTCAACGCTTTTATCGTACGCTGCACTGCCGCTAGAGTCTACGATAGATACATTTTCGACTACACCAAGTGAAGACAGTTTAATCTTTAAGCGCACTTTACGCCACGGTTCTGTGCCCGGCGGTACGGTCCATTTAGCTTTAACCGCATCTTTCATCAGTGCCGAGTATTTACTCTGCACCGTTGCGGTGCGTTGCGCAGCAGCTCGTTTCACCGCGGCTGCTCGGCGCTCAGCCTCTTCTTGCTCTAAGCGCTGCGTTAATTCTTCTTGCTCACGTTTACGTCGCGCTTCTTCAAAAAGAGCCTGTTCTTCTTGAATACGTTTTAATTCAGCTTCACGAGCGGCCTTTTCTTTGGCCAATTTAGCCAGCTCTTTGCGCTTCTTTTCAGCATCAAGTTTTTGCTTTTCTTTGCGCTTCTTCTCTTTTAATTCGTCTTCTTTTTTCTTCTTATTAAGAGCAATAACCCGCTTTCGCTCAGCTTCTTCGGCCTCGAGCTTTAATTTTTCCAATTCGGCCAAGCGCTTTTTTTCAAGCTCAGACTGTTTTTGTAACTCTCTTAAACGCGCTTCTTGATCTTCGCGCTCTTTCTTTTTTGCGCGATCTTTCTTCTTTATTTCGTCGCGGGTTTTCTGCAGCTGGTCTTCATCAACGGCACGTGCATTTACAATATCTATTTTCTCTGCGTTAAGCGCGTCAATTTTTTCGGCGTTATCATCACGGGTAAATTTAAATATCATAGCGCCTATAATGGCAGCGTGTACCAAACCAGCCCCAACATAAGCGATAAATCGAGTGCTTGCCGCACTTTTTCTTCGGCGATTGCTCATGTCAAGACTACTTCTTATCCGTGCGTTCGGTTATTAAGCTGACTGTTTCAATGCCAGCTTCTTTTAGTAAATTCATTGCCTGCATCACAAAATCATAGCGAGCGTCCTTATCACCGCGAATTAAAAAGTTAGTGCTCGGCTTTTCTAAATACAAAGCCTTAGCGTAACGAACGATGCCAGCTTGATCGTATTCACGATCATCAATAAACAAATTACCATCAACATCAACGGTTAATACAAATGGCTCAGGTGCGTCATCACTGGCTTGAACCGGCGCCGATTCACTGGTTTGTGGCAAATCAACTTTAACGCCTTCGGATAACAACGGCGCTGTCACCATAAATATAATCAATAGCACCAACATCACATCGATATAGGGCACCACGTTGATTTCAGCGATTGCTTTGCGTTTTCGATTTCGGTAGCTCATGGCTAAATGCGGCGCGCGATTATTTTGCTTCGCCGATGGCGAGTTGTCGATTAATAATACTCACGAATTCTTCCATGAATATTTCATATTGCGCAATTAGTTTTTCAACCTGTGTGTTGTATCGGTTATAAGCAATGACGGCCGGTATGGCGGCAAACAAGCCCATCGCCGTGGCGACCAATGCCTCTGCGATACCAGGCGCCACACTGGCAACGGTCGCTTGTTGGGTTGACAAGCCCAACGATCGAAACGAGTTCATAATGCCCCAAACTGTGCCAAACAGGCCAACGTAAGGGCTGGTTGAGCCGATAGTGGCCAGCGTGGGTATTTGCGATTCTAAATGATCAATTTCGCGGCTAAGTTCGACTCTCATGGCACGCTGAACGGCGTCCAGAAGATCATTATTATTAGCATAGCCGCGCTCAGATAATCGTTGATACTCGCGATAACCCGAAACAAATATCTCAGACATGCCGGACGACTTTTTAGTTTCAGCGCCCCACTGGTTATACAATTTGGTCATGCTGCCGCCAGCCCAAAATTGATCTTCAAATTCTTTGGTTAGTTTGCGCTCTCTACGTAAAATACGAGACTTAGTGAAAATAATCGACCAAGACGCTAACGAAGCCAGCAGCAACATCAACATGACAAGCTGCACCGTTAAACTGGCGTCCATCACCAGAGCAAGAATTGACATCTCATCGGCGCCATGCCCGCCTGAAAGGGCCTCGACGGCAAGTTCCGTTAAGCCTTTTGCCGAAGGAGCTGTTTCAGCTTGCGCTGCTATCGTCAGCGTCGAACCTAATGTGTTTATCATCATATCGGTAAATTAACCCAAAGTTAGTACGCGACCAAGTGCGATTTTTCTCTAAAAATCACAGCAAAGGCCATAGCATTACGTTTTTAATATCAGTGGCTTCTTGAGTGTTTCTGCTTAAGTGTTATGGCATTTTAAAGATATTTCTGTGCTAGCGCCCTACCCAATGCACGCTAATCAAAGAGTTCAAAAAAACTATTGCCAGAAAGACCCACTTAGCCTATCTGCATTGTTTGACGCAACGCATCTGGCATGGCCTTTAGTTTAAACGATTCTGCGTCTAAAACCGCGAGTTTTATCGTCGCAGTACAAAGCTCTTGATCCTGATTATAAACCGCTTGCCGGAGCTGCAACTTTACCTTACCGACTTGCAATACCTCGGCAATAACGCGCAACTCATCAAAAAGCCGCGCTGGTCGCGCAAATACCAGGTTTGCCTCGCGAACCACGAACACCAGCTTGTGGTTTCGTTCAAGCTCAGCAACGTTATAACCCAGATGCATGAGCCAGTCGCAACGGCAACGCTCCATGAAATTCAGATAATTAGAATGGTAAACAATGCCGCCCGCATCGGTATCTTCATAGTAAACGCGCAGTTTTTTCTCAAACATACATTCTCAATTGCGAAAATTAGCCTTCAAACAGTTTCTTTTGACCGCTTGGCTCGGGGGTGTCTGGCGCACGAAGGCCAAAGTAAGACCAAGTTCGCTTAGTAACCACGCGACCACGCGGTGTGCGCATCATAAAACCCTGCTGGATCAAATACGGTTCGATCACGTCTTCTATAGTGCCACGCTCTTCGCCAATCGCAGCGGCTAAGCTGTCGATACCAACCGGCCCGCCATCAAATTTTTCCATAATGGCTTTTAGTAATTGGCGATCCATCCAATCCAAGCCATGCGGGTCAACTTCCATCATATCCAACGCGCCAGTGGCCATTTCTTCTGTCAAATTACCAGACCCTTTGACTTCAGCGTAATCTCGCACGCGGCGCAACAATCGGTTCGCGATTCGCGGTGTACCACGGGATCGATTCGCAATAGTTTGCACACCTTCGTCTTGTGTTGGCACACCCAAAATATTAGACGAACGCTGAACAATACTGGCAAGGTCTGCGGTATTGTAGTATTCCAAACGCTGAACAATGCCGAAGCGATCACGAAGCGGTGAGGTTAGTAAGCCTGCTCGCGTAGTTGCACCGATTAATGTGAATGGCGGTAACGAGAGTTTCACGGTTCGCGCCGCCGGGCCCTCGCCGATCATGATGTCGAGCTCAAAATCTTCCATCGCCGGATAGAGAATTTCTTCAACCACCGGGCTTAGTCGATGTATTTCATCAATAAACAAAACATCATGCGGCTCAAGATTCGTCAATACGGCGGCTAAATCACCAGCACGCTCGAGCACGGGGCCAGAGGTTTGCCGCATTTTGGTGTTCATCTCACGCGCGATAATATTTGAAAGCGTGGTTTTTCCTAAACCTGGAGGGCCAAATAACAACACATGATCCAGCGCTTCGCTGCGTGATCTGGCGGCTTGAATGAAAATTGAAAGTTGCTCTTTTAACTTAGGCTGACCGACAAAGTCTTGCAGGTACTCGGGGCGCAAGGCGCGATCCACCACGTCATCGTCGTTGGTTTGAAGTTCCGGGTTAATTGGGTTTTCGTCGATCATAAACGTATTGGCCAAGCCAATTGGCAGAAATTGGAGTTAACGGCATTTTGTTTAACCACTGTATCGCTGGTGCAATTACAGTACATTACCAGACAGGCTGCGCAATGCATGGCGGATTAACTCTTCACTGCTTAACGACGCGTCTAACGATTTAACAACACGCCCTGCCTCAGCATTTTTATAACCCAAGGCAACCAGCGCGTCGATAGCGTCGCGAGAATTACTGCTGTTTGTTTCGCCGGTCGAGGCTTCTAGCGCCACATCGCCAAATTCTTTCTCCAAACGGTCTTTCATTTCGACAACTAAGCGCTGTGCCGTTTTCTTGCCAATGCCGGGCACTCGACAGAGTTGAGTCACGTCTTCATTGGCCATGCATGTCATCAGCTCTTGTGCAGACAAAGTCGAGAGCACCGCCAACGCGACTTTTGGGCCAACACCATTTACCCGAATCAGGCTACGAAAAAGTTCACGTTGTTGTTTATTGGTAAAGCCAAATAACAACTGCGCATCTTCTCGAACCACCATGTGAACGAAAATAGTCGCCACTTCCCCGACATTGGGTAACTCATAGAAGGTAGACATTGGAGCCTCTAGCTCATATCCCACCCCATTTACGTTCAATACCAAGCTGGGCGCTTGTTTTTCGAGTAATTCACCTTTTAACCATGCAATCATGAAACTTCTCTGCCGAACGTTAAGCTTTCTTTAAAGCTCTGTTAATTTGTTGGTGATGCGCGTGACAAACAGCGGCCGCTAAGGCATCAGACGCATCTACTTCGGGAGCAACCCGTAACCCTAATAATACACGCATCATGTGCTGGACCTGAGTTTTGTCGGCACGCCCTTTTCCAACCACGGTCTTTTTGATTTCAGTTGCGCTGTATTCGACAACCGGTATTTTATTGATCACGGCGGCGAGCATGGCGGCCCCACGAGCATGCCCTAATACCAGAGCCGATTGTGGGTTCTTCGCAACAAAAACACGCTCAATGGACACCACATCGGGGCGTGTTTGCGCAATAATTGTTTGCATTCGAGTGTATAAATTTTCAAGCCGAACTGGCAGTTCACCCTTGGGCAATTTAAGTGACTCAGAATAAATGTGTGCAAGTTCGTTGCCGCTAGACCGGATTACACCAATACCGGTAATTTGAGAACCAGGATCAACACCAAGAATCGTGACTGATTTTTGAGGAGTTGCGTTTTTATGCACGTGTGTAATCTGTGGATTGAAAAGCTATAAACCGAAACAGTACCAAAACACAGCCTTTAGAAATCGAGCACACTGTTCATCATGCTCGATCGTCCGCGCTGCGATCTATTCTTCATACGCCGACTCAGGAAAATCGGCATTCGAAAAAACATCAACCACGTCGTCTAAATCTTCTAAGGCGTCTATCAACTTCATGACCTTTTGAGCATCATCATGCTCAAGACTGATTTGATTTTCGGGGCGCTTAGTAACTTCAGAGTTGGCCACCGCCATTTCGGCTTTTTCAAACGCTGCCATCAAAGCAACATACTCGGTTGGTGGGCAAGTCACTTCAACAGTGCCATCGTCATGCGTGACAATGTCATCCGCACCGGCCTCCAAAGCAACTTCCATTACCGCTTCTTCGTCTGCGCCTTCGGCCATTTCTATCACGCCCATAGATTGGAACATATAGGCGACCGAACCAGAGGTGCCCATACTGCCATTGTACTTACTGAAAGCGTGCCGAACCTCGGCCACAGTGCGGTTTTTATTATCCGAACTGCATTCGACTAACAGCGCAATTCCACAGGGCGCATAACCTTCATAGGTCATGTCTTCATAGCTCACACCGTCTAAATCGCCGGTGCCGCGTTTAATCGCTCGTTCTACCGTGTCACGAGTCATGTTTACACCCAAGGCCTTATCGACAGCGATGCGCAGCGCCGCATTAGAATCGGGGTCGCCACCGCCTTCGCGTGCCGCTACGGTAATTTCACGAATGTGTTTAGTAAATAACTTGCCTCGTTTGGCGTCTTGAGCTGCCTTTCGGTGCTTAATATTCGCCCACTTACTGTGTCCTGCCATGATAAATTTCGAATCTTATATTGCTAAAAACGTATTCTAACATTGTTTGAGCACAACACAGCAAACACTGACTCGGGAATATTCAACCGGCGGGCTTATCGTCAGCTTCGGTGGCTTTGTGGTCGTTTTGATCAACCTTAACCAGCTTAATCTTTTTAATCCAGGTGCCCGGCTCCGCCTCGCCTTTAGGGTAGTAGCCATTGATCGCCCTTAGTTCAGATTCAGTACCGACATTATCGTCATTTTGATCAGCAACGATAGAGGCGAAGGTCTGGCCCGGTTCTAGCTGTTCAAAATATATGCGTTTAACCTCGGTAAGATTTTTATCCTTAGGGTGCATTCGGCGGAAGCTGGCAATCATGCCAAGAAAAATCTGATCCTTTTGTTTGGTGAGGTTGTTATCTCGACTAATGCCTTGAAAGTGATAGGTATTCCTAACAATTTTAATTAGGCCAACACGCTGATTTGCGCGCACCGCAACCATACCCAAATCTTTGGGCGACTTTGGATTGATCTTTTTAAGATCTTCCATACCTTCGGGGTATTTTTCCTTAATCGCATCGTTACTCGACTGAGTTTTATTCTTAGTTTTCTCAATCTCAATTTTAAACTGCATGCTTTCTTTAGGGTCCATAACGATGATTTTCGACCCTTTGATTTTTCGGCTCCAGTCTTTTGGATGCAAAAACGTGATGCCGAGTTTTTCATTGTTATAGCGCACGTAGCCCGGTGGTGCATTGGGACGTAAGTTCGGCCCATAGACCATGCCTGATATCGCTTCGCGATAGGCCTCGCGTCCTTCGTACGCTTCACCCGGAGGCAATTCGCCTATTTCGCGTAATACCGCATTCAAACGTTTATCGTTTCTCGGGTGGGTTTGCAGCTCTCTATATTGAACGGTATTTTTCTTAAGCCCTGCTCTCACATAATCAAATAATGAGCCTAAGCCACCCAACAAACCATTTGAATCATAGCCCGCGCCATACAAATAACTGGCTCCCAACCTGTCAGCCTCTAACTCGCGTGCTTGGCTATACTTTGCTTGGCCATATTGTTGTTGCGTTGCGATGGCGTCTCCCACAGCCGTATTACCAGCCAAAATACTCATAGCAGTGGCAAAAATACTGTCCCCGATAGCCTTGCGACGTATCTTGCTACCAGCCTTATCAATATTGTGACCAATTTCATGTCCTAATACGCCGGCTAACTGCGCTTCTGATTGATATAAACCGACCAAACCGCGATTGAGGTATATATATGGCTGCAACTGCGTAAACGCATTAGGAACCTCGGAATCGAGAACTAAAAACCGATAGTCTTGGCCCGCGTGCGGTGTCTGCGCCAGCACTTTTTCACCCACTCTTTGCACATAAGCACTGAGCTTTGGATTGTCATAAATGGGCGTATTAAAAATAACGGCCAAATGGTTTTTCAAAGCCCGTCCCTTAAGGTTTGGCCACTTCTCTTGCTGCTCTTCTAAATACTTCTTTTCGAATTCTTTAGCGGTTAAGGGCTTATCGTCATTGGCCAATACCAGAGACGACACACCCACCAACAGGAACGCCAAAATGCCCACCAAGCTGTTTTGCTTGGCTTGCTTAAACAACCAGAAAAATTTCATGAAAGCCTCCCAATGTCTTAGCTGTATGGCGATCTAAACTTCATTTAACCACTTTCAGTCCATTGCCATCACTGCTATTGAAAAAACGCACTAATTGACTACCCATACCGTTACAAGCGTCGCCCTCTACCTGCGCCAAAAGTGGAATCGGCACAACAAACGCGGGCATATACGAAGTACCAACGGCTTCAGTACTTACCCGGCCCACCTCTTCAAAGGTGTCCACATCCCAAACCGTTGTTTCGTAATCACTGGTGTCTTCCCAGGTGCCAAAACCAAAACAGCCGCCACCGCCCGGGCCGATAGAGCAGGACATACTGCCGGCTGAACCTGTTCTTTCTGTTGAACCCTCTACCCAAACAATATACTTAACTTTTAACTGATCAAGCTTGGCCTTAACAATGGGCTCCTGAAGCGTCTTTTGGAGCTTCTTAGGCCGTAGCGGCGCGGTTCTCGCTTCGAACCAGGGATAGAACTCATCGACAAACATGGCTTCGGGAATAATTTGAATGTCCTTGGTGCCGCGTTTTAGCTTACTGCCGATACAGGCAACTAAGCTGGCTTCTGTTTGTATTTCTGGGGTTTGATGACGGCCAAGCACAACCATTGAGTCGCCTTTCTGCCATTCAACCGTTTCTTTCAATCGCACTTGATCAATATTAATGGTAGTACAACCACTCGCAATCACGGTCACCGAAAGCCCTATAAGCAATTTAGACATGCCCTGTTTATCAAGCCAATACGCCTCGAGACTTCGCTTTGCATTGCACAATTTTGTGAGAACCGAAAAGACATTACTCATCACTACCCCCAGATTTATTTTCACTAACCTTACTAACTGTATTTTCTGCTTTCGAAGCTTCGCTCAGGCCAGGCTCTAGTTCTAAGTCTTGATTCTGGTCTGAGCCTGATGTTAGATCTAAACCGCTCGCCCCTTCTTTAATGCCACTAGCACCATCCGTTTTACCGTCGATAATCGCCTTGACCTTTGATTGACCAGGGAAATAAATCGCCAGCTGAGCACCAACGTCACGCAAGGCTACATTGGTAGCCGAATTAAACGCCTGAGCGGCATTGGTCAGCAGAGCGGTCGGTGTTTTACCAAACCCTTTCACCACCCAATCCGCCAACTTTGAACCATCATTATTGAGTAACTTAATACGATATCTCAGCGACACCTCGTACTGCTTCAAACTGGTTTCTCTCGGTGCGCTGTATTCAAAAGACAACACTTCAGGCTCAACGGTGATGTCTTTATCTACTGAATCATGCTCAACAAGGTTGGTCAGGTCAGAGAAAATGGCTTGAAACATATCGCTTTGCGCTTGTGCAAAATCCATGCTGCTAAGCGCACGCTTTTTTTCATTCTCGACATAAACGTAGCTTGTAAATTCATCACTAAATGATAAATGAACGTTTAACGGCACTTTTTCGACCAGCGGCCTGGGAATTTCACTCACCACGACCACTTTGCTCGAACACGCACTAATGAGAGCCAACATCAATAGCGCAAATATTCGCTTGGCGATTTGGCCACTTGCTTTACTAAACACTGATTTCATACCGCACTCACCTTATCTCAAGTTGTTGAGGCCAATAAACGTACCACTATTCTCTTCTGCTAGTTCTCTCATTAAGGCAGCGTATCGCATTGCCTTACTACCGGCGGCCGGGCTAAACGTCATGTGCACCGGAAAACCAACGCCGTGTATGCGAACCAAGCGCTCGCCCCGCTTATTGCCCTTATTAAGCTCTTTAACAATTTCCAGCACCCGCCTAATCGACCGCCCAGAATAATCATCACCCAATACATACAGGCTTATCTTTTTAGTTTTATCATAGTGCTGTCTAATTGCTGTAGTGATGCCTTCGACTGGGCTTGAGTTGCTGTACGCATTCCAAGACCGCAGCTTGCTGACTATTTGAGTTCGCCGACTTGGCGAATCAGGCATGAATTCTCCACGATAGGTAGGGAACATATACTGCCCTTGATCGTTCATGACTTGAATGCCTTTGACAGTCGGGTGAATCCGTAAAATATTCGTCACTTCATTCAATAGACGACCCCAAGCTCTGGAAAACATACTACCAGAGGTATCAATTATAAATATGATGTACTCTGAATCGACCGGTACGCCGCCGATATAATCATTGGCTTTCTTTCGGTTCTTCAATAGCCGTTTCATTTCGCGTGACAGAGTTTGAACCGCTATCTGTAAGTCTTCAGCCTGCGTTGCATCGTCGGCGCCGAACTCTTCAATACTGGCCTTACGAGCCGTTAAGGTATCGAATTCGCCGCGTAAAATAGCTACTCGACGCTTATCATCACCAAGCTGTTCCTGCTTTGCATTAAGCTCGGTTTCCAAGTATTTAACTTGACCTCGAATTTCGAATAGGCGCTCTTGCAAGGCGCGCACTTGGCCTTTATCTTCAATGGGTGATTCTTCTAAAAGTATCGGCACACTCGGGCGCACTATTACCAGCAGCAGCACTATCGCCCCGAAGCCACAACAAATGATGTCCAAAAAGCTAAGGCCGGCATCACCCAAACCTCGGCGGCTTTTACGTTTACTCATGGCCAATCCCTTGCTGGAGTCAAAAAGGAACCTTGAGTGCGCATGGCTAAGCCCCAAAACGCGCCGGCAGCATAGTTATCGCCCTCAAGTGGCAGTAGCATGGTATTAATCGGTATGCCGGGTACGAGTTTTTCCACCGCCTTGCGAAAAATGCGATAACGTTCCACTCCGGTGATTGAGCCCGAGGTCGGAGCTCCCTCGCCAATCGTTGGCAGACCATCAGTGAGGATGAAAATATTATCGGGCTTTGGCGTCATCGCCATCGCGGTTTCGAAGACCTTTTCTAAGTTAGTGCCGTTTGCTGGAACAACCTTATTGATACCCTGTACCGCCGAAGCAACGGCCACTCTATCGGCGACTTCGTACCACTGATTAATATCGTCACCAAACACCGGCTTCACTTCATCGCTGAAGGTCAGCATTTGAAAGTCACTTGAAATAGGCAGATTGGCGATGATCCATTGACTAATGGCCAATGTGCGCCCCCATTTAGGTGCGCTCAATTTTAATTGATCATTCATACCGCTGCGACGCACCACATTAACGATTGTTTCGTCTAACATACTTGCCGAGCTGTCAATCAAAATGAGTACATTTCCGCCGCCCAGTCTAAGGCCAGTTAGGTACTGTCGGTCACCATCACCAGTGAATTCAAAAGCCTTACTACCGGCCGGCACGGTACTTTCTATGGCTTTTTTCTGGCGTTCTAACTTTGCCAGCTTTGCCTCTAAGCCGGGAATATCTTCCAGCGATTCTGGCGTAATATCCTCAATGACGCTTTTAAGCTGTTCGAGTTCTTCGCGTATTTTTCTGGCTAAACCTTGCGCTATCACCGATTCATCAGAAATGTCGCTCAAGGTATTTCGTATTCTTACTAAACTTTTTTCGCCTTCTAAAATTTCTTCTTCCAGCAAGTTCACTTCCGATAAAACGGTAATTTCTTGATTTGGAACCGGCGAATCGACGACGTGTTTGAGCAATAAAAATATCAGAACAGCGGCCCCTAACCCACAGGACATAATGTCTAAAAAAGACAGGCTGAACGTGGATGTTTGTCGTATTTTTCGGCGCGCCATCTTAGTGTCTAATTTCGCAAGGCTCCGTCATTAGCGTCACTGCCGTTATCACGCCATCGGCCAATGGAGACATCAGACGATCGTTAGCTTTTAAGGCATGTCTTGTTTGATCATTGATGATCTGCAGCTCGCCACTTTTTAACATGCCAACAACATCGCTGGCTTGCTCACTGAATGCCAAGCTTAGTCTGGCGTTCGTGATAGCAATTTTCGCGTTTTGAATAGGTACAGCAAGGCCTAGTTGCATCAAGTGCGTGGCGTCAATAAGTTCTGAGGCACTTGATGACTCAGTCGACGCTTGCGGCTGACTTTGTTCGGCTACAAGCGGTGTTTTTGGCGATTTTTCAACTCGACTCAACTTGCTTACTGGCAAGCTGGTTTGATAAATGACCTCACCCGCATCGTTCATGTTGACGGCCATCGCATTTACAATTGGCTTGGGCGTATCAGCCCAAGAAATCGACTTATCGGCGATTCCAGTAAGCTGACTTAGATCAAACTCATCGTTTAAATCGACGATGATTTGATTCGATGAGAGTGAATCGATTAGTTCTGTGAGTTCTGAAAATACGCTCTGCATGTCTGCATTGCTTGCCTCAGCGTTGTAAAGCTTATTATTGAGGCCCAGACTGACACTGACTTTTTCTCCCCCACAAGCTCGCTCTACGATGCTTGGCAGTTGATCAAATAACTGCTGCTCGGTTTCAGCGTCATGTAATGGGTCGAATCGATCTGTTTGAATAAAACTGGCCTGTAGCTTGTGTAGCAGTGCCTCTTGCAAAGCATAGAGACCAATCTCAGGCTTAACATCAATATCTTCAAGTACCACTTCGGTTTCATTGACACTGAGTTGAGACACGACAACTTGATGCATTTGCACGTCGATATGCCAAGCTCGACCAACACTCAAATTGGCCTGCTGAGCAGCGAGTACTGGCTTGGAAATCAACGCCGTTGCCTGTAAGCCACTCGCCTTGGCAACGCCTAACAGCAATTTTAGGTGTGAATCTTGATAATGCGCTGGCACCACCATCGCAAGCTCATCCAAAGCAAGTTTAGCTTTGAGCTCAGTGAGATGTTTCCATATCAGGTCTGCGGCGTGGCGCATACCTGCGCCATTTCCTGCAATGGCGGTTTTCGCACACTGTTGCCAATACCGGCTATTTATCTGCTGCGGGGAAAGCCGACATTGACTTCGTGGACTAAGTTCACTGTTGAGGTCGAACAACACCTCTTTGCCTTTAAGCCATGCATAACCCTGACTTCGCTGCAGCACAGAACCGCCCTCTTCGAGCGCACTCTGCACCAACAAATGGTTGTCATTGATGTGCAATATATGTGCCATAACTGTTTGAAAGCTCCTTAACTTTGCAAATGTCGAATGAGGTTGAAGTCGCAATAATCTTGCACGTCGGCCACCATGCGCTCTTGCATTAAGGTTATTTGATGCATTAAGAACATGATAACGATGCTGATCAACAACGCAATAAACGTAGAGTTAAACGCCACACCCAGACTCGCCGTCACCGCGGCGATATTGCCCTGAACCGCTTCGTGCGCATTGCCCAGCGCGGTGCCAATACCACGCACCGTGCCAATAAAACCAATCGATGGAATGGCCCACGCAATGTAGCGCACCATGGATAATTCCGAATCAAGCCGGTCTGCTTCAGCGTCGCAGGCATCGCGAACCACACTAGAAACATCAGCAACTTGGCCAGTGGAACCGTAACGCTGCAGTGCTCGCCGCAAGGTCTTGGGCAATAAAAACCCACGTTCGGGTTCTGGTAAAGCCGCGATAGGCCTAGATAATCGCCTAGAGTCTTCCGGCAATACTCGGCGACCGTCTTCAATATTCAACAATGACTGTGAAAACAGTCGACGCTGGGCATTCACATTCTGCGCTTTCAGAGCCATGATCGCCATCACCCAAAGCATTAATATAAAACACGCTTCTTGCTCATAATCTTTTAAGACTACCCAAGCAGAACGCTCAATGGTAATGGACTCTCCCGACGCTTCTTGCTCAGCGATGAGGCGCGCTTCGGTCGCCAATACGGCATCCGCGTTTGGCCTAACCAAACCAACATACACCGTATGAACAACCACAAACGACAGCACCAAGGCGACAATTTGATAAAAGAACTCAGACTTCTGAAATTTCATACTTACATTCTCGTTAGCGCATTAAATATCCACCGGAAAGGGTACCGGTGAATCTTCAGAGATTTCTTCACTAGGTCTAAAGACCGGGTCAGACACTTTATTATTTTCTTTTTTTTGCTTATCGGCTACCTGCGGCTCAGCAGGCTCTTTTGCTAATGGTTTATCCAGCTCTTTCTCCTCACCGCTCGAGGTCGGCTGACTTGGTTCTTGTTGTTGTGAATTCGCAACATTAACCACTAATGAGGTTGTCAGTATAAAAAACCCGAAAGCATTAAAAACGATGTGACGCAGTGTGTAATTAAACATGCTAGTTTTTTACCACCTCTGAGCTTTTAGAACTATTTAGACCGGCATAACGAGCGACTCTAAAACCAATATCGTGTGAACCTTTAGCTCCGTAATCTCGATACGCCAGGCGCAGTTGAGGCAGATGACCACGCGCCCAACTTGCCCCTCGTACAACGTGAAACTCGCCACGCTCAGGCCCCAGCGGATCTTGCACTGTGCCACTTTTCACCAGCTCACTGCTGCCTTTCGCCGAATACCAATCGTTAACCCATTCTGCGGCATTGCCTGCCAAATCAAAAATACCTCGGTGGTTTGGCGGAAAACGACCCACCGGCGACGGGCCTTTATAGCCATCTTGATAGCCGTTCAGTATAAAGGTGATCAAGCCTTCGGCTGTGAGGTCTGCAAAGTTTTCAATTTTCTTATTCGGGACCACTTTGGAATTTCCCCAAGCATAAGTTAGTAAACCTTGATCGGTATTTCTGGCTAACCAAGCCCACTCGGCTTCGCTCAACAAGCGATAACCATTTGCACTGGGGTTCATGCCAGACACAAAACCAGACTTGGTTTGATAAAACGGATCTAAACCTTCTTGTTTACTTAGCCAATTACAGTATTGCGCTGCTTTCTGCCATGAAATATTGAGTGCCGGCGCCTTATTTGCATCCAAACTTTTGCCTTTATAGTTACCGGCATTATGCGTGCTTTGAAATTTTCGAAACTGTTTGTTGGTTGTTTCATGCAAGGCAACATAGAAAGGCTTGGTCAGCTCAGCTTGATAGACAGTTTCATTTGCCCGGCGACCGTCTTCACGTCTCGATGAGCCCATTTTGACCTCACCTAAATTTTTAAACAACTTCATCTCATGGCCAAGACGATTTGTGTACTCCTCTGGTATTTGTGCCCAATAATGCTGTTCTTCAGTCAGCAAACGAAAACTCAGCAATTGTTCACTGGTTCGCGTTGGCACAATATCATTTTGCTGAGTAACGTAACCGGGCTTGGTTACCCTGATTGCGTGTGGCAGGCTAGTTAAAGACAAGGTTTGACTGCCGGTTCCGCGTCGCACTCCGTCAACGTAAACCGCGGCATCAGACGGTCGAACACTCAACTTAACTGTTATTAGATCAGCCGCCAGTGCAACCTCTTCGCTGACCTTCTCATCAGGCGCAAGATTAACGGTATTTTCATACAGCTTGTAACCGGCTTTATACACTCTAAGGGTTTGAGGTTTACTCGGCGTGGTTGCTAAGGTAATTGGGGCTACGCCTTTATATTCACCATCGAGTATCACCGCTGCCCCATCGGGCTTGGATGTGACTTCTAACACGCCATCTGCTGGAATTAAATCTATTGATGGTACGGTAATATTGTCTTTTGCAACAACGCTCAGCTCACGTTCGTAAGGCTTAAATCCCAGCGCATTCAGCGACAGTCGACGGCTTCCTTCTTCGATTTTAATGGTTGCCGGAGTCTGACCTTTTTCCACACCGTCAACCAAGATTTTAGCCCCACTCGGCTGACTCTCAAACGCGTATTCGGCCCAAGCAGGGTCGAGCGTCACATCCAGTTCTCGAGTTTGTCCTTTGCCTTGTAACACTAGGCTGGTCGAGTACGGGCGATATAAATCAGCATCAATCTGGATGTCGTGTTTACCGGCGCTCAGCCCGGTAATTAAATCTGGAACCGTCTTTGCATCCTTTTGGGCGCCATCTATTATCGCAATCGCTGATACGCCATCGGGCAAAGTTACTTTCAAATTGCCAGGTTGACGTAACATGACTAACTCAAACTGCTGATGTCGATCTGAACTTATGGCCAAGGTTTGCGTTACGTCTTGGTAGCCTTCGGCGCTGAGAGACACTCTGTGTTCACCAGGCAACACAAGAACACGATTGCCGAGCGGCAACTTAATTGATGTATCGATTTGAAGTTCCGCAGGCTGGAATAACAGTTCTTCTGGATTATTCAAATTGGGCGTAACGGCCACTATTTGAATTGACTTAGCAATTGAAATGAAAGCAATAAACACCAGACACATAAGCGCCAAGATCATCAGGCCGAAGTGACTGGCGGTAAATCGAAATCTCGGCCCTTCACTCTGCACATCAGGCAACTCAAAATTATCAGCACCAATAGAGCTGTTCTGCAAAATGCCTTGCGGTTCGTGGTTGGGCTTAATGTCCAGTGACGTGTTGGTACTATCTGAACTCATAAGATTAACCTGCGTCGCCTATTTGTTCATCGCACTGAATACTAAACGACTGAACACCACTGGTGCCTAACGTTAACTCAAGGTCAGTCAGTACATCTCTAAAGCCTAAACGCGTGCCGGTCAGCGTGTATCGACCAGGCTTAAGCGCTAGTTTTTTAACGTCGAAACGACCCAATACGATGCGCTTAGAGCCCACTTTTTTCAGACTCACATTGGTTGCTTGATCAGAAGATATTGCGACACTGATGGTGGTATCTAACTGATTTAATAATGATTCAACTTGGGCGATTTGCTTAATCAAAAGTGGGCCTTTATTGCTTAGACCACGCGCATCATTTAACACAGCTTGAGCCCTTTCCAAATTGCTGGCCTTGCTTAATGCCAAGGGGTCAACAAGCACCTGCTTTAAACTGTTGTCTAGATCCAGTCTAGTTTTCGCAAGAATGCTGCCTATCTTAGCACTCACTTGGTTACGGTCTCTTTGCAATACGGTTTGATAGTTAGAAAGAGCGCTCAACCATTGTTCATTTTTTTCAAAGCGCTTTGCGTCTTTGAGTAGCTGCGTTAATGAAGTCCGCTTATCGGAAGCCAATGATTGACGCAACGCTGATGTGGCTGTTTCATCATTAGGTCTAAATTGTAAGGCAGCATTAAATTTAGTACGTGCCGACGAGTAGCGCGCCGCGAACAGCGATTCAAAGCCTTCAGTCATCGCCATACGAAATTGTTTATCGACCTCTAATTCAATCACCTGCTCTAATCCGAGCCGCGCGGTTTGTGATTGCGAATCCAGATCAATCGCTTGCTGATAAACTTGCTTCGCCAGTTGAATATCTGCCAAACTATCGCTCTCGTCGAAGTCCTGTTCATGCAGTTTCGCTGTGGCAAGTAACTGCAATACTTGGTCAAGCGTTTTTACCCTTTGCAAACCTTGCAATGCCGGAATGTAATTTTGATCAAGACTTAACGATGCTTGAAACTGCTCTAGCGCTAAGCTGGATTTGCCCTCGCTAATGGCCTCAAAACCGGCTGCAGCTCGTCGGCTAACTTCGGCCGGGATCAATTCGCTGATTCGATCCAGAGACTCAAGCGCAGACTTATAAAGGTCTATAGCCGCAACGTAATCTTGCTGCTGATAAAGTTGATCACCTCGCTCAGCAATGAGAAGCGATTCGTCGAACTGCTCTTTTGCCCACGAACTTACGCCTTTTTGCTCCAAGGCTTTCTGCGCGTCGAGCAAGTCAGATAAGATATCCTGGGAGTCAGTACGAGCACGCTCTTTTTGCGCTGCGTCGTAGGGCGCGACTTGACTATCATCTGAACTGTCGCTGGTGATCAGAGCGATAGGCTGGCCTTTGGAGACTTCTCCTTGTTCACTAACCAGCGTACTTTCATTAAATTTTGCCGGCGGCGGGGTAATCAAAATGAATAATAAAGTCGAAAAACCTAAGAGCCCAAAAGCGCACAACATCACATTAAATTGTGAGTGCCACCAAGGAGCATCAAGCCGTGATTTTATGGTACCTCGATTGAGACCCGATTCAGATCGTACTTCATTATCTAGACCGTCTGAAACAGGGGCTTGAAAATCGCTAACCTCAATGGAGCGGCCGCGCGGAGCGGCTCTGTCTTTATCGCTGCTCATGATTAATTTTCTAAAACGCCGTTATGACTTTCAATCGATGGCTCAGTAATCGGTTTCGATTCGTCTAGGCTGACTTCAGCGCTTGCAGTTTTGTCATTTTCTTCCAGCTCGAACATGCGCGACAAGATTCGACGCCATTCTGCGAATTGATCATCCACAGTACCCGATAAAGTAATACTGCGGTCTTGCAAGTCCACAACGCTTGATTCAAGCTCTAGCTCCAAGGATTGGCCCATTTCTCGCAACGTCTCGCTGTGTATTTGTGCTTGCTGTGTTTTTAGAAAACTACGACCAAACAGCCTAGATGCATAGAACGCGCCAACGGCGCCGGCGATTTGCGTATCGCGGCTGCCGCTGGTTTGTGTGGCCGCCACACCACCAGCAATCGCCACCACACTGGCTATTTTTTCTTTTCGAGCCTGTTCTCTAAGCTGCCTTTCGCGCACCACTTCTTTATAGCTTAACTTGCGCCACTCTTGGTAAGGCGCACCCATGGTTTGATTAAATGCACGGTAATAGTCTTGCACAACGTCAAGAAACAAATCATTGCGCGAACGAATGCGGTCGACTTTCTGCATAAACGGATCTTGCGACGATGGCAATCTGACCAACGTCTGCTGACCTTCATCAGAAATTGAAAAATAGTCGCTGAAAGCAGCAGGCACGAATTCGCGTGCAAACAAGACCTTGGTTGTGCTGCGCAATCGACGAAGGTCTGCGTCACTTAACTGTTTGCGATAATCAAAAAGGTCATTTGCGATATTATTAAACATCGCTTGAAAAGGATCGCCGGGCAAATTTACTTCCGGATTATAGGCGTATTGACTGACGGTTTGTTCGTAGTCTTTTTGATACCAAAGTTCGCCAGCAGAATCTGTCACCGAAATTTGTAGAGCGACCCGCTCGCCATTCGAGTCAAGCAGCTTGCCCTTCACTATCACGTCGGTAAAGTTGGCGGCGCCGGGTAACGCCCTGACAAGCCCCCAAGCATTGCTTCGATCTAAGGTAGTTTTAAGCTGAGATGTATACCAAACGGCTTCACTCTTTCGAACATTTAGATACGCCAAAAGCTCGTCATCAAGCTCATCCACGCCATGGTCAAACAACACCACTCCAACATCTAAAAACAAATCTTCTTCAATCGACAGCTCTTGCTCTTCAGAAAGTTTGTTTATTGGGACTTCTACCGTTTCATGGTACTCATAAGTCGTACACCCACTGAGCATCAGCGATAAGATAAACGCAATGGAAGCAAGCCGTGCACACTGTTGCAGCACTGACTTAGTTAGCTTTTTCATGCGATTAAGAATCACCTTTCGACACTCCCAAGGAAAATTACTTTAAATAGCACCTCGATATCACGGTTACTTCTGTAGCACCCAACTACTGCAGATTCAGTTTGAAGACCCATTAACATCCCATGCACTCTTACCATCAACCACTAAAACCCTTTATAACTATAGTACTTGTCCCACAGCTTCTTTTTCAACTCCGGATCGGTTTCGATCTCTGCAGCCTCCCTGATTTGTCGGGCGACAATATCATCATTCTTACGAAGGTCACGAACATCGGGGCGGGTTGGGTCGTCACTCTCGGGGGCATCATCACCGCCTGGGTCGCTGCCCTTTCGGTCATCACCACCTTCTGCGCCTTGACCACCTCCGCTATCGGCGGAACTAGAGCTGCCTTTGTTGCCACCGGATTCAGCATCCGAAGAAGCGGCTGGCTTACGCTTACTTCTGGCGCTGGCCTCTTCGCTTTCATCGTATTCCTCAAACGCCACTACACCGCCAAAGCCGTCTTCGCCGGTGTTTTGGTTGGCCCGCTCTTCGGCGTAGGTTTTTTCGCGCTCAATTTCTTCGTCAAAGTCACCAAGGGTTTCATCAAGCTCTTTCTCTAGCGCTTCTAATTCTTCTTCACTAAGACCATCCTGACTTTCAAAAACCGGTTGCTCAAAGCCCCCTTCTGCGGCAACGTCTTCGACAGGCTCTTCAAACGAAACCTCATCACTGCCAGCGGATTCTAAATCATCAGATTCTTCGTCATCTTCCCAACCTTCAGGTGTTTCTTGACCTTCTTGCCCTTCTTGACCTTCTTGACCTTCTTGACCTTCTTGACCTTCTTGACCTTCTTGAC
>CAZEXS010000014.1:0-64979 GCA_964516915.1 uncultured Gammaproteobacteria bacterium
GGCCTGTCACGCCGGGGGTCGCGGGTTCGAGTCCCGTCCGCTCCGCCATTTTCAACTTTTCAAGTCAAGAACCCTCAGCCTCTAGGTTGGGGGTTTTTTGTATCGGGACTAATCGGAATTAGCGCCTGAAAGTTAGGCTAAACCTTGCATGCCATTCTGAATGTTATGGGCTTTTAGGTATCTAGCCACAGAATCTCCTGTTTTAAGGCCTTTAGACATTACACAGTCATCTAATTGGCTTTGTTGAGCCGGAACACTCGACTATAATAAGCCGCCTATATTTAATAAGAACTCCTATAAGGAATCGTTATGTTAACTGAAATTCGTGACCGCTCATCTGGTTGGTTTGCGTGGATTATCGCCGCTTTGATTATTATCCCAATGGCATTTTGGGGCGTTCAAGAGTACGCGAGTACCGAAGCTCGCCCGGTGCTGGTTGAGTTTGGAGATCAGAAAATTTTCCAAAGTGAGTTTCAACAACAATTGGCGAACCAACAACAACGCGCGACCCAGTCAAATCCTAGCTTGGCAAATTCCGAAATTTTTAATAGCGACTTTTATAAGCGTGGAGTGTTGAAAAACATGATCGATCGATCATTGGTTCAACATGTTGCCGCTACTAAGAATTATCAAATTGGTGATGAGCAGCTTGCGGTGGTGATTAAAGAAGATCCGATATTTCAAACCGAGGGTAAGTTTGATCCATCGCTGTACCAGAACTACCTAGCCAGCTCAGGTCTATTTTCAAAGAAACAGTTTGAAGACAATATTCGTCAGAATTCTCGCCTTGCTCAAGTGTCGGGTGGTTACCAAGAGTCTGCCTTGGTGCTCCCAGATGAACTCCGCGCTATGCTTGAGATTCAAGCTGAAAAACGCACCTTTGATTTGATCACGGTCAACAAAGCCGACTTCAACGATAAAGTCGATGTAAGTGATGCCGACATAGAGACCTATTATACTGAAAATACCGACAGGTATATGGAGCCTGATCGTCGTTCAATTGCCTATGTAGAGTTGGCGACCTCGTCTCTTGCTGAAGGCCTAGAGGTCTCAGACGAAGAAATTGAAACAGCCTATCAAGAATACGTTGAAGGTTTCGCTGAAGCCGAAACGCGTGACACTCGACATATTTTACTTAGCGTTAGCGGTGATAAAAAAGCCGATGACCAATTGGCCAAGGCGAATGATTTGGTTGCCCAGTTGCGCGCAGGTGCCGATTTTGCGGAATTGGCCAAGGCTAATTCAGACGACCCCGGTTCAGCGGCAAATGGCGGCTCGCTTGGTCAGGTTGAGCGCGGCGATATGGTAAAAGAGTTTGACTCAGCGACTTTTGCCGCCAATGTGGGGGCAATCTCTGATCCGGTAAAGACTCAGTTCGGTTATCACATAATTCAGGTGGAGAGCGTCAATGCGACGGCCGCTAAGAGTTTGGATGATATGCGTTTTGAGTTATCTGAGGATGTGAAGTTGTCAAAGGCGGATGATTTAGCTCTGGAAACCGCCGAAGAGCTGCGTAACGTGTTGTTTGAGCAACCGGATACATTAGAAGGCGCGGCAGCACTATTGGGCGTGGAAATCAAAACAACCAGCTTGTTCTCTCGACAAAACGGATCAGGCATTGCGGCAAACGACGCTGTGCGCGCTGCGGCATTTTCTGAGCAAGTTGCGACTGATAATTTGAATTCCGAGCTGCTCGAGTTGAGTAACGGCTTATATGTAGCGATTCGTCAAAACGATTTTCAAGCTTCGGCACCTAAGGCGTTGGCTGATGTCAGTGCGCAAATAAAGACCACCTTGATAGCTGAAAAAGCCAGCGACGCCGCAAAAGAAGCCGGTGATACCTTGTTGGAGAAAGCCACACAAAACTGGTCTGGTTTGGTTGACGATGAGGATGTCGAAATTAACACATTTACGGTGTCTCTCATTGACACAGAGCGTGTCGCTGAACCGGATGTCCTTCGTCAAGTTCTGAAAATGCAGTTGGGTGGCGAAGCAACAAAACTCAGCTCGTTTAGTGGTGCCAATGGCGATTTTAATATTGTGCGTCTTAATAAGGTTGAGGCTGGTGATTTAGCAAAAGTTAGCCAGCAAGTGAAAGACGCCACACGCAGAATGTTAGAGACCCGTAATGGAGAGAGTTTGTTCAGTAGCTATTTAAATGGTTTGGAAGAGTCGATCAAACCTATTATTAAAGAAGAGCTGCTTTAATTTACCGTTGATTTATCACGACTGACCGCCAGCATTTGTTGAATAAAGGTCAGTTGATTTAGAAGCCGCAGATATTTTCCTGTGGCTTTTTTATAGAAACCTAGGAATTAAAAATGATTATTAAGCCCAAAGTTCGTGGATTTATTTGCACCAACGCGCACCCCCAAGGCTGTGCGGAAAACGTTTCTCAACAAATCGAATACATCAAAGGTATTAAGGGTGATTTGAATGAGCAAATCAATGGTACGCCGAAAAATGTGTTAGTGATTGGCGCTTCTACGGGCTACGGTTTGGCCTCTCGAATTACCGCGGCGTATGGTTACGGCGCCAAAACCTTGGGCTTGTTTTTCGAAAAACCGCCGACAGAAAAACGCACTGGTTCGGCCGGCTATTATAATTCCGCCGCCTTTGAAGCGCAGGCCAAAGCTGACGGCTTGTACGCTAAGAGTATTAATGGGGATGCGTTTTCTAATGAGGCTAAAGAGCGTGCAATTGAACTGATTAAGCAAGATCTGGGTAAAGTGGATTTAGTCGTGTACAGTTTGGCGTCACCTCGACGCACTGACCCTACCGATGGCGTCACCTATTCATCAGTGTTAAAACCCATTGGCGAGCCTTACACCGCGAAAAATTTGAATACCGACACTCAATTGGTCGGTGAAGTCACCTGCGAACCCGCAAATGACGAAGAAATCGCCGACACAATTAAAGTGATGGGTGGCGAAGATTGGTCATTATGGGTGAACGCTTTGAGCGAAGCAGGTGTGCTTGCCGACGCTTGTAAAACAGTCGCCTATACTTATATCGGTGACAAGCTAACAAAACCTATCTACGGTCATGCAACGATTGGTAAAGCCAAAGAGCATTTAGATGTAACCGCTGCCAATTTAAATCAAACACTCGATGTTGATGCTCATGTTTCTGTTTTAAAGGCGGTGGTTACTCAGGCCAGTTCAGCGATCCCTGTGATGCCGTTGTATCTATCGATCTTGTTTAAGGAAATGCAAGCCGACGGTACGCATGAAGGCTGTATTGAACAATTGGGTCGTTTATATAAAGAGTGCATTTATAATGCCGCTCCGCGCTTGGATGAAGACAACCGTTACCGCGTTGATGAGCTCGAGTTAAGGCCAGAGATGCAGGCCAAGGTTGAGGCGATTTGGCCGCAAATAACCACGGATAATTTGAACGAACTAAGTGATTTTGCCGCTTATAAATCTGAATTTCTGCGTCTGTTCGGTTTTGGTATTGAGAACGTAGATTACGAGGCCGATGTTAGCCCGTTGATTGAAGTCGAGTTTATCGAGCTTTAGTTTTTGCATGTCAATTTCTTACGCTCTAATTTATTGAAATTAATTTATTCAAATTCGGTCTTTGTCTGACGTGACGGACAGTCATCACTATTACGCATTTGATGATATACGCTTGGCGATATCAGATGATATTTTGTCAGAGTTTCCAAGCTTTACTAAGTCATCTTCATTAAGCGAAATTGGTGAGTGTGATGATTTTGATCTGTGTCTTGAGCGTCAAAATTTTAAAGGCCATCAAGCGATGTGTCTTAGCTGGCATAAGTTGGGCGAAAAGAAGCCGCTTCGTTATTGCATTGACTATGTAAGTAGTCTCAAAAGCTCACGCTCATTTCCAGCGCCGAAACAAGGTGCGTTCAATCAAGCTTTAGGCAACAAAAGTAAAGCTATTTTAGATGCCACAGGCGGTTGGGGAAATGATGCCCTTCTGATGGCCATGCAAGGTTATTCAGTAACCGTGCTTGAACGCAATCCAATCATGGCCTTGTTGATGGAAGAGGGCTTTAGTCGATTGTCGAACTACATCGAAAGTGCTGAGTTAAGGTTGACCGTTCCCACCGTGCATCACATTGACTCCATCAATGCTATTTCACGGTTTGCCAAGCAATGTGATTGTGCATACTTAGATCCAATGTTTCCTCCCAAGCGGAAAAAATCGGCTGCGACCAATAAACAAATGCAATTATTGCAATGGTTGATTGGCGAAGATGTTGATGCGGCTACCTTGCTAGAGCAAGCGATAAAAGGTGGTTTTCGACGCATTGCGGTTAAACGTCCTGATTATGCTCAGCCACTATATAAAGCGCCATCGCAGCAGTTTTCCAGCAAGCTGGTGCACTATGATGTGTATCTGCAAAATTAAAAGTAAATTGAACAACTGAGGTAATGAAACAGTGGCTAAGCCGTGCTTTTTTCACGCTGAATTAACGGAGCAGACTCAACAAAACGAAGTAATCGAATTGTCGATGTCTGAAAGCGCGCATGCTCTGCAGTCCCGTCGCCTCATAGTTGGGACTGATATTCACCTGATTAACGGTTGTGGGGTGTTAGCCGGCGCACACATTGATGAGGTGAAAAAACGTCAGGTTTTCGTTCGGATCGACGCGGTGAAAGCACCAGAAATACCCCGTCTTGAGTTAAATATGGCGGTTGCGATGCCCAAGGGCGACAAGCAAAAGCAGTTGGTTGATATGCTGACGCAAATTGGTGCTACATCGTTAATACCCATGGTCACCGAGTTTGCTGTGTCAGTGCCTAAATCAAGCCAGCTTGATAAGTTGCGCCGCGTTACCATTGAAGCGTGCAAACAGTCGCACAATCCATGGGCGTTGAATATTGTGGCTCCCACTGAATTTAAACAGTTGGTTGGTCGCAATATGACCATGTTTTATGCCGATCAGCACGGTTTGCCGCTAGAGAAAGCCCGGGAAATAACGAGTGATTGTAACAATGCTATGGTATTTATTGGCCCCGAAGGCGGATTTTCTGAGAAGGAAAAACAGGCGCTTAACGAGAGCGGCGCTCAGTCTTTAGCGCTTGGGCAACACATATTACGTACTGAAACGGCGGCAATAGCGGCAGCAGCGATGTTTAAGTGCTAGCTTTAAGTGCTATCTTTAAGTGCTACGGTATCTCGGTTTATAATGCAGTATTGAGGGTTGTTAATTTTATTTTGCGGAATTAATTTCCAGCAAGGTGTAAGACCAAGCGGAAACGAAAGGTCTATAACCTTATAATGAGATAAAAGCATGTTCTTTGCGTGACTGTTTGGTCGATGATTGGTCCAATTCGCGCAGTTTGTGATTATTTACGAAGAGCATAGTCGAGAAACATAAGAGAAATAGTTTTGACCAGCGATTCAGAAGAAATAGAACATACAACGACAAATCTGACGGTAGACCCTCAACTCGTTGAAAGTAATATCCAGGCTTTATCCGAAGGCTCAGAATTAATTCGTCTTCTAAAAGGCGACCAATATGTTCAAGGCTTTAAACCAGCCTTCAGCAGTACCATTGGTGCCCATTTTCGGCATGTTTTAGAGCACTATCGGTGCTTTAACTCTCAGATTGTTGATCGGTCTTTTTGTTACGATAAACGTGAGCGAGATCAATTGCTTGAATGCGACTCTAGCTATGCGCTGCAAACCATAGATAGCCTGATTCAGGCACTTTCCGAGCTTGCTCTTAAAAGCGAAAAAGACGCAGATATGGTGCAAGGAGATTTTACGATTGCCGATGAGCAAACCTCTTCTAAAATCAGCACCACGATTAACCGAGAATTGCTTTTTTTGCAGGCTCACACGGTACATCATTACGCCATTATTGGCGCGATGACTCGGGCATTTGGCAATCAACCAGATGAGGATTTTGGGGTTGCCATTGCAACTCGTGTTCATAATGAAACGTGTGCTGAAACGGCAACACCGACTATGTCGACTAAAGGTGCCACATGTGCACAATGACATGGTTTGTTAATGATGATGGGTATGAGCTTTTTTTCAATAGAGATGAGCGAATTACCCGATCACGAGCTCTGGCTCCAACTTTGCAGCAACATTCTGATCTGAATGGAGGGCTTTCCTATATTTCGCCAACTGACTCGGAAGCCGGCGGAACCTGGATCGCCGTCAATGAATACGGTGTAACCGTATGTTTGCTTAACCACTATCAGTTTCAGCAAATCGAAACTTACAAAAACTGGACCAGCCGAGGAGAAATTGTTCGTCAATTCTCATCACTGGTAGATCTAGCCGAAGCTGAAAGTTTGTTTAAAGCTATGAACTTGGATGATTATCGAGCCTTTCGTATGTTTGTAATAGAGCCGGCTGGTAACAATCGATTATTAGTGTGGGATGGTCATGCTGCCAGAGTAGAGCGAAACGTAGCGTCGCCTAAATCATCTTCATCCGTTGATGCTAAACACGTCAAGGCGAGACGCAAGCAGTTGTTTTATGATT
This sequence comes from uncultured Gammaproteobacteria bacterium, assembly GCA_964516915.1. Classification (GTDB taxonomy): domain Bacteria; phylum Pseudomonadota; class Gammaproteobacteria; order Arenicellales; family Arenicellaceae; genus Arenicella. The sequence goes on from CAZEXS010000014.1 coordinate 6,475, forward strand.
TAGGCCTGGAAAATTCCACTTCCGCCAAAGAGTTCATAGCGTATCACTCTAGCCATCACCCAGAGCGATCTAAGGAGTCGGTTTGCATGCACAGGGCGGATGCCAAAACGGTGAGTCTAAGTCACGTAAAGGTAGGTGCTTATGATATTGAATTTCGCTATGCAGATGGTTCGCCATGTGAGGCTACGCTTTCAGAGCCAGTAATGCTCGATTTGTGTCAGCCCGAAAAATTGCGGTCGGTGATTGCATCTGCCTCGTAGGATAACGAGTTGTTTCATGTCGAAAGTCGATAATATCGATAATAAAAAATAGCGTTAGCCGCTTTTATTCTGTTCTTTTTTTCCTTAATTTTTTATAAGTTAGCTGGTATTACCCATGGCAATTACACCTAAACTTTTCAAACAAATGACCAAGTTAATCGCTGGCAGTATGTCTGCGGGGCGTTACGATGTTCGTTTGGCAAACACCGAAGCCGAAGTGCTGTCAGCACAGAAGTTGCGCTATGACGTGTTGTTTAGAGAGAGTGGCGGCATCATAACTCAAGAAATGCTAAACACCGAGCGCGAAGAGGATGAATGGGACGAAGTTGCCTACCATGTGGTGGTGGTCGATACAAAAAATGATGGCGAAGTCGTCGGCACGGTTCGTCTAGTCAGTAGCGAAGCCTTACATGACAATCAATCATTTTACACAGAACATGCTTTTCAGTTGGATGGGCTCAGATCGAATTACGGTAAAATTCTCGAGCTGAGTCGCGCCTGCGTGTCGCCGAGCGGGCGCGGTGGTGCAATTTTATTGTTAATCTGGAAGTTCACCATGCAGTTCATTGAGCGCAATGGTTATGAGGTTTTGTTTGGTTGCGCCAGTTTCAAAGGCACCGATTATCAGGAACACGTCGAGATCCTTTCGTATCTTTATGAAAAACATTTAGCGGCCGACCACCTTATGCCAATTCCACGGGACCAAGTACAAAGTGTGAAGATTGCCGATTTTAGTAAAGTGCCGGGTAAGGGTAAGGAGCGTGGAAAGGTTCCTACTATGCTGCGAGGATACCTAAAAATTGGCGCCTGTATTTCAGATCATGCCATCATCGACCCTGTTTTCAATACCACGTTTGTCGCAATATACGTTGATGCTAAACAGATGTTTAACACCAATCATGCCTTGGTCAATAAATCGATTGATGCTTAGCGTTGTTAGAAAGCGAAATTAGGCTTTTGTGATGCCCAATAAAAAGAATTATTTTATCGGCCTTATTAGGCTGCTCAGCATCGTATTGTGGATTGTTACGATGCCTTTAGTTTACATGGTTGCTCGATTACTTCGGTTGCCAGGCTATTTAAAATTACCGCACGTATTCCACGCCGGTGTTTGTCGAATACTGGGCATTAAAGTATTTGTCAGCGGGGAAATGAGTACAGTCAGGCCAACCCTGTATCTCAGTAATCATGTATCATATGTGGATATATTTGTATTGGGGCAGTTACCCGCCTACTTTATTGCGAAGGCCGAGGTGGCATCTTGGCCTGTGTTAGGAACCTTGGCACAGTTTCAGAACACGCTTTTTATCGAACGCAAGGCCGGTCGTGCCAAGCAGCAACTCAAGGTTTTGCAAGATCATTTAGAACAAAATAACAGCCTGACATTGTTTCCCGAAGGCACAAGTACCAATGGTACGCATGTTGAATCGTTCAAATCGTCGTTGCTGGAATCCGCCAACCTGGCCAGCGGTAAGCGGGTGGCAATTCAAGCTGTGACCGTGGCTTATACGCATTACGACGGTGAGCTTATTACCGATCAAGCTACCCGAGACCACTATGCATGGTATGCCACAATGCCGTTTTTATCGCATTTTTTAGGGCTTATGCCGCGTAAAACAGTGAGTGCTAAAATACACTTTCATCCGGTCTGTTATCTTGAAGACTTTAAAACTCGAAAAGACTGTGCGGCGCATTGTCAAAAATTGGTAGCTGATCAATTGCAGAACTTTGTCAACGACTCGAGTTCGTAGCTAATAGTTAGGTACTTCGCTTTGGGTAGGGTAGCAGAAATATTTGAATTAATAGAGAAATTGCCAGACACCTAAGGCTAACTAATCAGGAGGTAATATATGCAAAAAATCATGAATCGGTTGATCGTCGTTATTGGCTTATTGATAAGTGCTAATGTAATGGCACTAGACCCCGTTTACACAGGGTTCTTTTCTAATGATGCAATAAAAGGCTACGATACCGTGGCATATTTCACTGAGAATAAAGCCGTGGAAGGGAAGAGTGAATACAGTCTTGAGTATCAAGGTGCAAACTGGTTGTTTTCGAGCCAAGAAAACTTAGATTTGTTCAAGGCTGGCCCAGAAAAGTATGCACCACAATACGGCGGTTACTGTGCTTACGCGGTGGCAAAAAACCAAACAGCCTCAATTAGGCCTGAACTTTTTACCATTCATAATGGCAAGCTTTACTTAAACTATAATCAAAGCATTAACCAAAAATGGACGGATGCTAAAGAAGAGTTTATCAAGGCTGCGGATGCAAATTGGCCGGGCTTGCTGGAAGACTAAATTTCTACAGATCAACTACCGAACCTATTTCTTTTTGGCGTTAAATGCAGCCAGTTGTTCTGGGGTAGCCTGCGGTTGATGATTGTCTTTCCATTCGGAGTACGGCATTCCGTAAATTAACTCTCTGGCCTGTTCGTAATCGATGTCTTCGCCATGCTCAGCGGCACTGGCCGCATACCATTTAGATAAACAGTTACGGCAAAAGTCAGCAAGAATCATGAGATCGATGTTCTGGACTTCTTTGTGGTCGTCTAAATGCGCCAGTAGCTTTTTAAAAACGTCTGCTTCGATTTTGGTCTTAGTGTCGATATTCATGGTTAGTAGTTTATTATTTGAGATAAAATAGTTTAGGTTTAGACTTGGTGTAATTGTGTTTTTCTGCCGAATTCCGTCATATTATTCCAGCATCTAAACTTGCGGCTATTGTCAATCCAAGCTCTTCACACTGATCACAAAAGTCGAGTGTAAAGTTTCCTCGACAAATAAGAGGTGCTTGTACAAGTCGCCAATTCAAGCCTTTTGCGATACTTTCTATCGCATTTTTTGTGCCGGTTCCATCATGACCTGCGCGAACATAAAACGCAAAAGGCAGTCCCTCAGTTTTTTCACGACAAGCATAATAGCAACGGTCGAATACGTCTTTGACTAAACCGGCCATATACCCAAGGTTCTCGGTAGTGCCCACGATAACCGCACTCGCTGTATTAATGTCATCCGGCTTGGTATCTAGCGGCGCAAGGCATTGTACTTCAATGTTCTCCAGTTGATTATTAGTGCTTCCATTAATCAATGCATCTAACATCTTCTTTGTATTTAGAGACGGAGCATGCGCGATTATAAGTAGCTTCTTTTTTTCAGTTTTTATCATATCTAAAAATACCAGGAAGAGCGCTCGAAAGAATTTTACGCTATTGCAAACGAGTCAATTTAGGTTTTAAACAAGTTTGTAGGTAGATCAATTTGCATCGAAATTTATCTTGAACAAAAGTTTATGTTACCTAATAAAATAAACGCATGCGCGGTTGGCAATTCTATTTTATTGGTTCTTGATGCTCTTGTTGATACAATCTGTGGATAATTCAGTAAATATACCCCCTCTAAATGAGCTAATTGCATGACTAAGCGCGCAGATAATGAGTCACTAACAGGATCGTCAGGTGCTAAAAGTAAACAGGGTATTCAGGTCATAGCACGCGCGGCTACTATATTACGAGCCCTTGAAAATGAGAAAGAGGGATTGAGCCTTGGGGAAATCGCTAAACGAGTTAATCTACCCCGTTCTACGGTACAAAGGATCGTTAATGCACTCGCAGAAGAAAATATTTTAATCGCGGCAACCTTAAATGCACGCGTAAAATTAGGCCCCGCCTTGTTAAGGCTGGCTGCCAATAGTAGTTTTGATTTCTCGAGCTTTGTTCGACCGCACCTAGATAGCCTTGCTCGGCAGACAGGTGAAACGGTCGACTTATCCATGCATCAAGGGGATAAAATGGTTTTCGTTGATCAAATACCAGGAAGCCACCGATTGCGTGCAATGTCGGCCGTTGGCGACAGCTTTCTTATGTACAGCTCGGCCAATGGTAAAGCTGCATTATCGCTAATGCTAGACGATGAAATCAGAAAGCTCTATGGGCGTCGACTAGAGAAGGAAACCGAACAAACAATTTCCGATACCAATTCTTTAATCGAAGAAGTGCATTTGATTAGAGAGAGTAATATTGCGGTTGATCAGGAAGAGCATACAGAAGGGATTTGTGCGGTAGGTACGGCTTTTCGTGACCCTACGGATAGAATTTTTGCCGTATCAGTGCCAGTGCCTACAGTTAGGTTTATCCGTCATAAAGACTCAATCGTTGACGCATTAAAAGAGTTTCGTGAGCGCTTAATGGAAGCTTTAGCTGCGTAAATTTCTGACTTAAACTGATTCTATTCGTTGCCATTCCAGAAAGGATAATCAAGAGTTTATTGCATTGCCTGGCTTACTCTTTAATGTTCATTTAGAGCGAAATTTAAACTGTATCAAATGGAGACTGATTCCGTTTGCAACTAAGCGTAGAACATCGGGCGCTTTTTAAAATGCCCCTGTCAAAGAGAAAATGGTAAGACAAAATACCTTGATCAAAATGCTGAGGGATCAATCATAATGGTTAATTAAGAAGGTTTTCTACAAAGGTGAAAGTCCTTGTTTTTATTAAAAATTACTCACTCCTTAGACCTTATTTCGATACTATTCATACGAGCTAATTTAGCTTACATATATCCAGTTAATTTTTGCTAGTGCAGAATACTAGCGCGTTTTAGATACGCTTTTTTTTCTTACAATTGCCTATTGACATAATTTTTCCCGTTCTCAATAATACCGCTATGCGATCAGAGTGTATCGTATTGTGGTTCATAATAATAAAATGATAACAGAGGATGGTAATGATGAAAGTTGGAAGTATTCTTCTGCCGGTACTGACATCGGCAACTTTTTATACCGGTGCCGTAAGTGCAGCGGGTTCGGTCAATGTTCTTGAAGAAATAGTAGTGACAGCACAAAAACGTGCAGAATCGTTAGATGATGTCCCTATTACGATTAGCGCGCTGTCGGCTGAAAATTTAGAAGATTTCGGTGTGGACGACCTGTTTGAGGTTGCTAACTTGGTACCTGGTGTTGTGTTTTCGCGAGCACCAGATGACGGCTTGGCTCTGACGATACGAGGCTTAGGAACTCCTGCTCGTACTCAATCGTTCGATCAATCAGTTGCATTGTTTTTAGATGGCATGTTTGTCGGGAAAGGGCGAATGTATTCGTCGGCTTTTTTCGATATCGAGCGCTTGGAGGTGATCAAGGGAACTCAAAGTACATTGCTCGGTAAGAACACTAGCCTAGGCGCAATAAGCCTTGTGACGCAAAAACCCGGTCAAGAATTTGCGGGTAACGTTAAAGTAGGCGCAGAGTTGGAGAATGGCGGATACAGTTTGGATGCTGGGTTCGATCTGCCTATATCAGAAACATTGGCGGTCAGAGTTGCAGGTCATTTTGCCGATGAGGATGGATGGGTTAAGAACACCGTAACCGGTGAAGATGTACCCGCAGACAAACAGTCAGGTATACGGGTTACGACCGTTTACACGCCAAACGATGTTCTGAAAGCGACGTTAAGCTTGCAGGCAACCGACAGTGAACGCCGCGGGAATGGTTTTCAATTCGTCGATAACGGCAATTTTTTTAATCAAGACATTATTGATATCGTTGGCGAATCGCGCTTAGACGACACTAAATCGGCAATTTGCCCGGAATGTCCTGGAGGCGAAAGTTTTCATGATACGCAAGTCGAATCTGTTTCGCTAAATATAGAGTATGGCATCGGTGAAATGACCCTAACCTCTATCACTTCAGCGGCTCAATATGAAATTGAGTTTTTTGATGATTTTGACTTTGGTTCAGCATTTGATGAAGTTAACTTCGCTATATTTAACCCTGGCGAAGTGGTTCCCTACAGCACCTATTTTCGTAGAGATGAGGACTATGACCAGTTCTCTCAAGAGCTAAGGTTGACATCACCTGGCGGTCAAAAGTTGGACTATATGGCCGGTGTATACTATTTTTCCAGTGACTGGTCTTCAGCTGAAGAACAAAATTGGTCAACCCCAAACTTTCCTCCACCGGCACCAGGCCAGCTGTTTAACGGCCCGTTTACTAACGTTTTTGATCAAGATACCGAGACCGTTTCTGCGTTCGTTCAAGGTACTTTGAATATTAATGATCGATTTCGTACCAGCTTAGGCTTGCGTTATACCGATGAAACTAAAGATGTAAATTTTGATCGAGTTCAAGGCGAGATAGCCACGTTGTTTAACTCGGTAATTAACCCCCCATTTGAGTCTGAGCTAGAGTTTGATGACAGTTTTCTAAATGGGAATTTTAATATTCAATATGATATTTCCGACGATGTAATGCTCTACGGCTCCTACGGCGTTGGAAGTAAGACTGGTGGTTTTGCTGAATCGGCCGAAATAGGCAGCGCGAACCCTGCACTCAGTGTCGCCGACAATGGCGCGAGAGTCGAAAGTGAAGAAACACGAACTTTTGAACTCGGTGCCAAGATGAGCTTGGCCGGCGGCTCGGCCAGCCTAAATCTTGCGCTCTTCAGTACCGAGATCGATGACTTTCAAGAAACATCGTTTCAGGTGACAGCAGGGCAGGCCTTTTTCTTAACTCGTAATATCGATGCCGAATCCGAAGGGTTTGAGTTAGACGGTTTGTGGCAAGTGGCTGAGAACTTACGACTCATCGGTGGTGCTACTTATTCCGATAGTACTAATGCTTTTGATGGAACAAAGCTGGCACAAGCGCCTGAATGGACCGGTAATCTTGGATTTCTGTATGAGCGAGAGTTGTGGTCTGAAACCTTACTAAATGTAACAGGCTTCATGCGCTATCGAGATGAGATGTTTAGCCAAATCAATGAGACGTTCGCTTCCGAGAGTCTTACAACACTGGATTTGTCAATTGGGTTGGACTTCGGCTCAGTCTGGAGCCTTGATGTGATAGCAACTAATTTAACCGATGAAGTCTCGGCAGATTTTAGTGGCCCTCCTGCTGCACCAGTAGGAGCGATATTCGGTGCCCCTCCTGGAGATCAGGGCATCACGGCTGAATCTCCAAGCCCTCTAAGGTCTATTCAAGTGCAAGTGAGTGCGCGTTTCTAGGCAGTGAAACGCTTGATGAAAGCACAATAAACTAATTTTCAATAATTCTCATTTGAGCGGTTTGTCGGCGTCAAATGAGGTTCAACAATCGGGTCTGGGATTTTTCGCAGACCCACAATCAATAGTAGGTAAGTAACATGGCAGGCTGGGAAGAAGGCGATTGGCGCAATGAAGATTTGTGCAACTTCGAGGAATCGAATTTAAAAAATAACATGGGTTTGGAGATGTACGATCTAAGCCATCCGTGGGGCCTAGGGCAACCTTGCTGGCCGTATTTTGAAGACGTTAAAATTGAACGGCTTCATGGTATGGCAAAAACGGGCGGCGTATTAACGCAAAAAATCACCACAGTAATGCATTCAGGTACACACATCGATGCGCCCGCACACGTTGTACCCGGTACGCCCTATATGGACGAAGTGCCTTTGCCGTATTTTTTTGGTACGGGAGTGGTTTTAGATATACCAAAGAAAAAATGGGAAATGATCACCGCTGATGATCTTGAAAATGCGACGCCAAGTATTCGTGAAGGCGACATCGTTATCGTGAATACTGGCTGGCATAAATACTATGGCGATAATCAAATTTACTATGGCCATGCTCCAGGCTTTGGCAAAGAAGCCGGTGAATGGTTTGTTGAGAAAAAAGTAAAGATGGTGGGTAATGATACTCAAGCCTTGGATCACCCATTGGCAACCGCGATTGGCCCACATGGGCCCGGTGCGCCAAATGGCTTGTTACCCAATGTTTGCGCTGAATATAAGGCGGAAACCGGTCGAGATGTGATCGACGATTTTCCAGAATGGGAGCCGTGTCACAATACAATTTTATCTGCAGGGATCTGCGGCTTCGAAAATATCGGTGGTGATATCGATAAAGTAACCGGTAAACGCGTAACGTTTGCGGCCTTTCCATGGCGTTGGAAAAAAGGTGATGGTTGTATTGTTCGCTTGGTGGCGATGATTGACCCGAGTGGCGAATACCGAATTGAAACCGGCTCTAATAAGTAGGTAATAGTGTATGCAAGTAACTCGTTTCAAAGACGCTCCACCTTACGAAGCTCCCAAGCATTTTGATATGCGGGGGCTTCGTCTCCAAGGCTGGGATGTAAGTGACAGCGAAAACTTTTGGGTTGGCTTCTCTCAGTTCTTGCCCGGTGGTGGCGCTGAGATGGACACCTCACCATTGGAAAAAGTTTACGTGGTTCAATCCGGTGAAATTACGGTGATACTCGCCAATGGCGAAGAAACCGTACTGGGCCCCAATGACAGCTGTTTTTTAGCGCCGAATGAAGCTCGAGAAATCGTAAATCGCGGCAATCATACCGCCAGCATGTTGGTGATAATGAACTACCCTGAGGGATACTCACGTGGATAAACTCAAGAACCCTCATGATATGTTTGATATCGCAGGTAAGGTCGCCATTGTGACTGGGGCGACCGGTGCGTTTGGTAGCGTTGCCGCTAGAATTCTAGCGGGTGCCAAATGTCAGCTGGTCTTAACCGGTGGCAATGCTGAGGTGTTGGAAAGTCTCGCTGACGAGTTACGGTCAGACGGTGCTGATGTAGTATGTGTTAATCGCCGCCCCAGCACCCCTGAGGATTGCGACGCTATTGTTAAACAAGCCGTTGATTCTTTTTCTCGACTCGATATTTTAGTGGTCGCTTCAGGGATGAATGATATTGCGCCTATCGTTGAAATGAACGTTGAACGTTTTGAACGTGTTATGCAGGCTAACGTGACTGACTCATGGCTCATGAGTCAGTCTGCAGGGAAGCAAATGATGGCGCAAGACGAAGGCGGTAAAGTAGTATTAGTATCGTCTGCTCGCGGTAAGTTGGGACATCCTGCTGGTTATTCTGCCTACTGCAGTTCTAAGCACGCGGTTAATGGAATTACCAAGGCTCTGGGTTGTGAATGGGGTAAGCATGGAATTACGGTAAATGCCCTTGCTCCTACGGTTTTTCGTTCTGATTTGACCGCTTGGATGTTTGCCGATGATGAGCGTGGCACAACAACGCGTGAAGGCATGTTGTCACGAATTCCGGTGGGTAGACTTGGTGAGCCAGAAGATTTAGCTGGGCCGTTACTGTTTTTAGTTTCCAAGGCCTCTGATTTTCACACCGGTCACACTTTGTACGCCGATGGTGGCTATACCGCAGGATAATTGGTTAAGCTAGGCATAATAATAATTTATAAAAAACCATGAGGGGCCGATAACAATGCAGTACGAAATAATAATAGCCGTCTTTTTATACGAGTTAGCCGTTATTGCCGGTGTGGCTTGGTATCTGTCTCGAAAACAAAAAGGCCATGCAGCCGCTGAGGGCGAGTTCGCGCTCGGCGGGCGATCATTACCAACCAGCGTGGTCGCCGTCACTCTTGCGCTGACAGTATTGGGTACTGCGCACATTCTTGGTGTATTCGAGATGGCTTGGACCCTAGGCGCTTCGGCTGTCTGGTTTAGTATTGCTCATGTGATTCTTTTGGTCGTGGTTTGTGCAAGTACGGGGCTTTGGGTTCGACGCTTAGGGGTAAGTACGGTTCCTCAAATATTAGAAATGTTCTACGGCCGTAATACTCGACTGCTGGTTTCATGCGTCATGATTGGCGTTATCTTCGGCATTTTGACCATCGAAACCCAAGGACTAGGCATCATTATTGCGTCGATGACAGGTTGGGAGATTAAGAATGGCGCAATTGCTGGCGGCGTTATCGGTATTTTTTATGTGATCCTAGCGGGCATTAAAGAAGTTGGCTGGGTTAACTTAATCAACGCCGTTGTCATGTATGTAGGCTTGGTTTTAGCGACTATTTTCTTGGCCTTTAAATTGCCTGGTGGCAGTTACGAATCAGTTAGTAACTTCTATAACGAGTCTGGCCAAGGCTTTATGTTAAGCATTTACGGCACGTCAGAAATCCTTCTAACATTTGCATTGGGCACGATAGTCGCTGTGGTTTTTAGTCAGGGTATCAATCAAATGCTATTGCAGCCTACGATGGCCGCTCGCGATGAGAAAACCATCAAGCGAGCCTTGTGGATTGCAGCTCCATTGAATGGCATGTTTGGTGTGTTTGCTGTTGTCATCGGTCTAGCGGCTAAATCAATACCAGAATTTCAAACCCTCGGCCCCAAGGTGGCGGCTACGACCATGTTGGTAAATTTACTGCCAGGCTGGCTGAGTGCTTTATTGCTGGCGTCTTTTTTAGCCGCAATTCTATCAACCTTTGCCATGACGAGTTTGTCGCCCGCCACCATTTTTACTATGGATATCTATAAGCGGCTATATCGGCCAAATGCAAGTGAAGCCGAGCTTACTAGGGTGATCCGAATTACGATTGTTGTTTTAGGGGTAGTCGCGATGGTGGTCGCGTCTTATCTACCTCCGATACTGGCTGCGATGAATTGGCTTTTTTCTTGGTTGGTGCCTGTTTTTTGGGTGGTGGTATTTGGGTTCGTATGGAAGCGCAATACGGTGGCAGCGGTAATAACATTGTTAACCGCGTGGCTAGCCAACTCACTTTGGTCATTCAGTTCTTTGTCTAGCATGCTCGATATGGCCAATGTGCCCAATGCTTACATAACGCTGAGTGTCACTCTATTGGTTGGCGTGCTTTCTAATATTTTATTGTCAGGCGAAAAAGGTTACTTCAAATCTGATGGTTACTTCGCCACTAAGGCAACCGCTAACAGCGGCTCTGCGAGCTAGGAGGGTAGAACTGTGTTTTGGGATATTTTTGTTAGCAGCTTAATTTTAATTATTGCCATTATCGTAGTAGGGCAGATCATCGCAAAGTTACTTTCTTCGGATGAAGAGTAAGCTGCCGAAACATGACGATTAATTTTGAATTTAGAGGAACAATGTAATGGATGGAATGTCTGTAACGAGTATTTGGATGGCTGGGGTTGTCGGCATGATGTTGGTCTTTGGCTTGATCGCCTTAGTCGGCATTCAGTTAGATCAAACTCGCAAAGATGCCGAAAAAGGAAGCAGCGATAGTGTCAGTGTCGAAAATGACTAATTCATACTCGGGAAAAAAAGTCCTGGTAATTGGGGCTGGTTTGATGGGTTGCGGGATAGCGCAAGTTTTTGCGAGCAAGGGCATGTCTACTGTTATCTGCGACCCCAATCAAGCGGCACGTGATTCCGCATTAGATAAAATTAAGGATAACTTAGATTTGCTTGGTCAAGACTATGCCTGCCTGGAATTCATCTCTCTGGCTGAGGATTTTAGAGATGTCGCGAACGATGCAGACTTTGTGATCGAAGCGGTGTTGGAGAAGCTGGAGTTAAAGCAAAGTATATTTGCTGATCTCGTTAAGTGTACTTCCAGCGATTGTATCTTAGCCAGTAATACCTCGGTTATTCCCATTCGAGATATTGCTGAAGGCTTGAAAAACTGTGACCGAATTATTGGCGCTCACTGGTGGAACCCGCCATATTTGATGCCGTTGGTCGAGGTAATTCAATCTGATAACTCGGCTCTCAAGTACGTCAAGCAGATGATCGAGCTTTTAGAATGGGTCGGTAAGAAGCCCATTCATGTAAAAAAGGACATTACAGGGTTTGTTGCTAACCGAATGCAACATGCACTTTGGCGCGAGGCCATAGCATTGATTAATGATGGTGTATGCGATGCTGAAACCGTTGATATTGCGGTGAAAAATAGTTTCGGTATGCGGCTGCCTGCACTTGGTCCAATAGAGAATGCTGACCTCGTTGGCTTAGATTTAACGCAAGATATTCATAACGTTGTATTAGCCGATATCTGTAGCGATTCAGCGCCCGCCCAAATCATACAAGACAAAATTGACGTTGGGGATCTAGGCATGAAAACCGGAAGAGGGTTCAAAGAGTACACCTCGTCACAAGCTGCCAGCATCAAGCAAGAAATGATTGAGCATCTGCTCCAAGCAACTAATCTGCAAAATTAATTCAGCTGTATGCAACAGCGAATTTCATAAACTTCGAGGTAAATAATCATGGCAAGACCAAATCGAAAAGTAGTTTTAACTTGTGCTGTAACAGGCTCAATGCATACCCCAACAATGTCTGAGTACTTACCGCTCACTCCGGATCAAATTAGAGATGAAGCGGTTGCTGCAGCAGAGGCTGGTGCCTCAATACTGCATTTGCACGCTAGAAACCCTGCCGATGGTTCGCCTACGGGCGACCCCAGTGTATATAAGCAATTTCTTCCATCAATTCACGAAGCAACAGATGCTGTCATTAATCTAACCACTGGCGGCGCACCTACCATGACGGTGGAAGACCGACTTGCGGCCGCCGAAGAGTTTGAGCCTGAAATGTGTTCATTAAACATGGGTAGCCTCAACTTTTCCATTTTTCCGGTAGCCAATAAATACAAGAATTGGAAATATGATTGGGAAGAAGACTATGTTCGCAATAGTGATGATTTTATATTCAGAAATACTTTTCGTGATGTTGAGTACATCATGAACACGATGGGCCCTAAAGAAACTAAGTTCGAACATGAGTGTTATGACGTCGGGCACTTATATAACTTGGCTCATTTTCTAGATCGAGGTTTAGTAAAAGGGCCATTATTTATTCAAAGTGTGTTTGGCATACTAGGCGGGATTGGCGCCGAGGTTGATAACTTGATGTTTATGCGACGCACGGCTGATCGCCTTTTCGGTGATGACTATGTTTGGTCTATTCTAGCGGCCGGCCGACAACAAATACCGCTGGTAAGCCAGGGTGTGTTAATGGGTGGACACGCACGCGTCGGAATGGAAGACAGTCTCTATTTGAATCCAGGAGAGTTGGCAAAATCGAACGTCGATCAGATCGTCAAAATGAAACGAATTTTAACTGAATACAATGTTGATATTGCGACGCCTGATGAGGCTCGTTCTTTGCTTGGCCTCAAAGGTAAAGACAATACTCGGATTAAATGATCGACCTTAATTAAAAACCAGTTCCAAATGTGACACACAGATTGCCGAGATTAGAAATGACGAGCACACCAATCTGGCAGTGTTTGGATACTCAAAAGTCCAAAACGAATATAGAGAGTTTTCGAGCCTTAGTTAACCAAACCTGCGGCCTTCAATTGAACAGTTTTGCTGATTTGCATCGTTGGTCGGTCGAGAACAAAACCTTGTTTTGGTCGTTAATGTGGGATTTTGGCCACATCGTCGGCGAGAAAGGGGTGCCGTTTATCAGTGATGCGGATCGGATACTTGATGTTGAATTCTTCCCGAACGCCTCGCTGAATTTTGCTGAAAATTTATTGCGTCGACGTGATAACAGCGATGCATTGGTGTTTTGGGGAGAAGATCAAGTCAAATCCCGGATGAGCAACTCTGAGCTCTATGACAATGTTTCGATGATGTCACAAGCGCTATCGAATATTGGCGTTAAAGCAGGTGACAGAGTAGCGGCATATATGCCGAATATTCCTGAGACGGTTGTGGCAATGTTGGCGACTGCGTCGCTTGGAGCAATCTGGAGTTCTTGTTCCCCTGATTTTGGTAGTCAAGGCGTGCTGGATCGCTTTGGTCAGATAAAACCTAAGGTATTGATTGCCGCTGACGGGTATTTTTACAATGGGAAGGAAATCGATAACTTAGCTAAAATATCGCAGATCGTTAACGAGCTCCCCGCTTTAGAAAAAACCATTATTGTGCCGTACCTTCGCAGCAGTACCGGTGTGATGGCAACCATGCATGACATTAATAAAGCCGACACTGATAAAGCCGACACTGTTAAAGCGGACATGGAAAATGCAGTCTTATACAGTGATTGTTTGGATGATTTTCTACCTAAGAAAATAAATTTTGAGCGGACCTCGTTTAACCATCCGCTGTTCATTATGTTTTCCAGCGGTACTACCGGTGTTCCTAAATGTATCGTGCATGGCGTCGGTGGAACGCTAATTCAACACTTAAAAGAACATCAATTACATAACGATGTTAAGGCCGACGACCGTGTGTTTTATTTTACCACCTGCACCTGGATGATGTGGAACTGGCTGATCAGTGCGTTAGCGTCAAAAGCGGCGGTAATTCTCTACGATGGTTCCCCGTTCTATCCAAACGCTAATATTCTTTTTGACCTGTGTGACGCTGAAAAAATAACTCATTTTGGAACATCAGCTAAATATATAGACACGCTTATTAATCAAAAAGTGCACCCTAAAGATACTCATGATTTATCCAGTATCCGGGTTATGAATTCTACTGGGTCGCCGCTGTCTTCAGAAAGTTACGATTTTGTGTATGAAAAGATCAGTAGCAATTTATATTTGGCTTCTATTGCAGGCGGAACCGATATTATCTCGTGCTTTGCCTTGGGCAACCCAGCCGCTGACGTTTATCGAGGAGAGATTGCTTGTCGCGGGTTAGGTATGGCCGTTGAAGTATGGGATGAAAATGGAAAGTCGATTAATGAAAAAAAAGGGGAGCTAGTATGTGTTGACGCTTTTCCTTCAATGCCTCTGTCATTTTGGAATGACAAAGACAATGAAAAATACAAGGCTGCTTACTTTGAGCGCTATGACAATGTTTGGGCGCAAGGTGACTTTGCAGAAACCACTGCCATAGGTGGGTTAATAATTCATGGTCGCTCCGACGCGACCTTAAACCCCGGTGGCGTTAGGATTGGTACTGCTGAAATTTATCGTCAAGTTGATCAGTTTGACGAAGTCACAGCGAGCGCCGCCATTGGCCAGCAGTGGGATGGGGACGTTCGAATTGTTTTGTTTCTGGTACTGGCTGAGAATGTGGAAATGAATGCGGAGCTTGAGAAAGCAATACGACATCAGATTCGTGCTGGTGCAAGCCCGCGTCATGTGCCCGCTATTATTGCTGTAGTTTCAGATATTCCTAGGACGAAGTCGGGCAAGATAGCTGAATTAGCAATTCGAGATATTGTAGAAGGGAAAAACATTGCCAACGCTGACGCCTTGGCAAATCCTGAGTCTCTCGGTTTATTTAAAAATCTAGAAATCCTGCATTGATTAATTGCTTAAATGTGGATGTGTTTCTTGTTTGATACATTACTTCTACCGGTTCCCAAAATACTTAATAAGGTGACTGAGGTTCGAAATCAAAGATTACCTTCTTACAGCCTACGCAGGCCGAGTCGTGGTTTAAATTCGTATAAGACCAAACCAATGCAAACCAGCACTGCACCGTAGTATACGCGGGCAACGACCGGCTCATTGTTTACCAAAGCGCCTAAGCTTAGCGCTGTAATGGGTGTCACTAAGGTAATCAGCGACAACTTACTTGCACTCATGCGTTTAAGTAGAAAGTAATACATTGTAAAGCCCACTCCGCTGCCGAATAGACCAAGATACACAATGCTATAGATGGCCGTGCGTGAAAAACTTGCGTCGAAACCGGGCGCAGTCAAGAAGGCGGTGATGGCGAACAATGGCAATGAAACAACTAAGCTGCCCGAGGTGATTTGTAAACCCGTGATAGTGTGTTCCTTGACCAACTGGCGAGTGTAGACCGATGTGGCGGAGCTGACGGTGACAGCCAACGCCGAGTACCCCAGGCCAAGTATTGATGCCTCTTCTACATTTAGCCCGGCTGAAAATACCAAGGCCAGGCCAGACAAGCCCAATGCCAGCCCGGTAATTCGAGCTGGGGTAAGTTTGGCTTCTGGTTCAACTAGTGCCGAGAATACTCCGGTAATCAATGGTGATAATCCGAAAATCACCGCCACCCAACCACTCGGTATCAATTGAGCGGACGAGTAGAACAAAGTCGCACCTAGGTAAATAGAAATACCGCCCACCAAGTAAATGTACAAGTCAGCCCTGGAGGTGGGTATTTTACCTTGCGTCAATAATAGTAAACCGACGCAAAATACTGCACCGATAATCATTCTATAGAACACACTGGTCATCGGTGCTCCCTCTGAGCTCCATTGCATTCCTAATGGCGTTGTAGTCCAAATCATTAGAACTGCAAGAAATGCAAAAGGTATAGCGAGCTTGTCGAAATTCATGCTGTTGTTCCTGTGATGTTTGTAAACAGTCATAGTGAAGTCAAAAAAAAACCGCAATCCAAATTGGCTTGCGGTTTTTGATGTTTTGCAAAGTGATTAATCAATTCATTTTTTATCAAAAAACGCAACAGCGCGACCGGACCCAAGTTGAAAGCCGTTTTAAAACACTGCTTTTAACTGTGGAGGTCGAACGCAGGCAGGGCTTAAGCCAGGTTGAAACCTGAGCCACACAATCGCGTTTTAGAAATGATGAATACATGCGTCGAGTGTCTATTATTTAGGTCGTTACTGTCAATAGCTTATTGCCATCCGTGTTTTTGAGGTAATAGCTGCATGCGGTCTATTGGCTCGAGCTTGTATAAAGATTTATTTCTACAATCCCGAATGAACCTTTGATGCCAGATCGGACACTCATATGGTGATTCAAACATAATTTGAACAACTTTTATGTTTCCCGACTTTCTATGTTGTTAATTAGAAAGGCGTAATCTACCAATGGAGTTACTTTTAACATGTTGAATAAAAAGTGTGGTAATCGCGTGCCGCCAAGGTCTAGACATCTATTTTTGCCCTTATTGTTGTTACTGGCGGGTTGTTCTACAACGCATATTCCTGGCTTAGACCGAGTTTTGTTTCCTAATAGTTCAGCCAAAGTAGGGCCGCTAATAGACACAGAAGAACAGTACCCAACGGGTCAATATGGAAGTGAGCCAGCAGCAAAGTCAACCGAGCAGGCTTCTGCAGCCACTGACGAAGCGGGTGTTGCAAGCACAGCCAATAAACCACTCTTGCGGGCTTCAGAGCAAGAGAAAATTGTTGAGACTCAAGCGGCCAGCCCTGTGACGGAGCTAGAGCCTGAACCCAAGCCCAAAGCTGTTTCTCAAGCCGCGGTCAATGACGAGGCAGATCAAACAGCAATCCAGCAGGCACTGAAACGGAAGGAGTGGAAAGAACGGAAAGAACGAAAGGAACAGAAGGCTCCAAAAGTCGCTCCAAACACGATAGCAAAGGGCACAATGCTAGAAAAAGACAGCATTGAAAGCGGTGCGGTGAGCGGTCAAGTTAGTATCATCGCCGATGATGGGCAATCGATTTCCGCAGAAGGGACTCTAATAACACTAACGCCAAAGAAAAGTACTGGTGAGTTAGAAAAACGTCAGCCTAAAACGCATGTCATTGATATGGAAGGCAAAGAATATCAGCCACAATATTCAACCATCAATGCAGGCGATCAAGTGGTTTTCGTGAATAAGGATAATATTCAGCACAATGTTTTTTCTCCGTCTGGTAACAACGCGTTCGACTTAGGCACTTATGGCGCGGGTTTAAAAAGAGCGGTCACCCTTAGTGACCCTGGAATTGTGAAGGTCTACTGCAATATTCACGCGGACATGGCCACTTTTGTCGCGGTCGCTGACCCGGGAATGAGTGTTAAAGCCGACGACCGAGGGCGCTATCGAATCGATAATGTACCGCCGGGCGCCTATGAGATGACCATCTGGAACATTCGTGGTGAAACAACACGCACACTCGAAATCAAGCCTAATGAGACTGCTAAATTAGTGGACCGGATCGATACGGCGGCGGTAAAAGCAGAAACACATAAAAACAAATTTGGCGGTAATTATTCAAAAAATTCTGCCCTGTTTGAGGATGAGTTCTATTAATGTCAATGTTAAATATCCGACTCGGCATTCGAGAAAAACTATTCTTTCTGATTTTGGTGGCGTTTGGTGCGCTGATTTTAACTACGTTCTGGCAGATTGGTGTTCAAGCGAGGCAAGTATCTTCAGAAACCATAAATCAATCGTTACAGCAGTCGAGCACGGTTCTTGAAACTAAGATTGAAAGCCGGTTTAACTCAATCAGAGAAGTGGCCAGAAGTGTTGCCAGAGACAGTCGAATATTGCCGTTAGTATATGAAAGAGAAGTTCTGACCCTTCAGGATCAAAGTCAAGAATTTCAAAATCAGCTCGACTTTGACATTCTATTTTTTACCGATGGTTCGGGAAGTATTCTCGCTCGTTCAGATCGACCTCAAGCGGTGGGTCAGAGCATGGCGGGTAAAACCTCTTTTTTTGACGATGCGCTGGCCGGCAAATCTGGACGAGGGTATTTTTTGAGCCAAGGCAGGTTAATGCAAATCGTTACCGAGCCTATATTCGATAACGTAGCGACCGATGTGGTTCGAGGTACCGTCGCTCTAGCCTATGAATTCAGTGGTGAGATGGCGAATGAGATCGTGTCTTTAACACTTAGCGAAATTGGCTTTTTTAGTTTCACGCGTAATCAAGATCGCCAAGTCGACGGGGTCAATAACATCTACGTTACTGATGATGATCTTGAAACCTCGTTGAATGATTATTTCAAACAATCAAATACCGCTTGGCGGTCAATCTTTGACGGTCAAGCTGAGATCTATAAGTTTCAAGCGATGTTGAATAATCAGGATTACTTCGCCGTTGCCAGACCTGTGCGAAATGAGGCCAGCGAGCCCTTAGGTTTTATTATTACACTGCGCTCTAGTGCAGATTTACTTAAACCCTTCACGCGCATTCAAAATACGGTGCTGGTTATTGGTGGCTTATGCCTTGTGATTGCCTTTATTCTCGCTGCCGTTGTGTCTTTTCGGATTAGTCGCCCTATTGTTAAACTAATGTCAGTAACGGCGGGCATTCAAGACGGGATATTTCCTGAAAAAAAGTCAGCACCCAAAGCGCGAGATGAAATCGGAATGCTGTACCGTGCCGTGGTCGACATGGGTAATACGCTCAAGGAGAAGGCTGAATTAGAAAGCTACTTAGCGCAAATGTCGAATGAGCTGAACCTCAATGCCTCGATCGACGGGGAAACCTTAAACCCTGATGCTACCCTAGTTTCAACAGCTGCAGACCACAGCAATGCAGACCACAATAATAACGGCGAATCGCCAATCGCCAAAGGAACCGTCATCGGTAATCGTTATGAAGTATTGGAGCTGATTGGGCGCGGAGCAATGGGCTTAGTTTATTTAGTTCAAGATCAAGACCTAGATGAAAAAGTAGCATTAAAATTATTGCCGCGTGATCTTTTTGACAACAACAGTGCGGTCAGTATCAAGGAAGAAATTCGTCTTGCGCGGCGCATTACTCACCGAAACGTACTGCGCACGTTTGATATGGGGAACTGGGGTAATTACACCTATATCAGCATGGAGTATGTAGCAGGCTATGACCTAGACCAACTTCTCAAAAGAAGAGGCTCGCAGGATCGTCATATCGCCTTGTTGATGGGGCGGCAAATTTGCTCAGCCATGGATGCAGCCCACGAAGTAGGCGTGATTCATTTAGATCTAAAGCCTGGAAATATGATGGTAAACCGGCAAGGTATCCTTAAAATAATGGATTTTGGTCTTGCTCGTAGCAACAATAATTCTGATGCAAACAGCGCCTTAAAAAATAACGGTGAGCAATTAATGGGCACTCCGCGATTTATGGCCCCAGAACAATTTCTTAACGACGAGATTGATCACCGCACCGATATTTATTCAATTGGCATTATTTTGTACACCCTGTTGGCAGGCTCACCGCCTTTTAGCCACAAGGACTTTATGCAGCTGGCTGAAATGCACATTCATCATGACTTGCCTGAAATATCTATGGCTGACGGTGCCTCTGTCGGGTCGCTGGAGCAGATTATTCAAAAAGCGACTGAAAAAGACCCTAAGGATAGATTTCAGAGCGCGAGGGAAATGTTCGACGAATTGAGTAAGCTGTGATTAGATCGTGCAATCGTCAGTAAGCTCAATAGCGTTAGCTGTGTTTATACAAAACAAAGAATTCAGAGTTAGCAAGACATGTTTTTTAATGTTCATTTTTTCATAAAAGCGTCACCTGGCAATACCTATCTACTAGCATTAACTTCTAGCACGAGAAATTCGAAAATTTGGAGAAATATTATACTTATTTCGTTTTAGCATCTTTGGTCCTTAATCCCTGTTTTGTTACTGTTACTCTTTCTTTTGCGCTTCACCTTTTAATCTTTCAAGCACCTCTACCTGAAAATCGATCAATTGTTCTTTCCCCCAGATTACATATTTCACTCTATTATCATTTGCGCAAGAGTCAAAATTCTTATTATCAGAGCCGATTTTTTCGAGGAGAATATATTCATTTGAGTAAAGCTTGGTATCTTTTACTCTTATCTGAGTTTGAATGGGCTTAAGCTCTTTAATAAGGTCATCGTATATCTTGATGTAATTTCTTTTTGATAAAGTTCCATTTACAAAATCAAACTTATTCTGTTGTAACTTTCTATTTAGATCCCTTTTTTTGTTCATCAAAGATTCCATTGATTCTTCACTAGACTGCGCATAGTCTTTTAGGTATCCCAATCTAAAGTTACTGCTTGCAACCTTTCCATAGATTACTTCATTAACCCTAAATTCAAGCTCCAAACAATCAGTCACTCCATCCCGCCCCTTATATATTTTTTCCTTGTCAGACGGTTTGATAAATAGTCCACTTACAATGCTCTTAACTCCTGTTGTCTCTTCTTCAAAAATGTATTCACGAGTATTTTTAGGTAGCGCTGAAATATAGTCGTTGATTGCTTTTAGCTCACCACCCTTAGGCGAATATTTAGCTAAAATATTTTTAACTAACTCAAATTTTTCGTCTGTTTCTGGTTGAACAAATTCTCGCACACAATAGTTAAAACTAAATTCGCAAATTTCTAAGCCTACATAAATAGCTTTCATCGGAGATAAAAAGGCTAGATCATGGCCGCCTATGATGGTTTTCTTTCTGCTTAGATTTATATTTTGTTCATCTTTAGTATTAAAACTTTTATCGAGTGCTTTTTTAAAATGAAAATTTGGTTCTATTGATATTGTGTCATCATCGATATCACCTTTAATTACTTCAAGCACCTTTAAAGTTCTAACTGATTCACTAGCATTTTCGTCATTAACATTTAATACCCCTAAAACAACATAGCTTTGTCGTGCGACATTATTAAGCTCATTAAGGTATACATGTTTGGCTATCTGGGTTTGTTCATTACTTTCTCCAGCTATAGAAGCAAGAAAAGATAAAAATAAAAGAGAAGCAATTATAAATTTCATTTTTCAACAACCTGGACGCGAGTCAGGATACACATTTCCTGTTTCGAAAATATCAAGAGTTAATTCGAATTCTGGCCGATCAGGAGTCAATACAAATTTGGGAACACACTCTGTTCCAAATATTGGTTGTCCCGGATAGGGCCTTTATATTTAAAACAACAACTTATATCAAATTAATGTGTATCTGGCCCCCCATTAATTTACGACAATTAATTTTAGTCTTGTGGCTACTAATTTGAGTTGATGTTCTAATTTAGGTTGCCCCTCGCCGGGGCGGGCCTTCATTTCTTTGCTTGTCCAAAGAAACCGAAGCAAAGAAAGACCCCGCAAATGTTGGCCCCTCTGGGGTACCCGAATTTAATTTTCTATAATTGGCGCTGCGCAAACTCGCTTTGCTCAGACACGTGCTCGCGACTACCCCAATTATAGAAAACTAAATTCGGCCAACCATTTTTAATGCAGATTCTTGAAACGCCTCGCTTTCGGCATACGTCTGTGAGTTGCGCAAGGCGGCCATTCAAGATTTAAGACAAGGTTTATTAGGTTTCTAATCTAGCGGCTTCCATAGCTGTTTGCTAGCTATAACGAACGCAATTGTTTCGCTCAGGCATAGGTGCTAGTATTGTTAAGTGCTAATTTAGTTTGACTACTAAAGCTTGACGATATTGTAGCTAAACTCTAGTTCTTTATATTACAGGAAAACAGAGAGCCCAGAATGGCGGATAAAACGGAATTACTTCTAGCTTTGTATTTGGAAGACATAGCTTATGCGCGGCATCACGAAGACCTACGATCAACAATTACTAATTTGATACTAGTTATCGGTGCAGCTCTTGCTGGCTTTGTTGGATTTGATAATAAAATCAATAACAGCGATATTCCAGCGGCTATTTTCCTAATAATAGTTGGACTGGTAGGGGCTATTTTTTCTTATAAGCATTACGAGCGCTTCCACTCACACTATGCTCGTGCAAGAGAGTTTAGGAGCAGTCTTGATTCTATAGGGGAGCTAAATATAGGGAAAATGAAAGCTCAGGCGGATAAGAAACACAGAAAACAGTTTCCACGTGCCCATCGACTTTCAGCGGGCTGGCTCTGGACTGCATTGCCTGTAGCTGTATCTGTGCTTGGGCTCTTAGTGCTCATCCCCGCTATGCGAAATTAGATTCGCTTGATTTCAACTTCAACATTGTTAGCTAGGCCAGCTGATTATGAAGCGCTTTGTTCGGCCGAACATCTCTTAGTTAAGTCTATAAAACTTTGCCTTCCCAACGTTATCTGTGTCACACGTGGTAGTGTCAAATTAAAAGATGCTTTAGCGATAAGACTTACTGGAAAATTAGATTTAGATTGTTATTTGATTTTACCTCGCAATAATACTCAGGCGATGTGCAGACTAGTATTAGAATCGCTTACATCACTCTGCTGTATTCAACGATGGTCAATACAAATTCGAGAATTGGGTTACCGAATCAGAATTCAGGATCAACCGCGACTATCATTGGATATCGGATTACTAACCTCAAATAATTCACTAACGGAGAGATTGACAACAGACGGTCACAATATTGGAAATACAGACGTTCTAACTCCAAAGTTAGCAAACTCTCAAGCATTCAAAGACCCTCGTTTGTATTCAAATTGGTTAAATTTGAAATGTTGGTCAATAAATCACCTCCCCTGGTCAGCCTTACCAAGCACTCATGTGCTTCGATCTTTCGTGCTTCTGCATGATCGCGTCTCTAATCATTTAACCGACACCGGGTGGGTCGGTTATAAACAATGGGTTAGCGCCCTACTTGAACATATAGAGAGTGGCGACATCGTTAAGCGCTACAACAGAATAGAGCCGTTAGCAAACTCTATGGAAAAAACTATACAGCCTTTTTCAAATAGCCTCAGTAACTATGTAGATCAACTGTCGGACATAACTTTTGATGAGCATCGTAAGGAGGTTGTTTCTCGCCAAGCAAATAAATCAGTTAGAGTTTTCTTAAGTTCAAGGCAACGCGAATTTCAAAAACTAAGGCAAAACATAAATGAGAAGGCACCCACCGGATTCAAAATGCTATTATCAGAAAATTTCTTTCCTTGGGAATTACGTATTGAGAATGGAATCGACGTTTGTGAAGCTGCCGTAGCGAGTGCAGATATTTTCGTGGGCATTTATGGGAACGAGTACGGCATAGCTTCTCAAGGAAGGTCTGGTTCGCCTATTGAAGAGGAATTAGTTCAAGCAAGAGCGTTAATAGCCCCCGAAAAAATATTTTTATTTCGCCTTCCGAATTGCCAACCCGAACCTAAGCTTCTTAGACTCTTGCGTAAAAATTCTGATTTAGGTACTCAGAGGATTCACGAAGATATCGACCTTGCAACAAAGCAAATACTATCTAAACTTATTCGGTCTTTACACGTAGACCCAGTGCAACCTGGGTTCCCAAATTTTCAGTGCAAAAATGAAACAAATAATCTGGGTCAGGTACGAATTAATACATATCTTGCGAACGGCTGAAATGAGTATGATTCTGCCTCTATGAAAAGTAAAGCCCAGTTGCCAGACTTTGTCTAACCTGGATTTTTGAAGCGTCAGGTCGAGTTCAAGCTTTTACAGCTAAAGGCAGCACTGTCAACATGAAGATTAAAACTTTAGAGCGCCCTGAGAGGGTAGTCTTGAGATGATCTTGAAAAAGCCAAAACCACCAGTCAGTCTGATTTTATAATTGCCACCGAAGAGTCATCAAAAACTCATCTTGATCGATCGTACCTCTCGCGGTTTCTATTTCGTTATCTGCGTATTCAATAATCAAGCGTAAGTTATCCGAAATATCAACGTTGAGAGCGTAATCAATTTTACGCCAGTTCCACTGTAAACTTGGTGCGGAAAAACCAGCTGGGCTTGAAAAGTTATTATTTAACTCGGAATACCTTATTACCGGAATAATGTTAGTGCGCCAGTTAAACGCATAGCTAAGTTCTAGTTCAAAGCCGTCTCGATCAAGGCCCGCCAAGTCTTGATTCACATACTGAGAAAAAACAGAAAAGTCTCCATAGGTATACCAAAGATTCACACCGCTTTCGGTTTTTTCATTGCCCGAAAAAGCTAAGCCGATTTGTTCGGAGCCCGCGATTTCATTTAACTGAAAAAGGTCAAGATCGCCGCCAAAAAAACTTCCATTCAACTCTCTTGTCTCAGAAAGGTCTCGTTGGTAGTGAAAGGCTAGAACATCAAGTTTTTGGTTTTTATTGTTTGAATGCCAGCGATAACCAAGCCCAAGACCCAGTTCTGGATCGTTCGCTAAATCAAAGCCTTCTACTTCCGCGTCATAAAATAATGGGAACCCGCTATTAAGCTCCGTGGCTGGAGTGATGTCTGCGCTTGTTCGAGCTCTTTCAGTACCGTTGTCACCCGCTAAGGCATTGGCATCTCGTATGAACAGCGGGTTGCCTGTTGTATAACTGAATCGGCCATAAACGCCGGCAGCCAAATCAAAGCCAGCCTCCAAACCGCTGTCTTCAAAGCGATTGAACGCCGTTGAAACTAAACCATAACTTTCGGAGCGGCGTGCTCTTTGTTGTTCAAACTTTTTGAACTTCCCTAATTGCACATAGTAGTTATTGCTAGAGGGAATGTTGGTTGCGGTAAAGGTATTTCCATACCGCAAGAAAAAGTTATCGATATCAATTTCGTTATCGGTAGAAGTTGGGTTACGATCGTATAAATCAACGGCATCGACCTTGAAACTTAATTGCCATAACTCAGCAAACTGCCATTTCCCAGCAACACTGATAAGTGACACTTCTGCGTGACTGCCTTCTTCAACGGTTGCCAGTGTTGGTGCATTTGTGTTGGGTTCAAAGGACGGCAGAGGAGGGGTCACAAAGCTTGCTTGCTCACTATCTCGCAAGTTTATTTTTGCTTCAAACCGTAAATCTAAAGTTTGCTCAAAAGCAGAAACCTGCAGCGGTAGTACGGCAAATAATGCCAATGTCGTTTGCGGTACAAGGCGTCGTAAGGGCTTGAATGTTCGAATTGTCGAATTCGAGGTTTTGTGTATTGGCATCTGAGTTGGTTCCAAAGCGTTAGCAGATAAAATTTAGCTGCTGTTAAAAATTAAAATTAGTTTTGTGTGGGCTCGAAATCTTGCAACATTCTTTTTCAACAACGTTGTCGGATTTTCAATCACCTTTTTGTCGTGTGCTAAAAGGTTTCATAAGTGCTGATAGAAAGCGTACAAAGGCGTTTTCTTTTCTGGTGTATTTTGCGGCGAGTAAGGTAATGTTATCGCTTCGTTCCTGCTTAGACTTGCGGGCTTGTTCTAACCATGAGCTTATATTTTCATCACTTAGTGATGATGTGCTTAGCTCGGTTATCATTCGCTGCATATCAATTTGACCCCAGAGCCCATCACTGCAAAGTAATAAAATATCGCCTTCTCTTGCTAAGCCGCTTTCCACGTCATAAATAATATTTGGCAGTGCGCCCAGGCACATATAAAGTTGGTTCGATACCGGGCTGAAATCGCTTTCAATGCATTTTTCACTTTGACTCAACTGGAGTTCTTCAGTCGAATGGTCGACGGTTTGGAACAGCACCTTTTGATCTCTGATTAGATACAGTCGGCTGTCACCAATATGACCCCAAAACATTTCTTCGCCTTTCATAAACACCAACACCAATGTGCTGCATGCCATATCCTTATCGCCAACTTTTAGCACCCTTTGGTTGCACTCGACTATAAGTTGACCGATAAATTGAGCCGGGTCGTCACTGCGTTCTAATGCAGGAAGGTTTTCACGTATGCATTGAATCGCCGCTTGAGCAGCCAGCGCGCCCATTTTGTGTCCGCCAGCGCCATCGGCAACCGCAAGTAGGTGATAGCTGTCATCATTGCTTTTAACTTTTAAATAGAAATCTTGTTGTTCATCTCTATCGCCGATATCAGAGCCGGCCACCGTATCCCAAGGCATGTCAATTAACTCGTTTTAGTGAGTCTGTTCATGAACTTAAAGTAAATATCGCGAACCATGAAACCGTCACCATCGGTGAGTTTTGTCGGCAGTGATATCTCGTGATTCTTATGGATAACCTTGCCTCTTTTCTCGGGGACTAGTTCGTAGCCACTTCCTTGGCGCTCAATTTTGGCGGCAATCGACGGTGCAAACCAGCCTTTGATTTTAATGTCCGCGTTTTTTGATTTACCAATAACTACGCGTGGCTTTTTTATTAAAAATTGGCGACGATTTCCTTGCTGATCTTTGTATGTGAGGTAGCATTTTTTCTTTTTATTGCGCAAATCAGTTAGCTGTTTCTTGTCAGTCAAATCGAAAAATTTAGTTTTATCCGACGCTAAATCTGACAAATCTACGGGCTGTTCGTGCTTGGCGCGTGATCCGCCAATGCCTTCGCTAGCCATAAACTTGATTACAAAATTGTGTATTTGAATCTCGTCCCAATACTTTATCTTGGACCTTTTAATTTTTTCATTATTTAGGAATACCCCGTTTTGGCTATCTTGATCTACAATAAAGTAATCGCCGTCTTGGTATTCAATCGACGCATGCTCTCTTGAAACCCCTTCATCGGGAAGCACAATCACATTGTTGTCAGTTCTGCCAATGGTCACTCTGCTTTCTCCCAGCTCGAATTTTTTCTTCAATTCTTTGCCAAGATATACTCTGATATAGCTCATAACATTTACCTTACACGCCTTTGTATCAAATCAATCTATTTAGTTAGTGCCGGAAAACGCTAGGAAGGTTCAATGCCGTTTCAAAAAAATTTAGATAAGAGCGGTTGAGTTAAATTATTGAAGTGGCAGCCTTTCTGGTTCGCTTATCAGCGAAGTCCTTGATTGACTGTATAAGGTGTATAAGATTTATAAGGTGTATAAAATTTAAAGGGAGCAAAATAATTTAGACTGAGGATGTGCTCACACAATCGATTCTCTCTGCGCTAGCCCGTGATATGATTATTGAAGGCGTGAAAATATAAAACACTTACTGTTTAAGTTGAGATCTGAAATGTCTTTCGGATAATGAACATCACCCTGTTTATGGTTGATGTCGCGCCCTGAAAATTGTTAATGAATAAGCCACTCAAAAGGTCGATTTTGTCACTTAAATTGTCGCTACAATCTATTGCTATCGTGAGTCTGATGCTTCTTGAAAGCAGCGTCACTTGGGCGGCAACGGTTCAGGTTATGGCTGGTTGGCAAAACAGTAAATTTCTAAATGGCACCAACCTGACTAATGGTGCACCTACCGCGTTTATCGATGCCGATTGGAGCTTTGATAACAATAGCTTTGCTGGCGGTAATTGTTATGCGTCCAGTGCGAATAGAAATGAGGCCGTTGATGTTGGGTGTGATTTTTATATAGGTTACTTTAAAGAGTTAAATAGAAATAATGCGGTCTCGATTCAGCTAACGCGGCATGAATATTCGCGAGGTTTAAATCGTGGCTGGGATTTTACCGATGCATCGTTAAGTTGGCACGTCAGTAAAACAAGCACTCTTTCGGTCGCTGTTGCTAAAGACTGGTTGGGTCGCCCATATGACACATTCAGTGTTGAAGCGCAGAAGCTGATTCCATTGTCTTCGAAAATCGGCCTTAATGTATCGGCCAACGTGATGGGTTTTGATAGCGGCGCGCCGGTTAATAGCCTTACAACGGCAAAAGCCTCACTCACTTACAACCACCGCCGATGGACCACCGAGCTAGGTGCTATTTATACGGATGGTGATCAGAGAAATTTGTTTTCTTTTGAAATTGATCAGCCGGATATCCTGTTTAGTATTGCCTATCGCTTATACTAAAATAGTGACAGATATAAAACCCAGCTACAAAACTTACAATTACAGCCTATAACCTAGCCAATAGGTCTAATAATAGATACGCTGATATTTATTGTATCGCTGTTGTCGTGTTATCGGGGCTAATATTTGTGTCGCCAATAATATCGTTCAACAAGTCTTCCGCCGCCTCATCACGTGAAACCGTGCGCCAATCAATTTTATTTTTGCTATTGGAATATTGTGTTTCGAATACCTGTTTACGCAAAGCCAGCAGTCCACTCGTGTAGGCTGACGCGATAGAATGGCCGTGCATAAAGTCGTAGGTATTGCCTGGGCTGGTCACAACTCTGGCTCCAGGAGCGGTAAAAAAGGCCGTGTGTTTCTCATCTAGGTCTTGAGCCCTAACCACAAGAACGCCTTCTCGTTGTGTTGGAAATCGGCTGGTCGTAGGGCGAGCGGGGTCAAAAGCCGTTACCACAAGCGTGCCGCGATCGATCAATCGTTGAACCAAAAGATCGAGTAAAATGTCTTTCGGCCCTGACAGGCTTAAATTTAAAATGTCGGCATTGTTTGATATTACGGCGTCTAAGGCTCTTGCCAGAGACAAAGTATTGCAATTAGTCTGCTGGGTATCACTGTTTTCCCAACAACCTCTGTAGGCTCTTAATGTTGCGCCTGGGGCAACCCCGGCTACGCCGAGTTTGGTATCGCGGTCAGCGATCACAACACCCGCTATTGCAGTGCCATGCTGTTCACCCGGGCGTTGTTCTGTATTTGAGCTTGAGTTTGAGCTGGTTCCTGCAACAACGAAATCACCACTTTGATCGATTTGGCCATTTAGATCTTGATGAGAATCGTCAACGGCAGAATCTATAATGGCGATAACAACGCCGTTGCCATCAGCGTTCTTAATAACGTAATTGCCATCTATTTGAGTCGGCTGAGATTGCTCGCTCGAACTAGAATTGCTGTTTACCGAAAGTAATTTAAAATCGTTTGAAGCTTGTATCCACTTAACGGCTTTGTTCATTTTTAGGTTTGCCATGGTCTTAGATTCGTCATCATTGAATCTAACCACTAGACAGTAAACGCCAAGGCTAGGAATCAGCCATTGATCACGAAGTTCCATTTTGTATTTAGTCGCCATCGACCGGCCGAAACGTTCAAGGTCAAGCGAGCCGCGATATTCACCTGACCCCTTGCTGTAACTGTTTCTTATCCAGCCCTGCAGGCGTGCTGGTCGCGGGTCGTTGAATACAAGCACCCATTCAGAATTTTCATCATGCTCAATGACAGGCTCAACAACACTGCCATTGCGGTTGACGCTTGCTTCATCTTGATCGCCACTTTGTGCGTAGGTGATGTTGCAGGTTAACGAGGCAATAAACAGAAAAAACCAAATTTGACTTGTGCGCATTTCTTACTATTCCCCAATATCAATTTTATACAACTCAACCTTGTGTAGACGGTTGTCATTGCGTAATCGCTCTAAGATATCACTAGACAGTGCGGCCTCAGCGCTAACGAAACGTTGATTGCTTGGTGAGCCGGAGCTAATGCTGGCAAGTTTAAATGTGTCTAAAAGCTCATTAACTTGATCGTCTGAAACCCCATCAACTAGAGTGAGTTTAGCGATACGGCCTTGGCTCGCCAATAGTTTAAAGTCAATTTTCTGAGATGACGGTATATCAGACAGAGTCTGAAAATCGGGCGCCGCGGAGTCGAAATAAAGCCCCGAAAAAACGATACTGAACATAGCGAGGCCGGCTGCGGTCGCGTAATATTTCGAGAAGCTATTCTTCTTATTTTTAAAAAGAGGTGTTACCGAACTGGGTGTAGATTCTTCTGAAGCACTTGTTGACGTTACCGTTTCAAGGCGGTCAGATTCATTCAGAGCCTTTTCATGCTCGTCGATTTTTTCAAACAAGCCCTCAATGTTCGACATAGCCACAGGTTCGGCCTCACCAATTTTCTCCATTCTCTGACGTAGGATCTTTTCGGCGTTTACCTCTTCTTGAAGTGCAGGGTTCTGCTCTAGCATTTTTTCAAAATTCTGCTTAGCGGACTTACTTAGGTTTCCCGCAACATAGTCGAAAATCGCAAGTTCTTTGAGTATTTCTGAATTTTCAAGAGATTCATTGTTGTCGTTAGAATGGCTCATTTATTATCCTGCTAATTGCATCAAAGTGCTTTTTAAACTTTTTCTTGCGTGAAATAGCCGCGTTTTAACGGTATTCACTGGGCAATCCATAATTTCGGCAATTTCTATTAAACTGTGACCATGAAAATAGGTCAGTTCTATTACTTGCCGGTGCTTGTCGCCCAATTTCGTAGTGGCGATGTGTAGTTGTTCATTTATATCGGATTCATCTTCAGCTTGTTTTGCTGGCATATCATCAAACTCAACATCGTTCATATTTTGCGTGTGTTTCATTTCTTTGCGTGATTGCGACATACAGATGCGGTAGGCGATACCGAAGATCCAAGTAGAGACCTTTGACTCGCCCCTAAATTTATCGGCTTTTTGCCAAACGGTCAGCATCACATCGTTATAAATCTCGTCTACCAGTTTGTCTTGGTAAACCTTTCGACGTACAAAGCTGCCAAGGCTGTGCCTATATCGATCATAGAGTTCCGTCAACGCAAGCTTATTGCGCTCGTCCCCAATTAATCTGAGTAACTCAAAATCATCAAGTGATTCTATCGCGTTCACTGTAGTCATTAATTTTTACGGGTCTTTTTGCCTGAAGTTTTATAAGTGCTGGTCTGAACTATTTACGATTTATATCAATTAAATATAGCTAAAAATTTCTCTATACACCCTATTAGTAGTTCGAAAACCCCAAAAGGTTCAATGTTTTATTAAATATGTTTTTTTTGAACCTTCTGCAAATTCATCAACACCCAGAAGTAAGCCAACCTTTTAATAGTGATAAAGCTCAAGTTATGGCTCACATGAAATATCGAAATATTTTTTAATAAAAAGAACGCATTTTGTTTCTTTTATAAACAAACTGGAAAGTACACAACATGATGAAAATTAAAAATTCTCTGATGGCCTTTGGCCTAGCAAGCGTTGCATTCACGTCTCAAAGTCATGCCGAAGATAGTCTATGGTACGTCAATGTAAGTCTTAACCAAACTGAGTTGTCTAGTCTTGATACTCAAAGCGCTGAACCGGTAGCAAGTGTTACAAGACTTATCGGCATCGATACAGATGACGACACGGCCTTCGGTGTTACCTTAGGACGCACGGTATGGACACAAAATAATGGCAATACTCTAAGCGTGGAACTTAATTACTCAAGTGGTGATTATGAGCTGGAAGAGCTACGGTTTATGAACAATGTATTTTTGGCCAATGCTGGAATGGCGCAAGGCGAATTAGAAGTTGAATCAATTCTAGCGCGCGTAAAATATCAATTCGATCTCGGTAGTTTTAAACCCTATTTAGGTCTTGGTATTGGTCAATCTGATCTAAGCGTAGAAGCTCTTTACGGCGGCTCTATCGGCAGTCAGTTGGGCACCCAACCGCCTTTCGCCGATGGCAGTGACAGTGCTACAGCGGTGGAGTTGAGAGCCGGTGTTGAATATCAGATCACTGACTCTTTCGGTGTGTTTTTAGAGTACGCAACCACCGATTCTGATGATATTGAATTTTCTCGCCGTGGCGGCGGCCCCGGTGGTTTGAATACCACAACTCAATCTGGCGACTACGATTATGATTCGCTCAATTTAGGTCTTAGCTACCGATTCTAAAAAATATTCGAAGTGAGTGCTGGGTACCTTGCGATAGCTTTAGCGTCATCAGTCTTTTTGTAGAAATGCCTGCATGCGCTCTATCTGCTCAAGCAGTGTTTTCTTAACCGACTCGGCGTCGCTTAATTGTTGTTGTGCTTTGCTGATAACCGCCTCGGGCGCCTTGTCTACAAACGCTTTATTGCTAAGGCGCCCAGATACTCCGTCGATATCTTTTTGGGCTTTTTCAAGTTCTTTGTTCAGGCGTTGAATTTCTGCTGAGGCATCAATAAACGAACCCAGTGGAATTAGTATGCGCATGTCGCCCACGATGGCTGTGGCCGATTCAGGCGCATCTTCACCTTCATCTAACAGCGTAATAGACTCGAAACGACCAAACTTAGTGAGGTAGTTCGCGTAGGCGCTTACGTTGTCCTTTGCTTGCTGGTCAACG
This sequence comes from uncultured Gammaproteobacteria bacterium, assembly GCA_964516915.1. Lineage (GTDB taxonomy): Bacteria > Pseudomonadota > Gammaproteobacteria > Arenicellales > Arenicellaceae > Arenicella. The sequence continues at coordinate 38,810 of CAZEXS010000014.1, forward strand.
TTTTGCAAGTAAATCGGCAATGCTTTACTTGGGCTGATATTCATTTCACCACGAATATTACGAACTCCGGTTATCACGGCTTGTACCCAGTTCATTTCGCTAACAGCTGGTTCATCAATTTTGCTGTCATCGCCAACAGGGTAGGCGCAATTCATGATTGTGTCGCCTTCGACCGCCGCCAAAGGTTTTACTTGCTGCCAAAGAGCTTCGGTAATATAAGGCATCACCGGGTGCAGCAATCTCAATGTGGTTTCTAAAACGCGTACCAGTGTGCGCCGGGTGCCACGCAATTGAGCCTCAGTGGCTTGTTCGTCATTGAGTACGATTTTGGTTAGCTCTACGTACCAGCTGCAATATTCGTCCCACACAAAGCTGTAGAGGTTTTGTGCGAGTTGATCAAACCGGTAGTTTTCAATTTGATCGACCGCGTCTTTTTCGACTTGCTGTAACCGTGAGATAATCCACCTATCAGCAAGACTTAGTTCAATGTCGCCGCCTGACTGACCACAGTCGTGGCTTTCGGTGTTCATCAGAACATAACGCGAAGCGTTCCACAGCTTGTTGCAAAAATTTCGGTATCCTTCAACGCGTGCTAGGTCAAATCGAATGTCTCGGCCTAACGTGGCTTGGCTGGCAAAAGTAAAGCGCAGCGCGTCTGTGCCATACGATTCAATGCCATTGGGGAATTGTTTGCGAGTTTGTTTTTCAATCTTAGCGGCCATTTTTGGCTGCATTAAGCCCTTGGTACGTTTTTCTACCAAGCTCTCTAGATCGATGCCGTCAATCAAGTCGATTGGGTCGAGCACATTGCCTTTAGATTTCGACATTTTGTCGCCTTCTTGGTCACGCACTAAACCGTGTATATAGACTTCTTTAAACGGTACTTGGCCGGTAAATTTAAGACCAAACATGATCATGCGCGCCACCCAGAAAAAGATAATATCAAAACCGGTGACCAGTACATTGGTTGGGTAGTACTTTTCAAACTCCGGCGTTTTTTCCGGCCAACCTAGGGTGGAAAATGGCCACAAGGCCGATGAAAACCAGGTGTCTAGAACGTCGTTGTCTTGGCTTAATTTGACGCCTTCGCCGGCTTTGGCTTGTGCCTCTTCCAAGTTTCTAGCAACAAAAATATTACCTTGTTCGTCGTACCACGCTGGTATGCGGTGTCCCCACCAGATCTGCCGTGAAATACACCAATCTTGAATGTCGTTCATCCAGTTGTAATAGGTGGTGCTCCAATTTTCGGGCACGAACTTAATGTCACCATCTTCAACAACTTTAATAGCTTCTTTAGCAAGCGGTGCAACCTTTACATACCATTGATCGGTAAGATAGGGCTCAATTACCGAACCGGTACGGTCTCCGCGCGGTACCATCAGTTTGTGGTCTTTGATTTCTTCAAGCAGACCCGCCGTCTCTAAATCGGCTACGATTTTCTTACGTGCAACAAATCGGTCTAAGCCATGGTAGGGCGAACCTTCTAAGTCTATTGCAGCATTGATGTCGAGCACGTTGATTTGCGGCAGGTCGTGGCGTTTTCCAACTTCATAGTCGTTAAAGTCGTGGGCTGGCGTAATTTTTACGCAACCAGAACCAAATTCAGGGTCGGCGTGTTCGTCACCAACGATTGGAATTTTACGCCCAGTAAGCGGTAGGTCGATGGTTTTTCCAATCAGGTCTTTGTAACGTTCGTCATCAGGGTTTACCGCAACCGCCGCATCACCTAAGAGTGTCTCGGGGCGAGTGGTGGCGACCACCAAATGTTGACTTGGGTTGTCGGAAAGTGGGTAGCGCAGATGCCACATCGAACCGTTTTCTTCGGCCGATTCAACTTCTAAGTCGGAAACGGCGGTGTGTAAAACCGGGTCCCAATTGACGAGGCGTTTACCTCTATAAATTAGACCGTCTTCGTACAAACGAACGAACACTTCTTCAACGGCTTCGGAAAGACCTTCATCCATCGTAAAGCGTTCACGATCCCAATCAATCGCCGCGCCCATGCGGCGAAGTTGACGAGTAATGGTGCCACCGGATTCGGCTTTCCATTCCCATATCTTTTCAATGAACTTTTCACGGCCTAGGTCGTGGCGCGATATATTGTCGGCCGACAGACGGCGCTCAACGACCATTTGTGTGGCTATTCCAGCGTGATCGGTGCCTACTTGCCAGAGCGTTTGATCGCCTTTCATTCGATGATAACGGGTTAGCAAGTCCATCACGGTATCTTGAAATGCATGCCCCATATGCAAACTGCCGGTGACGTTTGGCGGCGGTATCACAATACAATAAGCCGAATCAGCTTCGCGTGCGGCGAAAGCACCACTGCGCTCCCATGATTCATAGATGGCTTGTTCGATTTTCGAAGGCTGGTATTGGTTATCTAGTGCGTTTGACATGCTAACGGCTGTGGCTTTTTAAATAGGGTTTTTCAGATTGTCTTATGAGTAATGAAATTCACAAGCGTAAGAGCGGGATTATAAGGGGTTTAGGTGCTTGAATCAGTAGCAAAGGGAGCTTTATTTTTGCTCTGTCGTATTGATGAAATCAATCAGCGTCAGCTATGCCTGTAAAGATTTTAGAATGTCATAGATATGAAACAACTAAAGCAAGTCAACCGAGCGACTAAGTCACAGCTCAATTTTGTGCATTTTTAGCTCAAAGCCTTCATTTTTGTAGCTTTTGAAGCGTGTTCGCCCTGCGGCTTTTGATGACTCATCGGCTTCAACAATTTCGGCTATTCGTTCGAAATGATGATTAAACATGGGGATGTCGCTGGCTAAATTAATAAGCACGTCGTAATTGCGCTCAATGACTGCCTGGCTTACGGTGTTGTGAGCACCAATGTGGATACGCGACGATGGTGTCTTTTCAGTAAGGTCGTCATGCGCTAAAAAGCTAGCGTCGTTATAAGTCCACATTGTTTGATCTAACAACTTAGCGGTTGATTCATCTTCAGTGACTACCAGCGCATACTTACCTGAGCGCTGGAGCTTATTGGCTAAGCGACTCGCTAATTTAAACTTGGCGTTGGCGATTTGATTATTGATCAGATAAAAGTCGACTTGTTTCATGTATGTGAACTCAGATTGCTCAGGATCAAAGTTCAGATAGGCCGATGCGCTTTGTCGACCTACCTGAATCACTTATTATTCGAACGCGTTAATTGATTGTTTAGCAGCGATCCATTAGATATTGCGTCAAGATCGGCACGGCTCTGCCGGTAGCTTGTTTACCTGCGCTGCCACCCCAAGCGGTGCCGGCAATATCTAAATGCGCCCACCGAAAGTTTTCGGTAAAGTACGATAAGAAGCAAGCGGCGGTAATTGTGCCAGCCGTTGGCCCGCCGATATTCGCTAAGTCAGCAAAGGTGCTTTTTAGTTGCTTTTTATAGGTCTCTTTAATCGGCAATTGCCAAGCATAATCAAGGCTGGTGTCGCCAGCTGTGATCAAATCATCGACGACGCCTTGATCATTCCCCATTACTCCGGCTGTTTGGTGACCAAGTGCCACGATAACGGCACCGGTCAAGGTGGCGATATCAATCACCGTTTGAGGTTTGAATCGCTCAGCATAGGTCAGTGCATCGCACAATATCAATCGACCTTCAGCGTCGGTATTTAGTATTTCAATGGTCTGCCCTGACATGCTTGTCACCACGTCACCGGGTTTATTGGCAATGCCATCAGGTAGATTCTCAGAACTCGGCACAATGCCCAGTACATTGATCGGTAGCTCCATCTCAGCGGCGGACACCAGTGCGCCAAACACGCTTGCTGCACCGCACATATCGTACTTCATTTCATCCATCTTGCCGGCCGGTTTCAATGAAATACCACCGGCATCAAAGGTCAGGCCTTTGCCAACCAGTGCGTGAGGCGCTTCTTTTTTATTCTTAGCACCTTTGTATTCCATTACGATCAGTTTGGCCGGCTCGCGGCTGCCTTTACTGACTGATAATAACGAGCCCATGCCGAGTTCGCTCATGTCCTTTTCGCTTAACACTTTAACCTTAAGGCCATGTGACTTACTGAGCTTTTTCGCTTGATTTGCCAGGTAGGTAGGCGTACATACGTTGCCAGGCATGTTGCCGAGATTTTTGGCTAAAGTCTTACCATTGTTAATGGCATTGCCGATATGCGCCGCTTTCTTTGCCTCGTTGGCTTGTTTTCTATCTTGGCAACATAAAGTAACTTTCAATTCTTTGTCGGCCTTTGGGCCACGAACTGATTTTGGCTGCATAATGTACTTGTATTGAACATCGCCCAGCGCTTCTATCAAGTGACGGGCTACCAATGCGGCGCCACTTTTGGCCATCAATGCGCCAAGTTCGAGAGTCACGTCTGACACCTTTTGCGCTTTGAGTTGTTTTGCGAGCTTAGTGAACAAATCTCGTAATTCTTCGGCCGTAAGCTTTTTTGCGTCACCAATGCCAACTAATATTAGTTTGTTGGCGTTCAGGCCCTCAGGTGCGGGAATGGTGCTTATTTCACCGTTGGTAGCGCTAAACTGATTGCTGCTTTGCAGACGTTTGATAAGGCCACCCGTGACGCTGTTTAACTCACTTTGTTGTGTGCTTAGGTTTTTAGCCGCTTTGATAGCGACTACTAAACAGTCTGCCTTAGCGGCTAAATTTACGGTACTTTTTATTTGGATTTTCATGGGCGTGGGTAAATGCATCTATATATTTGTTTAGTCTATCGCCCATTGAGATGAATGCTTGCTACAATGCGCGGCTTAGGTAGAGTATAGCGTTTTGCACACTATAGTAATACTCGAGCTGACGTGAACCAAAACGCAAAGATCTTAACTCGCTTTAAGCGTTCAAATTAATTTAGGAATCACCACTATTTTAGTACTGTGATAATCAATCGATCATTTACTACTGAAGTCTTACGCACCGCAATTGCAGTGACGATTGTCATTTTCTGCATCTTTTTGGTGTCCAGAGCCATGGCCTTTCTTGGTCAAGCGGCTGACGGTGTGATCCCGGTTGAGGCGGTGGTTAATTTAGTTGGTTTAAAGCTCATTTCCTATCTTGATGTGCTAATGCCGCTGCTGTTTTATATCGCCTTAATCATGGTGTTAAACCGTTGGTACGCCGATCAAGAAATAGCGGTATTGGCCAGTGCTGGCGTGGGGATCGTTTACTTCCTTCGTCCATTGGGGTTTATCGCGGCTATTCTAACGGCGGTTGTGGCCTTTTTCGCGTTTTATTTAACGCCACTGTCGATCGCAACCAGTTTTGCACTGGAAGCAGAATATCGGCAGAGTAGTGAAGTCTCCGGCGTGGTCACCGGGCGTTTTGTCGAAGACCGAGATGGTCAAGGCGTGTATTTTGTTGAAGACTACAATCGCGCGACTGGCAATTATGAAAACGTGTTTGTCTACAGAGCATCCTTTGATCGCGAAGGTGTGGTGGTGGCCAAAACGGCCTATCGGACTGAAGACGAAAAGACACTCGATCAGTTTTTAGTATTAGTGAATGGGTCTCGTTACGAGGGTAACCCGGGTTCTCCCGATTACCGCGTGGTTGATTTTGAGACTTATGCGTTGCGTATCGAGCCCAAGACTCGTAAAAAGATCAGTTATCCAATTAAGGCCTTGAGTAATGAGGATGTCCGAAATTCTGACGACCCTCGCAAACTCGGCGAATGGTATTGGCGCATTGCCAAGGTGTTTACCTTGCCTGTTCTGGCGTTATTTGCATTGGCCTTAAGCCACGTTGATTCTAGACGTGGTAAAGCCACGGGCATGGTCATGGCCTTCGTGGTATTTTTAACCTACTCCCAAGTGTTGGCTTATACCGTCAATATGGTTCGTAAAGGCCAGTCTGCGGATGGCATGCCGATCTGGTTGGTGCACTTTGTGTATTTTTTGCTGGCTTGTTACTGCCTCTATAGGCGTAACTATAATTTGCCGATGATTCCGGAAATACGGTTTCCGAGCAAGCGTAAGAAGGCGGCGGTATAGGCTATGCGTATTCTTGATTTATACATCGGCAAAATTTTAGTTAGGCATGTTGTGGTTACCATCATGGTGTTGCTTGGCCTGTTTACATTCGTCAGCTTTGTTGATGAATTAGGTGATTTGGACAAAGCCGGCTATGGCATCTTGCAAGTATTGCAATACGTGCTGTTGCAAATACCAAAAAGCCTGTATGAAGTATTCCCAATGGCGGCATTGATAGGCTCAATCTTAGGCTTGTCCACATTGGCTCGAGACTCAGAGTTGATTGTGATGCGCGCTGCTGGAGTGTCAATATTACGCATTGTCATGTCAGTGGTGAAAGTTGGGTTGATTTTGGCCTTAGTCGCCATGATTTTGGGTGAAATTGTGTCGCCCTATACTGAAACCAAAGCCCAGCAAGTGCGACTGGGGGCATTACAAACCGACATTGGTCAAGAAGAAGACTTTGGGGTTTGGATGCGTGATGATAATACTTATGTGAGTATCGGTGAGGTATTACCGAATCTAACCTTGTTGCGTATCAAAATATTCGAGTTTGACGAACGCAACTTTTTACGTTTTCTGTCTACTGCGAAAGAAGGCGAGTACCAACTTGATGGGCAGCGCTGGCTGCTGAAGGGTTTGCGTCGTACCATGATAGACGATGACAGCTCGGCGGCTGATGAGGTAAACGCCGCTTATTGGACCACGGGTGTTGACCCGAATATATTAAGAGTTTTCCGCATCGAACCAGAGCAGCTTTCATTGTGGCAGCTCGATCAGTATATCGACCATTTAACCGCTAACAAGCAAGACACTAGCAGCTATGAATTGGTGTTTTGGTCAAAGGTTGTTACACCCTTTGCTACAATCGTGATGCTGATTTTGGCCGTGCCTTTTGTGTTCAAGGAGTCTCGAAGTGGTAATTTGGGCCGCAGCTTATTCTTAGGCATTATGATCGGACTGGCGTTTTTTATAATGAATAAAGCGTTCGGCTACTTTGTTTCGATATTTAGCATACCGCCGCTGCTTGGCGCCTCATTGCCCACATTATTGGTCTGTGCGTTGGCCTTTCTGATGATAAGGCGAGTCGTTTGACGACGGCAATTAGACTGATAGAAGTAAAACTAGGAGAAGTACAACTAGAAGAAGTACAACTAGAAGAAGTACAACTAGAAGAAGTACAACTAGGAACTATCAAGCGGGTGTTATTTTTTGCCCGCAGTGTTCTGGCCTTGCCGGTGAAAAATGATTTGAGTATCGGTAAGCACGTCATGCCATGTTTTACGCTGTGGATGAATCCACACCCATAAAAACCCTAGGCCAAGGCAGGCCCATGAAAGCAATGCGAAAGCGTAACGCTTTGCCGCCAACCGCCAGTCGATAAATTTCCCATCAGGTTTGGTGAGGTATAAATTCCAGGCTCGCATCCCCAGAGTTTGCCCGCCGTGGGTCCAAAACCAGCCGTAAAAGAAAAAACTCACGGCTAAAATATTCAGTGCAACGACCGTGAAAGCCAACCACTTACCGGTTTCTGTGAATGCCGCGAGCTTTTGAACTTCAAACTTACTCGGGTCGACGTAAAGGCTGTCTGGCGCGATTAAATTGAGCGCCAGCATCCAGAGTGCGGAACTGAAAAATAGAACACTGACTAGCAACAGACCGTCGTAGACTATGACAACTAGGCGTTTAATTAAACCAATGCGTTTTACTGAATTTTTTTGTTGCATATTTGTTTTTGGTCTATCTCAGTTTAGGTTCGTATAAATTGATTTTTTGAAATTTAATAGACGAAGTGTCATCTTCTAATCGTAAACAAAAGTCAAGTTGTACACAGTTTTGTTGGCTGCTTTGAATAATCACACCATAATACTGTTTTCAGCAGTACTTCACTAAAAAAGAAATATAAGTCATTGATATTTAAGTATTTAAAGATATTGATTAATTTTTAAGCAATATCGCTTAGCGCTTGTTTTAATGCGGTGAAGGCAAACTTGTTAACAAAGTTATCCACAGTTAATGTGGATAAAAAAGAACCGTGCCGATCACGATTAATCGTGGTGTTGCGGGTCGAAACTATACATCAAGCCACTTGCATATAGAATCGAAAAACCACCTTTGATTGGTGGTTGATTCTGCAAAGCGGCATGGGTTACAGTGAAGTGTAAATATAGCCACATAAGGCTTGAAACAGATTCGTCTATTTTCAGAATTAATTGTATTTTTAAGAATTTATCAAAAAGGGGGAGGACCCATCCATGGCAAGCACGTTTCATTATTTAGATAAGGCTTTATCGCAAATTAGGGATCTAGGCTTGATGCCTGAAAAAGTGGACGAAGCGCCGGTGGTGTCCTTACTTGAAAAGTTGACCGACTTGGATGAAGCCAAAGTTGTCGCGATAGCACGAACCCTGACTCAGGCCTCCGTTTTCAACGATATCGTTCGTGAACAGGTATCAGAGATGAGCGTAGGTGAGCGCTATGAAGTCATTACCGAGTCGTTTAATTCAATACGTGACGATGCCAAACGTATGGTCGGTCAGGTAGAAGATGGCAAGGTCGATACGTTTGAGCGCCTGAGTAATGTTTGGATGAAAGTCACTCGCGGTGATATCTCTTCTCGATTTGATGATATTAAAGAAACGTATCTCGAAGTTGCGGCTGATTCCAGAGACCAGATCGAGCGCGAACGCGTCATTCTCGAGGCGTATCAGGATTTCAGAGGGGCGATCAAGCAATCTGAGATTTTTGCCTTGGACATTTTAAAAGTCGCCGAAGGTATTTGGAACGAATCGAAAGGTGCTCTTAAACATGCAAATGACATTGTCGCAGCGTATCAAGGTGAAGACCTTGCTGAACGTGCGAAATTAGAATTGTCACGCGATGAGGCCATGCGCAAGCTCCAATCTTCCGAAGACCGATATCAGGTTGCTAAAGACATTTCAGATAATTTGACGGTGGGTTATAACACCTCAGAAGTGATTATGGCGCGGTTACTGCAGACTAATAGTGCTAAGGAGCGCGTGTATAAGCAAGCAATTACATTTTTCGGTACCAATGAATCCGTACTGACAGCGCTTACCGCTTCGTTTACTGGTCTTTTCGGTTTGCATGAAAGCACTCAGACCTTAGAAGCGATGAAAGAAGGCGTATCCAAAAGTCTTGAGGACTTAGCTGATATAGGTGGCAAGGTTCAAGAAGCCGCGGTTCGTGCCGGATACGGGCCTACCATTAGAGCCGACGCGGTAAAAAAGCTGGTGGACTCGGTGGTGAACTTTCAAGAGCGTTCTAGAGAGATTATTGATGAAATGCGTGTGCTATCCACCAAAAATGCTGAAGAGATTCGCGTTTCGGTAGAGGACGGCAAACAACGCATGGCCAAAATTATTGAGCGCGGGGGTTCATTACCTTTGTCTGCTGACTTTTAGGGGCCAAATATTAGTGGGCAGATGCGTTAATGGTTTGCTTGGTAAGAGATGTAAATCATGTAGTGAGTTTTTTCTAGGCGAGATGGATGGTTGAAGTAAGTCAAAAAGCACCGCTGGAAGATTTGATGGCGGCTATGGATGTGGTGGACACTTTACGCCATCAGCAAGGCATCGCAGAGCGCGAGCTTGATTCAGACTCGCGCCGTGAGAGGTTGCTTGCGCGTCTAAAAGACATGTACAGCGCGCAGGGCTTGGATGTGCCAGAACGAATACTGCTAGAGGGCATTGATGCTCTTGAGCAAGAACGGTTCAGCTACACGCCTGTGGCGCCATCATGGCGAACCAAGCTGGCTCGAATTTGGGTTAGCCGTGCTCGTTGGGGAAAACCAATAGGCTTTCTTGCCGCCATAGGCGGTGTGCTTTGGGGGATTTATTTTGCGGTTGAAGTGTTGCCAGCCCGACAAGCTCGTGCTGCGTTGCCAACTGAAATTGCTAATGCCCTGAATAGAATCAAGCAGCAAGCGAAGAACCCTGAAGTGGTTAGCAATGCTGAGCAGATTGCTGGTGACGCAAAACTCGCACTAAAACAAGGGCGATTCGACGATGCAAAACTTGGCCTTAGTAGCCTTAGTGCCACCAGCGAAAGACTTTCTCAAGTTTACAGTATTCGAGTGATTTCGAAACTGAGGGAGAGCTCAGGCGTTTGGCGTATTCCGCCGGGAGATTCGAAGTCTCGAAACTACTATCTTATCGTGGAAGCGATTGATTCGAACAACAAGGTGGTCGAGTTGATGGTGCTAAATGAGGAAAATAATAAAAGCGCTCGCAAAAAGGTTTGGGGGCTGAGGGTCAATGAAGAGACCTTTTACAAGATTGCGTCTGATAAGCAAGACGATGGCATTATCCAAGACAATAAAGTTGGGGTTAAGCGTTTGGGTTATTTGAAACCGGATTTTAGTGTGCCCACAAACGGTGCAACGATTACGGAGTGGTAGCTATGTTGTCTGGTAGAAAAGCGCTAAGTAATATTGATCAAACCTTACAAACGGTTCGTAATGAAGCGGTGCGTTTAGATCAGCAGTTGAGTCGGTTAGTCGGGCAGGCAACTCTGAATGAACGACACCGATTAACACTGTTAAGTCAGATTGCCAAAATACGCTTGAACGAAATAGAGAGCGGAGAATTGCAGTCGGCTTTTGATACCGCCGACGCCACCGTAACGCAAATTTTAGAGCGGCGCGAAACGGCATTAGAGCAGTTGAATACCTCGATCAAGCAACTCGATAAGGATATTTTTGAAAGTGATGATGTGCGTGCACAGTTGCTTGAAAAATGTAATGCCGTTTCTGAGGACATAGTACGTGTTGAAACCTCGGTTCAGGAAGGCTTAAAGCAAGATAAACAATATCTTGACCAATACAAAGCCACACAATTGGCGGAATCGGTATCGGAAGAGGCCGAGCTAAAAGTAGAACAAGCTAATGCCGACATGGCGGAAAAAGCCAAACCGTATCAGTCCGATGACCTTTTTATGTATTTATGGGGTAGGGGCTTCGGAACCACAGAATATAAAGGCGGTTTGTTCAGTCGTTTTATGGATGGCTGGGTCGCGCGGTTAATCAAATATGAAACAGCACGCGTTAACTTTTGGAATCTAACGGAAATTCCGAAACGACTGACCGAACACGCTGACACCGTGGCTGATATGGCGGATGAAGCGATGATGGCACTTGAGCAGCTTGAACAAGATGCGCTGGCGGCTAAAGGCGCTCCACAGCTTGAAGTCGATCTTGAATCACTGCGTGCCGAGCTTGACGTGCACGATGATAAAATCGAAGCCATTGAAGCTGAGTTGAATGAGTTATTAGAGCAACGAGCCTCTTTCAATTCTGGCAGTGACGATTTTATGCAGCAATGCATCAATCAAATCAGCTCGGCCTTAGAGCATCAGAATTTAGCGGCAATTCACCGATATGTGCGGCAAACGCATTCGCCGGTGGACGATGGATTGGTCATCGAACTGCAAGAATTGGAAGATGGCTTGGACTCGATAAAGGGCGATATGGCGAGTGTGCGAAAGCTGCACGATGGGCAGATTAACAAGTTGCGTGAAATAGAAAGCGTGCGACAACAGTTTAAAAATTCTCGTTTTGACGATGTGCGTTCTGGGTTCGCTAACGAAGGTCTTATATCGGGCGTGTTGGCGCAATTTATACAAGGCGTTGTCTCTGGCAGTGATGTTTGGGGCACTATCAAACGTAACCAACGACATAGGAATGTGGGCTCATCACCCGATTTTGGTAGTGGTGGGCTTGGTGATCTCGTTGATGTGCTGGGTGATACAGGTGTTGATATGGGCACCATCTTGAGGCCTAGAACATCGAGACGTCGTCGCCAACGTCGCGGTTCCAGTTGGCATATTCCGAAGCCGAGGCGGAGCGGTGGCGGCTTTCAATTCCCCAGATCAACCGGTCGTGGTGGTGGCGGTTTTAAGACTGGTGGTGGTTTTTAGTTTTGGCTATGCATGCTCTATCAGTCATGGTTATCCATTAACCATTTGATAGGTGGTGATCCGTGAACTATTTAATAGACAGTGATCGATATACCGCTAAGTAGATAAATTGAATCCAAAAAAAAGCCGACCGTCTTCGCGACAGTCGGCTTTTTTTGATACTTGGCTAGTGCTTATGCAAAATTTGCAGCGGCAAAATCCCAGTTAGCCAGTTCCCAGAACTTGGCAAGGTACGCGGGCCGCGCGTTGCGATAATCAACGTAATAAGCGTGTTCCCAAACGTCGACAGTAAGTAGTGGCGTGATGCTAGTATCTGTGATCGGTGTGCCGGCATTACTGGTGTTGACGATTTCCAGTTCGCCTGCGCCGTTTTTTACCAACCAAGTCCAGCCTGATCCAAAATTGCCAACAGCGCTCGCTGTGAATTTTTCTTTGAAAGCTTCAAACGAACCAAACGTAGCAGTGATTGCGTCGGCTAAAGCACCAGAAGGTTCACCGCCGCCATTGGGGCTCAGGCTGTTCCAGTAAAATGTATGGTTCCATACTTGAGCCGCATTATTGAAAACGCCACCGTCGCTATTACGGATTATTTCTTCCAGTGAAGCTTCCGCATGGTCGGTTCCGTCAATCATATTGTTTAGATTGGTCACATAAGCTTGGTGATGTTTGCCATAGTGATATTCAATTGTTTCTTCCGAAATGGTCGGCGCAAGTGCGTCGCGTGCGTAAGGTAGCGCTGGTAGCTCGATAGCCATGGTGATTGACTCCTGTATTGTTTATGGAAATAAATTCGATAAGAAAAGGCGCACCTAAAAATGAGTAGTACAGCCTGTTAATTGGCAGTCTATGCCTTTTATATCTCTGCCTTTTCTATGATTTGTTTTGTCACGGTGTTGTTTGAGGTACGACATTAGCTCAAAACCAGAGAGATTCTATCACAGCTAGGTCATCGATCCATCAAATTGTCCTACTTGCAGCGGTGATTGTACGTGCCTTTTTCCTAGTTTTTGGTGATTTGATGTGAACTATGCTGTCGGTAAAAATGAAAGTTTGTTACAATAAGGCTCTGATTTAGGATATCTGACAGTGGATTATGAGTTGGATCGCGTAGATTCTTGCGACGAAAACCCAGAAATAAGCACTGTTTTTCACTTTTAGCGGCGTGCTTATCGTTGCAGGGTTTGAATAATATGAAAAAAAGTTACAAAACTAACAACTTAAATCGTACCAAGATTGTCGCGACCGTAGGGCCAGCTTCAGGTAGTACGGACGTTTTGAAAGAAATGATCATTAACGGTTGCAGTGTGTTTCGTATCAACTTCTCACATGGTTCACACGAATCGCATGGAGAGTCTATTGATAACATTCGGCGTGCCGCCAAAAGTTTGCAACAAAATGTGGCGATACTGGGCGACCTTCAAGGCCCTAAGATACGCATAGGCGAAATCATCGGCGAAAGCTTTGATATCGAAGTAGGGCAAGAATTATTGCTCGACTCAGATATCCCTGACACAGATGGTAGCCCTGAGGGTGTCAGCTATCTGTGCGACACACTGGCTCAAAGTTGTGAGCCTGGACGCGTTTTGATGCTCGATGATGGTCGAGTGCAGCTCGAGGTTATTTCTGTTAGCGGAAATGCCATTAAGACACGAGTCGTCGCCGGCAGTAAATTATCATCCCGCAAAGGTTTAAATCTGCAAGGCGGTGGTTTGGCTGAAGACGCATTGACCCCAAAAGACTTGAAAGATATGGCCTTTGCGGCCAAGCAAAACCTAGACTACATCTGCGTGTCGTTCCCAGCCAAAGCCGCTGACATGGAAGATGCCAGACAAAAATTGGATGCCTTGGGCTGCGCAACTCAGCTGATTGCCAAGTTGGAGCGCGCTGAAGTAGTGGCAAGTGAAGCTGTTATAGATGAAATGATCAATAGTTGCGACGGCGTGATGGTTGCGCGAGGAGATTTAGCCGTCGAAGTTGGTTTTGAAGCGGTTACCTCATATCAAAAGCAAATTATTGCTCGAGCCAGACGACTAAACAAACCGGTGATCGTGGCAACACAGATGATGGAAAGCATGATCGACAGCCCAGTGCCAACCCGTGCTGAAGTCTCAGACGTGGCTAACGCGGTATTTGATTATGCGGATGCGGTCATGTTGTCGGCTGAGTCTGCGGTGGGTGCGTACCCGATTGAGACCATAAAAACCGTTTATGATGTGATTGTCGCTACTGAGAAGCATGTATTGACGCAAGTGTCGAAACATCGTGTCGAAATGGACTTTGAGTATGTCGATGAGTCAATTGCCATGGCAACCATGTATTTGGCGAATCATTTTAAGAAGGTTAAAGCGATTGTGTGCTTGACAGAATCCGGCAGCACGGCTTTGTGGATGTCACGCATCAAAACACACCTGCCATTAGTTGCCATGTCTCCGAAGGACGCCACGCTCAATAGAACCGCGCTATACAAGGGTGTGCGGCCGGCGTTTTTACAAAAAACGCCCGGTGGCGCCACACAGTTTGATGATGTGATTCAATTTATGCGTTGTGCTGTGCATTTAGAGAAGGGCGATCATGTCGTGGTTACGTTTGGTGATGTGGTTGGCGTGGATGGTCATACCAACACACTAAAGGTGTTAGAAGTAAAGTAGTGATGGCTCTTTGACACTCTAGCTCTCGAATGGAATAAGCGCGAGAGCCATGAGTGTTGCAGAACTCGTTTGTCTTGGATGGCAATCAGCAAAACGTCCTAATCTGGACAAAAAGTGGTAAAAACTGTACTAACTGTAATTGAAATCTTATTGGCGTTGCGTATAATCCCGCGATGGAAAATATCAAACAAGCCCTTACTTTCGATGACGTCTTGTTAACGCCTGCTCGATCAGCCGTACTGCCCCGCGACGTTGAACTTTCCACTCAGCTTACTAAAGAGATCCGTCTTGGTATTCCCCTTCTTTCGGCCGCTATGGATACGGTGACCGAATCGCGTATGGCAATTTGTCTGGCGCAAGAAGGTGGTTTGAGTATTATTCATAAAAATATGAGCCCCGAATTGCAAGCGCGTAATGTATCGCGTGTAAAGAAATTCGAAAGCGGTGTTGTGTCTGACCCAATTACCGTTAGCCCCCAGGTCAGTATTGGTGAAGTTATTGAGTTAACACATCAAAAGCGTATTTCTGGTGTGCCAGTGGTGGATGGAGATCAACTCGTTGGCATTGTCACAAGTCGAGATCTGCGATTCGAAACCCGCTTGGATGAGCCGATTACTTCGGCAATGACGCCCAAGGACAAGCTGATCACAGTAAAAGAGGGTGCCAATAAAGATGAGATTTTAGGTCTATTGCACCGTCATCGCATTGAAAAACTATTGGTCATAGACGATGACTTTGGCCTTAAAGGCTTGGTTACCGTTAAAGATATACAAAAGTCCACTGATCACCCAACCGCGTGCAAGGACTCGAATGGTCGTTTAAGAGTTGGTGCAGCGGTCGGAACCGGTGGTGATACCGATGAACGAGCGGCTTTACTTGTGGAAGCGGGCGTCGACCTTATTGTGGTTGATACCGCGCACGGTCATTCTGAAGGCGTTTTGGACACGGTACGTAGGCTCAAAACGGCTTATCCACAGGTTCAGATTGTGGGGGGTAATATTGCTACTGCCGAAGCGGCGCTAGACTTGGTTAAAGCAGGCGCCGATGCGGTAAAAGTAGGCATCGGCCCGGGGTCAATTTGCACGACGCGAATGGTTGCCGGTGTTGGCGTACCACAAATCACCGCTGTTTATGATGTCGCACAGGCGTTAAAAGATTCCGGTGTGCCATTGATCGCTGATGGCGGTTTACGCTTCTCTGGCGATATCGCCAAGGCGATGGCTGCGGGCGCAAATTGCGTGATGGTTGGCGGCCTGTTGGCCGGCACCGATGAGGCGCCCGGTGAGATAGAGCTATATCAGGGGCGTTCATACAAGTCTTACCGAGGCATGGGGTCGATTGGAGCTATGGAATTGGGGTCTAAAGACCGCTACTTTCAATCCGACGAATCTGAGGCGCAAAAATTAGTGCCTGAAGGTATCGAAGGTAGAGTTCCGTATAAAGGCCCTGCGACACACATTATTCATCAGTTGATGGGTGGTTTACGTTCCAGCATGGGTTACACAGGTAATGCGACCCTTGCTGACATGCGCACTAATTGCAAATTCGTACAAATCACTAATGCGGGTGTTGCCGAATCTCATGTGCACGACGTGACCATTACCAAAGAAGCACCAAATTATCGAAGTTAGCGCTTCCTTGAATGCCGCCGCAAGGCGGCATTTTTGATTAGACCTTTTATTTATAAGTAGCCAATATCATGACCGACATTCACAACGATAAAATCTTAATTTTAGACTTTGGTTCTCAATACACTCAATTGATCGCGCGACGTATTCGCGAATTAGGAGTGTATTGTGAAATTTGGGCGTATGACAATGATATTGATACGGTGAAAGCATTTGAACCGAAAGGCATCATTCTATCCGGCGGCCCCTCAACGGTGACCGAAGATCACACGCCACGCGCACCAGAAGGTATTTTCGAGCTAGGCATACCCGTATTAGGTATTTGCTACGGTTTGCAATGTATGGCCGCTATGCTTGGCGGTAAAGTATCAAGTTCCGACAAGCGCGAATTTGGCCACGCACAAGTTGAATTGGTTGCGGAAAATGCGTTAATACGGGAAACAAGCCAAAATGTTTGGATGAGCCACGGTGATAAAGTCACTGAACTGCCGCAGGGATTTAAGATAATTGGACAATCAGGCAATGCTCCGATGTGCGCAATTGCCGACGAACAACGAAAGTTTTATGGCGTGCAGTTTCACCCTGAAACCACGCATTCAGAATGTGGCGAAGCCATATTAAGCCGATTTGCGCATGAAATATGCGGTTGCGCCAACGATTGGTCGGCCAGCAATATTATCAATGATTGTATAGCACAGGCTCGTACACAGGTGGGCAGCGATCATGTCATTTTGGGCCTGTCGGGCGGGGTTGATTCATCGGTAGTTGCGGCGTTATTGCATCGAGCCATTGGTGACCAGCTCACCTGTATTTTTGTTGATAACGGTTTGCTTCGTAAAAACGAAGGTGACCAAGTTATGGAAACATTCGCGGAAAACATGGGGGTTAAGGTCGTTCGTGTTGACGCCGAGCAGCGCTTTTTGAGTGAACTGGCCGATGAAAACGAACCTGAAGCAAAGCGTAAAATTATCGGGCGTGTATTCGTAGAAATTTTTGAGGAAGAGTCTAAGAAAATTAAGAATGCAAAATGGTTGGCTCAAGGTACTATTTACCCTGATGTGATTGAGTCCGCCGCCTCGAAAACCGGCAAAGCACAGGTAATAAAATCGCACCATAATGTTGGCGGTCTGCCAGATGATATGGAGCTGCAATTATTAGAGCCGTTGCGAGAATTGTTTAAAGATGAGGTTCGAAAAATCGGTATCGAATTAGGTTTGCCAGAGAAGATGATTCAGAGGCACCCGTTTCCAGGGCCAGGTCTGGGCGTGCGAATACTAGGTGAGGTTAAAAAGGAGTATGCCGACGTGCTGCGAGAGGCCGATGCCATTTTCATGGAGGAGTTATACGCAACTGGATGGTACGAAAAAACCAGTCAGGCATTCGCGGTATTTTTACCTGTTAAATCAGTCGGCGTGGTTGGTGATAATCGAGCCTACGAATGGGTTATCGCTTTACGAGCCGTGCAAACAATCGACTTTATGACGGCAACTTGGGCACATATTCCTTACGATATTCTAGGCAATATATCGAACAGGATCATCAATGAGGTGCGTGGTATTTCGCGCGTAACTTACGACATTTCGGGTAAACCGCCAGCGACTATTGAATGGGAGTAAGTCTAGATCTTGAACTAGATTTGGGCTGTAGTTGAGGATAATAGTTGGGAGTAATAGATTGGAAAAGGGTTCTTGCTGAATAAAAGTGAGAAGTAAATTCAGCAGATAAGCCACAGCGTTGCTTATTGATGCTTTCTGTTATTGTTTTGGTGGTTCGCAATTCACACAATTCCGTTTTGTTGCTCGAGTCAATTCCCTAAATAATTGAGAACTCTTCTCTTTTTGTTAGGAAGAGCCCTCAGCTTAAAGAGCCTTCAGCTTAAAGAGCCTTCAGCTTAAAGAGCCTTCAGCTTAAAGAGCCCTCAGCTTAAAGAGCCCTCAGCTTAAAGAGCCCTCAGCTTAAACAAGTCTAGAAATCAAGTCCTAGTTGGTTGGCGACGCACCGGCTCCCGGTGTTGTAGATGTGCTCAAATCGCTATCTAAAGGCGTATCCGAGTTTCCAACTGAGCTTGAGCCGTCATCAGTACTTTCTTGATCAGCACTTTCTTGGTCTGTATTTTCTTCGTCTATCTCTTCTTCTTCCTCTTCAGTAGCCGTGTCCTGGCCGCTATCCCCTTCGGTTGCGACAAACACTTCAAAGTTCGACAGGTCTAGGCCTTCCGCAAAGCACGACACACCTCCAGATGAGCCAACAGAGCATGCCCCGCCAGGGTTTAAGTCGAAAAATCGATCTCCAATATTTACGCGGACCCCGCCTTCTTCGACTTGAATAAAAAGCCCTTCTAGTATTTCTTTCAACGGCTCGGTTTTGATCAATTGTTGTTGGCCTGAAGATGTGTCAGATAACAAAACACTTTGAAGCTGCGCCTTTTCGCTTTCGCTTAGCTTTTCGCTATTTTCCGGTTTTGCGCAGGCCTCGGTTGAAGGGTCGCAAAGCTTGATTACAAACGTTGTTCCTCGAATACCCATTGTCGTGTTGCTCGCTGTGAACTCCACATTTTCTGGTCGGTTTTTACCAATTGCACCCGTTACTGCACGCAAGCTGCCTTTGACTAAATTAAATTTTTCTTTTTCTTGACCAGGCGTGTCATCATAATCATCGATATTAAACTGAGAATTAGGTCGCAAAACGATGCGCCCGCCATCATTAAACTTGATAATTAAAAAGCTACGACCTACGGTTTCAAGACGATCGCCTTCATAAACCGCTGCACCTTTTGTTAAGTCGGTTGTTTCTCTAGAATCTGAACGTGATACAACTTTGCCTTTGGCGACGAGCACTTCGCCAATCGCGTTGGCATAAGCAGTACTGGAAACCCCAAGCATTGTTACCGCAAATAAACTTAAATTGATAACTGCTTTACTTAACAAGCCTGCTTTTATTCTTGTTGAATTCATATCATATTCCGTTGAGTAATTGACCATTGTGAAGACGAAAAAAAGTATTCACAAAATTTTACTTGCACAAACTATAGCATCTTGAATGTTTGTGAGAAAGAGTGCTGGTGCAATTCTAACGCGTCAAAAGTGCTGGTTGATTCCAATTTAAGGTCAATTTACCTCAGTATGGCGACTCAGCTTTATTAAGTCGCTAGAAATAAGTCGCCAGAAAGCATGCCGAGGTATGGGCTTAAGGCCGATTGACCCGCAAACTCTTTGGATGCATGCTTTCATACCTGAAAAATCAGTTAAAACGCTTTCGTCTTATGAATAGCACTCCAGCAACTAAGCCGAGGTTAACGATGGCAATAAAATAAGGTTTTCGCGCCAATAAATCTTCTAAGATGTGAGCAAATTGATTAAATGAAGCTGATTGTAGATACATTATTTGCGCCAACATGACTAGGGTAAGCAGAATAGTGGCCGTTATGATGAAGAGTCGTTTGGTTGAGCGAGTTTTTTGAGATTGAATTGATACCAATATGTTGAAGGTGAATTGGTCCTTTTCATCAATTTTATACTCTCTTGACTTTTCCGCTTTAACGATTTTTTCAAAGTTATTCATATTTTTGTCTCGTCATTTTCAAGTTCGCGTAACCTTGCTATCGCTCGACTCAATTTAGATTTAATGGTTCCCGCTTTTTGTGTGAGCATGCCAGCGATTTCTTCTATGGTGAACTCGTAGACGAATCTTAGTGTGACGATCTGACGTTCCTCGGTAGTTAGTGGCCGGATAATCGCTTGAAATTCATTCAGTTCGTCGTAGCGTTGTGGCGATGCCTCGGCATTGCTAAGTTGCTCGCTATTAATGCTGGTATATTTTGATTCTGCTTTCGCTAAATCGCTGTAACAGTTAACGGCTATGCCGGTTAACCAGTTTCTAAATCGTTTAGAACGCTTAGCCCCTAAACCTTTGTGGTTTGGATTAAAGCTGGTGAGGTAATTAAACGCTTTTATCAGAGCTTGTTGTGATAG
This sequence comes from uncultured Gammaproteobacteria bacterium, assembly GCA_964516915.1. GTDB lineage: Bacteria > Pseudomonadota > Gammaproteobacteria > Arenicellales > Arenicellaceae > Arenicella. The sequence goes on from CAZEXS010000014.1 coordinate 58,946, forward strand.
GTCCTCAGCCATGGGTTTGTTACCACAACTTAAGCGCATCCCTAGCCCAAATAAATAGTCACTATGACGCTTAACAAGGTTACCGAAAAATTGGCTGCCTTGTTCGCATGTCAGTCGAACTAAGGTCTCATCGCTTTGCTCTGAAAGTGCCTCAGAATCTCTCATGAGTTGCTCTATTGGCGGCTGTGTTATTGACTTAGTTCACTGTGCTGAGATTTATTGACGTTTAAATAGCCGTTAGCCATTAAAGCGCCGCCAATGCATGAAACTAATAGGCCGACTCCGGTTATTACGGAACCTAACGACACCCAGCCTAACAGGCTTAGGCCCACGCCCACACCAAGCGTATTGATACCATTACGTACGTCGTCGCGTGGCACTACTTTTTTATAACCCGGAATGCCAGATAAAACCTCTTCGTCAAGTTCTTTGCCATTGTCTAAGAGCTTTTGGATAGTATTGTGAAAACGTTCTTCGCTGCGATTTTCATGGTTAAATATGATGTATATTAGAGCTACTGGCATAGCTATGCCAGCAAGCGCAATGATAAAAGGTAGATATCCCATGGGGCCTCCCGAATCAAGTTCGAATGATTGTTTAGATACTACCTATACTTATTTATGCATAGAAACGTTGCATTAATTTTCCAAAATATTTACTCAGCGATAAAGCCACCTGATTGTCGCGCCCAAAATTGCGCGTATACACCGGCTGCTTGCAAAAGTTCATGGTGGGTTCCGTGCTCGATTATTTTGCCATTTTCAAGCACAATAAGTCGGTCCATCTTAGCGATCGTGGACAGACGGTGAGCGATTGCTAAAACGGTCTTGCCATTCATCAGGCCGGCAAGCTGTTCTTGAATGGCCGCTTCGACTTCAGAGTCTAATGCTGAGGTGGCTTCATCCATAATCAGAATAGGGGCATCTTTCAAAATGACTCTAGCAATGGCAATGCGCTGACGTTGCCCTCCTGAAAGTTTCACACCGCGCTCGCCGACTTTCGCATCCAAACCTTTGTTACCTTCACTGTCTTCCAAGCCATTTATAAAATCGTCGGCTTTTGCGAGTTTCGCCGCCTGCCATATCTCGGCCTCGGAGGCCGTAGGCTTTCCGTAGGCGATGTTTTCTCGTATCGTTCTGTGAAGCAGCGACGTATCTTGAGTAATCATGGCGATATGTTGACGCAAACTTTCTTGTGTCACATCGGCGATGTTTTGTTCATCAATTTTTATGCTGCCATTTTCGATGTCGTAGAGCCTAAGCAGTAAATTAACGAGAGTGGATTTACCAGCGCCTGACTGCCCCACAAGTCCGATTCGTTCACCAGGCTTGATATTGAGTGATAGATTATCAATCACGCCGCTTTGTTTGCCGTAATGAAATGACACCTGGTTGAATGCGATACCTCCCGACGTGACCTCAAGACTGCTAGCCTCAGTAGCATCAGTGACCGATGTGTCCTGGGCAATGGTGTTTAGGCCATCTTGCGTAGTGCCAATGGCCTCAAAAAGGCGCGCTAGCTCCCATATAAACCATTGGCTCATGGCTTGCAGGCGCAAAGTCAAGGCACCCGCAACCGCGATAGCCCCGGCTGACACTATCGATTGAGTCCATAGCCAAATTCCAAAGCCCATGGTGCAACAAATTAACACCGCGTTAAGGCTAATCAACGTGGCATTTAGCTTTGTCACTAAACGCATTTGCTGGTAAACGCTGCTCAGCATGGTTTGCATGCTGTCTTTGGCGTAGACCTCCTCGGCATTGTTGGTCGAAAACATCTTTACCGTTTGAATATTGGTGTAGGCATCAACCACACGCCCAGTCATGGTTGATCGGGCATCGGACTGTCTTGTTGAAACTTCTTTCAACCTTGGTAAAAAATAGCGCATCACTAGCACGTAAGAACACAGCCAGACGATTAATGGCATCGCCAGGCGCCAGTCATTTTGTAGAAATATCACCACGGCCGAGGTGAAGTAGACGGTCACGTAAACAACTAAGCCGTTTAGGCTGACGATTGAGTCGCGAACGCTCAAGGCCGTTTGCATCACTTTGGTGGCGATTCGACCCGAGAAATCATTGGCAAAAAAGTTATTCGATTGCCTAAGTAAATACCGATGAGATCGCCAACGGATTTGCATGGCGAAGTTACCGAGTAGGCCCTGATGCTCCACACAAGAGTCGATAAAATTTAACACTGGCCACAAAAACAGTATCAGAATGCACATCTCGATCAGCGTTGCGCCATGCTGATCAAAAAAGGTGTTTGGGTCGCTGACTTGCATCCAGTCAATCATTTGGCCGATGGCGCTGAACATATACACTTCGATACCCGCAATAACGGCCGAAGTGATAAACAGCATGACCAATAGAAACCGAAAAGGCTTAGTGTAATGCCACACAAACGCAGCCAGTTGCTTGGGCGGTTGTTGGACCTCATTGTCAGGAAATGGTGGCACCGCGTTTTCGAAAAACTTGAACATAATATTATTTGTGTATTGGCTAGGCTTGCTAGTGAACAAGCCGTATTTTGTCGGTGGAATACTTTGAATGATGGAGTAACTTAAAAACACTGGGTCTTAATTGGATAAATCCAGTACACTATTTTCCGTAGTCTTCTCTTAATAGCATGTTATGGAAATCACATCAGAAGTAAAGGTCTTTGGCGGCCGCCAAATTCAGTTTAAGCACGCTAGTGACGTTGTTAACTGCGAAATGACGGCCTCAGTTTTTTTGCCGCCCAACACAGGCTCAGAACCAATACCCGTGGTGTATTGGCTGTCTGGTCTGACCTGCAATGACCAAAATTTTGTTACTAAAGCGGGTGCTCAACAAACCGCAGCCGCACTCGGCTTGGCGATCGTCTGCCCAGATACCAGCCCTCGTGGTGAGACGGTTCCCGACGATGACCAGCAGGCATGGGATTTTGGGCTGGGTGCAGGGTTTTATGTGAATGCCACTGAACAGCCCTGGAGTACACATTACCAGATGTTCGATTACGTCACCCAAGAGCTCACTCAGTTGGTTGAAAGCAATTTCAATATCGACGCTGAGCGTAAGAGTATCGCCGGCCATTCTATGGGCGGCCATGGTGCTTTAGTAGCTGCGTTCAAGGCGCCTAAAGCCTATCGATCCGTGTCGGCTTTTTCACCGATTGTGTCGCCAATTAACTGCCCATGGGGACAGAAAGCTTTTTCTCAGTATTTAGGCCGCTCAAAAGCCGATTGGCAAGAATACGATGCCTGCGCACTAGTGCGGGTGGCAGATCAGTTGCCTCCGACGCTGGTAGATCAAGGCACGGCTGATGGTTTTCTAGAAGAGCAACTGAAAACCGAGCTTTTAGCGAAAGCAGCCATCGAAACAAATCATTCGATCGAGATTCGTTATCAAGAGGGCTACGATCATTCGTACTTTTTTATCGCCACCTTTATCGCTGAACATTTAGCCTTCCATGCCCAGCACTTGTAGGTCACAGATCTATTGAAATAGTTGTCGGCTCTTGCCGTTATCTACTTGTCTATTGGGCTATCCGTTTGCATCTTCTTCGTCGAAGGCACTCTCAATCGCCACGAAATAGCTTGGGTCTTCCACAACATTCACTTCCACCATATCGCCGGCTTTTTTCAGCAGTTTTTTGCACTCTGCACTAAGGTGAATAAGATGAAGTGTGCGGTTATTTTTACGATAGCGTTCGGCCAAAGCATCAATTGCCTCAATGCCTGAGTGATCGGCGACACGTGAGTCGGCGAAATCGATGATGACATCATTATTGTCATCTTTAGGAGTGAATTGGTCGGTGAACGAGGCTGTGGAGCCAAAAAATAGTGGGCCGTGCACGGTGTAGTAGTGAGAGCCGTAACGATTTTCACGTTTTTCAACCCGAACTTCTTTTGCGTGGTTCCACGCAAATACCAGTGCTGAAATGATCACGCCGACGATGACCGCGACCGCCAAATCGGTAAATACAGTCACCGCTGAAACGGTGATCAGCACAAAAGCATCTTGTTTGGGCACACGTCGAATGATGCGAAAGCTGGACCATTCGAACGTTCCGATCACCACAATAAACATGACGCCAATTAAGGCAGCGATCGGAATTTGTTCGATCAAGCCCGACGCGACTAAAATAAATATACCCAGAAATACCGCGGCGCTAATGCCCGAGGTGCGTCCGCGACCGCCAGAATTTACGTTAATCATGCTCTGGCCGATCATTGCGCAACCGCCCATGCCGCCAAAGAAACCGGTTACAGTATTGGCAATACCTTGGCCAAAACACTCTTTATTGCCATTGCCTCGGGTCTCGGTGATCTCGTCTATCAATCTCAATGTCAATAGAGATTCGATCAGGCCGATTGCCGCCAGGATCAGCGCGTATGGAAAAATAATAGTGAGGGTTTCAAAAGTCAGTGGCACGGTGGGTATGTGAAAATCGGGTAAACCGCCTCCGATTGACGCCACATCGCCGACCACCTTGGTATCAATATTGAAAGCGATCACCGCAAACGAAACCACAACAATGGCCGCCAATGACGATGGCACGGCTTTGGTTAGCATTGGTAAGAAGCGAATAATCGCCATAGTAAGTGCAACCAGCCCCAGCATGATGGTAAGTTCACCGGATGGTAGCCACGCAACATCAACAATGCTGCCTTCTAAAAAGGTGCCGGTAGCCCATCCTATGCCATCGTCGGACCCAAATTGCCCCAGTTGGGCTAAGAATATGACGATCGCTAGACCATTAACGAAACCCAGCATCACTGGGTGTGGGACTAAGCGAATGAAGCGAGCAATACGCAATGCGCCAGCTAATATCTGTAAAAGCCCCATTAAAACCACAGTCGCGAATAAATATTGCACTCCGTGTTGCGCTACAAGTGAGACCATGACGACGGCAAGCGCGCCAGTCGCACCTGAAATCATGCCCGGCCTGCCGCCAGCTGCGGCTGTTATAAAGCCCACGATGGCCGCGGCATATAATCCAACTAAGGGCTCCACGCCGGCGATCAGGGCAAATGCGACAGCCTCTGGAACCAATGCTAGAGCTACCGTCAGCCCAGACAATATGTCATTTTTTAAATTAGCACGGCGTGCAGCGGTAATTTCAAACATTTTGAGCCCTATAGATGATAAGTCAGCCGACAAAGACGTCGCCAAGCGCGCGAATTCTAGTGGTCTGGATCGATTAATACAATCGAGGCAGTGTTAAATAACGTTGTTTTTGGCCAGAATTTGGCTACAATTCGCTGCGCGCTCGAACAACCGTGCCGAAATTCGCCAACTTCGGTTTTTTTGGCTTATTTTGATCTAAAGACCTTTCCTTTGCAGTGAGTAACGGATAAAATCGCGCGCCTTTAGAGGATTCGTGTGTCGGTCTTATATCGCGCACGCGCTCTACGGTTAAACGCGTCAATGTAATTTGGGCGTTTTAAAGACTTTGCAGTGGTTTGATACTGCAATTATTAGAAGATTCATCGGATTGCTTGCTTTGATTTGACTTTGGCTGCTTATATAAGCCGTAGCATTAGTCACGAGCGGGCAGGCATATTTAAAGATTAATAGAGTATTAATTATGGTAACAATTCGTTTAGCTCGTGGCGGCGCCAAAAAGCGTCCTTTCTACGGCATCATGGTAGCTGACTCACGTCGTTCACCGCGCGGTCGTTTTATTGAGCGTGTTGGTTTCTTCAACCCACGTGCTGTTGGTGGTGAAGAGCGTTTGCGTATTGACGCTGAGCGTGTTGAGTATTGGGTGAGCAAAGGTGCTCAGCCATCTGATCGTGTTGCGTCATTGTTGAAAATGCACGCTGCGGGTCCAGAAGCACTTGAAGCCGAAACAGCAAAGCTTGAAGCGGCCACTAAAGCCAAGCAAGATGCGGCCGCTAAAGCTGAAGCAGATGCAGTGAAAGCACAAGAAAAAGCGGCTGCAGAAGCCGCCGAAGCAGCCAAGGCTGAAGAAGCTGCTGAAGAAGCCGCTACTGAAGAAGCTCCGGCCGAAGAAGCGGGCGAAACTGCTGAGTAATTCTGTCTTCGGT
>CAZEXS010000015.1:0-64105 GCA_964516915.1 uncultured Gammaproteobacteria bacterium
TTGTTGTACAGCAGCTTGCGCTTCTTGCGTGCGTTTGATCGGTTTCGGGCGACTCACCCAGTCTAAAAAAACGATGATCAAGCCAGTGGCATTCCGCGCAAATTTTAGTAAAAGTGCTTTTATTGACATAATTTGATTTCAATGTGACTTATTACTAGGTTGTCAGCACAACCTCGCAACAGCACAAACTTTATTGCGGCCTTGGCGGAAGATTTGAGCTGAAATCTAGTCTGCTCAGCTCCTTTTGTAAAGTCAAATGATAACGATAGACTCTAAACTCTATTTCGAAAATACCAAGGAAAAAGAAACCGGGATAGATTCGGCAATCTGAAGGCCATTAACCAAACTAGAAAGTTTTTGAATTCCCTCCACCATTTTAAAATCCGCGGCACGAATTAAAACTGGCATAACGCTGCTGACAGTGACTTTTTTATCGGTTAATTTGCCCACTCGGACATTTAACAGCACTGGCAGGGATTGGCCATGCATGTTTAACGTTGCCTCAAGGTCAGCGACAATAGAAGTACCGATTTTTAGCTTTTCAAGTATCTCGTTTACTTGAGCTTTGATAACTATGGAAGGATACAGATTGGTTTCGAATAGAAATTCGCGCATGCGGTCGTTGCGTATCGGGACCCGGCTCTCAACACTGTTTGGATTAAGTGTGACGGTGGCTTCGCCATCGACAATTTGCCCTGAAACTTCGCTTATCGTATGCGATTCACCAATATTGTTCTTCTTGATGGAAACAAAACTTAGGTGAGACTCATCACTAACTACTACCCAGGCATTAGCCGTTAGGTTCAATGAAAGACCAACAAGTAATAAAACATAGTTAATAGAAATACGCATATTTGATCATCTGGCGAATATTTTAGTTAGGCTCATTTTACATTGATGTGTGTTGGTAAAGTGAAAAAATGTATGATGCACTGGTCAGTGTTCATGGGTTTCCATTTTAGTTTTGAATGTTTCTCGCAAGGCGACCTTAGTAATTGCGTGCACTTGGCCTTTTCCATTGATTTGTGCCTAGTTTATATGTGCTATTGTCAGGCTGCTCGGCTTAAGAAGTGAGCCGTAAGCAATAAAACAAAAATCCAAATGATTATGAAGAAATATTTAAAGGTATTGCTACTGCCTACCATTTTTGGTCTCTTTATCTCGGGTTGTCAGCACTCTGAGTTACAGGCAACTGGGCAAACCATTGATTTTAAAAATAATGATCTAGGCGCTCAGGGCCGGCTTGCAAAGCAGACGCGGCCTAAAAATATCATTCTAATGATCGGCGACGGTATGGGGCTGTCGCAGATTTCAGCAACGATGCAGGCTCATAGAGAGCCTCTCAATATTGAAAGTGCACCGGTAATCGGGCTGAGTCGCACATTGAATTCACAAGGTGGAATCACTGACTCGGCCGCCGCGGCGACCGCGTTTTCAATTGGCGTTAAAACATTTAATGGGGCGATTGGCGTGGATGCGAATGGGCTATCCCAGCCAACCATTCTTGAGCAATTTGCTGAACGAGGGCTGGCCACCGGCCTAATCGCTACTTCCGAAATTACACATGCAACGCCAGCTAGTTTTTACGCTCATGTGCCTGATCGCCAGAATGCTAACGCCATCGCCGAGGCATTGGCCAAATCTGAGGTTGATCTTTTTATTGGTGGTGGCGAAGACTATTTCGATAAACGTGATGATGAGACAAAAGGCATTCCAGATGATCGTAACCTGCTTATAGAAATGCAAAAAAAAGGTGTTGAGCTTGTTGATGACCTTAAACAATTGGAGCAGGCCAGTGGTCGAGTAGGCATGTTCATTGCCGACCGACATCCAAAATCAATACAAGGTGGCCGCGGCGACATTTTGGCTGATTCTATTTTGCCCGTTGCACAATTCCTACAACGCCAAAGTGATATGGGCTTTTTTTTGGTAGTTGAAGGAGCCCAAATAGACTGGGGTGGTCATGCCAATGACTTCGATTATGTCAGTTCCGAGTTGCTTGACTTTGATCGTGCCTTAGGTCAGGCACTGGGCTTCGCGGCTAACAATAACGACACGCTGATAGTGGTGACAGCAGACCATGAAACCGGCGGGCTTACCATGGTCTCCAAGGATTATAATGATCAAGAAGCCAAACCAGAGCCTGTATTTTCAACGGCTGGGCACACCGCTATTATGGTACCAGTATTCTCATTTGGCATAGGAGCAGAGCAGTTTTCTGGCGTGTATCAAAACACCGAGATTTATCATAAGTTATTGAACGCTATCGCTCCATAAGGCTATGAAGTTCTCTTCAACACCAGCATCGACATAACTGGCTTGCGCAATCATCGAGCATGATGAACACGAAGTTAGGTGTCTAGCTCACTGCGTTTTCTAGGTATTCGAACTCTCGCAACATCTCTTGTCGTATTTTGGTGGCGACCATAGGTTCAACTTTTTTGCCAACCAGTGGAATCTTTGCTACCACAGACAATTCTACCGAAATTTCACTTCCATCATCCGTATTGTACAGAGATTGATTTACGCCAATCTTAATAGGCGTGCCGGCAATGCTAGTTTGCGACTCACTTTCATAACTTACGTCAGTCTCTGACCACTGTTCTTTGGTTTCGGTTGTCTGTTGTTCGCCGATGATTTTTTTCATCATCGACGGCAACTCAGCTTGCTCAACACGCCTTGTGATGATGGTTGGCAGATCTTGACCGTCGCTTTCGCAGGAGGCTTCGATGCTGCCCAATGCCTCGCAGCGACTCATAACAAAGTCTGGGTCAGTGATATGTTCGAAAATGGACTCGGCACTGGCGGTAAACTCGAAACTAAATTGCATCCTAAAATCACCTTTTTGTTTGTCAATATGGGCGGTAAAGCCAAGTTTTTGGCATTTGCTCTTTATTAAAACTAGGGTAGCAGGCCATAAGCATAAAATAAACAGTCTAAAACGCCATTTAAGGTTCGGTTAAGGTTGTAGAAAGCTATAGGTTTATAGATATAACCATTTGAAATTTAGATATAAAAAAATGTTTTTAAAATAAATCTATAGATCTATAGAAAAAATAACAAGGCTGGTTATAATGCGCGCATGCCAGATACTGCTTCAAAACTAAAATTGGTTAGTGGGACCGATAAATACCTCCGTAAAAAAGTGCGAGCGATAGAAGCGGCTGCGCGAGCCTTCGCCGATAAAGGTTTTCATGGTGCCACCACCTTAGACATTGCAACCGAAATGGGCATTCAGCAAGGTAGCTTGTATTACTACTTCAAGTCTAAAGAGCAGGCATTACAAGAGGTGTGCGAATACGGTTTTGAAAATTACGTTACGCATATGCAAAAAATTTGCAATAAGCAGCAAGCCTTCGAGGTGAAAATGTTGGCTGTCGTCACGTCTCACCTTAGTAATTACCGAAGTAAACACAGCGCTATGAAGGTTCATAATGATCAACGCCTCTATTTGCCTGTTGAGCGCCGCGTGCGAATAAAAAAACTGGGTAGTGAATACCGAGAATTACTAGAGAGCGTTTTACAGCAAGGAATTGAAGAGCGACAGTTGCGTGCCGATTTAGATACTCATTTCGTGGCCTATTCGATTATAGGTATCTGTAACTCTTGGGGAGCCAACTTGATGCGGGATGATGAATTAGACCTTTTTGAAACCATTGAGCAATGTTCAGACTTAATACTGTATGGGACGGTTGCGTCAGGCAACCGTCAGTAGTTAATGCACCAGAAGTTAGTGCATTAGTAGTTTATATAATTGAAGTACAAGTAAATTTAACAATTAACAAACAATAAAGAATCATGACACAGCAGAAAGCAACCAATGTAACTTGGCATAATGGTGAAGTTACACGTGCAGACCGTTTTAATCGTTTAGGCCAAAAGGGCGTTACTATTTGGTTTACTGGGCTATCAGGAAGCGGCAAAAGCACCGTTGCCGTTGCTTTAGAAAAAGCATTGCACAGTCTAGGTAAGCTTAGTTACCGCTTAGACGGCGATAATATCCGCTTAGGCATAAATAAAAATTTGGGTTTTTCGGCAGATGATCGTACTGAAAATATCCGACGTATCGGTGAGATATCAAAACTGTATTGTGACACAGGGATTATAACGCTGAACAGTTTCATTAGCCCTTATCGAGCAGATCGCCAGCAAGTTAGGCGAATCCACGAGGAAGGCGGTTATAATTTTATTGAAGTGCATGTCCATTGCTCATTGGAATGTGCCGAATCGCGTGATCCTAAAGGTTTGTATAAAAAAGCGCGAGCCGGTGAAATTAAAAACTTTACGGGGATTGATGATCCGTATGAAGCCCCAGAAAACGCTGAAATCGTATTGAACACTGATACGATGACACTCGAAGAAGAGGTTGAAATCATTTTGGCCTATTTGCAAGAACAACGATTCCTAATTCTTTACCGCTAGACTCAATCCAGAGTCGGAGATATAACGTGATTAAACCTCATGGCGCTGATGCGCTAAAACCTTTGTTTGTGTCTGATAAAGACGCGCGCGATCAGTTAAATTCGGAAGCACAAAGCCTAACTCAAGTGCTTGTAAGCTCAGCTACTGCAGCTAATGCCGTCATGTTGGGCGGTGGTTATTTTACACCTCTTGACGGCTATATGACTAAGGCCGATGCTCTAGGTGTTGCTCGAAAAATGCGCACTGAAAGCGGGCTTTTTTTTCCAGTACCGGTGCTGAATCTGTTATCTGAAGCCGAGTATGAAGTGGGTCAAAAGGTCGCATTACGTGACCCAAATGTGGATGGAAACCCAATTGTTGCTTTGCAAATTGTTGAAGCTGTAGAGCAATTTAGCTCTGAAGAGTTAGACGAAATAGCTCAAGCAGTGTTCGGCACATTGGCCCCCGAGCATCCAGGCGTGGCGGCATTTATGGCGCAGGGTACTTTCGCAGTCTCTGGGCCAATTGAAGTTCTCAATTTCAGCTACTTTGAAACTGAATTTGCCGATACATTTCGTACAGCCGTACAGATTCGTGATGAGATTGCTGAGCGTGGTTGGCAAAAGGTGGTGGCATTCCAAACTCGTAACCCAATGCACCGAGCGCATGAAGAGCTTTGTAAAATGGCCATGGAATCCACCAACGCCGACGGTTGTGTTATCCACATGCTACTTGGCAAACTGAAAGCGGGAGACATTCCGGCCAGTGTGCGTGATGAATCGATTCGCGAAATGGTAAACCACTATTTTCCTGAAAACTCCGTTATGGTGACTGGCTATGGTTTCGATATGTTGTACGCTGGGCCACGGGAAGCGGTATTGCATGCCTTGTTCCGCCAGAATATGGGCGCCACGCATTTCATTATTGGTCGTGATCATGCTGGGGTGGGCGACTACTATGGTGCGTTCGATGCTCAGACTATTTTTGACACAGATGTGCCTGAAGGTGCGTTAGAGATCGAAATTTTCAGAGCGGATCATACGGCTTACTCTAAAAAGCTGAACAAAGTTGTGATGATGCGAGATGTGCCTGATCACGAGTTTGATGATTTTGTAATTTTATCGGGAACCAAAGTACGTGAGTTATTGGGTAATGGAATTGCTCCTCCGCCTGAGTTCTCTCGCCCCGAAGTTGCCAAAATATTGATGGATTATTACCAGAGTCTATAAACCTTTGATATTTGCCAGAGACTCCACGCTGATTACGGTGTTAGGAGTTCTCGGGTAAATAGAAAACCATTTTTGATTTTTGGCCGTTTAGAAAGTTCGTAGCCACCTTTGATTGTATTTAGCTATAGTTTATATCGTTTAAATATTGCTGATACAGGCGAGGTGGTTGCCTTTTAATGGCTTTTGACTTTTCATAGACGCCTTGCTGCGCCCAATGAGGTGGGCAGCCTTATGGCTACTGGTTAGCTGGTAAGCGGCGCGATGAACAGATTGTTTAGAATAAACTGCCAGTTAAATTTTTACTTGAGTGACTAACTTAATGACTTATCACGATTGTTTTAATGGCGATGCCGACGGTATTTGCGCTTTAACGCAGGTGCGCTTAGCTAACCCTCAAAAGTCCGAACTGATCACGGGTGTAAAGCGTGACATCAAGCTACTGAGTCAAGTAGCCGCATCAAAGGGCGATATTGTCACGGTTTTGGATGTTTCATTAGATAAAAACCGTGAAGACTTGCAGCGTGTTTTAGAACAGGGCGCTGAGGTTTTTTATTGTGACCATCATTACGCTGGTGACATACCTGAACATCAATCGTTAACTGCGTTGATTAATACAAGCGCTGATGTGTGTACTTCTTTACTTATCAATAAGCGGTTAGACAGTCGCTTTCTTGATTGGGCAGTGACAGGTACTTTTGGCGACAACCTGCAAAGAAGCGCCGCCATTCTTGCCAAACCATTAGAGCTAAGCGAAGCACAGTTAAGCCAATTACAGAACTTGGGTGTTTACTTGAACTACAATGGCTACGGCGCTCACATAGATGACCTGTATTTTCACCCAGCCGATCTGTTTCTTAAAACCGTGCAACATCAAAGTGCTTTTGGTTTTATTAATGATGATGAAGAAACCTTTGGAGTGCTAGAACAGGGCTACCATGACGACATGTCAAATGCGGCTAATAGTAAGCCGATTTTTGAGGATGATGAGGTCGCTGTATTTCAATTGCCTGGTCAAACCTGGGCTCGACGGGTCAGCGGGGTGTTTGGCAACGATCTGGCGAATCAACACCCAACGCGCGCTCACGCGGTTATTAGTTCGCGACCACAAGGCGGCTTGTTAGTCAGTGTACGTGCGCCCTTAGATCGCAAAATGGGAGCCGATGAAGTCTGTCGGCAATTTGAAACGGGTGGCGGTAGAGCCGCCGCGGCAGGTATCAATGAGCTTCCAGAAGATCAATTGGATAACTTCATTGAAGCGCTGCGTGCGCAATACAAGCGTTAAGCATTTCGATTTCCATAAGTAAACAATGGCAATAGGTACATTTGGCTACAAGCAGGTAATATTGTTTACAATCTTAGTTGACTTTGGTGTGATAAGCCCTAGAATTGCACGAAATTTGCAATTATTGTTAACAATGTTGGGTGTTTTCTTTATATCCAACTTTAAGATTGGACTGCCACGATGAATACTGCCCACCGCAAGCGCCTTAACGGCACAGATTTAGATTATTTTGACGCCCGTGCTGCTGTAGAGCAAATTCAGCCTGGGGCTTACGCTAAATTGCCTTATACCTCTCGAGTGCTCGCCGAAAACTTGGTTCGCCGTTGTAACCCTGATTCATTGACTGAGTCTTTACAGCAACTTATTGAACGTAAGCAAGACCTAGATTTCCCTTGGTTTCCGGCTCGAGTTGTTTGCCACGATATCCTAGGTCAAACGGCCTTAGTAGACTTGGCTGGCTTGCGTGATGCGATTGCCGAGAAAGGCGGTGACCCTTCGAAAGTTAATCCGGTCGTCCCAACCCAACTTATTGTGGATCATTCGCTAGCGGTCGAACATGCCGGGTTTGAGACGGACGCATTTGAAAAAAACCGAGCAATTGAAGAACGTCGTAATGAAGATCGTTTTCATTTTATTAATTGGACAAAAACGGCCTTTGAAAACGTCGATGTGATTCCGCCTGGCAACGGAATAATGCATCAGATTAATTTGGAACGTATGTCGCCGGTGGTGCACGCACGTGAAGGCGTCGCATTCCCCGACACGCTAGTGGGCACCGACAGTCATACTCCGCATGTCGATGCCTTAGGCGTCATCGCTATTGGTGTGGGTGGGCTTGAAGCCGAGAGCGTTATGTTGGGCCGCGCCTCGTATATGCGTTTACCTGATATTGTCGGTGTTGAATTGACCGGCAAACGTCAACCGGGCATCACTGCCACCGATATCGTGCTGGCCATCACTGAGTTTTTGCGTGAACAACGAGTGGTATCAACTTACCTTGAGTTCTATGGCGAAGGCGCAGCCGATTTAACGCTGGGAGATCGTGCAACCATCTCAAATATGACCCCGGAGTTTGGCGCCACAGCGGCGATGTTTTACATTGACCAGAAAACGATTGATTATTTAAAGCTCACTGGGCGAACGGCCGAGCAAGTGGCGCTGGTTGAGAATTACGCTAAAACAACCGGCCTATGGGCTGATAGTCTTGCTGAAGCTCACTATGAAAGAGTGCTTAGCTTTGATCTAAGCAGCGTCGGCCGCAATATTGCTGGCCCTTCTAATCCGCACCGTAGAGTTGCCACTACTGATTTGGCAGAGCACGGTATCACTGGTGAAGTCGAAGATGTTGAAGGAAAAATGCCAGATGGCGCGGTGATTATTGCCTCGATTACCAGCTGCACAAATACGTCAAACCCTCGTAATGTCATCGCGGCCGGCTTAATCGCGCGTAATGCTAACAAATTAGGTTTGACGCGCAAACCTTGGGTCAAATCATCGTTAGCGCCTGGCTCTAAAGCGGTTAAGTTGTATCTTGAGGAATCCGATTTATTGAGCGAGCTTGAGTCACTTGGTTTCGGTATCGTTGGTTTCGCTTGTACCACTTGTAATGGGATGAGTGGCGCGCTTGACCCTGAAATACAAAAAGAAGTGATTGAGCGTGATTTATATTCCACGGCAGTCTTGTCGGGAAACCGTAATTTTGATGGGCGTATTCACCCGTATGCGAAGCAAGCTTTTCTTGCCTCTCCTCCGCTGGTTGTGGCTTATGCAATCGCCGGTACCATTCGCTTCGATATTGAAAATGGCACCCTAGGGCATGATCAAAATGGCAACCCTATAAAATTAAAAGATATTTGGCCGAGTGACGAAGAAATCGATGAAATAGTGGCAAGTTCAGTCAAGCCTGAACAGTTTACTAAAGTCTACGAGCCCATGTTTAATCTTGAAGTATCCAATACCAAGAAGACGGAACCTTTGTACGATTGGCGTGAAATGAGCACCTATATTCGCCGGCCACCTTATTGGGAAGGCGCATTGGCCGGTGAACGAGCACTCACTGGCATGCGCCCACTGGCCGTACTTGGCGACAATATAACTACCGATCATTTATCGCCATCTAACGCAATATTGGCCTCCAGCGCAGCCGGAGAATATTTGGCTAAAATGGGTTTGCCCGAAGTGGATTTTAACTCTTATGCCACTCATCGGGGCGATCATTTGACGGCACAGCGTGCGACCTTTGCTAACCCCAAGCTGCTTAATGAGATGGTGCTGGATGACGGTGAAATCAAGCAAGGTTCTTTAGCCAGAATTGAACCTGAAGGTAAGGTTACACGCATGTGGGAAGCAATCGAAACTTATATGCAGCGCAAACAACCTTTAATTATTGTGGCTGGCGCAGACTATGGCCAAGGCTCTTCGCGAGACTGGGCGGCTAAAGGTGTGCGTTTAGCAGGTGTGGAGGTCATTGCGGCCGAAGGTTTTGAACGCATTCATCGCACCAATTTAATTGGCATGGGTGTGTTGCCCTTGGAGTTCCCAGCCGGAACCACTCGCAAGACCCTGCAACTTGATGGCACCGAAGTCTACGATGTTAAAGGTGAACGAACCCCCAATGCCACACTCACGCTGATAATCACCCGTGCAAACGGAGAGCAAGTAGAAGTGCCAATGCTGTGCCGTTTAGATACCGCTGAAGAAGTCACTATTTATGAAGCCGGTGGCGTGCTGCAGCGTTTTGCTCAAGACTTTTTAGAATCAGAAGGAGCCGTCGCTTAGCGATTAATCGTTATGACTAATACAAACAGACAATTTGCCCCTCAAGCACGAATTCGTGCCACCTATATGCGTGGCGGAACCAGTAAAGGCGTGTTCTTTAGCCTTGCCGATTTGCCAGAGGCCGCCCAACAAGCTGGCGATGCACGAGATCAACTGTTGTTGCGCGTTATTGGTAGCCCCGACCCTTACGGAAAACAAACCGACGGTATGGGTGGCGCCACATCGAGCACCAGTAAAACGGTGATTTTGTCGCCCAGTAAGAAGGCAGAGCACGACGTCGATTATTTGTTTGGACAGGTGTCGATCGATAAACCTTTTGTAGATTGGAGCGGAAACTGCGGCAATTTAACCGCCGCTGTAGGCTCGTTTGCGATTACTAACGGCTTAGTCGACCCAGATCGAATTCCACAAAACGGCGTTGCCTTAGTGCGCATTTGGCAGGCAAATATTGAGAAAACCATCGTCGCTCATGTGCCCATTACGAATGGTGAAGTACAAGAAACGGGCGACTTTGAGCTAGACGGCGTTACGTTTCCTGCTGCTGAAGTCAAAGTTGAGTTTATGGACCCAGCTGGCGGAGCAGGAGCAATGTTCCCAACCGGCAATTTGGTAGACGAACTAGAGGTGCCCGGTGTTGGCCGTCTACAAGCGACCATGATTAATGCCGGTATTCCGACCATTTTTGTCAACGCTGATTCGATCGGTTATACCGGCGATGAACTGCAAGGCGATATTAATTCTGATCAAGCCGCTTTGCAGAAATTTGAGGCATTGAGGGCCTACGGCGCTGTAAAAATGGGGCTGATATCGTCTGTTGAAGAGGCGGAAGGACGGCAGCATACGCCGAAGATTGCGTTTGTTGCCCAGCCTAAAAGTTATACCGCCTCAAGTGGCGCGCAAGTTTCGAAAAGTGATATCGACTTACTAGTGCGAGCGATGTCGATGGGGCAATTACATCACGCCATGATGGGAACCGCCGCCGTGGCCATTGCGATTGCCTCAGCCGTGCCGGGTACATTGGTGAATTTGGCGGCGGGTGGCGGTGAGCGCGAAAAGGTAACCTTTGGGCACCCGTCAGGCACGCTCACTGTCAGCGGTAAAGCGGAACACAATGATGGAGAATGGCGTGCGGTGAAGGCGGGTATGAGCCGCAGCGCCAGAATATTAATGGAAGGCGCTGTGAGAGTGCCTATCAAGTAAGCTCAAGTGATTTGATTGGCCCTTAAAGGCGTTTACATAAGCTAAAACTCTTTAAGCGCTCTTTCTTATTATCTTTGAATGTCTTGATCTTTGAATCCGAGAAGGTAAAGAATGCCGTCGAGTCCGTGAGTCGACATGGATTGTTTTGCCGACTCTCGAACTAACGGTTTGGCTCTAAACGCGATGCCCAGCCCTGCAACACTCAGCATTGGCAAATCGTTTGCACCGTCGCCCACCGCAATGACTTGCTGTGGGCTTAAACCTTCTTGCTCAGCGATTTGCTTCAATAAAAAAGCCTTACGCTGTCCATCGACCACGGGTTCAATGACACGCCCGGTGAGTTTGCCGTCTACAATCTCCAAAGTGTTGGCGTGCACATGATCGATTCCTAAGCGTTCTTTTAGGTAATTACCGAAATAGCTAAAGCCTCCGGACAGTATTGCCGTTTTGAAGCCGTATAGATTCAGGTTTCTAATAAGAGTTTCGGCACTTTCCATGATCGGCAGACTCTCGGCAACATCTCGTAATACTTCTTCACTTAAGCCTTCGAGTAGCGCCATTCTTTGTTTAAAGCTCTCTTTAAAGTCAATCTCGCCTTGCATGGCACTTTCAGTAATAGCCGATACTTGATCACCAACGCCGGCACGTTTAGCAAGTTCGTCAATGACTTCGGCTTCTATCAAAGTGGAATCCATATCAAAGCATACAAGTCGGCGGCTACGGCGGTAGGCGTTGTCTTGTTGTATGGCGATATCTACGTCTAACTCAGAGGCGATACTCAGCAGCTTGGTTCGCATCGCTTCGGCGTTCTTTGGGGTGCCTTGAACGCTAAACTCTATGCAAGACTTTGTGTCATTACTGACCGGTGACCCTAGCGGGAGGCGGCCACTCAAGCGAGTAATGTCATGAATGTTCAAGCCTTGATCTGCGGTGACCGCGGTCACCCTAGCAATTTCTTCGGCTGAGACTTCTCTGGTTAAAAGAGTCAAAATATAGCGATCTTGCCCTTGCAGACTCACCCAATTGGCGTAGTTTTGCTTGGAAACGTCACGCAGCTTCACTGATAAACCAAGTGATTCAGCTTTGCTAAGCAACTGTGTTTTGACAACATCTACATCATTGGGAACGGCCAACATAATGCCTTGTGAGACTTGGTCATGAATAACCGATTGACCGATATCCAGAATGCGCACGTCCAGGCTCTCGATTACCGAATAAAGGTCTGACGAGAGGCCTATTCGATCTTGACCTAAAATGTTCAGCAGAATTATGGAGTCGTTGCGTTGATTGCTCACGATAGTGGTGTCGGTTAAAGAAATTATAAGCCTAACAATTTTAACTCATTTGCCGGGTAAATTGATGGCTCTCGCAATTATCTTTTGGTGATAAGTTGATAGAGTCACGGATTGCTGTGAATTTTTGATAACATCCGTCCCGCTAACTGGCTTATAATTATCGCAGTGTAGAATTCACACTACAATTCGTATCTAATTAAGTTAAAGAAAAGGGCATAGACCAGATACTTCATGAGTAAAAAAATCAGAGTCGGCGTTGTGGGAGTAGGGTATCTCGGAAAAATTCACGCTAAAATTTACGATTCAATGCCGAACGTTGACTTGGTCATGTTAGCCGATACGCATGAAGAGAATATTCAGCCACTGGCTGAAGAGTTTGGTTGTGCTTATACGACAAATTTTATTGATTTAATAGACAAGGTTGATGCGGTTAGCATTGTGGTGCCAACCTCATTGCATTACGACGTGGCGCAACCGTTTTTAGAAGCTGGTATTGCCACTCTGTTAGAAAAACCCATTGCGGCTAGCGTAGACGAAGCAAGAAAACTGGTGGATCTAGCGGCGCAAAATGAAACGCCGTTTCTAATCGGTCATTTGGAGCGTTATAACCCAGCTCTTCGAGCAGTGGCGACAAAAGTTGCCGACCCAAAGTATATCGAAGTTCATCGGCTCGGTACTTTTGTAGAACGGGCGACTGATGTCGACGTAGTCACTGACCTCATGATTCACGATTTAGACTTAGTCTTAAGCTTGGTTGATGAAGAACCCAGTGATGTACAAGCAATCGGCGCTAAAGTCGTCACCGATCATGTGGATTTAGCGAATGTTCGCTTACAGTTTCCCAGTGGAGTGGTGGCAAATATCACCGCGAGCCGTGTGTCGGATAAACGGTTTCGTCGTTTTCGAGTGTTTGGCCCGGAAGGCTATCACGGTGTCAATTTGATGGACCAAGAGCTGGATATTGTGACCAAAGGCGAGACTCCCGAAGGCGGGGCTTTTCCATCGTTAAATACTGAGCGAGTTAAATTTGATTCTGAACAACCCTTGCAGGTTGAATTAGGACATTTTATTGATGTGGCCGCCGGTCAGGCCGTGCCTATGGTGACCGGTTTACAAGGCTTAAGAGCCTTGCAATTGGCGGATCAAATTCAATCGATTATGAGAGACTCCCCGCACAGTTTGTAGGCTTATCTCTGGAAACCCGACTATATCTATGAGGCATTTTTCTTTTATTAGTTTTGTTTTGGCGTTGTTGAGTTCATGCGTAATGGCCAAATCGCCTCACTGTGAAACCACTAATGCAGCCTTAGAGGCCATGCCCGCTGTGTCAGTTACACTTACCCGCAAAGACGGTTCGCACTTAGAGCTGACCGCCAAACTGGCTAACAAAAACTCGACACGTGCAGCTGGCTTTCAACGGGTTTGCGAGTCGACGATGAGAGAGACGCCGATTTTGTTTGTTTTTGAACGAGAGCTGATTCCCAGCTTTCACATGAACAACGTTGTTGCGCCGATCGATATCGCGTTTATCACGGCATCGTCTCGAGTGGATACAATTTTCACAATGCAGACTTACGCGGTGATGCAAGTTTTAAAACCAACGTATTCTCCCAGACACCCAGTTATTGCGGCTCTTGAAACTCATGCAGGCTTTATGTCTGACAACAAAATAGGCAAGCACACTCGGATAGAGTGGCAAGAGCTTAAGCCTGGGCAATAGTGGTTTGACTGTGATTAGTGAGTCAGACACAAAAGGTAATAGTCGAAGCTTACAGCTACGCTCACACTTAACCTTAGAGGAAGTTTTCGCCTCACAGGAAAGCATATCGTACCCAAGCTTTCTGCAGACTGGCTATGTCTACCTTACAACGCTGCCTGAAGAAAAAGGGCGATCTGTTTTGCAATGGTGTAATGGTGATGATGTCTTGTGCTTGACTCCAAGCCCTTACTCTTTGCGCACGCAGATCAATGAGTATGGCGGTAAACCGTACTGGATGTCTGATGATGAAGTGGTGTTTGTCAATCAGGTTGATCAATGTTTGTATCGCCAAGTTATTGCTAGCAGTTCGACAGCTAATGGCTCCACTGCTTATGACACTATAGCTAGGAATACAGGTCCGGGCTCAGCTCCCGATTTCAGTGCGCCGAGTCGTATTTCGATAAAGCCGACATCACAAAAAACGTATATGTACTCCGATGTGCATAAGCTCTCAGATGGTATCTTTATCGCCATTGTTGAAGTAAATGATTCGCAAAAGGGCGCTGCAAATAATCTTAGTTACATAGGGCTAATAGACTCGAAATCACCTGATTTACCTCCCACGGTACTGCACAGCGGCGCCGACTTTTACAGTAACTTAGTATTAAATGATAGCGGTTATCTAGCTTGGGTAGAGTGGAATCATCCGATGATGCCGTGGGACCAAAATCACATTTTTACGGCTCAAATTAACGATGATTTTATACTTAGCGAGCCACGTGAAGTGATAGTTGGTAGCGAGTTTGACTATGCCTCTGCTTGCCAATTGGCATTTACTTCTTGCTCTAAATTATTGTTTTCTTGTGACTTTGTATGTGATATCGATGACGATCCGCAAAGCCGAAATTATTGGAACTTGTTTGTTCATGATGTTGTTGACAATACGGTGTGGCGTTTAAGTGATGAGGCGGTTGAATTCGGTTATCCACACTGGCAGTACGGTGATGTGCGTATTGTGCCGCTGGTTGAAAGCAAGCTTCTAGCCATCGGCAGCAAGCCAAATGGCGACGGTCTTTATTTGATCGACCTGGCTAACAAAGCCGTTAAATTGGTTTACCAGGCGTCATCTACCATACAAAATTTAGCGACTGATACAAATGGCCATTTATTAGCGCTGGAAACAGCATTGAACAGCCGATTATGTTTGGTGAAGTTTACGCTTGATGGCAGTGTATTGCGCAGAGAGGTTGTCAAACCGGGGGCTGATTTTGATCACGCGATCAGTGAACCCAAGGCTATTCGCTATCAGTGTCGCGATGGTGGTTTCTCTAATGCATTTTATTATGCACCCATTAAGCAATTTGATGATCAACATGCTGACGATTACTTGCCATTAAGCACTGCTAATGCGCCACCTTTACTGTTGATGGTACACGGAGGGCCGACGGCTAGAGCGTATCGACACTTCGATGCGCAAAAGCAATTTTGGTGCTCCAAGGGTTTCGCTGTGCTCGATGTTAACCATCGTGGCAGTAGTGGTTACGGTCGCCAATACCGCGATGCTTTATATGGGCATTGGGGTGAGTTGGATGCCAGTGATATTGTCGATGGCGTGCAATGGCTGATCGAAAACTCGTTAGCCGACGCAAATAGGATATGTATTCGTGGTAAAAGTGCCGGTGGTTATGCCGTACTCAGAGCGTTGACGGAATACCCCGAGGTGTTTTGTGCCGGTGCGTGCTATTACGGTATCGGTAACTTGGCCACCTTAGCGGCCGTAACGCATAAGTTTGAAAAACACTATACTGACCGACTGATTGGTGAGCCTTACGACGCGTTGAGCGCCAAGCAGCCCAATAGCCGTTATTATTCGCGTTCACCGATACACAAAATCGATCAAATTCAAAGCGCTATGATCATTTTTCAAGGTGCTCAGGATAAGGTGGTACCGCCTGCGCTTGCCCATGAGATGACCGATGCCTTAGCCGCCAATGGCCTGGTCTATGAATACGTAGAATACCCTGATGAAGGTCACGGTTTTAGAGACGTAAATAATAATATCGACGCTTGGTCGCGCGAATTAGAATTTTATAAGCGTGCTCTTTAGTTGGCTTTTGGGGCTAGCGGCTTTTTTTACTAAAAGCTTTTAATGGGCTAAAGGCTTTTAATTGGCTAAAGGCTTTTAAATTGAACTTAAGATAAACAGTTGGTTATATAAAAATCCATGAGTGTTTTCTTGGCTGTCAGCAAAACAGCCATCGTTATCATAAAACCTATTTTACAGAGTAAGAATGGACATAATTTCAGAAAGAACGGTTGCCCTTGCTGGCGTTTTGCAAGCTTGTAGCGAAGTGCGATCCTTAGCTAGGCGAGGCGTTGCTGACCCACAATGTTACGAAAGTTGCATGACTTCAATTTTAGTTCTAGATGCAGTCAATACACCGGCCGTTTATGGCGGTATTACGGGTGTGTCGGTTGGCCTTAAGTTAGTGGCCGACGGTGCAATGCAATCCACCGATGAGGCTAATTTGGAGTTGTTGCGTTATACAATGTCCATTTTACAACTGCAGAACCAGTTGTATCGAAATCAAGCTAAGTTTCAGGAATTTGCTAATGAAATAGAACGCTTAAGCTCGTTTTCGAGTGAAGAATTACCGCAGGAATGTTCAAGAATTTATCAAAGTTATATTTCAATAATGCAACCGCAAGTCATTGTGCAAGGCGAGGAGGTTCATTTGCAGAATCCGGATGTTCCCCCGCAAATTAGAAGTTTACTACTAGCGGCTCTGCGCTCAGCGGTACTCTGGCAGCAAAAAGGCGGCAGTAAGTTTCGGTTGATTTGGGAGCGTACCCGCATGAAAAATTCGGCTCGCGCATTATTAAGCAACAGCTAACTTAAGCAATAAGAAAAATATAGAGTGAAGGGTTTAAATAAATGAAGATTTCGTTACTGTTAACGGGCAATGAATTGATGAGCGGCGATACAGTGGATTCAAATTCTGCTTACATTGCCCAATCTCTGAAAGACCTAGGCTTAACACCTTATATAAAAAAGGTGGTCGGCGACGACATGACATTATTGGTTGAGTCGATTAAGGAATTAAGCGCGGTTTCAGATGTATTAGTGATTAATGGCGGTCTTGGGCCAACGGTGGACGATCTCACAGCCGCTGCTCTAGGGCAGGCGACGGATACACCATTAGTTAGGAACGAAGATGCCTTAAATCATCTAAGGCGCTGGGCAGAGCCTCGTGGCTTTGTAATTACCGAGTCGAACTTAAAGCAAGCCGATTTACCGGCTAACTGTGAAATCATAGACAATCCGGTTGGCTCCGCAGTTGGGTTTCAATGTGTGCGGAACGATTGTTTGATTATGTGCACGCCTGGCGTGCCGAGTGAGTTCAAGCGAATGGTTGAGAACGAGCTTCTGCCATCGATAAAAAATCACGTTGGTATTCACGATTCAATAAAGATTACTCGGTTGCGTTTGTTTGGCGTTTCGGAATCGGGCCTACAAGACATTGTTAATCAGACCTTTTCTAATTGGCCTGAGGAAGTCGACCTTGGTTTTCGAGTGCAAATGCCTGTGATTGAAGTGAAGTTCACCAGTATAGGGGCGGAAAATGATGCGCTAAACGTGGAGTGGGCCGGTAAATTCCGAGACTTATTCAGTGATTACGTAATCGGCGAAAATGGTACTCGCCTTAGTCAGGCACTGAATACAGCCTTAGGTGAGACCGGCAAAGTCATAGTAACGGCGGAGTCATGCACCGGCGGTTCGATTGCGTCATCCATCACCAGTGAAGCTGGCTCGTCATCGGTTTTTCACGGTGGGTTTGTTGTCTACTCAGACCAGATGAAACAGACCGTACTTGGGGTCAATGAATCGACGCTTTTAGAGCACGGGGCGGTCAGCGAACAAGTAGTATTGGAGATGGCTCAAGGCGCTCTTGATCACAGTAGTGCCGACATAGCTATTGCCATATCTGGGATTGCAGGCCCTGATGGTGGAACCGACGCAAAACCCGTTGGCACCGTTTGGATGGCCTGGGGCGAACGAAGAGCTTTGAAAGCGCGAAAATTTTTTTTCCCTATGTCACGCTTAGCCTTTCAACGGATTGCCACCGCCACGGCAATGGATATGGTGAGACGAGAATTGCGTGGGCTAAATACTGATGTTGACTATTTCAGTGAATTGAAACGTAAGGGTTTAAAGCAGGGTCGTTAAGTTTGAAGCATTAGTTTCAAACTTTACCAGCAAGCTATAAATCTTCAACTAATATAAATCAGTTTAAATTGGCGGCGTACTCGACCATCGCGGTACACAGTACTTTTAGCTCAGGCTGCTCAATTATGTATGGCGGCATAATGTAAATTAACCTGCCAAAAGGTCGAATCCAGACATTTTTATTGATGAAAAATTGCTGAGCCATGGAAACATCAACATCGTGCTGCATTTCAATGACGCCAATGCCGCCCAAGACTCGAATATCGGTAACTGAGCCAAAGTCGCGTGCTGGCTCAAGCTGCTTTCGCATGGTGTGTTCAATGAGTGCGATTCTTTCTTGCCAATTTGACGCTAGTAGTAAGCGCACATTGGCGGCCGCAACAGCGCAGGCCAAGGGGTTGCCCATAAAAGTGGGGCCATGCATAAAAACACCGTCATTTTTCGATATCCCGCGTGCGATTTTTTGGTTTGTTAGCGTGGCTGCAAGTGTCATATAGCCTCCGGTAAGTGCTTTCCCTAAGCATAAGATATCCGGTTCTATATTAGCCCATTCACAGGCAAACATTTTGCCTGTGCGCCCAAAGCCGGTGGCGATTTCGTCAACGATTAATAGTACATTGTGTTGATCGCAAAGCTCACGAACACGTTTCAAGTAATTCGGGTGGTAAAACCACATGCCCCCCGCGCCCTGTACGATTGGCTCTAAAATAACCGCTGCCAAGTTATGGTGGTTTTCTTTGATCTTGCATTCAAAGTCGTCAAGCGATTTAGCATCGAAGGCGCTTTCGATATTGGGGTCAAAGCGGCAAGATGGGCGTTCTGTAAATACTTGTTGAACCACCGCATCGCTGAAAAGCTGATGCATACCCGTGACCGGGTCACATACCGACATCGCGGCAAAGGTGTCGCCATGATATCCGCCACGTAAAGATAGCATTTTACATTTATTGGGCTGTTGCTGTGCATGCCAATATTGAATCGCCATTTTCATTGCGACTTCAACGCTGATCGAACCTGAGTCGGCGAGAAATACGTGCTGTAATGACTCGGGAGTTATATCGATCAAAAGCTTAGCAAGCTCAATTGCAGGCTTATGCGTTAAACCGCCGAACATCACATGCGACATTTGGTCTATCTGGGCCTTTGCCGCCGCATTGAGGGTAGGGTGGTTATAACCGTGAATCGCGCACCACCAAGATGCCATGCCATCAATTAGGCGTTTGCCATTTTGTAAGTGGATGCGCACGCCATCAGCACTTTCAACCAATTGCGAGGGCAATGGCTTGGTAGCCGACGTATAAGGGTGCCACAAATGTTGGCGGTCAAACTCTAGTAAAGAAGTGATAGTGGAGTCGTTCATAGGTTGTTTGCTGAAGATCTGGAGCGGCCGGTTAAGATGCTTTCGCGGTTTACTAGAAAAACAGTAGCTTTATGATAAACGCCACGATCACAACATTCAGAGTCGCCTTGATTGGCCCGATTCCATTTTTTACTTGCATATTGGCGGCCAACCAACCGCCGATCCAAGTGCCGACTCCAAGCGCAATGCCGTATTTCCATATCAACTCTAATTCAGCTGAAAATACCGCAAGCGCTACAACGGTGTAGCACATTACGATAAACACTTTGTGCGCATTAGTGGTGATTAGATCCAGCTGCATTACACGATTGAGGGTCGGCATGAGTAGAAAACCTACGCCAATGTGAATAAAACCGCCCCAGAAGCCAATCAATACCATCAGCAGGTGGCCTGCAATCATGCGATTTTTTGAAGGTGTTTGATTCTGCTCTATTGTTTTAGGCTCTGGTAACATCATGATTATTAGAACAATCACCATGATGATGGCCAATAACGTATTGAACTGATCGTTGGGGATTCTGGACGCGAGTATCGACCCAATTAGGGTGCCAGGTATGGTGCAGGCACCGAGGCTTAGGCTCAACTTAAAGTTTGAGAAGCCCTTACGGTAAAAGGCCCATACCGCCGAAATATTTTGTGGCAGGATGGCTATTCGATTAGTGCCGTTGGCTACCGTGCCAGGCACCCCCAAAAAGATCATTACGGGCACCGACAGCATTGAGCCGCCGCCGGCCATGACATTCAAAAAGCCTGTGGCGATACCTGTTACCGCTAATAGTACTAAATCTAACATCGGCGCATTGTATCGAAATCGAAGAGTGCTCGCGCAGCTTTATCGGCTTTTATCTTATCAATGACTATATAAATGTTAGACAGATATAGCGTGCTAGTTCCATGTGGGTGATCTTGTTTGGTTAAATTAGTCCGTTTATTCGCAACTCGACAAGCGACTTTTAACGGCGATTATCCGTTACAATATGCTTAAAAATCGCGTAGCGCTGCTGTACGACATTGTCACTCTTCAACAAGACTCTCAATCATGAAATTGCACCATCAATTGTACTTTGATCATTTTGAACCAGCACCTGATGCTCAATCAACCGTGGTTGTGATCCCCGGACTATTTGGCTCTGTTGGAAATTGGCGCAGTTTCGCAAAGCAACTTTCGCAACACGTCCCCGTTGTGGTGGTCGATCAACGAAATCATGGTTTGTCACCGCATTCCGACGATAATTCGTATTTTGATTTGGCTGGCGATATATCTGAGTTGCTGGATGATCTCAATATTAGCAAGGCTACGATCTGTGGCCACAGTATGGGTGGTAAAACGGCCATGGTATTTGCGCTGACTGAGCCTGACAGGGTGGATAAATTGATCGTTTTAGACATAGCGCCGGTAGAGTACAGCCACAGTCATGCGCCGATACTTGAAGCACTAAAGAACGTCGATTTAAGCTTAGTAAGCTCCAGAGCGCAGGTCGATCAACAGTTAACAGCGGGTATTCCCGATAAAGCTACCCGGATGTTTATAATGCTTAGCCTAGCTAATAAAAACGGCGAGTTTTCATGGCGACTAAATGTTGATGCTCTTTATGATAATCTAAAGCTTATAGGCGGCTTTCCAACAGCTGAATTGCAAGGCTCATCATTCGGTGAAAGTTGCTTGTTTGTTAAAGGTGGTAATTCAAATTACGTCAAAGAACAGCATCGAGAGACGATAGAAGCTCTGTTTCCTAGCGTAAATATTCAGTCAGTAAAAGATGCTGGCCACTGGTTGCATATTGATCAACCGCAACAAGTTATTGGCCACGTACTAAGTTTTTTAGAAAAAGAGTGAAAAAAATGTCAGAAATCAGCAATGAAAGTGACCAAGGCACGGTCAATTACGACATGATGGATAAAAAACGAAAATACGCTCTGCTTATTGAGGCGCATTCACAAGACTTGTATAAGTACGCGCTTTGGCTATGCAAAGATAAAAATATGGCCGAAGACGTGATGCAAGAGGCGTTTCTTCGTGCCTGGAAGTCACTTGATAGCCTGCGTGAAGCAAAGGCCGCTAAAGGGTGGTTATTCACTATTTTTCGGCGTGAGCATGCCCGTCAGTTTGAACGTAAGCAATTTGCTTATTCAGATGTTGAACATATGGACACGCTCGCTGATACCGGCAATATGGGCTATGACGATCGCCCAGAGGCATTCGCATTGCGCAACGCGTTAAAAAAACTTCCTGAAGACTATCGTGAGCCCTTGGAGATGCAAGTGCTTGGTGGTTTTTCCTGTGATGAAATTGCCGAAATATTGGGTGTCAGCGCCAGCGCCGTAATGACCCGCTTGTTTCGAGCACGCAAGAAAATGAGACAGATTTTAGGTCATGAATCCATGCCTAAAATGGAGTTAGTTGGCGAATAGGCCATCACTCGTTGCTTTAAATAAATTGAATTGATTAAAAAACAGTAGATACTAAACAATGAATTGCTTAGATTTTAAACGACTCGCATTATCCACTCCTAATAGCGATGATCACAGTTTTATTTTGCATAGCCAGAATTGCCCTGATTGTTTGAAGTATGTGGGCGAGATTCGAAAAATGGATTCGGACTTAGCTAAAAGTATGGACGTAACGGTACCTGAAAGTTTGGTGGCTAGGTTGCAGTTGAATCAACTATTAGAGGAAGAGGCTAGCGAAACAAAGCCTAATGGTGTGTTTCGGCGTTACGCTATCGCCGCGAGCTTCGCAGCCGCACTGTTTGTGTCAGGCTTTATGGTGAGTAGTTACCTGGGTCAATCTAACTCCATTGGTCATGACTACGAAGCATTACTTTCAGGTGTTATGGAACACATGAATGAAAAACCATTAACACCGGTTTGGGATGTTCAAAAAGCAAATCAATCAGTGAACTCGCACCTTGCAAATTACGATGGCAAGATGCAATTCAAGTTCTTAGATAATTTAGAGTTCTCCAGAATTTGCGCGATGGGCAAATATCGAGGCTTACACGCAGGCTTGGCAACCGACAACGGGCATGTGACCTTTGCCTACATTAAAGGTGTCGTGGTCGATGATATTTTAGATGCATCGTATGAAGGCCACGCAGTGCGTATCAAACCCCTGAAGGAAGGCAATTTGGTGATCATCAGTCGAACCAAACAAGCGCTTGAAGTTGCAGGCCAGCAACTTGAAGAAGCAGTGCATTGGGATATTTAGTTAATCTGAATTAGATAACTCGCTATTTATCTAACTTGCAAGCTTAAAAATAAAGCAAAAAAAAGCCTGCAAATGCAGGCTGTTCTTTAGTTCAGTGGTACCGAGGGTCGGAATCGAACCGACACTCCCGTGAAGGAACCGGATTTTGAATCCGGCGCGTCTACCAGTTCCGCCACCCCGGCGTCCCACTGGAGGCGCGAATTATAAGCCTGCTTGATTCGTTTTTACAATCCTTATTTTGAAATATTTAACCAAACCGGTGGTCGGCCACAAATGGATTGGTTTTGCGCTCATGCCCAAAGTTCGACATTGGTCCATGCCCGGGTATAAAGCGTACATTGTCACCCAATGGAAATAAGCGGTCTCGGATCGAATTGACTAGATCGTTCTGGTTCCCTTTTGGAAAGTCAGACCGGCCAATCGAACCGTTGAATATCACGTCGCCTACGGCCGCGAAAGATGTGTTCTTTTCGACAAACACCACATGGCCTGGGGTATGGCCAGGGCAGTGCACTACGTCAAAGGTAAGCGTACCCAAAGTGACTTGGTCGCCATGCTTTAGCCATTGATCGGGGCTGAATATTTCACCCTCAAAGCCAAACTGTGCGCATTGCTGCGGCAATAGGTCAATCCAGAACTGATCGTCTTTGTGTGGACCAACTATCGGCGCCCCAGTAAGCCTAGCCAGTTCGGCCGTACCGCCCGCATGATCGAGGTGCGCATGCGTGATGAGTATCTTATCGACATTAAGTTCTCGTTGTGCAATGAACTTAGTAATGCGTTCTATTTCGCCGCCGGGGTCTACTACTGCCGCCAACTTTGTTTCGCTACACCAGATTACGCTGCAATTTTGCTGAAACGGTGTGACGGGTATTATTTCAAATTCGAGAGACATTATAAGATTGTGGGTTCGTTACGAACTTCAATTGATGTTTCAATGGTAGCGCCCGACGAGAGTTCCAATGCAATTGGCACCTGTGAGCCTATTGGTAGGTTTTGTTTGGGCCGCATTAGCATTAGGTGGGTACTGAGCGGCGCTAACTTTTGAGTTGTTCCTGCTTCAATTGTGAAATCATCTAGATGTTCCATACTGGCCACGCCGTCTTCGATCACCGTTTGATGAATCATTGACATAGCGAATAGTGGGCTGTTCACACCGGTTACTCTAATATCATTAAGGCTGTTATTCTTGATCGTAAAATAGCCTGCCATGGCCGTTGCGTTTGGTGGTGATGGGCGAATCCAAGCGTTAGTAATTGTCAGCGCTGTATCGGGAGCTTGCTTAGCGTTTGAACCAGCTACGGAAGTGTTTATAGAAAGGTTGTTTGGCGAGGCTGTTGCGCTAATTTGTTGGTTTTTGAGTGCGTAATTACCGAGCTTAAGTAAGTCGGCTGATAGTTGCTCTCGTTTATGAGGAGCGCTTATCACTCCTGCATATTCGCCATTCGGGTTTATTAAAATGAGTGATGCACCATGATCTACATCGTAACCGCCATTCTCTAAAATTTCGCCTTTAAAGAAAAGTATGCCGAGATTTTTAGCAAACCGTTCTGTGTAATCTAAATCGCCAGTTAAACCAATAAATTCAGGGTCAAAAAAAGGTACATATTGTTTTAACCGCGCAGGTGTATCACGTTCTGGGTCCACACTGACCATGGCCACTTGAAAGGCATTCCATACCTGGGCTTTTTGCAAGTCTTGCTTTACCTGTTTTAGCACTTGCATGGTGGCCGGGCAAATGTCTGGGCAGTTAGTGAATGCGAAGAAAAGAATGCTCCATTTTCCTTTAAATTTTTGAGGGCCAAAATTTTCACTGTCTTGATTTATGAAATCCACGGCTCCTAGCTGTTTGGGTTTTGGAAGCAGTATTAACTTACTAAATTTGGGCATCGCAACTGGCTTATTCGATATCTGTTGAGCTGCGATTCCAACCAATAGGGCAACCACCACAAAGATCGCGAGAAAGACCGCTGATTTACCGGACTGTGACCGTAAAGTCTTGTTTTTAAAAGGCACTGATTTCATGAATGTATTTTTGGTGTCGTTACCAAGCAGTAAATGATGCAATTGACACGGATTATGCGGATAGCGTGATAAAAGCTCAAGCCGATAGACATCAAGATCTAGACTTCTTGCTAAAGAAAATTTCAATCGAAACAAGTGGGGCGTGTCCGGCGGAGAATGCATTTTATAGTAGCCATTTGATTTAGGAAAAGACCACAAATTCACCTTATTTTGAGGCACGCACATCGCTACGTTACTAAGCCTATAAGAGCTTGAAATCGCCGCAATCTAAATGTTGACCATATGGTGACTTTAGTTGATCATATCGGATTAATGATATTTTAATGCGCTTGGCTTGAATATTGTTCCTCTACTTATAACCAGAGGAGTAAAAAGAGTCACTATAAGATCTAAACTAAGTGCCATTTCCACGCTTAATTCTACAGTTACTTTAATGCGAGAAAAGTCGAGTTATCAGTTGGCGCTGGCCGATTTGGCCTATGCGTTTGGCAAGCCGGAAATGCTCGGTCTTCTTAAGAATGCGCCTGCTGATTTTTTAGTAACTGAGCTGCTTGAAATAGAGTTCAGTGATCAAGGAGAACATGTTTGGTTAGATATTACTAAAACCCAGCAAAGCACTGAACGAGTTGCTAAGTCTTTGGCTCGTTATGCCGGCGTCGCCTATAGAGATATTGGGTATGCGGGTATGAAAGATGTTTATGCCGTGACGCGCCAATGGTTTAGTGTGTGGTTACCTAAAAATCCGAATTTGGATTGGGGCGACTTTACGATGGAAGGTGTTGAAGTCAATGCCATTAAAAAGCATCATCGTAAACTTAAGCGTGGTGCTCATAAGGGCAATCAATTTTTGATCAAGGTTACGCAGACTGGTGGTGACTTGGGTGGTTTAGAAAGTCGAGTGCAGCAAATACAACGTTTCGGAGTGCCCAATTATTTTGGTGAGCAGCGATTTGGTCGTGATGCCAGTAATTTGTCGAAAGCAGAGAGCTTTTTTCAACGTGATTTACGTATTAAAGATCGCAATTTGAAAAGTATCGTATTATCAGCAGCGCGTTCTTTTTTGTTTAATTTAGTGGTTTCTGGCCGTGTTTCTGATCAAAATTGGCGTGAATTGATGGTAAACGAACCTGCATCTTTAAATGGCGGAAACTCGATTTTTGCTTCGAAACAAGAACCCGAGAATCTACAGAGATTACAGGACCTAGATATACACCCGACCGCGCCTATGTGGGGGCGAGGTGCCGAAACATCAGCCGTCGAATATCATGCCTTATTTGACTGGGAGATCTCTAAGTTACTGGAATTTGACGTGTTAAGAGAAGGCTTAGAGCGACACGGCTTGGAGTATCAGAGGCGCGCATTGCGCTGTGTGCCTTCATCATTCAAATACCAAGTCGATGAAGAAGAAGATGTTGTATTTGAATTTTCATTGCAGTCGGGGCAATTTGCGACATCGGTGTTGAGGGAATTGGTTTGTGACCCCTCGATAGAAGGAAAAGCAAGATAGAATTTATCTAATGAACAGGATATGAATAAGTTGCTTGACATAAATGTAACCCAATTGCCTTATTTAGACTCGGCGTCATTGTTTGAATTGGTGGCAAATGAACCGTGGGCTATGTTTTTTGATTCAGGTGTCGATGATTCAAGCCGGGCAACCTCGTCGCGTTATGATATTTTAGCGATTGAGCCACAATCAACCCTCGTTTTTGAGGGTGACACCACCGTGTTTAATAATAACGGGCGTGAGCAAACACTGCACGGTGACCCTTTGGCGATTCTTCAATCGGCGGTTCCTCAGTGTGAAAAATCATTGAGAGTTAACTACCTTCCTGGTGCTTATGGGTATTTTTCGTATGACCTTGCGCGGCAATACGAAACCTTGCCTGAGCAGGCAACGGATGATGAAGGCCTGCCTCAGATGGCAATGGGTATCTATCATGTAATTTTAGTGA
This sequence comes from uncultured Gammaproteobacteria bacterium, assembly GCA_964516915.1. Taxonomy (GTDB): domain Bacteria; phylum Pseudomonadota; class Gammaproteobacteria; order Arenicellales; family Arenicellaceae; genus Arenicella. The sequence goes on from CAZEXS010000015.1 coordinate 26,661, forward strand.
TCGATCATTATCGTAAGAAGTCTCGCGTCATTAGAATGGGCGAGTCTGTCGCTGCCAAAGAACTGGAAATGCGTTGGCTAGACTTAGTTCTGGTGCATCAAGAAGGTTTGGTTGAACGCGAAATGGCGCAACTGACAGATGCTTTATCGAGCGAAAGTGATGATGAAACTCCAGTTACTTCAACATTGAATGCGCACAAGCTGACTGAAAGTTTTAATTGGACCGAGTATAAAACAGCATTCAAGGCGGTGAGGGATTATACCGTTGAAGGTGATTGTTATCAGGTTAATCTCACCAAGCGTTTTTCAGCAGCGGTTGATGGTGATAGCTGGGATGCCTATAAGTCGCTTAGAGAATCAAGCCCGGCACCCTACGGTTGTTATATGAACCTGCCGTTTGCTCAGGTGCTATCGAACTCCCCCGAGAGCTTTATTACCTGTCGAGGTCACACGGTAACAACCAGCCCAATCAAAGGGACTCGTCGCCGCAGACTGGACGACTTAGAAGCGGATAAACGGGTTGCCGAGAGTTTGCACTCCAGCGAAAAAGACCGTGCTGAAAACCTCATGATCGTGGATCTAATGCGTAATGATTTAGGTCGCGCTTGTATTGCAGGAAGTGTAAAAGTACTTGAGTTATTTACTTTGCATAGTTTTGCCAACGTGCATCACCTGATTAGCAAAGTCGTTGGTACTCTACGCCCAGAGCTGCATGCGCTGGATTTGTTAAGGCATTGCTTCCCAGGAGGATCGATCACCGGTGCCCCGAAAATACGATCCATGCAAATTATTGAAGAATTAGAACCATACCGTCGCGGTCTGTACTGCGGTTCGATCGGTTATGTTGGCGCCAATGGGGATATTGAAACTAACATAGCAATACGCACCATTGTTGTTAAAGATGGGGTGGCGCGATTTTCAGCGGGTGGCGGACTGGTAATCGATTCTGAAGTTGAAGACGAGTACCAAGAGCTAAACGATAAAGCCAGTATGCTAATGTCTGCAGTAATGTCAAAATCCTAATTTTCATGACGGTAATGACCAACTAACTCTTTGAAAAGCCAGATTAAATGCCTTTTTTGAGAAAAACCGAATAAAACTCCAAAAAACCAGCGAAAACTAAGAAAAAGTAAGTTGTCAAATGGCCCGAGAATACGTAAAACTATGAGGGTGTAAATAATCAATCCGCAAAGGCTATCATCACTCAAGCTAATGAAAGTCTTTAATCTGAAAAACAATCCCTACTGTTGTTATGGTTAACGAGTTATGGTTCAAGTCGCTGTAAAGGCCCTTTCCGAAATGGAATTGCCAGCCAGTAACGTTGAGTATTGGCTTGAAGGCTTGGCGGATGGCCGCTCTGCAGAAGATATGCGACGCATCAAAGCGGGCGCGGAGTTCGCAATCAAAGCGCATCAAGGCCAGAAGCGTGCCTCGGGTGAAGATTACGTTAATCATACTTTCGCCGTCGCTGCGATCGTGCATGAGCTTGGCTTGGATGCCGACGTGGTTATTGCCGCTTTACTGCACGACACGGTTGAAGACACTCCAGTCACCCTTGCTCAGTTGAAAAAAGAGTTTGGGCAAGATGTCGCCAGTCTGGTAGATGGCGTAACTAAAATGGAGGTTATTCAGGAGTTTAGCGGGCTTTCTGAAGGCAAATCCAAGCAAATGGCCAAAGCCGAAAGCCTTAGGAAAATGATGCTCGCGATGGTTGATGATGTTCGCGTGGTGCTGGTGAAGCTATGTGATCGATTGCACAATATGCGAACGTTAGGGGCGGTTGGCGCAGACAAACAAAAGCGCGTTGCCAGCGAGACCTTGGAGATCTTTTCGCCATTGGCCAATCGCTTAGGGGTTTGGCAAGTGAAGTGGGAGTTGGAAGACCTGTCGTTCAGGTACATGGAGCCCACTGCATATAAAGAAATTGCCAAACAGTTATCCGAGAAACGTATTGTTCGACAGGAGTATATCGATAATTTTATTGCTGAGTTATCGCAAACCTTGGAATCTAGAAATATCCAAGCTGAGGTGAAAGGGCGGCCTAAGCACATCTATAGCATTTGGAATAAAATGCAAAAAAAAGGGCTTGAGTTTGAACAGCTTTTCGATGTGCGAGCGGTTCGAGTGCTGGTCGATAGTGTTGAAGATTGCTACTCGGTATTAGGGGCCATTCATACAAAGTTCAAGTTTATTAAAGGCGAGTTCGACGACTATATTGCCACTCCAAAAGAGAATAACTATCGATCGATTCACACCGCCGTTATTGGCCCTATGGGACGTGTTGTCGAGGTGCAAATTCGCACGCATGAAATGCACGAATACAATGAGCTCGGCATTGCCGCTCATTGGCGCTATAAGGAAGGCAATGCGGATAATGATGCGGCTGTAAACAATAAAATTTTATGGTTACGCCAGCTCTTAGAGTGGAAAGACGAAGTTTCGGATGCCAGTGAATTTATCGATCGTGTTAAAGATGAAGTATTTGAAGATCGAATCTATGTATTTAGCCCAAAGGGCAAAGTTGTTGACCTTGCGGCAGAGGCCACGCCAATCGATTTCGCCTACGCGATCCACACCGAGATTGGCCATCGCTGTCGCGGAGCCAAAGTTAACGGGAAGATGGTTTCGTTAACCCATCCATTAAAAACGGGTCAGCAAATTGACATTCAAACCGTTAAAACCGGTGGACCAAGTTTAGACTGGCTCGACCCGCACAAGGGTTACGTTAAAAGCCGACGAGCCAAGGCACGTATTCAACATTGGTTTCGCCACGAAAACCGCGAAGAAACCATCAGTCATGGACGTAACGTGCTAGAGCGAGAACTGCACCGAATGAATGTTGGGCAAGTAAATCTGGACCTTCTGGCAAAGCATTTGAGTGCTGAGGATACCGATGAAATGTTTTTTAAGATTGTTGACGGATCGATTAAACCCGGTCGTGCAACGACGGTTGCTCAACGCTTGTTAAAGCCGCAAGACCTCACGGCGGATGAACAGCTGGAAATCAGTTTTCGAACCTCCAAGCAAAACCAAAATAAGTTAAGCAAAAAAGTAAGCAATAAACCTATTGATCTGACCATTGAAGGAGTCAGCGATTTAATGACAAGCTTAGCAAAGTGTTGTCAACCGGTGCCGGGTGATCGTGTGCTTGGGTTTGTCACGCGAGGTACCGGCATTACCATTCATCGTCGCAGTTGCCCTAATATTATGTATCAACAGAATACCGCGAGTGAACGAGTGGTCGAAGTCAATTGGGGGCAAGCCAGTGAGCAAACCTACCCGATGACGGTTTTGATCACTGCGTTTGATCGCAAGGGGTTGTTGCGTGATATTTCCACCGTGATGGCTGACGAAAAGGTAAATGTGCTTGAAATGAACACTCGCACAAACTCCAGTGATCAGACCGTACAAATGGAAGCATTGTTGGAAGTAGCGAGTATTGAAGCCATGAGTAAGCTGTTAGCAAAACTCGATCAACTGCCCAATATTTTATCGATAAGACGAAAAGGTTAGGTGTGTTTATGAACAATACAGGTGATGAAAAGTTGGCAGTGTTTGAAAAGCTTAAAGCGAATTTGGCAAAATACTCGTCAAGCATGAGCGTTGAAAAAGACAGTTCTGATAATTTTTACCTAAATACGCAGCGACCGGACAGTAAAAACAAGCCAAGGTTCTTTGGCGCAGTTCAAATTAAAAAGAACCACGTTAGTTATCATTTAATGCCAATTTATTGTAACCCTGCTTTGATTGAACCTATTAGTGCTTCTTTAAGGAAGCGAATGCAGGGTAAGTCGTGCTTTAACTTTAAGTCGGTTGACGATGCCTTGTTTGATGAGCTTGCCGCACTGACTAAGGCTGCCTTCGATGACTATTTTGAGCAAGGCTTCGTCTAGCGTGCCTGGAAGCGCAGCCAAATACACTTAATAGGAGCGAAAAGTATTCTAAAGTCACTTGGCTGTATGGCAACTGAGCCTTGTTTTTAGTAAACTCCACGCAGCTTTTTATTGCACGATTCCACAAGAGGAAATACCATGAAACAACCTGTTCGCGTCACCGTTACCGGTGCTGCTGGCCAAATCAGCTACGCCCTGTTATTCCGCATTGCATCCGGAGCAATGTTGGGTCAAGACCAACCCGTTATTCTACAATTGCTGGAAATCACACCAGCAATGGGCGCTCTAGAAGGCGTTGTAATGGAATTAAACGACTGTGCGTTCCCATTACTTCAAGACGTTGTTATTTCTGACGATCCCGAAGTTGCATTCAAAGATACTGACTACGCTTTATTGGTAGGTGCCAGACCTCGTGGCCCAGGCATGGAACGTAAAGACTTGTTAGAAGCCAATGCGGCCATCTTTTCAGTGCAAGGTAAGGCAATTAACGAGGTTGCAAGCCGAGATATTAAAGTTCTTGTGGTGGGCAACCCAGCAAATACAAACGCGCTGATTGCATCCGCTAATGCGCCTGATATCGACGCTGGTCAGTTCACTGCAATGACACGCTTGGATCATAATCGTGCCTTAAGCCAGTTGGCTGAAAAAACCGGTGCGCATACCACTGAAATTAAGAAAATGACTATTTGGGGAAATCACTCGAATACTCAGTATCCTGATATTTCAAATGCGACCGTAAAAGGTGAGTCAGCTTCAAGTTTGGTTGATCAGGCTTGGTTAGAAGATGATTTTATTCCTACTGTTCAAGAGCGTGGCGCGGCGATTATTAAAGCACGTGGTGCTTCAAGTGCCGCTTCGGCAGCGGCTGCTGCCATCGATCATATGCGCACCTGGGCATTAGGTACGGCGGACGGCGATTGGGTGAGTATGGCGATTCCAAGTGATGGTAGCTACGATATTGAGCCTGGCATCATGTATTCATACCCGGTAACCTGCCAAGACGGTAAGTACCAAATCGTTCAAGGCTTAGAGGTATCTGAATTCAGTCGTTCAAGAATGAATGCGACAGAAGATGAACTGCGACAAGAGCGTGCGGCTATTGAGCACTTGCTTGGCTAGTCAATCTTTAGACATGTATCGCTTTTTAAGCGGTACTTTAGACACTACTTAGTGATAAAAAAACCAGCTTTGAAAAGCTGGTTTTTTTGTTCTACAAGACCAGCATACATAAAGTACGCACAGGCTTCGGCTTTGAAACTAATTAGGCGTCGTATATTGCGTTGGCTGCTTTAACAGCGTTTCCTCCACTTATTGAAATGCCTTGCTCTAGCAGCGCCGCTTCTAGAGCATTTAAACAAAGCCGTACATTTTCAGGGCGTGAACTAAAACCCATTAAGCCAATTCGCCATACTTTACCGGCGAGTTGACCAAGACCCGCGCCGATCTCCAAACTGTATTCGTTAAGCAGCTTTTGCCTCACGACGGCTTCATCAACTCCTGCAGGAATCGATACTGCATTGAGTTGCGGCAATCTGTCGGCTTCATCAACCACTAGACTCAAGCCCATCGATTCTAGGCCTGCGCGTAATGCTAAGTGATTCTTTTGGTGACGCGCCCAGCTATTCTCCAAGCCTTCTTCTTTTAAGATCGTTAACGATTCGTGCAGAGCATAAATAGCGTTCACTGGCGCGGTATGATGATAAGCGCGTTGTGTGCCTTTACCCCAATAGCCCATCACTAAATTCATGTCCAAAAACCAACTTTGCACTGGAGTTGTTCGGTCGCTTATCACTTGTTGGGCTCGCTTGCTGAAGGTCACCGGGGAAATACCGGGTACGCAAGATAGACATTTTTGTGTGCCACTGTAAACCGCATCTGCGCCCCAGCCGTCGACATTAACGTCGATTCCACCCAGCCCTGTCACTGTGTCCACAATGCTCAACATATCATTTTTTGAGGCAAGTTCGCATAGGCTTTGAGCGTCACTTTGTACGCCAGTCGAGGTTTCAGCGTGTACAAAAGCTAAGGCTTTAGCATCAGGGTTAGCTTTTATCGCTGCACCTACTTTGTCGATTGATACGGCGGTGCCCCAAGCATCTTCTACCATTACGGCAGTCGCCCCGATACGTTCGACATTTTCCTTCATGCGGCTACCGAACACACCATTTTGGCATACGATGACGGTGTCGCCCGCTTCAATAAGGTTTACGAAGCAGGCTTCCATACCGGCTGAGCCAGGAGCCGAAATTGGCAGCGTAAGCTCGTTTGAGGTTTGCATGGCGTATTGCAAAAGTGCCTTCACTTCATCCATTAATTGAATAAATGAAGGGTCTAAATGACCAATGGTAGGCCGCGCTAAAGATTGGCTAATGCGTGGATGAACATCAGAGGGGCCGGGGCCCATTAAGGTTCTTACTGGAGGGTAAAAGCTCATGATAATATCTTCTAATATTGGGTTCAGAGTTCTGATTGGATAAATAGTAACCTTTCTAGCGCTGGACGGAAGCGTATTCAACAATTATTGATTATACGTTCTGTGAATATTCCTTAAGAGAGTCCTGTTTTTGAATGGCTAGTTATGCCGGCGACGTTGATAATAGTCGCCCATCAACATTTCAAGTTGAATACCAAAGCGAACAGCATTTTTATAGGAGTTTTGACTTGGCGTTTGTTTTTCCCAACGCCAATCCAAGCCAGTTTCGAGAAACAGCCAGTTACGCCAAATGGGTTGAATGTATGTAAATGTTAGGCCGTATTCTGGAATTGTCACCTCATTCTCAGCCTCGCCACGCAGGTAGAAGCTTGATGATATTCCTTTGCTTTTTGTGAATGAGTGGTGCCAGCGTGTATCAGCAAACCACTCCATCTGTTCAGCTTCTTCGGTATATTTAATGCTGGCGTGGCTTACCCAAATATCATTGTCACCAATCAGTCGAGTATAGTCTGCGTTGCTGCTGACACCAAAACCGTCTTCTTCTCGCCAAAATACCGTTTGCGTGGTCTTCCAGTAAGTATTTGAACTGGTTTCGACTAGATGTCGGTAGGCGGCTTTAGCGTAAGGTTTAAAGCCACTGCTGACTTTTGCGCCTACCGAATAGTCCCAACCATTAGTGTTTGAAGATGGGCCTCGATAGCCTAGCCCCACTAGCCATTCGCTGTCCTGATCATTTGTTGACCTAAGGCCGACATTATTTAGGCGGTCTTGATTCACTTCAGTGTTAGAAATGTAACTGTCTTCTTCGACACGCCCTAAAAATGCGTCAAAGCGCTTGCTCATATTGGGAAGCTTGGTTTTGATTCGAACTCTAACCCGTGGGTCTAAACCGTCAACTTCATCTTGGCGAAAGCCTATGGATACTTTGCCTCGAAATCGTTCACCCTGATATTCTTCTTGGTCACCAAAAAGTCCATCAAGCCAGCCAGCGGTATTACACAGGCGTGTGTGAGTTGATGCCCTTACGCGATCTAATAATTGATCTGATGTCGACTCTTGGTAACAATTAAACCCTAAATCTTTGTCACTATTGCTTTCTTTATCATCGCTTGGCAAGGTGCTTGAGGATGGTAGTGAGTCGTCACTAATGGTGACTTGGTCCGCGGTTGAGCTTTGCCCATTAGCGAGACATGGCATAACCATGAATATGGTTGACAGGTAGATTGTAGAGAGAGAGTAGTTTGCCATTTAATGAGAGTTCATAAATATTGTGATGAATACAGTGATCGATGAGCTTGATACGAAAGTGACATAGCCAGCCTTGTCGTGTTAGAAATCGTCGTATGTTTCATCATTGAAATATCGCTCGTAGTTAATGTCTCTCGCGGCCAGCTCACCGCTTAATAGACTCATTACGTCTTTTTCTACACTGTCCAAAAATACGCTATGTTGATTACGCTCAGCTGCCGTACGCATTGCTCCTGCCCACGATGCCATATTAGCACTATTAATTAACCGAACATTATTATCTTGAGCCCATTCGTTACCGATTATCACCCCTAATTTTACTAGCCGAGCGTCTATCTCTTGCCGCAAACTTGTAGAAGAGATTGTGGCCAAATATTGCTCACTGGCACTGAGCCAGCCATGTGGGTATAAGGCGGTGCCTCGGTAAAACTTTTTAATCCAACCCAAATGATATTCAAGTTGTGCGTTTGTTGCGGTTTTTAAGTCGCGCTTTTCTAAATAGCCATCAATGAATAGTTTTCTATCGGGTAGCTCTCCTGGCCATGGGTCTTCAAATCGATAGGTTTGGCAAGCGCCAAGAGCTCCGGCAAAAACCAATGTAATCAGTACTTTTACAATGGTGGTTTGATTTTTGCTTAGGCTCATAAAAGTTAGATACGAATGGCGGACATTTTGAGAGCAAAACATGGTTATTTAGTCGTTTTTAGTTTGTTTTGGTGGATGTTTGTAAGGATAATCCGCCTTATTAAAGATGAATCATATTATTTTTTCCATAGGCTAACAATTCTATTCTATTTGGTTCAATAATCGTATTTCATGACGGTTTGCTTTTAGTAAATAGCGATCACTTTGTTAAGTTTCGTTATAACTAAAGTACAGATGTTGAACAAAAGCTATGACACAGTGTCTAATTGTCTCAGTCGATTTGGGCATAAGTCTTTTTGACTCAGTAAATAGCAATTATTCCTGGTTACGTTTGATAGCCGTAGTGGTTTGATGAGCATAATTAGAATAGTTGCTGTAAAGATTTAGGCTGAATAGAAATTCAGGCAAACAGAACACACTTATTATTTTAAGAAAGGGGTTTAAATTGGATCTTAGAAAACGACGCAGCCAAGAAAAACTGCAACTAGCGCTCGCACATCACCTGCAAACCAAGACGATCGATGAAATCACTATCGGTGAATTGACTAAGACAGCTGGAGTAAGTCGTCAGACATTCTATTCAAATTTTGATAGTAAACAATCTATATTGCTGAACCGAATTCAACTGGTTTTTGAAAAAGCCTGGTCCAAAACCGAAGCGCTGATTCAAAGCTCAGACGTTGGCCGTGAAGAATTTGTTGAAGTGAGCGTTAGAAATTTACTAGAAGAGTGCGATAGAGATCGTATATTGATGAGAGCTGCGTTTACCGGGCAAGCCGGTATTCAGTGTCTGTCATTACTTAAAACTTTGGTTTCAAAATTGATATCCGAGCGAATACTTTTTCAGTTTAACCACAACTTCACCTCACAGCAGCTAGATACTATCGCCGATTTTTATGCGGGCGGCATTATTGGTTCTGTTCAAGGCTGGTTGAGTGATGATGGTAGTCACAAAGATATTGCGATGGTGGCGAGACAAATTGGTCGACTTATCCCTCATGGCTTAGACGGTTATGTAAATCAGCACCGCTAGTCGATAGTAAGCATAATAAGTTTCAAAGCAGAGCCAGTTTGGCTCTGCTTTTTTGTTATGGTGGTGGGTAAAATGTCTGTTCTGGATAATGGTGTGTACAGAACAGAGTGTGATTAGTTTTAGGGGCAGTGTTTTAATGGAACAAATTTTACAGACGGCCATCACCGCAGCCAAGGGGGCTGGCGATGCAATTGTTAACGCCAGTCATGACTTGAGTAGCCTGACTATTGAAGAAAAGAGCATTAATGATTTTGTCTCCGAAGTCGATCGGCTTGCAGAAACAATAATCAGTGACATCATCCAATCTACTTACCCTGATCATTCTATTTTGGGTGAAGAGTTTGGTAATTCAATGGGCGCGGCGGATTATGCATCCTCCGAATATAAATGGATTATTGACCCGCTTGATGGTACCACTAATTTTTTACGGGGCATTCCTCATTATGCGGTGTCAATTGCCCTGGTATGTGGTGCTGAGGTGATTGTTGGCGTAGTGTATGACCCAGCTAAAAATGAGTTATATACAGCGGTAAGAGGGCAGGGCGCCTTGTTAAATGGTCAGAAAATTGCTTGCAGCTCACAAGCTGAGATTGAAGGCGCCTTGTTGGCAACCGGCATTCCTTTTAGTGGTGAGCTTTTAGCCCGCGTGGATCAGTTTTCTGAGGCAATGCATGTATTGTTAGCTCATCAAACAAGCGGTGTTAGACGTTTAGGTGCAGCGGCGCTGGAGCGCTGGACTTGTGCTACGTGGCTGCTGGAAGGTTTGACGGCTTTTGGGAGGCCAGCCTCAAGCCCTGGGATATTGCGGCTGGAGCCTTAATAGTACAAGAAGCGGGTGGACTGGTTTCTGACTTTGATGGAGTAGATTGTTACTTAGAGTCTGGAAATATTGTCGCTTGCGCAGCTGATATGCATAAGCCAATGCAAGAAATTTTACACAATGCGTATAAGCAATAGCGGTGTTGAATGTAATCTGAATTGCAACTACTAAGTTGTCGATGGGTTAGCCGAGCTGGTGCATTGCCGTTTTTTAGCGGATGCCGCTCGGCTAACATTTGCAGCAAACATTAGTGGTCTACGATTTCGTTCACTGCTACGACAGCAAGTAAAAAGATGGTTACTAAGATCATGATTTCCATAATATGTACCTATAAGTTCAAACGGTTGAGTATTGGTGCCTAGGGGCTTGTTAGTAATGACAAGTCTTCGGATGTTTGGTTAGTGGTTATTACCTCTAACACTCTTGATTTGGGGTTAAGCTGAAATTTTTAAAATGGTTTAGTTTTATGATGGTAATAACTATAGGGAATGATTTATTTGAAAATATTGAATTTTATTTATAATGCTTGTGTTTTGAGAGCTGCCAAACTAAATACGATCGACATAAAAAAGCCGCTCAGGTAAGTGAGCGGCCAAATAGTAGAGTTGTTCTAGCAAGAGGAGTGAGGCTAGTGCGCGGGCCGTTTCAGCCCAACATCGCGCTTAAAGAGTAAGGTAAAGACTAGTGATCTACGATTTCATTGATCACAACTAAACCAAGTAAAGCAATCGTTACTAAAATCATGATTTCCATAATAAGCACCTGTAAATTAAACTGGTAAGGTTAAAGGTTGATTCCGAAAGCTCGAAGTACTTGTACTGAACTCTTGAAAACTGGTAAAGAGGCGTTGACCTCCGATGTGTGTAATATGGGGCATCACGCGGAGATTTAAAAATGGTTAATTGTCATGCTAGAAATAACCTAAGGTTATTATAATTTTTAATATTAATAACCAAAGTAATTATTATGGATTGCCCTCAGTGCTTTCAATTAATCAGTCTGTTTGCCACTTGGCCCCACAGAAATGCTTAAGTAAAACGTAAAAAGAGCCCGTTAAACGGGCTCTTTTCGAATGTTGCTGTGTCGTAATAGGGATATTACAACGTTTGTATTTTGTTCATTTATATAATTAAATTAATGGAACAATTTCTTGCATAAACTGAGGCTTAAGCGCGCTCACTGATGGGTGTAACTTTTCTATGCTCAGGCCCGGTATATTCAGCACTGGGGCGGATTATTCTATTGTTCGCTCGTTGCTCAAAAGCGTGCGCAGCCCAACCGGTTACGCGACTCATCACGAATATAGGTGTAAATAGTCCTGTTGGAATGCCCATGAAATTATACGCGGATGCATGAAAGAAGTCGGCATTACAGAACATGCCTTTTTCACGTTTCATAACCTCTTCACATCTGACGGAAACAGGGTAAAGCACTTCGTCACCCACTTCTGCTGCTAGTTTTTCAGACCATTTTTTAATGATGGCATTTCGCGGGTCGCGCTCTTTATAAACGGCATGACCAAAACCCATTATCAGGTCTTTGTTTGCTAGCTTTTGCAGAATTGCGGCTTCGGCCTCGTCTGCCGATGACCACTGTTCGATCATCTCCATAGCGGCTTCATTTGCGCCACCGTGCAATGGGCCTCGGAGTGTTCCGATGGCGCCAGTGATGACTGAATGTATATCAGTCAGCGTTGAGGCGGCGACTCGGCCGTTGAAGGTCGATGCATTGAATTCATGTTCAGCGTACAGAATCAACGAGACGTTCATTACTTGCTCATGCAATTCACTCGGTTTTTCACCGTGCAGCATATGTAGAAAGTGCCCGCCGATTGTCGCTGCACCTGTGTCGGTCGATACTCGAACGCCGTCTTTTGAATAGCGATACCAATAGACCACCATCGCTGGTAATAGCGCTAGAATTCGATCTACTTTATCTCCTTGATCCGCAAAATCCGTTTCTTGTTCGAGGTTCCCAAGCAATGATACACCGGTACGCATAACGTCCATGGGGTGTGCCGTTGCAGGAATCAATTCCAGACCAGACTTTAATGCGGCAGGCAGATCACGAAGCGCGTTCAACTTGCTTTGATAAGCATCAAGCTCAGATTGGTTTGGTAAGTGACCTTTTAGAATGAGGTGAGCCACCTCTTCAAAAATGCAGTTGTCAGCCAGATCGTCTACATCATAACCTCGGTAATTTAGACCTGAGCCTTGTGTACCTACCGTACAAAGAGCCGTTTCACCAGCCACTTGACCGCGCAGGCCAGCACCACTTAGTTTTTTATCAGTTGCCATGTTGAATTCCTCGTTACTCGTCTGAGTTATATTAATTAGGTTTTGACTGTGAAAATAACTTGTCTAAGGTATCTTCATATTCTTGGTAGTCCAAGTAGTCGTATAGTTCCATACGTGTTTGCATATGTTCGACCATGTCGCGTTGATGCCCTTTGTCTAACACGTCAGCGTATACCATTTCGGCGGCTTTATTCATTGCCCTAGTTGCCGTAAGCGGGTACAGAATCATATCGACGCCGTGTTGCGCAAGTTGCGTTTTATCGAACAGCTCGGTCATGCCGAATTCGGTCATGTTGGCTAACAGCGGCGCATCGATGGCTTTGTCGTAAGCCGCATATTGATCCAGTTCAGCCATCGCTTCGGCAAAAATGCCATCGGCGCCGGCTTCAATATAAGCTCCAGCGCGATCTATTGAGGCTTGCAAACCTTCAATAGCGTAAGAATCAGTTCGAGCAAGTATAAAAAAGTCAGGGTCGGTCTTGGCGTCAACGGCGGCTTTGATTCGGTCCACCATTTCAGCTTGACTGACGATTTCCTTATTTGGTCGGTGCCCGCAACGCTTTTGCGCAACTTGATCTTCAATATGGACAGCCGCTACGCCTGATCGAATTGATTCGCGAATTGTTCTGGCAATATTAAATGCGCCACCCCAGCCAGTGTCGATATCGATGAGTAATGGCGTGTCGACCACGGCGGTTATTCTCCGTGCATCTTCAAGCACATCATTCATACTTGTCATGCCTAAATCAGGCAAACCATAAGATGCGTTTGCACAGGCACCACCCGATATATAAATTGCGTTATGACCAATTTTAGTTGCCATCAACGCTGTGTAAGCATTGATAGTTCCGACTATTTGTAATGGCTGATGCGCGGCCAGCGCGTCTCTAAATCGTTTGCCAGCAGACATGACTATTTTTCCTCATTAGTAAGATGTGCCTTGATAGAATCTTTCGCGCGCGATATATGGCGGCGCATTAATATTTCAGCCAGAGCCGAATCGCGGTTTTCAATTGCGTAAATTAATTGTTCGTGTTCGACTAATGCTCGGCTTGACCGTTCTCTAAAACGGCTGGTTTGAAACCGAAACATGCGAATTAGGTGATACAGCTCATTACACAGTTGCTGTGTGAGCAGGGCGTTTCCGCTGCCCTTAATGATTTGATAATGAAAATCAAAATCACCCTCGGCCTGCATGTACTCACCTGCGTTTGTTTCGTGATGACGGCGGTGAATCTCGAGCACTTTTTTAAGTTCCAAAATGTCGTCTTCCGTCATGTTGATTGCCGCTAATCCGGCGGCCATTCCCTCAAGCGCTTCGCGTACTTCATACAGTTCGACAATGTGTATTACATCGAGCGGAATTACGGATGCACCAACATGAGGCTTGTGCTGAACCAAGCCCATGGCAACCAAGCGCCGAATAGCTTCTCTTAGTGGCCCACGGCTAACGCTGTATTGTTCAGCAAGCTTGGGCTCATTCAACTTTTCACCGGCTTTTATTTTGCCGCAAACAATTGCTTCGCGTAATGCGATGGTGGTTCGCCCGCTAAGAGTATTGTCTTCAGGGTTTTTAGAGTCGAATTCAGAGGTATCGGCATTCATCGCTGCGCAGTCTGCCAATGCTTCGTCTTATTGTCAACAATTCTCGCTAAAAGAAGCGATATTCAACCTGGGTTGCACCTAAATTGCGATTTTTGTATACAAAGTGAGTGAGGTTGCCCAGTTAACGACAATGTGAAATAACTGAATTTAATGATTTTATGCAAGCAGTTTTATGATCGAGTTGACTAAAATAGCTCTGGATTTTCGTCGACCAGGCTTCTTGGTAATGGCGAATTGTAAAACACAGCCAGAGATCATCTGCGCCAACACCGAATGATGCAAGTTGTCGTCGTTATCGCGTGGCCTTAGCTCTCCGCGTTGCTCTGCTTTTTGCATAATGCGACCAAGTAGCCTAGCGTAGGGTACGCGGAACTTTTTACTCGTTCGTTGTAAATCTTCAGGCCGATCAACCACGTGCGAAGCGAGTTGCAGGTAACCCGCCAATACATTCGGTTTGTGCAATAACTCAATGCTCAATTCTATAAACTCAGTTAAATCACCCTTTAGTGAACCGGTGTCAGGAGTTGGCCAAGTGCTCACATCCGGCAATATAGCTTCTTCAATGATGCATTGCAGGTCACCATCCCACCAATTATAAAGTACGTTTCTGGATACGCCCGCGCGAGTGGCTATCGCTTTTAATGACACATTACGAAACCCGCTTTCATCCACTAACTCACGAGTTGCTTGTAGAACCGATTGATACTTGGTTCCGTCCTTACGTGGCGGGGCTTTTTTTCTTGCGCTGCTGCGGTTCATGAACAAACTTCAATGGCCAATCTGAAAACTGACCTTAGGTTAAGGCAATTGTTGATGCATTGAAGTTTACCATTAGTGGTGCCTGTTGAGGTGAACGAATAGGGTTGATGAATGCTCAATATTTCTCTGTCTGAATTGACTTGCTTGTTGCAAGCAAGTAAATTACAGGATTACGCAGTGATGCACATCTTAAAACCAGTTTAACCTTGTAAATATTTGATATGGCCGACTATAAAGCACCAATCTCAGAGATCGATTTCGTAATGAACGATCTGTTAAACATTAATTCTCTGACGGCAATTCCCGACTTCGCAGAGGCCACTCCAGAGTTAGTGTCGGCCGTATTGGAAGAGGCGGGTAAGTTTGCAGCGGATGTGTTTGCGCCGATCAATCGCACGGGTGATATTAAACACAGTCGAGCTGTTGATGGTGAGGTGATTACGGCCCCAGGATTTAAAGAAGCCTATCAACACTTTGTCGACAATGGTTGGCTGAGTTTGGCCCAAGACCCTAATTATGGTGGTCAGGGCTTACCGTTTACAGTGCATATGGCGACCAGTGAGTTTTGGAACAGCGCAAATACGGCTATGGCGTTGTGCCCAATGTTAACGGCGGGTGCGATTGATGCGCTGGCTGCACATGCGTCTGATGAATTAAAAGAAATCTATTTGCCCAAGCTGATATCTGGTGAATGGACCGGCACCATGAATTTGACTGAATCACATGCCGGTTCTGATCTATCGAGCTTAAAAACTAAGGCAACCGCCAATGGTGATCACTTTTTAATTAAAGGCCAGAAAATTTTCATCACGTGGGGCGAGCATGATATGACGGACAATATCGTCCACATTGTACTTGCGCCGTTGGATGACGCGCCAGCCGGCGTGAAGGGCTTGTCGCTATTTTTGGTTCCTAAGTTTTTAGTTAATGAAGATGGCACTTTAGGCGAACGCAATGACGTACGGGTTGTGTCAACTGAAGAGAAACTGGGTATTAATGGTAGCCCCACCTGCGTCATGAGTTTTGGTGATAATACCGGCGCTATTGGCTATATGATCGGCGAGCCTGGCCAAGGCCTGTCTTGTATGTTTACGTTGATGAATCACGCGCGTCTAGAAGTAGGCTTAGAAGGTGTCGGGCTTTCAGAGCGTGCGTATCAAGACGCTCTCTACTACGCTCGTGAGCGCATGCAGGGTCGTGCAGCCGATACTGGCAAACCAACGGCGATCATCGGTCACGCTGATGTGCAGCGTATGCTGATGCAAATGAAGTCTATGACTGATGCGATGCGAGCTTTGTGTTTCGATGCGTCTATGTCTCATGACTTGCGCGGCCACGGGGTTGAAGACGAACAACGCAGTTACCATGCAACACGCTTTGCATTACTTACGCCAGTGACCAAAGCTTGGTGCACTGAGTTGGTTAATGAAATCACCTCATTGGGCATTCAGGTGCATGGTGGCATGGGCTTTATTGAGGAAACAGGTGTGGCGCAGCATTACCGAGATGCGCGCATCACGTCTATTTACGAGGGCACTACGGCTATTCAAGCGAACGATCTGGTTGGCCGAAAATTAATCCGTGATGGCGGAGCTGGGTTTAATGCCTTGATAGCCGAAATGGACCAATCAATTGCCGATGCCGATGCTAACGATAGCTTAACCGCGCAGTTCATCGTTGCTAAAAACGGCTTGCAAGAAAGCGTTGCTTATATTCTGGAAAATGCCAACTCCAATGCGAAATTTGAAGGCGCCGTTTCGTATAACTTGTTAATGCAAATGGGTTACGTGCTTGGCGCTTGGTACCACTTGCGCAGCGCGACCAAAGCGTCATCAAAGCTTGCATCTAACGAAGGCGATGAGCAATTTCTTAATAACAAAATTTTGTCCGCACGATTTTTCTCTGGTCAATTGCTACCGCGGGCGGCGGCCTACTCAGCGGCCGTGGTGCAAGGGGCTTTGATTGGCTGTGAGCTCAATGATTCTTCGTTTGGCTAAACGTTAGGCATGCATTTTTTTGAGCACAGCCAATTAAGAAGTTCTATTTTTTGAAACAACAATTAAAAGAAACATTCTGATGGTGACGTCTAAGCAGACTAAGTCTGGTCGCACTCAGGCCGAACGCACGGAGTTATCGGACAAACGCATGTTCGATGCGACCGTGCGTTTGATCGTTGAACGCGGTCCAGAAAATACACGTTTGACCGACGTTGGCATTGAGGCTGGCTACAGTCGTGGTTTGGCGAGTCATCGATTTGGTAACAAAGACAAACTATTTAGTTTTGTAGTGCTCGAACTTGGTGATATCTGGCTGCAACAACTCAAACAGGCGACCTCTTCGCGGCTTGGGCTACCCGCCATTGAAAGCGCAATTTCCCAACACTACCAATTTTGTGAGGATGCTCCGGCTTACGTTTATACCTTTTATACATTATGGTTCGAGTCAATTAATACTGGCTCAGAATTAAGCAAGACTATTCAGAGTATTCATCGACGCCGTTTTCAAGATTTGGTGAACTGGGTAGTCAATGATCCAACTATTGATGAAAAGGTAAAGCGTGACGTTGATTCGATCGCTGGCCAGTTTAGTGCAACGGTTATTGGTATTGTCTATTACTGGCTTTCCAACCCTGACAATATGGCAGAGACAAAGCGTCTGCACGACGGTTTAGCATTGACCATGAGACGTTTAATTGACGAATGAGTTTTGTATTCCCACTGCAGTTGTGGCCGCGTTTGTAAAAAACGTTGTAATCACTAGCTGGGCTTACGAGACGAGAGAATAAATATTTAGGCGCGGCATTGCCAACTCCACGGCAATGACGGGCTAATAGTACAAATCATTGACGGCTTCGGCCAGGATAGATGCGATGAGTAATTTAGACAGTAAAAGCAGCATTCTAGAACAAGAAGCTGAACAGACAAGCCCAATGCGTTTTGTGACGGCGGCAAGTTTGTTTGATGGACACGATGCGTCTATTAACATTATGCGTCGAATTTTGCAGTCCCAAGGTGTCGAAGTAATTCATTTAGCTCACAATCGCTCGGTTGCTGAAGTGGTTGAAGCCGCTGTTCAAGAAGACGTTAACGGTATTGCCATGAGTTCGTATCAGGGCGGCCATGTCGAGTACTTCAAATACATGATTGACATGTTAAAAGAGCGCGGCGCTGGTCATATTCGTGTTTTTGGCGGCGGCGGTGGGGTGATTGTTCCTGAAGAGATCACTGATCTGCACAATTATGGGGTAGAGCGTATTTACTCACCTCATGATGGTATGGAACTTGGTTTGGTCGGCATGATTCAAGACATGATCAAACGTTGTGACCCGATCAAATATAATGCCTCGGTGCCCGATTTACTCCAGTCAACGCCGCTGGAGTCAGTGTCTGGGCGGTTCTCATTAGCGCGTTTAATTAGTCAAATCGAGGCAGATAAAGTAAGTGAAGAGGACCTGAATCGACTCAAATTAGCGGCTAATGATAAAACGCCTGTGTTGGGCATCACCGGCACCGGTGGTGCTGGTAAATCATCTTTGACAGACGAAATCATTCGGCGTTTTCGAACCGACAGTGGCGACAGCGCTAAGATAGCGGTGTTGGCGATCGACCCTACTCGGCGCAAGACCGGTGGCGCCTTATTAGGCGACCGAATTCGAATGAATTCGATTTACCATGAATCGATCTACATGCGCTCTTTAGCAACGCGTGATTCCAGTGGTGAAGTGCCCGCTTATATGCGGTCGGTGATAGACGCTGTGCGCTGTTTTGACTTTGATCTGGTGGTTGTGGAAACCCCAGGTATTGGTCAAGGTGATGCCGGTATTGTGCCGTTTGTTGATGCATCAATGTACGTCATGACACCAGAATTTGGCGCGCAAAGCCAGCTTGAAAAGATCGACATGCTGGATTTTGCAGACATTGTCGTGATTAATAAATTTGATCGTACTGGTTCAGCCGACGCGCTGCGAGATGTATCAAAACAATACCAACGTAATCTCGAAGCTTGGGATACCTCACCGTCGGAAATGCCGGTTTTTGGTTCAATTGCATCACGCTTTGGTGATGATGGTGTTACTTCCGCTTACCATGGTCTGTTAAGTGTATTACGCGAAAAAGGTTTGCGCGAATGGCAGTCAGTTCTGCCAATGATCAATAACAAAATCCCATCGGATAAAACAGCCATCGTACCGGCGTCGCGAAAGCGTTATTTGGCTGAAATTTCTGAAACGGTGCGGGGCTATTTAGAGAAATCGGATCAGCAGGCAAAAATCGCGGGCCAAGTAGAAGCCTTGGAAGTCACGCAAGCCTTACTGTCAGAGCAAAACAGTGAAATAGACACTTTATCAAGCGACTACAGTAATCAATTAGATGCGCAAAGCAAGCAGCTGCTTGGCGACTGGTCGTCGGTGCAAGCTTCTTACGAGGGTTTAGAACGCGTTGATGTTTTGAAAAACGGTAAGGAAATCAAAACCTCTTTAGTTCGCGAGAGCCTTAGTGGCTCCTTAGTGCCACGCGTAAGTTTGCCGAAGTATCAAAGTAAGGCTGATCTACTGAAATGGCTGCGTCGAGAAAACTTGCCAGGTTATTTTCCATTTACCGCGGGTGTCTTTCCGTTCAAACGTGAAGGTGAAGACCCTGCCAGGATGTTCGCAGGTGAGGGTGACCCTGCACGAACTAATCGGCGTTTTAAGCGATTGTCTCAACACTCTCCAGCGAAGCGCCTTTCCACCGCCTTTGATTCGGTGACACTGTATGGTTTTGACCCTGCTGAGCGGCCAGATATTTATGGCAAGATCGGCAATTCCGGTGTGTCGGTAGCCACCTTGGATGACATGAAGCAGTTGTTTAGTGGCTTCGATCTGTGCGACCCAAGTACTTCCGTTTCGATGACCATTAACGGTCCTGCGCCCACCATATTGGCGATGTTTTTAAATACGGCGATCGATCAGCAAATAGATGTGTTTGTTGAGGAGAATGGTCAGCAGCCTAACGATTCACAGTTAGCCGACATTAAGGCTCGCGCACTGAGTGCGGTACGTGGAACGGTACAGGCCGATATCCTTAAAGAAGACCAAGGACAAAATACCTGCATTTTCTCGACTGAGTTTAGTTTGCGAATGATGGGTGACATTCAACAGTACTTTATTGACCATAGAATCAATAATTTTTATTCCGTGTCTATCTCGGGTTACCACATTGCCGAAGCCGGAGCGAATCCGATCACTCAATTGGCGTTTACCTTGGCAAATGGGTTTACCTTTGTTGAGACGTATTTAGCCAGAGGAATGCATATTGATGAGTTTGCTCATAATTTAAGTTTCTTTTTCTCAAACGGTATGGACCCCGAATACACCGTTATTGGTCGAGTGGCAAGACGGATATGGGCAGTGACGATGCGCGAGAAGTACGGCGCCAATGAGCGAAGTCAAAAGCTAAAGTATCACGTTCAAACATCGGGCAGATCATTGCATGCGCAAGAGATGCAGTTCAACGATATTCGAACCACCTTGCAGGCGTTGTTAGCCATCAATGACAATTGCAACAGCCTGCATACCAATGCCTATGATGAAGCGATTACCACGCCATCAGAAGAGTCGGTGCGACGTGCATTAGCGATTCAGTTGGTTATTAATCGTGAGTTTGGCTTAGCTAAAAACGAGAATCCGAGTCAAGGTTCATTTATCGTTGATGAACTTACCGATTTGGTCGAAGAAGCGGTTTTGACTGAATTTGAGCGAATCTCAGATCGTGGTGGGGTGTTAGGCGCGATGGAGACTGGCTATCAACGTGGTCAGATTCAGGAGGAGTCAATGAAATACGAATCCATGAAACACGATGGTTCTTACCCGATTATTGGCGTAAATACGTTTTTACCTGAAGTAGCGGAAGAAGTAGAAGAAATTGAATTGGCGCGATCTACCGACGATGAAAAGCAAAGCCAAATTGCCAGACTTAGAGCGTTTCAATCCACACACGACGCTTCCTCAGAGCAAGCTTTGGCCGAGCTCAAACAAATCGTTAGAGATGGCGGCAATGGATTTGAAGCCTTGATGGAAGCGGTTAGGTGTTGTTCTCTTGGGCAGCTAACCGATGCATTTTTCGAGGTTGGCGGTCAATACAGGCGCAGCACCTAATCATTTGTTATTGTGTCGTCCTGATACAACTCTGGCTTCATCAAGAGTTATTCGCGAATAGTAACACCGAGCCCCTTTTTATCAATGGGGCTTGTTTTTTTTGTATTAAACGGTTTATAAATGAACAGGCTTAAAAACACGAATGTCGATGGCGTAGGGCAAGAGGATATTGGCAGTAGCGAGACACGCCAATGGCCGATCCCGAAGTTAGTCGAAAACGAGCACTACTATATGGAAAATGGGTTCATGGTTTTTACCGAGCTGTATCATTCCTCCAGAGGGCGATGCTGTGGTAACGCATGTCGACATTGCCCCTTTGAACACGTTAACGTTAGATCAAAATAGAAATTAAATGACGCAATCTTCCAGCACACATGCAACCCCGTTGCCAACGCCAGATTTGTGCGATATGCACGAAGATCAGGTTCGAGTATTGGAACCGATCTTTAATAATTACGGAGGGCGTGCGGCGTTCTTTGGTCAGGCAGTAACGATCAAATGTTTTGAAGATAACTCGGTGGTCAAGGAGTTGGTCGCCACGCCAGGTGAAGGGCGCGTTATCGTGATGGACGGCGGTGGTTCCTTACGTAGAGCAATTTTGGGTGATATGTTGGCTGAAAAAGCGGCCAATAATGGTTGGTCTGGTCTGGTCATCAACGGCTGTATTCGAGACGTAGACGAAATCGGCGCGACTAAGCTAGGCGTTAAAGCGCTTAATGTGCATCCGATGAAGACGCAAAAGCGCGGTCTCGGCGACCTTAATGTGGCCATAGAGATAGCCGGTCAAACGATTCAGCCTGGTGAATGGATTTATGCAGACAATAATGGCGTGATTGTTTCGGCTGTCGAGCTCCGTCAAACCAAGGATTAGTGGCGAACTTTAGCTGGAGTCGCGCCGAGAATAAATGTGGCCGTTTTTATCCAATGATTGCCGCTGTAGCGTGTTGTAAGGTGTGTGCCAGTGTTTGCCCAGAAAGAGTCACGGTTGAACAAGTATTCGGGCCTGTACTCTGCCGCAAATTTGGCTAACTTGAAGTCCCCAATGGATCGAGGGCGTCGCTTGCTCGTGGCTTCGAGTAAATACTCTTTGTTATCGTAATATAAAATTACCCAAGCGTGCCCGCCAGAAGGTACCTTGCCAATCGCAACTCGAGCGTCGTAGCCCATACTGATTAACCAATCAGCCAACAAGATTGCATGGTCCTCACAGTCTCCATGACTGTAATAGTAAGCTTGTTTTGAGTTTTGCCAGATATCCTTCCAATTTGCCCCATGTTGGTCATGATCAAACTGATAGGTCTTTTTCAACGCCAAGGTTACCAATGGCTGCCACAGTTTGGTGGTTTTATAGGGTTGATACCCAACCAGATAACTGTTGGCAAAGTAGTAGTTTCTATCTATGCCCATCGCGGCATAAGCAAACGGGTTGCCGGCGCGATCTTGCCAAATAAAGTTCGAATTTTTGCCTCGTCCAGGAATAGAATCGATGGCCTTAGTCAGGTGGTCACTGTGAAAGCCTTCTTTGTCGAACACCGTTGTCAGGTAACCTGACTGCATTTTGTGTTGGTTTTGTCGCAACTTAACTTGATTGGCTTTTTGATCCGCTTGAGTCTGCTTGTAGGCGTTTTGCCGCTCTGAATCAAACCACAGATAAGCCACTGACATCATATATATCACTACTAAGCCGAGCGCTGAGCGAAGCAGACCTTGCACGTGAATTACCTAGTTACTTTGAGCTAAAGCAGACCGAATTCGATGAAGAGACTAGCCTTTAAGACCAAATGATACGATCAAGGCTACAAATATCAGAATGGTGGATGCAAATACGGCAACCGCCATATTTCCGTTCTGTATCTGTTCTTGAATATCAACGTCTTTCAGCAGCATGCTGTCGATTATTTTCAGGGCAATTACCCCAACCAATAAGGCAAAGAGTGTATAAAGCAGGTTAATACCGAGTTGAATTAAGGTGGCTAGAAAAAATTGTGATTCCATAATATTAATGAGTGAGTATTCCGAGATTTACAAGGAGAGTGTTCTAAGAAGAGTGTTGTACGTAGCGCTTTGCTTAGTAAGTCACGCGGTCGAAGCGCAAAGTTTATTTCGACCGCGTTTAGTGTTCGCTCTATTGATACTATTCGGTTGCTTATGGAGCAGCAAAGAATGGCACCAACTATTGGGCCAATTACACTTTATTTTAGTGCAGTGAGAACCTGTTTTGTCATGATGTCAGCGGTAATGAAATCCCAAGCATACGCTGAGTAGGGTTCTAATGGTTTCGAGGCCAATATGTCATCATCACTCATGCCTTTATCATGCAGAGCCTTGACGGCTTGATAGACCCCCTCGAGCATTTCAATGGTCCTCTTTACATCCGTTTTGGTTGCCAACTTACCGTGACCCGGAATAATCAAAGTTTCGTCATTCGCCATTTCATGAATACTTTTCAATGCGGCAAGCACCCCTTTAAAACTTCCACCGTTGCTGCTGTCGATGTAGGGAAATAGCTCGTTGAACATGATGTCGCCAGTGTGAATCACATTTGCGTTTTTGAACAATACGATGGCGTCGCCATCGGTATGCGCCGCTGCGAAATGTTGTATCTGAGCCGAATCTCCATTGATATGCACTGTCATTTGATCGGAAAAGGTCAATACAGGTAAATAGTGTTTTGGCGCGGGCTTTGTTTTACCACCGCCGATAGAAACTCCTTTTTCCACTAAAGAAGTTCGTAGGTTTCTGTGGCTAATGACATTGGTGCCGTCACTTCCAAAGGATTCATTGTTGCCAATGTGGTCGCCATGCACGTGGGTATTGATTAAATAGTCAATCGGCTTGTCGGTGGTTTTGGCGATTTCGGCTTTCAGCAGATCAAGCACGGAGGATAAGCCATTATCGATCATCGCAACACCGTCTTCGCCGATGCTTAAACCGATGTTTCCGCCGGTAAATCCGCCAACACCAGACAGCATATAGACGTGATCTGAGACTTTTGCTGTAGTAAAGCCGAGTTCTGATCTTGCTTTTTCATGCCCATGAGATGAGGCATTAGAACTCGCCAATAGAGCGCCGCTGCCAACAATGATAAAGCTGGCGATTTTTAGTTGGTTTTTTAACCGAAGTTTAAGGCTAGGAAAGCCGGGCAAACTGTTTTGCATAATTATTCTCTCCGAAGTTAGAACTGGATTTTCGATTTTGTCTTAATAAGTAAGGTTCTGGTTGCCAGTAGCCGGTTTTAAAAGGTCAAAAACCCGGCGCTGGTCATCAATGTCGGCGCCCAGAAATAGCTATATATGTATTCAATTGCACACCTGAGTAGGCTTAATACTCTACCAACTATGGTTAACTTTCAAACTAATTTAGTTTTTGAGGCTGAATACCTTGGTAAACGCGCTTAATTAGTTAAAGTAATACCCAGTAACGACGTGTAAGGTCTACGATTACTTAGCTATTTCCGCTAAACTTGCGTCGCTTTTTATTTAACGCAAGATACAGCAGTGAACAAATATAAAATCGCTATTCTGGCGGGCGACGGTATAGGCCCAGAAATTATGGTTGAAGGCATCAAGGTTCTCCGAGTGATTGAAGAACGCAATGATGTTGAATTCGACCTTGTTGAAGCGCCTTTTGGCGCCGGATCATGGTTCAGCCATGGCAGCTCATTTCCTGAAGCAACCAAAGCATTGGTTGATGAAGCTGATGCCGTGGTCAAAGGCCCGATTGGTCTTAATCACGAAGACTCTAAAAAAATACCGGTCGATGAGCAACCTGAGCGCGGCGCTTTGTTGCCGTTGCGCGCTCGGTTAAATACTTACGCCAATTATCGCCCCATATCGTTGCCTAAAGGTTTGGCGCACTTTTCGCCATTGAAGGCGGAGGTTGTTGGTGACGGTATCGACATGATCATGGTTCGCGAATTGGTCGGTGGGCTTTATTTTGGTGAGAAAGAAACCGGCATTAACGAAGAGGGCAAGCGATACGTTCGAGAAGCCCTAGAGTATGACGAAGACCAAATTCGAAATATTCTTGTTGAAGGGTTTAAATTGGCGCAAGGCCGTAAAAAAGTTCTTCACAACATTCATAAGAGTAACGTACTCAAATCCAGCGTGCTTTGGAACGAGATTTTAGAAGAAGTGGCGGTTGAGTACCCTGATGTGGAGGTTCGCCACACACTCGTCGATGCTGCCGCAACGGCTCTTTGTCTAAATCCAACGCAATTTGATGTGATGGTAATGGAGAACATGTTTGGCGACATTTTGAGCGATCAAGGTGGTGGCATTCTAGGCTCACTTGGCTTGATGCCATCCGCATGCCTTGGCACGGACGGTAAGGCCTACTATGAGCCGTCTCACGGGTCAGCTCCTGATATTGCCGGCCAGAACATTGCCAACCCATATTCAATGATTGGCTCAATGGCGATGATGTTAGAGTACAGTTTCGGTATGGCGGATGAAGCGCAGAACGTTTGGAATGCCATGCAAGCGGTATTTGCTGATGGCTTTTCCACATCCGACCTCTCTAAGCCTGGTGCTGGTGTAAAAATGTTATCAACCCAGGAGTTTGGCGATAAAGTTGTCGAACATCTCAAAGCAGGTAACTAGCTGATTGGCCGTAATGTAAACTGGCTCACCTTAAAGCGCTTGTAGAGTGAGAGTGGCGCTTTAACAGTAACTCAGAGTTAATTGAGACAGTAACTCAAAGAGTAACCGGGGGCGACGTGTTTTGTCCCATAAGAGCAGTACATATAGAGCGCTCAGAAGCCTACACTGTTGGCAAATAGTTTGAACAAAAAAAAGCCCGAACACTTCATATAGTGATCGGGCTTTTTACGTTTTCAGCGAGTCTTGTTGTCAGAAAACCTTATTCTCAGAAAACGATAGATGAACCGCAGAGTATGTGTATGTCGACGCTCTCGCTATTTTTCGATTCTATTCTGAGATTGTTTTGAAATAACGATAGTCATGTTAAGCCGCCGACCTGCGTCGGATAAAAATAAGCGCGGCGGCTATCAGCATCTGCAGAGCACCATAGATCAGTGCGGTGAAAAGGACCATGTCGCCGACGTTTGTCGAATCAGAAAGCGTAGCGGGGAACATCGAAGCCTTAATTAGAACAGCCAAATTCACATTACGCACGACCACTTCCATTTCGATTGCGGTGCAATCAGCTTGCTTAAAACCCAATAGTTTGGTGGTGCCCCAGCTTGTAATCGCCAGCCCAGCAATAAACGTCAAAACTAACAATAAATTGGTGAGTCCAAATGCGTCCATATCCAGGCGCCCCGCACTGGCTGAGCCAACCACGATTGCCAATATTAAGATTAAGGACATCCTAATGCTCCAACGAGAAACATCGGCCGCTATCTTGCTGAAATAACGCAAGACCAGCATGCCGATTGCCAGGGGTGCCAACAGTGTGAGAGCTATCTCCTTTATTATTTGACCGGTGGGCATACTAAAATCGCCTGGCAAATATTGTGTGATCAGCAAACCTAAAATAATTGGCGTGGTGATCAGGCACAGTAAGGTGGTTACCGCCGTTATCGATATCGATAAGGGAATATTCCCTTTAGCAAAATGCGTAAAAATATTAGAGGTTGTGCCGCCCGGAATTGCCGCAATGAGTGCAATTCCGATCGCTACCCCACCGACCATTCCAAAGGTTTTGATAAACAAGTAGCCGATAAACGGAATAAGAGCAATTTGAATCACCGTGCCCGACAGCACTGCCTTCGGTGAGCTTAAAACTTGTTTAAAGTCGTCAACTGTCAGCGTCGCGCCCATGCCAAACATTGCCAATACTAATTGCGCAGCGGCAAACCAATATTCGTAGCTTATGTAAATATCACCCATGGCGGTGTGACTCAGTAAGGTTAGGTGATGCCTTAAATCGATAATGATGAATATTCATTTAGGGTGTTTGTGTAATAAGTTAGGTAAGATATTGATTTTAAATAAATAAAATGCGAGGCTTAAAAATTAAAATAAGTGAATCCAAAGTAGTTTAACGTGCATCTAAGCCATTAAGTAGTACAAATTTAATAATTGGAGAATTATCATGAAAAATATCTACGCAACTATTTGGCTGATGTTTGCCTTGACTGGCGTTAGCCCAGTCTGGGCGCAAGCGCAAGAAGTACAAGCGGTTTCAGAGCCCGTTATTTCGACTGAAGAGGCTGACGAAAGTGACTCTAGTCGTGGAGTTACTTTCGACATCAGCTTCGATGAGGACGACGGTGTAAAAGCCGATGTGCAGTCAATTGATCAGGAGTCTATTGATCAGATCGGTGATTTGTTAGAAAAATTTGCGGGTAAAGATGTCGCTAAAGAGGTCGTGGTAGAGCTGGAAGGCTTAAGCAAAGAAGAGAAAAAGGAACTTGCGAAAGCGATTAAGCAAGGGTTCGACTTTAAACGTGAGGACATTCCCGGTTGGGTTGGCGCCGTGGCAATATTGGGCGTGATACTGATTTTTGGTTTTCCGATTTTGGTATTGATTGCGGTATTTATTTATCTGGGTCGAAAACGACGTCAAAAGATGGCCATCATACAAGTGTATCTTGATGCTGGTAAGGACGTGCCCGTAGAACTATTACGTACCTTTGACGGTAATGGCAACTCATTTAAAAGTGGAATAATGCTAACCGGTACCGGGCTGGGCATTGCGGCCGCGTTTAATGCAGCGGGGGACACTACGATTGGTGCACTTGGCTTGATCCCCCTGTTTATCGGTGTTGCTAAGTTACTGTTTTGGTATTTTGAAGAACGAAAGTACACCCAAGATTAGCGTCGATCAATTCTTGATATTTTAGGAATTTATCGTGCAACATTTCGATGACACTGTACTTATAGAGCTTGCGCTGAGTAAGAATGACCAGCGAGCGTATAGCGAGCTGGTTAATCGTCATCAGTCAAATTTACGCTACTCAATGCGTCAGTTAACCGACTGGAATGAAGCACTGGCCGATGATTTAGTACAAGATGCGTTTATTCAAGCATTTAAACAGTTGCACCGATTTCGCAATCAAGCCAAGTTCTCCAGTTGGCTTTATCGAATTGCATACAATACATTTTTGCAGTTCGCACGTAAGAAAAAACTTGATACAGAGCCGATTGAAGATCAGCCTCTAGAAGAAAAACAATCAAGATTTAGTGAAGACGAGCAGGAGTCGGCCTTGCATCAAAAGGTCGCTGGTTTATTGGCTACTCTGAAGCCCGAGCGTAGATCAGTGCTGCATTTATTTTTACACAGGCAGCACACACAACAAGAAATTTCCGATATCATGGGTATTCCGCTCGGTTCGGTCAAAACCCATATAAACCGAGGTCGTCAAACTTTGCAGAAAAATTTGCAAGACTGGCAAGGGTGAATTTTATGAATGATGATAATTATCAAAAACTTAACTCAAGCGCCGCAATGAATAGTACTGCGCACAGTACTTCGTCAAAAAGCGGTGCAGGTAATGACCTCAATGTCGATTTAGATACGCTGTTCTCGCAAGCCAGAGCCAGTGAGCCGAATTTGCTTGATGAAAACTTCACCAAAGTCGTTGTTAATGGCCTGCCGAACAAACTAAAGCGCAATAATGCAAACTCAATTTTGTTCGATATGATCGGTTTGATGTTGGGCGTTATCGCTGCGTATTGGTTTTTTGACTTCTCGCAGCTGACGGGGTTTGCCTTATCGTTTATTCCCGAATCACTTTCCATTACGGTGTCGCATGTCGTTAGTGTATTTGTTTCGACGCTTGCCATAGCCTTTGCGGGGTGGTGGACCGCAGAAAAAGCACTTTCCTAGGATTATTAGCTTCTTTTCATTATTGAGAGTTTGAGCACAAGGGAAAGATGGCTCAAAAGCGGGTGATTACGAATCGTTTATATCAAGCTGAGCGTTGTCCTAAAGGTTTTGAAAGGAGTACATGATGGTTTAAGGTTTGAGCATTTAATCTCGGCAAGCTTAGGAATTTTTCGTGACTTGTATGTTGAAAACTGACTACAATGTCTAGTAATACGAACATAAGGTCAATTGAAGTGTCTTATCTTTCGCTTAAGTAGCAGGCTTGATTATCGAATTCGATTAAAGTGTTCGAGCAAAGAATACAACTCTCGTTTTCAATAGATAGTTTAGAGACGTTCAATAACCGCAATAGATTATTTACCCAATTAAAGGAGACAAAACATGCTTGGACTGATGATGGGCGAGCAATTAACGATTACCGCGTTAATGCGCCATGGCAGATCAATTAATGGCGACAGTGAGATTGTATCGGTTACTCACGACAACCCACGACACCGTTACACTCAGGCCGAATGTTATGATCGCGCCGCTCAGTTAGCCGGGGCACTGAATAAGTTGGGCCTGAAAGAAGGTGAAGTGGTTGGCACTTTGGCCTGGAACGATTATCGCCACATGGAGGTCTACTTCGGGGTTGCCTGCATGGGGGCGGTTTGTCATACAGTAAACCCGCGTTTATTCCCTGAACAGCTTGTTTACATTATAAATCATGCTGAAGACAGGCTTTTAATGGTTGACCCGATGTTCTTACCGTTAATTGAAGCGATTGCTCCTAACTTGCCAAAGCTTGAAGGTGTGATTGTATTGGCTGGTGAACAGAGCATGCCGGACACGACGCTGGATAATGTTTATTGTTACGAGTCGCTGCTTGCCAACGAAAGTGCAAATTATGATTGGCCCGATTTGGACGAAAATCGCGCATGTTCGCTTTGCTATACATCAGGCACCACCGGCAATCCAAAAGGCGTCTTATATTCACACCGCGCCTTAGTGTTGCAGTCTTATGCTTGTTGTTTGGGAGGAGGCATGGGGCTTGCCGTGCATGACACCGCCTTACCGATTGTACCTATGTTTCATGTTAATGCATGGAACATGCCATATTCTGCAGCGTTGGCCGGTTTTAAGGTGGTGTTTCCTGGCTCTAAAATGGGCGATGGCGAAACTCTCTGCCAGCTTATAAACGAAGAACAGGTTAATTACTCAGTAGGGGTGCCTACCGTCTGGCTAACACTGCTTACCTATTTACGCGAAAATGACCAGAAGATCCCCAGTATGAAACGGGTAGGTGTTGGCGGGTCTGCCTGCCCTTTAAGCATTATGAAGGAGTTTGAAGAAGCTCACAATGTAGAGACCATCACCGGTTGGGGCATGACAGAGATGGCCCCATTGGGTTCATTCAATATGTTAAAACGCGCGCGCGAAGACTACACAGATGAAGAGTACGACGATCTAAGGGTTAGGTCTGGTCGACAAGTGTTTGGCGTGCAGATGAAGATAGTTGATGAAAGTGACCAAGAATTACCATGGGACGGTAATGCGTTTGGCGCCTTAAAAGTTCGCGGCCCATGGGTTGTAGAACGCTATTTTAAACACGAAGAAAGCGCACTGGATGATAATGGTTGGTTCGATACGGGGGATGTCGCCACGATCAACAGCGATGGCGTAATGACCATTACAGATCGCACCAAAGATGTGATTAAATCTGGCGGTGAATGGATATCATCAATTGATCTAGAAAACTGTGCAATGGGTCATCCTGAGGTAGGCGAAGCGGCGGTAATCGGTATCGCTCACCCCAAATGGGATGAACGACCGTTGTTAGTGGTGGTTCGTGTGCCGGGTTCTGAGGTAAGTGGTGAGGCTATCTTAGCCTATATGGATGGAAAAATAGCGAAATGGTGGATGCCAGACGAAGTCACCTTTGTCGACGAATTGCCGCATACGGCCACCGGAAAAATACACAAACTAAAGCTAAGAGAACAATTCTCAGACTTTTCGTTTGAGGCATAGTTTGTGAAGCATAGTTTGTGAAGCATCGGTTTGAAGAATAGGCTGTTGCATAGAATTCTAAATTTAGAATTCCACATCAAGAACCAGCCTTTAAGTACTGTTTTTAAAGGCAAAAAAATTGCGCTTTCTCTGAGTTACCACCACGAATAGATCGTTATGGTAACGCGAGAAGAGCGCAATTTTTAATGTCGAGGTAAGCCGACTAAATTACTTGCCTGGCTTCAAGGTCATTAAAAGTTAACTTGTAGCCCAGCTTCAATCGTTCTGCCACGCGCAGGAGCCAGATCCTTAATGAACGAGGTGTGTGCACGCTGCTCTTCATCACCTAAGTTCTTGCCGTGAATAAACGTTGAAACTGCCGCGCCATTCAGGTCGAAAACGTATTCTAGTTTAGCACTTAGGTCGGTGAAACCTTCTGTTGGTAACTCAAGTGTGGCAGTGTCAAACTGAGAGCTTGTGTCTGAATAACTTAGCTTGGCACGCCAACTTGTGCTCTTCCACACTAAGGCAGTAGACCAACGAGTGGATGGTATACGTGGCAGCGAACCAATAGCATTATCATCAAACGACGCATCGACGGTATCAAATGACGCTATCAAATCAAGGTCGCCATTGGCCACTTCGGTAAGATGCAATCCAAACTCAATATCAATGCCGGTGAATTCAGCGTTATCTTGTTGATATTGAAATACCGGCAGCTCGTCTTCGATCTCGCCTGTATTTTGTTGATAGATAAAATCGCTGAAGTCATTGTGGTAAAGCGTCGCGTGAATATCAAACAAGTCGGTTTCGTAAGCCCATGAAACACTCAATTGAACCGCACTTTCAATATCGAGCTCAGTGTCTCCGATTTCGAATGTTTGCGTCGCAAGATGAGGCCCGTCTGAAAATAATTCCTCGATACTGGGCGCACGTTCTGCATAATCGATTAATGCCTGCCAACTGCTTTGTTCAGAAACCGGTAAAATAAAACCCACTGAAGCGCTCTGTGTTGAGAAATCAAAAGATCTGCTTGAGTTGATTTGGGTATTTTCAACCTCTTCAATGCGAGCGCCAAGTTCGATTGAAAATCGGTCGAAATCTTTTTCAGCTACCCAGTAAGCACCTAGGGTTTGGGTTTCACTAGGCGGCACGAATGCTTCTTCGCCTATTGCGCTAAATTCACGGTCTCCTAATTGTAAGCCAAACGTACCTGTAAAGCCGCCAATGGCTTCATGTGTGGCATTTAGCCGTGCTTCCCAAGCTTCGTTAGTAAATAGGGTACCAATTTCACCTGACCCTTCTATTTCACTGTGCTCATAATCATTAACGCCCAGACGTAAACTTACGCTTTCTAGGCCAGCTATAGGCTCGAGTAGCATGGCACTTAAGTCAAACCGCGTTTGATCAAAGTCGATTCTGCCGAGCTCTTCCTCTTCACCTTCTTCATCGTGGCCTTCCTCCTCGTCATGGCCTTCTTCCTCTTCTTCCTCTTCTTCGTGATGGCCACCAATCAGACCATAAACCCCGTCTGATGTGCTGAGGGATGCACCGATAAAACCGCGGCTGCCTATCCAGCTACCGCCAATTGACCCGCCAGATAAATCGAAATTACTGCCTTCCAAGGTGCCAAATACTTCCTCTTCTTCCTCCTCACCTTCGTGAGATTCGCCCTCTAATGCTTCTTCTAATTCTTCTTGGGCTCTTAGAGCGGCAGACTCGGCAAAGCCTGGAATATCAAAGTCATCCCCATCTTTAGAAAATGCATCCAAGTGCCAAGCAAATTGCTCTCCGGCATTGCCGTCTAATCTTATTGTGCCAGCGGTTGTATCAGCATTATCAATAAGTCGGAGTTCAGCTCGCCCAGAAATGGCTTTCTCATTCAGCTCAGTCGGTATGCGGCCGGTATTAACGTCAACCACACCGCCGATGGCACCTGAGCCATATAAAAGCGTGCTGGGCCCTTTAAGAACAGTGATTTGATTGGCAATAAAGGGTTCAATTGTCACTACGTGGTCTGTACTGGTAACCGAAACGTCGAGGGAATCAATGCCGTCTTCGGTCGTTTTAACGCGTGGTCCGCCAAGCCCATGAATGACTGGCCGGCCAACCGCTGCGCCAAAGCTTGCAGACCTGACTCCAGGTAGTTGTGCGAGTGTTTCGCCAAGATTACTGGCCAGCGCATCGGTCAGCTCTTGACCGTGCAATACATCGACACTCTGTGAAAGCCCGTTTTCGTGCAATGGATGTGATGTGATAGTAATTTCTTCTAAATCACTGTTTCTATTGGATTGCTCGTTCAATTGCGCAAGCGTGTTCGGTACAAATACAAAACTGCTTAGGGGGAATGCAATACTCAGGGCTACTTTCGTCAGCTTACTAGGTAGACGAAAGTTCAACTTCGGTTTGGTGAAAAAGTTCATGGCTCAGTTCCAAGTTTTAATATAAGGCAATGGTGTTAATCATTTAAATTCTTACTTTGTCTCGCAGGTGAGAGTTAAGCAGGTGAGAACTAGCGTGATTTGAATCAGTAAAGCGTGCTAAGCAGATACTACTTGCGCAGTAATGACTCATGACCATTGTAAAAAGCAACACATGCGACACGCCAATACGACCCTAGCTCAGTCAGCTGACAAGAGCGCGTGTTTTAGTGGTGCCAGTCGTTCTGATTGCGGATTTTATGTGTTATTTTATAACATTACAAGATGGTGAAACACTAAACCGCCGATACAACCGTTTATAAGTCCGCTTGAATAGTTTGAACCCAGTATGTGTTTAGGCGCTTATCTGAAACAGGTTGTTGCGTGCGAAGTTGCTGCGCATAGATAGATACCCGCCATTCCTCAAGCAATATTCTGAAGTGCCTGAGGTGTGGTGAGGTGATGAGTGCAAAGCTTGGTTGCTTGTCGCTGCCACCAACATGATTACAATGATCGACAAAGCGTTGTTGCTGATGCATCAGCAATGACTCGTTTAGCAATGTGGCTTTCGAGTTCATTTTATCAAGCCTTATGTTGATGGCTTTAAGGTACCTCTGGTATTGCTGCAATTGTGGCAGAGAGGTATAGCTTAAGAAGCGTGGCTCAAATAAGCGGTAGAGCTGTGCCTTAATGTCTTCGTAAGCGGTGTCGATTTCCAATGTCGTCGCCGGCTTTTTCTCGATTCGTGAAAAAATTTCTCGACGCACTTTTAATGCTGCTATCAATACCGACTCTATTTCATTGGCTACTGCTAGCCAATTTTTAGCGCCCTTAAGGGCAGCATTAAACTCAGTTTCGCTTTGTGGCCATACAGCGCCGGGTATAGGGTTTTTGTTATGCGTAGATTCAATATTGGCGCTAAAACTTGCTGCAAAACAAGTTTGATGTAATGCCGAACTGATTATTTCGTCAACCCAGTCTTCGTTTGGCATTAATTTGGGCGCAGCGCTTTTCATGTGTGACGCCAATTGCGCTAAGCCTTTATTGCTAGCCGGCGTTTTGTTATTGCTATTGTGCTTTACAGCGTCAGGCAATGACTTGGCACGCATGATCTGTTTTTTTAAGTACTTATAAGTCTGCTTATGGTTGGACTCGGAAAGTACTTTTTTCGCTAAGGCAATTATGCCGATGTAATTATGATAGTAAGCGATTTCAGCTTGGTCGAATAAGCGCAGGTCGAGTTGACCATTGTTTTGCTCATAGATCGCCGGAAAAGCCTGCACGGTCATGCCTTGATGTTGATATTCAACTGAGTGCTCAAGGTTGCCAAAGGTCCAGCCATCAATGTTGGTTTTTTCTAATTGCTGCCGCTGTGCGGACTGCGAGGTATGAACAGTGTCCTGCACTTTATTCGCATAGGCAGTCTTGAGCGCGGCCAGGTCGCCGCCTTCGCCCGCTATTGAACCGTCGATGTCTATGATTTGATAATTGACGCGATAATAGCTATCGAGCTTGCTTAGATCGAAATCATCGCTGACGACTTTGGTGCCCCGAGTGCGGTAAAGAATGTCCGCCAGCGAGCGAGTTAATAGGTTATTTTTGTCGGCTTCTAGAAGTTTGGGCATGACCCTGTCAACGGTATCGCCGGCTGGTGCGTAATGACGACGAATGGCTTTTGGAAGGGTCTTTATCAAAGCAATGCATTTTTCGCGCAGTAACCCTGGCACTAGCCAGTCGCCAATGTGCTCAGGGAAGGGGGATAATACCGAAATCGGCACCAGCATAGTGACACCGTCGTTATCTTGACCTGGATTGAACGCATAGCTAATTTTGATCTCCTTGCCATGCACCTCTACATGATTTGGAAACTGCGCGACTTCGGCGTCATTTACCACACTGGCTAACAGTGTGTCGCGACTGAGCTTCAGCGAATCTTGATGGCCTTTAGCCAACCACTTTTCCAAGGCTGAGCGACTGCATATATGAATCGGTAGTCGCTCTTCGTAGATCGCGAATATTTCATGATCGTTGACTAAAAGATTACGACGGCGAGTTTTAGCCTCTAGCTCTTCGATGTCTCGTATTAGGCTTTGGTTGTGTTCTACAAATGCCGCCCGATTGGCGCGCGGCTGGTATTTACCGGCCACCAAGGCTTCTTGAATAAATACCTGCCGGCTTTCAGCTTTGTTGACGCTGGCATAATTTACACTTTCTTTGTCGCGCAAAGTAAGGCCTTGAAAAAGAGTTTTTCTTGAGGCTTTGATTGACCCCGCACGGATATTGTAATGCGGTGAACTATAACTGTATTTGAGCAAGTGTTGGCCTGCTTGAATAACCCACAACGGGTCTATTTCAGCGACATTAATGGCAAATACTCGACTGGTTTCTAGGTATTCGCTGGCAACCAGCCAAGAAGGTTTGCGTTTGGCTTGTGAAGAAGACGGGAATAAATGGATGCGTCTGTCGCGAGTAGCAAGGTACTCACCTTCGACGTCTTTGGTGGCAATATTGCCTAATAAGCCAGTCAATAAGGCTTGGTGCAGCTTTGTATAACGTGCATCAAACCTAGCTGGCTTTTTGCTATTTTTAGATTGGGCTTTTTGCGAAATAGGCGAGGGCAGTTCAATACCTTGCCAGGCGCTTAAGGACCATTTTTGATCTTTACACATCTGCCCCAACTGGCGCACCAGTTCGCGCCATTCAAAGATACGTGCGATTGACCAAAATTGAGTCTGGCATAATCGCTTAAAAGCCGTATTGCTCAGCGCTTGGCGCTCATTGCTGATGGCTTGCCACAAGTATAAGAAGCTAAAAAAGTCTGACTGTGGGTGTTGTAACTCTTTATGCTTTTGATCTGCTGCCTGCTGATGATCACTGGGTCGCTCGCGAGGGTCTTGAATACTAAGAACGCTGATTAACACCAGAGCATCGCGTAGGCAGTCTAGCTGGTTGGCCGCCACTAGAATGCGTGCAAAACGCGGGTCAATCGGCAGGTTGCTCATTTGCCTGCCAATCTGAGTTAATCGATCATGGTTTTGTGGTCCGTTGTTTGTAGGGCTGTTTTTAGCGTGTTTTGTGTCTATCGTTTCAATGGCTTGCAATTCTTGCAATAGTTTTCGGCCATCATTGAGTAATCGAGAATCGGGCTGGTCAATAAAGTCAAATTGCTTTATGTCTTTAATACCCAAGCGCATCATTTTGAGAATAACCGAGGCTAGATTACTGCGCAGTATTTCCGCTTGGGTAAACTCAGCGCGCTGTTCAAAGTCCTCGAGTGAATAGAGGCGGATACACACACCGTTGGCAACACGTCCACAACGGCCTTGACGTTGATTTGCGCTGGCTTGAGAAATGCGTTCAATGGGCAGTCTTTGAATCTTTGAACGAAAGCTGTAGCGCGATATGCGCGCCAAGCCTGGGTCGATGACGTAAGCAATGCCGGGCACTGTAATAGAGGTTTCGGCCACATTGGTTGCGAGCACGATTTTTCGGCGGTGCGCGGGCTTAAATACCTTGTTTTGTTCTTGAACACTCAGCCTCGAATATAGCGGCAATACCTCAACCGGTAATTGCGCTCGACGAATCGATTGTGCGGCATCACGTATTTCACGTTCGCCGGCGCAAAAAACTAAAACATCGCCATTGGCTCGATATTCGCCTTTGGCCTCAGCGCGTGCGATGTGTTTGATTGTTTTAGTGATCGTTTCAGCTAAATTATTCGCATTGGCTTTTGGGGATTCTTCGATTGGTTGATAAACCGTTTCAACCGGATAAGTACGACCAGACACTTCTATAATCGGTGCGGCCTTATCGTGTAAAGTGAAGTGATTAGCGAATTTATCTAAGTCAATGGTCGCTGAGGTGATAATGACTTTTAACTCTGGGCGTTTTAGACAAATTGGTTTTAGCAATCCGAGCAAAAAATCAATGTTTAAGCTGCGTTCATGAGCTTCGTCGATGATGATGACTTGGTACTTTTTTAACAATCGGTCGTGTTGCATTTCGGCTAACAACACGCCGTCGGTCATGAGCTTTAGTTGAGTTTTTTCGTTGCTCAGGTCTTTAAATCGAACCTGATAGCCGACTTCATGGCCCAGAGGTACTTTCAACTCTGATGCTATTCGATCGGCAACGGTACGAGCGGCAATACGCCGGGGCTGAGTGTGGCCGATCAGACCGCCGTTGCCTAAGCCTAAAGATAAACAAAATTTTGGCAGCTGCGTCGTTTTGCCAGACCCTGTTTCCCCTGCGACAATCACAATTTGGTTTTCACGAATCAGTTCGGCAATTTCATCGCGTCGTTGATTGATCGGTAAATTGTCGGGAAACTCAATATTCATGGGGCGAGATATTACGCTAGTCGGCGCTGGTTTTGAATC
>CAZEXS010000016.1:0-46826 GCA_964516915.1 uncultured Gammaproteobacteria bacterium
GTATTTACCCTCAACATACTTAAAAACATCGTTTAATATAAACGCAAGATGCTCATCAGCCTGCCCGGTAGGCAGTTTATAGTCTTCGCCTTCATACTTTATTGGCATGTAATCGCGCATGCGGCTTTGTTGTGGTGGTATTCCTTTCTGCCATGACACGCCGACTAAAATAGCATCCTCAATAAGGTACTCTGCCGAGCCCGATAGTATTTCAATATGCCAAGGCGCATCTGCAATGTAGATGACAGGGTGAATTTTTTCACCTTCAGTATCATAGCCCTCGGGTAACTTAATAAAGAGTTCGTACTCTCGTTTAGTTACGCTGTCTTCGATGGGCACAACCTGAATAGCAGGAAGTTCTAAAGAAGCGGCCCGGGTTACTGCCATACCTGACAGAAAACAAACCGACAGGTACAACAAAGCCATTATTGAGCATCGTCTAAAGATCATCGTGCCGTCCCCGTTAAATTATCTAATTAGCTACTGTGACTCTGGTTCGCTCCACACTATATCAAGCGCCTGCTCTAAACGCTCTATTCGCGCCTCTAACTCGGCAATTTTTTGAGACTGGCCTCGCGAAGCAGTCGAAGTGCTGGCGGGCTTAAGCGCAATTGCCGATAGGTCAGGCTCTCCGGCCAATAAGTGGGTATAGCGGTCTTCTCGTTGGCCAACCGCCTTGGGCAGCTCCATAATCAAGGCTGGGCTGCGTGACATAAGTTGATCTACCGACTCTTTGACCTGCTGAATATCATCAAACCCCACCATTTTTTCAGTGCGCGCTTTTATATCATTAAGAGTTAACGGTTCACGCAGCATCAGCATAGCGAGAATCGCTTGCTCTTCACGGGTAACTTTCAATTTACCCGGCGCTCGATGTGAGTATTTTACAACCCGTTCGCCGTAATCAATGCTCAGATAACCAAGCTCTTTTAACTGTTGGGCTGTGCTAACGACCTTACCCTCTTCTAAGGCCATCACCGGTGAACGATTAGATTTTTGATTGCAAGCCAGCATTAGTGAGTTGGCGGTCAGCGGGTAATTTTTGGGTGTTGCCAAGTGTTTTTCCATAAGGCTGGCCAGTACCCGTACTTGTTCACTACTTAAAACGGTTGTGTCGATCGATGTCATTTCTGATGTTCTTTGTTACTAAATAAAGTTTCTGGAAAACAACCTATACAAAAACTAGGTACAGGTTAATTACTATTTCAAAGTGCTTACGCTACTGCCACAATTTTGAAAACGCTTGTCGTTCAATCGGCGTCTGGAAACACTTCGACATTTGGAAATACCTCTAATAGACGCAATACTTCTATGGCGGGTTGATCGACATTCGAGTCACGCAACACACTCAACTCGATTAACTTGCGGGCCACCTGCCGACCATGAATGGGCTTGTACTGCTTAAACCCAGGAAGTCTACATAGGGCAGGAAAGACAACGGCGCCTAAATCTTCGGCGATGCGTTTATGGCTTCGGTCACCCAGCAGCAATGAGGGTTGAACAATGCTTAAGTGTGAAAAGCCAAGCCCACTTACGGCGTTTTCCAGCTCGCCTTTCATTTTCAAGTACTGGCTTCGGCTAGTCGCGTTCGCACCACTTGATGAAACCAATAAATAGTGACCAACCTGATTAAGCGCGGCAATCTTGGCGATTTGGTGTTGATAGTCAAAGTCGACGATACGTTGTGCGCGAATCGACCCAGCCTGTCGCAGTGTAGTGCCCAAACATGAAAACAGAACATCGCCTTTAAACAGCTCAGCGTGTGCTTGGATATTGTCAAAATCAATAACTTCGTTTTGGACTTTGTCAGACTCATAGTCGACCGGCCTGCGCGTTACGCTCACCACCTGGCCCACTGCATCACGTTCAGAAAGAAGTTCGACTAAATGCGCGCCCACCAAGCCAGTTGCGCCAACCACCACCACGCGGTTAATTCTAGGAGCGCCGTTCATGGCCTAAGACTTACTACCAACCGTATTTTCATTTTCTTCAGCGGGGCCATACTTGGCCTCCCAAACTTGCAGTTGGTCATAATAGTAATCAAAAATGCAGGGAACACAGCCGCTGCCGCAACATTCTTCTGGCAACGGTTTTACCGGTGGCTCGGGCACATCATCATGATTTGCCATATGCGTTTATGACGGAACCTTTTTCTTTAGAACTCGCCCTTCGGCCCAGTAACATAAGGCTCGCCATTGCTCGACATCTTTAGCGACTTTTGAAGGCGTCATCTCGAAAATACTGGTTCCTTCGTTCGCGGCAGCAACGTAGTTTTGCGAGCTTCTCAGTGATGTTATTAACGGCACTTTCATGACATTAGAAAAATCATTGAGCTCTTGAAAAGACTTAAAAGAATCATTTGCCCGGTTGGCAACAAGCCCAATTCTAATCCGCTTACAGACTTCCGCGCGCATCATGCCTCGCACATCTAAAATAAATTTGAACGCCGCCCGCTGGTCAATAATCGATGGATTGATAGGCATGATAATGATGTCCGATCGATCGATCAAATCAGTGGTCATACCAATATGTATTTGTGCTGGGCAATCGTAAATGACACGACGCGCTTCTACCTCCGGCTCTTCGGTATACGCGGCAATTTTGGGCGCTTTGACTGAGCGGCTTACCGCCCATTGATAACTTGAGCGTTGCTGATCCATATCCACTAACGCAACTGGCACGCCTTTATTCGCATAATAGCCAGCCAAATTGGTAGCCACAGTTGTTTTTCCACAACCGCCCTTCGGATTAACAACCAATATTTTTCTCATAACACTCTATACAACTTGCACAAACAGTCATTCAAGCCAATTAATTTTAGATCTAATAACATTATGTTGGTTTCTATTGAGAACAGCAATCAAATTAATCGATAAGCCATCATGTCTAAGGAGACAGATGTCATAATAGTTCAGCGTAATCTTCCACGCTGAATTCAATATCAAAGCTAAGCTCAATGCCGTTTTTGCGACATACCTTAATATAGTGTAGCAATCTCTGCTCTGTACTTCGGGCTATCTGAAATATGCGATAAAACAATT
Source organism: uncultured Gammaproteobacteria bacterium (assembly GCA_964516915.1). GTDB lineage: Bacteria > Pseudomonadota > Gammaproteobacteria > Arenicellales > Arenicellaceae > Arenicella. Next base: position 3,042 of record CAZEXS010000016.1, read on the forward strand.
CAGTATCAGGCTCGTGCTTATGGCTTTCGAGTATATCCATGAGGTCTGAATGAAGTAAAAACAGCGTGTCGCCCTGAATCACAGAGCCTAAAACTTGCCGTTTTGGCATGCGTATTACCGCGTTATCCACTAACTCTGAATATATTTCTATGGTTTGCTTGTCCATCTACCCAATCTTTTATGGTCTGCAATTATTATTTTACTATGATTAGATTAGCATATTCATCTTGAGGCAATCATGCGGTTGTCGTGCTAGAGTCTTATTCAAATAGATAAATACATATAAAGTCTAAACCAACCTAGGAGAAATTATGAGCAATCACGTATATAAAAAAGCTGAAATTGTTGGATCATCACAAACCAGCATTGAAGATGCCATTGAAGGCGCATTAGCCCGCGCGGGCAAAACACTAAAGAATTTAGATTGGTTCGAGGTGATGGAAACCCGAGGCCACATAGTTGATGGCAAAGTGGGACACTATCAGGTAACCCTGAAAGTTGGCTTCCGGCTCGACTAGCTCTTGATTGCTGACTGATTGCTGACTGTTTAAGAGAGCAACGTAAACCGTGCAAAAATTAGAACCGCACCAAGTTAACACATGACCCTGCTGCCCGATGATCAATTTCTAATCTACCGCGATGATTTAAATCACCCTACGGTATCGGGCAACAAGCTGCATAAGCTCAAACCACAGTTAGAATACGCCAATCGTAATAATTACGGCACCATTCTGAGTTTTGGCGGCCCTTATTCAAATCATCTTCACGCCTTAGCCTTTGCATGTCGAGAGGCAGGCTTAGCTAGCATAGGTGGCGTGCGCGGAGAAGTTTTGGAAAAACTCACCCCAACGCTGCAGGACTGTCAAAATTGGGGCATGAAACTAGTTGAAGTGCCGCGTAAACATTACCGACAATATCAAAACCTCTTAACCGAAGAGCCTGACGCGGCATTAGATATTAATCGATATTTTCCGGATCTGATCACGCACCTAGACAAGCCAAAAACCACACTTCTAATCCCTGAAGGCGGCAGTAACTCCCAAGCAATTGACTCCTTGGCCAAGGCTTATACGCCTATATTTAAGAGCGACCGTTACTCAGGAGTGAGCCACGTGGTGTGTGCCACGGGTACCGGAGCGACGATAGCCGGGCTGTGTTTAGCAGCCCCCAAACAAGTCAAGGTCGTTGGCGTGCAAGCGGTTGCTGAAGGCGATGCAACCTTAAAAAGAATTCAACACTGGCTAGGCTTCAGCCCAACCCAGCTCTCGATCATTGAAGGTCATTTCGGCGGGTTTGCAAAAAACCCACCTGAACTAAAGCGTTTCATGCATGAATTTGAACAACAACGAGGCATTCCTGTTGACCCTATCTACAATGCAAAAGTTGTATACCAAATAGCAAAAATGTACGCCAATGGTCATTTCACTGAGAAAGATAAAGTGTTGATAATCAACACTGGCGGGCTGCAAGGCAAGCGCGGCTTCAGCTAGCTATTTAACCAACACCTTACTAACAAACCACCTAGCGACCCAATCGCAATTACCCTATCCTCAAAAACCAATAGTGAGGATTAGAGGTTGAGGATGAGGGTGAAAAGGCTGAGGTAAGAGTAAAACTGAGACTAACAAAGCTCATTCATACGAACGAGTAAGGCAATATAAGCTCAAACGATAGGTAAACCACATAGCGAGCACCGGCAACAATAGAGTTTGAAAAATGAACACCACGGTTAGCCGAATCGCGTGCTCGCTGGCCGCTTCAGCGGCTTCGGAAAACTCCGCCAAATGCGCTTTCCAGTCGAGCGCCGAACCAGCGTCTTGCACCCAGTCTTTGGCACTGTCAAAAAATGATTTTTCATCACCTGCTTGCTCCATGCCAACGGCTGTTTCTTGGTTCAATATATTAAGTTGCTCAGTCGTCAGCCGCAGTTGCTCACTTGATTGCTGATACTGTGGCTCTAAAAATTGTTGATAAAATAATTCACCAGTGATTGCGAACACCGGTGTCGCCAACCGAAGAACCACTAATGTAACTGCGGCTCGCATTACCAGTTGTTGAAACGTTAGGTTTAATCGATGCCAAAAAATCAAGGCCAAGATGGCCACAACAATAGTGCAAAGAAACACCCAAGAAAAAAATTCCGAAGCGGTGACGTCAAGCAGCACATGCTGCGCACCAAACGCGGTACCAGCCGCCAAAACGACGGTAGAAAACCGTTCCACCAAATCATTAACTGGATCAAGAATTTGGCCCGGCGCAAAGGTCATGCCTATGCCGACCGGCTCTATCGCCACCTCGGTTCCTTGGGCTACTGAAATGACACCATTGAGCGTTCTAGACACGCCAAAAGTGACTAAAGCGCGTTGTAAACCCGCTTCGGTGTAGAGATAGCCTTGCTTATCTAACCAGCCCGACGTAGCCAAACCGGCTGCAAGTAGCAAACATAAGGCGCTGAATATTCGTGTGTTCTTTGAATGCATTTGCTAAGCATAGCATTCAACCGAAATACCTTTGAGAAAGCTTTAGAAGCATTAATGAAGATCAAAGCAGTATCGCCTTAACCGCAATCGCCACATGATTTGAAAAATCACATCATCATAAAACAATCGCTTTTTTTAAATAATCCACTCAGGATATAAGCCTAGAGGTGTGGGAAAGTACACCCATCGGGAAACGACACAATCAGCAATGGAACATATTAGAGACTTTATCATGCACAATTTAGCCAGTATAAGGAAAACTATTAAACGCCAATCCTCAACTGTTTGGCAAGGATTAGCACGTTGGAAATCAGCCGACTATCCAACCCAACAATTTATTAAAAACTCTAGAAAAATCGGCGCATTATCGCCAATTTAGCAAGCTATTTGATCAAACCTTAAAATGACTGCCAAGTATTAGGAATGATTGCTAAATTCTTAGATTAATGAAACCCAGCTTTGTCGTTCTTAAGAGTAATAACATCAACAATTTTCTCAACCTCGCTGTCGTCAACTGAAAAGGCTGACGTGTAAGCCCGCAACAAAACATTTTCAGTTTCGTGAAGCGTGCCATCGGCCATTGCAATATCGACCAGGTTTGCCAAACAAATACGTTGCTGGCGTTCATTTAACGACTGTGCGACTAAACCGATGCAATCTTCCATTGGCGTGTCGTTCCAAACCCCAATTGCAAAGTCCCAGTCGACCGAGGTATTAAAGCCATCCAAACGATTAATAATCGCCATTTCATTGACATCTAAATCACCATCAGCAGCAGAAACAGTAATGGCGGCCAGCAATAATGCGGCTCGAGGGGTTAATAATTGTTCCATATGTTTTTTATTCTTCTGAAATAATAAAAGAGCTCATAAATAGATACTTAATGACAAATTACCACTAAATAAAGAGGCAAGTGTATTTAAATATATTGTCGGCTCTCAATTTGGGCTCTTTCCTAAAAATTAAGACCTTAAATCGAGGCTGATTCCCAATACATTATTTAGCAATATCTACCTACCAACTTGATAAATTGTATATTCAGGTTGATAGCCCGATTGACTGCCAACCCCGATCGCTATGACGTTATTCAACCACTGATATTGTTCTGCACCAGTCTCAAAGGCCGCAACGGTAGTTAAAGAATAGTCACTGGGGTCAACCTTCTCACCGCTGGCCATACGACCATGTACATCAGCACTGGCAACCAGCCGGCCATGATAATTGAAATAAATAACCGCATTGTCATCGCTACGCAAAACCAAGCGAACATCAATTTCCATCACGCCGTCAGCACGAAAACAAGGCCAGTCATAACCTACGCTATCAACGGTACCATTGAGGCGTTCGCCACTGAATGTCCCGCCTACAATAGGCACAACAACGCGCCGCCCTTTCGGCGTTTGCCCAATCTGGCTCGCATTGGCCGTATCAACGTCCAATTTCAGTGTCATTAAATGTTGGCTTGGTAATTGCATGTTTATGTCTGGTTTGTAAAACAAACCCGCAGAGTGCCACGACACTCGCGTTAAGGCAAAAATTTATCTTTTTTATTTTGAATATTGTACACTTTTCAAATAAACTAAGTTCAATGAAAAATGAGCATGAAAAAAAGGCAAAAAAACAAAGGCATAATTTTGAAGAGTACCTAGCAAGCCAGGATAAAAAAACTCAACAACGCCTAAAAAGAGCGATCTGGAAAGGCCAGAAATGGAGAGAGCATAAGGGTCACAGTGCAAATACTGGTGACGATTTTTATAACGCAACCGACAAAATAAGCACCGGTTTTACTGAGCTGGATAAACACACTGGCGGCTGGCCACTCGGCATTACAACGGAAATAGGCGTGCAACACACAGGTATAGGCGAACTGAGGTTACTGATGCCGGCGTTAAGGCAACTGCAAAGGCGTATTAACGGCCCAAGGCAAATATTGCTTATCTCACCGCCACTCATACCGTTTGCTCCGGCCTTAGAAAAGGCCGGCTTAAAACTGTCTTTATTAACTGTAGTCACTCCTGCAAACATCAATGAAGCACTATGGGCAAGCGAAGAAGCATTAAAGTCTAACAGCTGCGCCGCAACCCTATGCTGGACGCACTCTTACAAACTAAGTAACCGACAAATAAGGCGATTACAGTTAGCCGCTGAGCAGCACTCTAGTTGGCATGTATTACTGCGTAACCAACACTGTTTAGATGAGCCTTCAGTCAGCGGCTTGCGCATAAAAATAAATGCCGACAAGCAAAGCAAACTGCAAGTTAATATTACAAAACAACGTGGAAAATGGGGCGGGCAGCAATGTACCTTATCATTAGAACCACATTATGAACGCTGGCAAAACCTACCAGTGGAACTATGGCCGCTACCACAATGGCAAGCAACCGCCCAACCGGCACAGTTGCAACTTGTGCATAGCAATGACATAAAAAATGTGTCTGTTCTGTCAGGGAAAATTTTAGTCGCGCACGCTTAAAGCACAGGCTATATTTTGCCCTAAAATTCCATATTCAAGTTTTAGATAGCCTGGAACTCGTACTTCCTTGCTTGCGAAACATGATTTGTCCAACACTGGTGGCACGCTCATCAAAAGCCCCTTCGCAGTAACACAAATAAAACTCCCACATGCGCTGAAATGACTTGTCATAGCCTTGTTTGCTAACGACGTCTATTTGTTCATAAAAGCGCTTGCGCCAATCTCTTAGTGTTTGCGCATAGCTCAAGCCCATATCGTGCATGTCTTCGAGCATTAAACGGTTTTTAGCCGCAAAATCATTAATCACGCTATAACACGGCATAAAGCCACCAGGGAAAATATAGCGCTTAATAAAATCAACGCGCTTGAGCGCACCCTCATACTGAGCGTCATCAATCACGATGGCTTGAATTAATGCTTTGCCGTCGGCTTTCAAAAGGTGGTTTATTTTATTGAAATAGGTGTCTAGATATTGATGACCAATGGCTTCAATCATTTCAATCGAAACTAATTTGTCGTACTCGCCTTGTATGTCGCGATAGTCTTGCAACCTAACTTCTACCAAGTCGCTAAGGCCTAGCGCTTTGGCCTTCTCGGTCGCTTCATTAAACTGTTCTTGAGAAATAGTAACCGTGGTAACCCGACACCCAGTGTGCTTAGCCGCATAACAGGCGAAACCTCCCCAACCCGAGCCAATCTCAATCACATGATCGCTCTCTTGAAGTTCAAGTGCGTCACAAATGCGTTGTAGCTTACGATCAGATGCGGTTTGTAGATCATCGCCATCGACGTAAAGCGCAGACGAATACATCATTCGCTCATCCAAGAACAATCTAAAAAACTCATTACCCAAATCATAATGCGCGGCAATATTACGCTTAGAGCCTTTCTTAGTATTGCGGTTTCTAGCGTGCCAACGCCGATAAATAAATTGTGCGAATCGCGTTAAGCCAGAGTCTAACCTAGTAAGCACATCTCGATTTCTAACGAAAATCCGAATCAACTCACTGAGATTATCGGTAACCCAAAGACCATCAATATAAGCTTGCGCTGAACCATTCACACCGCTCAAAGCAATACTGGTGTAACTCTTAAGGTCGGCGATGTGTATGCGACAGCAAAGGTCTGAATGTTCGTCTCCAAACACGGTAGTGCCCAGAGGGTCGGTCAATGTGATTCTGCCGTGTTCCAGACTGCCGAGCATTTTAATGAACTTAGAACGAAAAAAATTCGCCACCATTGAATTGGCCGAATCCGCTGCAAATGCCGGTGCGTTAGCCAGAGTATGAGCGAACATCGAAGGTAAGGATTCGATGCTCTTAAACTGGCTAGCATTAATCGCGGGAACTGGCTTGTCAGTGACCGCTTTATTGACCCCACCCCTGCTCGCCAAAGAGTTTCCCCGAGAAGTTTGCTTACTTTTCACATCCATAATTTTTAATCCACCCAAATTAACCCATTGATTATCTATTAAAACCCTGTACTGATTTTCTACAGCTTTTCTTATTATTTCAGCTTTATACCTGCTTCGAACGGTCGCCTACCGGATGACGATAAAACGGCACTTTTTTCAGCCACAGTCTTAAGGCTTGCCAATAAATACCCCACAGCACTTTAAGACACATCATCGGGTATTTAAACGGCAGCCAGTTGGCTTCTTTGGTTGTCAAAGCTCGCCCCTTCAGGTTAAGCGTGGCATTAAACACCGGCTGATCATCTTGACTGAGGTTCATCGCAATAACCGCTCGCTCAGCACTGACCTTATACTTCCATTGATACTTTAACCCCATGGGCATAAAAGGCGACACATGAAACTGCTTATCAAAATATGCAACGTTCATGCCACCTTCTTCAGGTACAGATTTACCAATATCATGCACATAACTGAAGCGCTCGCCCCAAGGAGTATTATGAATCTCACTAATAAAATAACGTAATTCTTGATCTTCATAACAGGCAAAAAAGCTAACTGGATTATAGCAATGCCCCCAGTAGCTTAAATTAGCAAGCAAATACACCTCACCGGAAAACTCCTTACCGGTGTGTTCAGCAACCCGCGCGCAAACTTCGTCGTAAAGGCTGCGCTCACCGGGCATATAATTTCGCCTATCAAAACGAACTAAATTGAAACGCCCACTAGACCACCAGCGACTGATGTCATCAACCAGTGCTGGACGCTTAACGTCCAACCAAACCTGAAATACTCGGTACTTAAACGCATGCTTAACCGGCGTCAACCTGGCGTGGCTTAACCAACCCTGATAAAGAGCGAGTGGCGCTATTTTCATGCGGCCGCCGCCTCATTTGATTCAACCGGAAGAGTCGCATCTAAAAGCTGATGCTTAATTAACTCAGCGGCATTATGAGCACTGCGAGCACCATCTTCGTGAAAAGCCCAGCCCCAAAACGCACCCACATGGAACGTCCTATTTACGCCATTAATCTCGGGCAAACGCTTTTGCGCTGCGACGCTCTCGACAGTAAAAATCGGGTGCTCATAGAATCGTTCAGCTAAGACCTTATCTGGGTCTACCTGCGAAGTACTATTCAAAGTGGTGAAAACATTGGTCTTTAGATCTAGCCCTTGTAAAGAGTTCATCCAGTAATTGGCCGTACAACATTGCAAGGAACTTTGATCTTCAGCGCGCGGCACCACAGTATTCCAACTCGCCCAAGAAAGTTTGTTAGGGTGCATCATTGATTCGTCAGTATGAACCAGCACATGATTGGTTTCGAACTTAAGGTCGCCTAATATTTCTTTCTCAAGAACACTGGCATCGCCTAAAATTTTTAACGACACGTCGGCATGCGTCGCCATAATAACCGCGTCGTAATCTTCAGTGCCACGCACCGAGGTCACGGTGGCTTGATCGCCGCTACGGGTTATTTTCGTGACGCCATCGCCTATTTTCCAATGACAGTCTAATGATTCTTTTAGCGCTTCAACATAGCTTGCCGAGCCATTTTTGATTACTAACCATTGCGGTCTACCGACCAGCTTAAGCAGCCCATGCCGCTGGAAGAAATCCACAATATAATAGATCGGAAACCCTTTCACTTTGTCTGGCGTTGCCGACCATAATGCGCTCATCATGGGCAACAAATGATCTTCACTAAATTGAACACTGTAGCCATGATTTTTTAAGTAGTCACCGGTCGTGATACTTAAGTCAGGTTCTTGCTGTAATAATTTTTTGGCGCTGTGATAGAAACGAACAATGTCAAAAACCATTCGCCAAAACTTCGGCCTCAGTAGATTTCTTCGGTCGCAGAAAAGTTTATTAGGCGTGGTCGCGTTGTAGATCGTATCGGTAACGTGATTTCTTGCCGAGAAACTCATAACCGTCGGCTGAGATTCAACCCCTAGATCATTTAACATGGATGAAAAGTGCGGATAATACTCTGGACAAAAAATGATAAACCCACTGTCTATACGAACGTTTTTTCCATCAATGGTAAACGTATGTGTATCAGTATGCCCACCAAGATAATCATTCTTTTCGTAGACGGTAACATCAAAGTCTTCATGTAAAAAAAAAGCTGAGCTCAAACCCGAGATCCCTGCTCCGATAATCGCAATGCGCTTTTTAGACTTGTGTTGGGGCATAAAAATATATTACCGCGTTTCAGGAATTTTCGTTACTGACCATATTACTAATTAAAAGTACCAACAAAAAAACACGAACCAAAAACTAGATGCGCAGAGGACGTGCAACAATTTGGCTTCGCGCCGTGGTTCTAATGTTATTTAATAGACCAACTTTGAACCCACAACTTAGTTGAGCGGGTAAAGTTTAGACTCTAAATTGGTTGATATACCCGCACCCAAAATCCAGCGATTCAGCTCTTTCAATATTAAACATTTGTATAATAACCCAGAATGCAGCAAAAATGTGTGGACTCTATTTTGTTATCGATATTTACGCAAGACCGGTTGGCTTTGACGAGAAGCAGAAACGTCAATCGCAAATTGTGACGCGCCTCAACAAACCTTCCTCATTCCGTGAAAAGAAGATTGACGATAGTTTAGGATCAACAGCCTTACTTTCATTCTAGTTGCTCCTGTTTATATAGGGACTTATAGCTTTTGACTCTGGCTATAAGTTCAAAAGTGAGTCGCGCAGCTGAACTTTACTGATTTTACCCGTTGCCGTATGCGGCAACTCGTTAACAAAGACAACATCTTCAGGGATCCACCACTTGACAACTTTACCTTTCATGTGCTCAAGAATATCGTTTCGAATCTGGTCACCTTTGTCCACCCCACCAATTAAAACCACAACCAATAGGGGTCTTTCCGTCCATTTTGGATGAGGCATTCCAATAACCGCCGCCTCGGCAACAAATTTGTGATCGTGCGCCACAGACTCTAGTTGAATCGAACTAATCCATTCGCCGCCTGACTTAATCACATCTTTGGTCCGATCAACAATGTTCATATACCCATATTCATCAATCGTAGCAACATCGCCAGTATAAAACCAACCCTCCGGATCAGTCACTCCGGCACTAGCTCCTTCTAGTTCAGACTTATAGTACTGCTGACAAACCCATGGGCCTTTTACTTTTAGACTTCCAAATGATGTGCCATCTCTCGGTAACTCAACACCATCATCATTCACAATTTTAAGTTTAACTCCGAATACGGCTCGTCCTTGTTTTGCACGCAGGCTAGCTTGTTTTTCGCTGCAAAACTCGCCAAAATCAATGGTCGGCGCAAACATCGTTCCGAGTGGTGACAACTCGGTCATTCCCCAAGCGTGTTTAGTTTCGATTTGATGTATATCGCGGAATTCATCAATAACGCTGGACGGGCAGGCCGCGCCACCAACCACAGCGGTCTTTACAGTGTCTAACTTTAATTCACTGTTTCGTAAGTATGCCAACAACTCCAGCCAAACTGTCGGCACCCCTGCAGTCATGGTAACTTTCTCTTGAATCATCAATTTGGCCAACATTTCAGGATCACCTGCTTTCGCACCTGGTAGAACCAACTTGGCACCCACCATTGGCACGGCATAATTTAGACCCCAGGCGTTGGCGTGAAACATCGGTACAACCGGCAGCACACAATCAACGATAGACAAATTCATAACATCAGGTAAAGCGACAGCATAAGAATGCAGAACACTACTCCGGTGACTATAAAGTACACCCTTTGGATTCCCCGTGGTACCCGATGTGTAACAGAGAGAACTCGCCATATCTTCGTCTAACGTTGGCCAATCAAAAACCATTGGCTGAGCACGAATCAACGACTCATAACTCAAACAATCAATATCATTCTTATCCGGCAATTGATCTTCATCACATAAAACGATGACTTTCTCTACCGAACTCAATTCGCTGTGCATTGACGCAATTAATGGCAGAAAAACTGGATCGACAAACAGCAATTTATCTTCTGCATGATTGATAATGTAGCTGATCTGATCAGCATACAAACGAGGGTTAACCGTATGACAGACCGCTCCAAGGCTGGATATCGCATAGTAAAGTTCAAAATGCCTGTGGTCATTCCATGCTAAAGTCGCAACCCTTTCACCAACCCCTAAGCCACTAGCGCTAAGCGCATTTGCAAGTTGCGCAGTTCGCGAAAAAATTTCCTTATATCTTAGTCGGTGCAATTTATTATCACTGGTTAAGGAGACAATTTCTTGATCAGGAAAGTTATCCCTTGCATGTTCCATTATTGACGTAATAGTCAATGCTTCTTGCATCATTAAACTTTGCATATTGGTATCTAACTAAATAAAAAAAACAGCCCTGCAGTCAAAAAAATTTGGCCGACAGGGCCGCCCCTAATATGGGGAGGAAGTAAATGAAAGGTCAATACTCAAATCGCAGCTACAAGCGAACTCTCAACCGGTTTAGACATGAGTAAATATGAATGAGTGGAAATCATTGAATACTCTAGTAATAAAACTGGCACTAAAGTTTTCATCCGTTTAAAGCCAGTTTCAATTACTCAATTCACTTTCAATCAGAATTAAAAGTCGGCAGTGAGCTCCAATCCCACAACGCGTCCTTTAGTTAATGGTGCAAACGTGCCTCCCAATGGCACTGGGCCTAAGAATGAAGGTAATTGCGTATCGTTACCATGGACAACTTCGTCTGTCAGGTTCTTGCCAAACAGGCTCAATTTGAAACCATTCTCAAGCGTAAGAGTGTAACTCGCATCCAAACGATCTTGCTCATTAAGTACACCGAGGTTGCTGTCAGTGTAAGGCGCTTCATCTCGATGACTGTAGTTAAGCAACAAGCTTCCGGTACCTAATCGACCTAGATCGCTTTCATAGACAATGCCCAAGTTATAGGTCAAGTCTGCAAGGCGAGGGATTCCCAAAGATAAATCTGCTGAATCGATCACACCATCTCCGGTCAGATCAAATCGAACACTGTCGTACTCACCGTCGAGCAGCCCAACAGACCCCATAATCACCAAGTTATCGTTAACCACCCATTGGCCATCGACTTCTAGACCACTAACAGTGGCATCTGCAGTATTCCGAATAATTTGCACGACACCGGCGACTGGGTCGGATTGATTAATCTCGCGCTGCAAGTCATCGATTTGAGTTTGAAATACCGAAATATTCAGCTTTGAACTTTCAGTTGGTTCAGATTTCCAACCTAATTCAAATGAATCCACTTCTTCATCTTGAAAAGGCCCAGGACCTAAATTAACGGTATCGGCGGCCGTATTTCTGAAGTTAAATCCACCTGCTCTAAACGAGCGACTCCAACTACCATAAATCCTACTGCTGTCGCTCAACGCATAATTAAAACCAAGCTTAGGCGATACATTATCCGTTTCAAATGTTGTTTGACCTGGATTAGTTGCTTCTGAAAAGTCAAACAAGCAGTTGCCCGATGTGATTCGACAAGAGTTACCGGCAACATTACCAAGCGTCAGTTGCTGGGCAGGCAACACTGAAGCAACACTTACTTTTTTCTCTTCATCGCTGTACCTCAAGCCAGCCGTAACCATCAAGCGATCACTTAAGGCAAAATCCGCCTGCGCAAATACGCCGAGCGTACGCTGATCTAAAATGCCACCACCTGGCCGCTCTACGGCAACGCCTAAACCAATCGCCGGAAGAAGGTCTTCTAGAATTAAGCGTACCTCTGAGTAATCCATTTGCTGATCAAAATAGAAAAGCCCTGTTGTTAGATTTACATTACCAAATTGACCGTTGTAACGAAGTTCATTTGAAAATTGTTCTTGTTCGACACCGAACTCTGCATGAAAGAGATTCTGGGGAGTCGCATCAATATCTGAGAATGCAAAACTCGAATACTTTCTATATCCTAAAATATTGGTGATTCGGCCTTCGCCAAATGCGACATCAATATTTGTTTCGAAAACTAAATTATCCCATTCGGATTCATTGAAAGTGCCGTCACTTACTGAAAAATCAAAACTGTCTCGGTCAAAGTTAACAATCTGACCGTCAACGTCTGAACCATTTGTATGTGACTGAGCAGCTGGCCCGTCACCTTCAAATTCGCCGTGCTCATACTTAATCGTCAATTCCGTATTTTCAGTTGGCGTCCAAGTAATCGACGGTCGCACTATTAAGGTATCACTCTCACCAAAATCTTCTTTCGACCCGTCGGCCAAGGTATTTTCAAAGTAGCCGCCATCATCGTTATAGTAAATTGCCACTTTTCCTGCCAAACGATCTTCAATTAGGGTACCGGTGGTGGAACCTTGTAAAATCAAATTTGGTGCACCTTTGCCACTTTCTACGGCCGCCTTTAGTTTAGTGGCTGACTCGAAATCTGCATCTACCGTGTTTAGCACAACCGCTCCGCCGGTTACATTTCGACCAAACAACACGCCTTGTGGACCACGTAGAATTTCCACCGATTCAAGATCGAAGGTATCAAAAATCACACCAGCATTAATGCCGTAATACATACCGTCAACGAACACGCCAACCGCCGGATCTATGGATGGAATAGACGAATTAACTCCCAGCCCGCGAATGGTAAAATTAGCGGTGCCTTTTGCTGTTCCAATATCATCTAAGCCCACGTTAGGCGTCGAAAAACTTAAACTGGAGATATCGCGAACTTTTAACGCATCTAGTTGGGCTTCGCCAAATGCACTGATCGCGGCGGGTATATCTTGTACATTTTCGACATTCTTCTTTTTAGTAGCCGACACAACTATTTCTTCCAAAAAGATACTGGTCGATTGAGCATTCACTGCAGGAGACTGGACTAACATAATCGCTGTCGCGACAGGCGCCAGTTTTAAAAGTTGCGTTCTCATTATCATATCCTCTGATGTTTTATTCATTGTTTATATTAATTATCACGAAGCATTCTTGAACCCCGTCTTCGATAAATGTAGCATTGCAAAAAATAAACATAAAATACAAATATATCACCAACTAAACACAAATATTGTATATAGACCAGATCATGAAACTAGAGCATTTACGCTATTTTTTAGCCGCAGCCAAGCATCAAAGTTTTTCGTCAGCTGCAAAAGAGTTATATATATCAAACACTTCAATTGTAAATGCCGTTGACAAACTTGAAGACCATTACGGCATAAGCCTGTTTGTTAGGAAAAAATCAATCGGCTTAGAGCTAACTAACGATGGAAAGAATTTAGCTGCAAAAGCACAAATTCTTGTCAATGAAGCTGAAGCAATCGAAGATTCATTCAGTTCAAGGAAGCAAGGTATAAAGGGCGAATTAACCGTAGGTTGCCAAGAGGGCCTTACATGGAGCTTACTTCCACGCGTCATTAGTCGACTTGAAGAAAAACACCCCGACTTAAAGGTGATCATGAAAACAACCTGGATGGAGAAGCGATTTTCGCCACTAGAAAACGGCGACATTGACATCTTAGTCACCTTTGTTCTTGAGCCTGTTCCATCCGCAGCTTTTACGACAACCGTGTTATGCCAGCCAAAGACTTGCGCGCTAATGCGGCAAGGACATCCATTGGATATGGATGGAGGCAAAGTTACTTTAAAAGATCTAGCCCGTTACCCTCAAATCATGATCAATGATGGCGACGGTTACGTGCTATTTAATAGCATGTTCCAAAATCGTGGACTGGACCCAGAAGTGATGCTAATGAGCAACATCAGCACTGGTGCTCAATCCATGGCTGGCCGAACCGATGCGGTGTCACTGCGTATATTAAGACCGGCACACCAACTCTCGCCTTTAGGTGACCCGATTGTCTTCCCCATGCTCGCCGACAATGTACCTCGCCCAGACCTAGTTGCTATAACCAATAAGCTCAGAATAAGCAGCAACTTGTCAAAACACCAGGCATTTATTGATGAACTTTCTAATTCATTTGAGTCTGGTGAAATGCGCAAACATATTTATTATTAACATGCATAACTCAATGTTTTAGCTGAATTTTTAACATGCAGTCCAGTTACCACAAGGATTTACTATGTTTCAAAGAAAAGTATCACACACGCGCTAGGATTTGGCCCAATTATTTGATATCCTCGCGCCAGCATTGGTAGTTACAGAACAGCACTAAGAGTTAATTCGCAATTGCAGTGAAGCCGCTAAAGGGTAAACGGTGTGATGGGTATTTAAAAGTTCTGTACGGGTTCAAGGGTTGATCTTTAGGCACACTGCGGCCGACATTAATTGCGCAGTCACTCCCTTAACTTAATTTATCAATTAAAAATTAAAACAATATGTTTAGGGGTACTAGGTCATGTCTCGGGTCAATCGTAAAGCAATCTTTGTTGCAGCGGCACTGCTGCTTTCGGTGTTTTTTCACACCAATTCTCACGCAACTTATTCTACCAATAAGAAATGGACGAGCAGCTATAAAGTAAAGAGCTACCATTATTCTTATCAATATCGTAACTCGAGCAAATACAGTAAGAGACAATGGAAATCCTCTAGTAAATATTACTTTGGCAAAAGCCACTACAGAAGTTCGCGTTGGTATAAGAAAAAGTATTATTACAGCAAGACGAAGTGCTATAAGCGTAAATGTAAAAAGTATTACTATAAAAAGGATATCAAGCCGGTCGCTGCTAATGATCAATATTCGATTGAGACAAATGAAATAATTATCCAAAACGTTATTACAGAAAATGACACCAATGGTGATGGCACCAGCACGGTAAAAATAGTCGAAGGCACTCTGCCCGATGGCATTGTATTGGCAAGTGATGGTTCGCTTAGCGGCTCAACTACGCAGATTGGAACGTTTACCGTTCGCTATTCTTTGAAAGATAACGATGGCGATACTTCTGAAGCGACCATAACCATTAATGTACGTGAAGCTGATATTGAGCCCGTTGCTGTTGATGATGAATATTCCTTGAGCGCCGGTGAAGAATTGAACCAAAATATCGTATCAGAAAACGATACTAACGGTAACGGTGACAACACCACGCACATTATTGAAGGCTCACTGCCTGCTGGCATTAGCCTGGCATCCGATGGAACCTTGAGCGGCACCACCGACGAACTCGGCACCTTTGAGATTGTTTACAAATTAGTCGATGCCGATGGCGACTATTCGAATGCAACCCTTATCCTTAACGTTACTAAAGACGTTGCTTATTGCCCATTCGAAGCGATTTCAGACGAGCTGCACAATGGAAACCACAGTCATGCGCTTTGGATTCCACAAATATCGACCAATCTGACATTTTTAGAAAACCCAACCGCGGTTCGCACATTGCCTTTCGGTGACCTTGTCATTTCCGGTACCGCTACCGATGCTGATAATGAGTTCATCGTAACGATGACGTTAAGCGGTTATGAAGCCACCTCCGATGATCCCAAGTTAGAACTTAAACAGTCGGCTTATGTTGAAAATGGCGGCATTATCGACCCTTCAACGTGGGAGTATTTTACAAGTTTGACTGGCACAATGGTTGGCACCAGTGGCGATTTTGCAGGTACCACCTTGACCTTTGATCGTCGCGGGCCGGCAGCACAAATCGGCGTTGGTGCGAATGGTAAGAATCAAAACCTTGGTATTTCAAGTTGGTTCTATGCTCAGATTGACAGTACTACCGGCGTATTGCCGGAAGGCTTTCAAATAGGGCAACAGTTACACGGCGATATCAATATCGACCTACCAGAAGAATGCCAAGTTCGTCGTGAGGTCGTTGCCACACAATGCTCTGTGGACGCACCAGCCGATTCCTTCGCAAAATACTCAGACGGGCACGCGCTGGTTTTGGTTGGGCTCAATCAACCTAAATTCAAGTTTGAGCCAGCCGCCGAGGTTCGCTACTACAGTAATGGCGATATTGAAATATCTGGCAAGGCGATTGACTCTAATGGCCAAGGTTTTAACACAGAACTTGTTTACACCCTAGCCACCGATATCGGCACACCTAAACTAGAATTGATTGATGCCGCCTACATTGATATGGCAGGCCCGGTGGACCCAAGCACCTGGCAGTACTTTGATGGATTCTCTGGTACTTTAACAGGTTTAAGTGGCGACTATGAAGGCGTTGAAATAGCGTTAACGGGTCGCGGCCCATCCACTCAACTAGGCGACGGTGCTAACGGTAAAAACATTACTTTTGGTCTGTCGAATTGGCTAGACGGTGAAATCATTACCGGCAATAGTGCTAGCGGATTGAATGCCGGCGAAATCTATCGCGGCGACGTAAATATCGATATCAAAGATGATTGCAATGTGATTGTTGATTTACCCGTTGTTGCCGAAGACGATAGCTACGAACTTGAAGTAGGTGAAGCTCTCGATGCCAACATCCTTGATAACGACACACTTGGTGACCCGGACACGACTCTCACCGTCAATCCGCTTGATATTCCGGTGGGTTTTTCAGTGAGTGATGACGGTCAAATAACTGGAGCAACCTTTGAGGCGGGCGCGACATTTACATTTGACTACACCATTACCGATGCCGATGGCGACTCCGACACAGCAACCGTAACAATCACTACGCCTGAAGCTCAAAATCTCCCGGTCGATGCCGTTGACGATACTTATACGCTTGAAGTAGGCGAATCTCTGAACGCCAATATATTAGATAACGATCAATTGGGCGACCCAGATACAACCTTGTCGTTCAACCTATTTGATATTCCATTTGGCATTCAACTGCAGTCTGACGGAACCCTGACGGGCGCGCCCTTCATCGCTAATCCTGTCATAGTATTCAACTACACCATCACTGACGCCAATGGAGACACTGATACCGCGACGGTGAGAATTTTGACGCCAGACTCTAGTGGTTAACGTATTTTTATTTTCAGCTTTTTGAATCTGCTAAACAAGATTCAAAAAACAATCAACACAACCAATAAAAAAGGGTGGCATTTGAGCCACCCTTTTTTATTGATCCAGACTGGCTCATTGGCCTTTAACATCACGAGCCATTGTTTGCATCGCTGTCGAGTACAAAACTGGAAAAGACCCGTGTTCGATAAAAACTCTCGGCACTTACCAAGCCGCAGTTACTAACCAGTAATTACTCGCCCTTCGAGTGAAGCTGCTCGTATTCAGCTACCATCTTGCTCGTCACTTCAAGAATCTCTTCGCGAAGTGCCTTAGCATTTGTCGGTGCGTACACCGGAATACGTGAATACCCTTTAGCGGCCATTGATTTTCGAAACTCGGCTTTCTCTTTTGCGCTCATGCGTGCCATATTAAACTCTAAACTTTGATAAAAACGGCATCATATACCATCTCACGTTTAATCAGGCGATGATCAACGATTTTTATTAGCTGGTTGAAAAGCCTTGCACCCAAATCGAAAAATCCAACATCTTTGGAAAACATCAGCTTGATGATGCCGCACAACTTGAGTCCTCACCCGTCGCATTGTAGGGTATTAAAAGCACATCGAACCACCATCAAAGACCGGGCAAATGATTTGATAGCGCTGCTTTACCAAAACAGGAAATAGCATAAAAATAAAATCCAGTGGGGACCAAACGGATGAGCAACAAAAAAAGCACATCAGCTTACAAACTCTTTAGATTGGCTTTTCACATAACCATCTACAGCCTAGCTGATAAGCTCTCAGCAAAGCTGCCTCTTTGGTATCGTCGCTATGCCAGTAAGTTTCTAACCAACTACTATGCAAACTCGGTGAGCAGCCGGCCCACCTCTTACTCATTAGCACATACTCCACCCCACTCCTGGCCAACCACTACTAATAAAGACTATTTTGCTCGCCACCTTCCGATGCGGGTTAACTTTAATCGGAAACTCAACAGCAACCCAAATTCAAGCATAGAAAACGTCACGGCTCTTTTTGCAAGGCCAAATCTGGATCTGCGCGGCGGTTCAGTCAGTCAGTTTAGAGAAGGACGTTCAAACGTATTTTTTGTATTTTTCGCGCAATGGTTCACCGATGGCTTTTTTCGATCATCGTTGCTAGATCCTCGAAAAACTGGCGCAAATCACAATGTAGATCTATGCCAAATTTACGGCTTAGACAAAGAGAGCACAGCTGCACTCAGACTTGGCCAAAAAGG
Source organism: uncultured Gammaproteobacteria bacterium (assembly GCA_964516915.1). Classification (GTDB taxonomy): domain Bacteria; phylum Pseudomonadota; class Gammaproteobacteria; order Arenicellales; family Arenicellaceae; genus Arenicella. The sequence continues at coordinate 21,471 of CAZEXS010000016.1, forward strand.
CTACCTACGCTCTCAAGGCCAGTTAAACAATGAGTTACCTGAGCAACTTTTCAAAGAAATTAATGGACAACATGAACTCAATTCAAACTTCGATAGTCTGGAATATTTGAAAAAATTCTCTAAACAGGAGCAATCACAGAGTGGTCAGAGAATCGCTAAAAATGTGCTTGAACTCGCAATAAAGAATATATTGAAAGTCGAATCGAAAGCCGATTTTCAGCAAGCTTATCAAAGGCTAAAACCTGAGTTACTAGCGGCCGGGCTGGAGCGTGGCAACGCCACTATTGGCAATCTTGCAATGAACACGCTTTTTCTAAGATGCCACAATCGAATTTGCGATGACCTCTCAAGGTTGGAAGCGTTTCAAACTGATGGCGAAGCAAACGATGAGAAGATATTTGAAGCTGCTCGCTCTATCAATATCGTATTGTTGATCAAATACACGATTGAAGAATACATAAACCACCTTGCTGGAAGAAAATTGTTCGTTTTCGACCCGAGTTACGCAGAAAAACAAGCTTGGTATCGCCCACCCTGGTTAGCCGCCGAATTTAATCTTTTGTATCGATGGCATGGTTTAGTACCCGACACATTTCACATTGATAGTGAAAACAAAGCAGACCTCCGCGAAAGCCCCAGCACGTTACTAAAGACTCACGGCTTAGGCAGCTTGATTAAGGCCGCCTGCGAACAACCCGCTGGAAGCATTCAAGCGGGAAACACCCCATCATTTTTACTTGAAGCCGATAGAAAAATGGTACAGCTGGGGCGCGACTGGAGCCTTGCCAGCTACAATGATTATCGACGAGAATTTGGCCTTAAGCCGCTCAAAACAATTGACCAGCTTACCTCATCGCCTAGATTAAGGGCGGCGCTAAAAGATATTTACACCGATATTGATCATGTAGAGTTTATTGCGGGTATTTATTGCGAAAAGCAACAGCCCGGACAAGAATCGGGAAAACTCATGACTCAAATGGTCGCCTATGACGCATTTACTCAACTTTACACAAACCCATTAGTATCAAAGGAAAATTATGCAAAGCTGATGGAAAACCCGGTCGCTGAACAATGGATCGACCAAACGAACTCGCTTGACCAGCTAGTCTCGAAAATACTGGGGGAAAAACCGGAACCTAGTATTAGCTTTACAAACCCTCGCTTTAGAGGCGAAATCCCCTGCCAACAAACCTCACCAATAATCGATAAAAAGTCACCAAGCTACACGCTACTCAATAAAGGTATGGATAAGTCTATTTATGCCAATACTCTATGCCCACATTTAAGAATAGGATTGCGAACTCAAGGTTTAACGCCCGACACAGATGGCTGGGTTGACCGACAACAATTAGAGTCTTTTTTGTGCAAATCAGGCATCAAAAGACATTCTCTGTTACTTTGGGTTCTGTCAATGGGTGGTCGCAAAAACTCACCAAAAAACAGCGCAAAGCAGATAAAAATCAATGGTTTTAAGGGCACATTACTCGATCATGGCAGTTCAAGCTCTATACTTAACAGCAATAAAGGCTTAGACTTAACTCGACTCAGCGTTTTCGAGCGGTTTTCCAGTAAAGTAGGTCAAGAAACAAGGCTTTACACCGATAACTTTGCTCAGATTGCGCATGCTTTGCATGATGAACCCAGCAATTTTAAGGCCTCCTGGTTAGGTCAGTACCTACAATTACTGGAATTCAAAATAATTTTGGAGGTGTACGGCCGCCAAGATCAAGACCGCAATGAGAAGTACTTAAACTACGACGACATACTCAGAATATGGAAACGCGGCCAAGCGCCTATTGGCTGGCAGTACCCGATGAAATCCACGTTGGGCATCCGGTGGACCATTAAAGAGCTCATTAGCGCATTTAAACAACTGAAGAAAAATAAATATAATTAGCACAATATCTTTATGGATATTCAAAAGCTTAGCGACACAATAGGATTAATTTACGAAGTCCCTTTGAACGCTTCGAAGTGGATGGAAGTACAAGAAAAGCTGGCAACGTATTCGAATACCATTGCCAATCATATTCTCGTGTTTGGAAAGGATATGAACGTCACGGCAAGCACCATGTATTCTGAATGGGGTGACGAAGTCGCTAATGAGGCCAACAAGGAGTACAACGAATTTTATTATAAATTCGATACAGGCAAACCAATCCTTTACGCAAAGAAAATGGCCGGCCAAGTCATCACAAATAGCGAAATAACCTCAGATTTTGAAAAGCGCACCTGCCCTTTGCACAATGAATTTAATAAGAAGTTTCAATGCGAACAGCAATTAATCATGGGCGCGAACGCAGGTGACTCATTCGTTTCAATTGTATCAACTCGCCCAAATGGCGATGATTTTGAACAACAAGACAAAGATATTTTCGGAATTTTGTCTTCACATATTATTAAGGCAGTACAGCAATCGTCGAAACTGGAATCATTATTTGGCAATCAGTTTTCGTACCAAAGAGTACTGCACGATAAGTACAGTGCAACGGTAATTGTCGATTGCCAGCATAATGTTCTTTGGATGAATTCAACCGCAGAAACATTATTGTGCAAGAGTGGAGACTTATCTTACAAAAGCTCCAAACTGAGTGTCAATGATTCCTCATTGCGGGATAAGCTTACAAACTCAATAGCACAAGCCACGTCAAACAGCGAACAAGATAGAGAAAAGTGCCATTTGCATAAAGTCGTCCAAGACGGACAAGCTCTAGCAATGGCTGTATTCTCGTCAAGTCGTAAGACCCTTTTTGCAACGGACAAACAACGCGTTGCAACCATCGTGATCAAAATTCCTAAAGCGTTGAATGAATATGATTTGAAAAAGCTGAAAGTTGTTTTTGATCTGTCCCCCGCCGAAGCCAAGCTCGCATTAGCGGTGGCAAACGGCGTGAAACTCCAAGAGTATTCTGAGCTCAATCATCGCTCAATGAACACCATTCGTTCCACGTTAAAACGCATCATGTCTAAAACCGGTTGCAACAGCCAACACCAATTAGTTTCGCTAGTACACCAATATAGCTAAAAAACGCTGTCTAAAATCTTGGTTTACTTTTAGATGATCTAGCTCATCACAGATTCTTAAGGTTTTCGGCTATTTTTAAACGAGTTATCGGCACGTCTTTCAGCGCGCTACTTAAACTTAAATGGGCGGGAGTAATCATTTCCGCGCTTTCCGATTCAAAACCTAAATCGATACCCTCCTTTCTACAAGCTTCTGCGTATAGGGCCGAGCATATGTATGACTCATCGTCACCCAGCCATTCCAAGAGCTTTGCTAAGAACTGTAAATTGAGCGCTCTTGCCTTCAGCGCAGCCAGCTCAAAAAAACCATAACTGTTACCTAAATCGGCTTCGATGTTTGCAAGCGGTTTTGCTCTGCTTTCCTCGGTGGAATGATGCTTTAATCGTCGAACCGTCACATCGTAATTTACCTCATCAGCAATGCTCCAATACGAACCCAAGCGCACCCCAATGAACGGCAATGACTCGAAAATTTCATGCCCATTTCTACAAACCACGACATGAGTAAATCGCGCATGCCGTTTTGCCTCAGAATATTTAACACCTAAGTCACGCAAAATCTTAAGCTGCGTCATATACGTCTGCTTAAATTTGACGCCTTCCCAACTGTTTTTAAGCCGCCCTTCTTTAGGTCTGACTAAAATAATATCGCCTTTATGGATTTCGTAAGGGTTTAAGGTGTTTTCAACTCCGTGCGGGACAGCATGATTTTCAGCATGCAACTTTGCTAGATACCCTGCCAAGCTGGCTTGCGGATCTCCCGGAACCACTGCAGGCGCCTCGAATAAGGCACGCGACTGCACGACACCTTTTCGCTGATAAAAAACACGAACGGCATCCTTGACTGCACGCCAATATGCTTGAACCCGAGAGCTTAAACCGCGCAAACGCGTGATAGCTCCGCAAAACAGACCCCCAAAACCCGGCCTAGTTTTCATCACAATAACCCCGACGGGCATTGTTAGTGAATCAACTCCGTATGAACCCCATACCCTCTACAATCACTTACCCGATGATTCCATTCTCGCCCAAGCATGACTGCTTTTTCTACACCCAAATGGGTGCATTGCCTTACTGACCAGACTAAACCGTGCGCCCTTCCTCGGCTATCTTTCATTGCGAATACGCCAAAATACCGGAAAGCGAGGCTTACCATTTTTGGTCAATCCATTGTATTTATAAGTGATAAGCGAACCGATCGGCGGCGGATCTTGTCTTTGTAAATCCGTAAACCCCGAGCCTATCTTGAAACGAGTGCCATTCTCCATCTCTACGGTAATACTACCCATGTGTTCGGCCAAGCGACCCTTGCCTTTATGATGCGCGACAACGATGGCTTCAGCGTCATTTTTTAGTTTGAGTTTTAATAAATCGTCAGACCGACCAGAACGATAAGCCGCGGTTTTTAGCTTAAGCATAAACCCTTCACCGCCCGCGGCATCAAGCCTAACCAGCATTTTCTGCAAGCCGGATAAACTGTTAGGCGCAGCCCTTTGCTCGACTACCCCCCAATATTTCGACGTATTATCCATGCGTAATTCTTGCATAGATTTGTAACGTGCCGAAAAGTCACCCGAGCCATTCGGCAATTCGAATACCATAAATTTTACGCTACGCCAGCCATTGTGCGGCCTAATTCGGCGTACGATTCCCGACACTTTATCGAAGGTTTGCCGGCCACCCCAAAGCTCGCCATCCAGCGGTGTATCAGGGAGGGAGTCAACAAACCAACTCGGCGCGGCAAACACATGCCCATTTCGAGAAGATAAGGTCTTGCCATTCCAATACGCTCGCACACCATCGAGCTTTTCACTTAAATAGTAATCGTCAAGGTCGTGCTTTTGCGGGTCAAAACTGCTGGCCAGCATGAACGAAAATGACGGTTCTTCGGCAATGGCATTAAGCGTTTGCCCGAAAAATACACAAAAAAACAATATAAACTTAATCATGATGTCGCTCCCTGCGATGATAAGTGGATTTAAAAATGGAATCGTATTTCGATGCGTTCCTTGTAACTGTTTAGCTGTCTAACCGTTTAACTTTCCAACCGTTTAACTTTCCAACCGTTGAGCTCTCTATCCTTTTAACTCTTTATCTTTAAACTATACCATCAATATTCGATAAAGCGCACTAGAGCTTGGGCCATCACCCTCCTTGATAGGCTGCCCCCGACTAACAGGGCTGGGCAATCGCAGAAGCGGCCATCACCATTTAGCGACGGTCTCTCTTAGAAATCTAATTTGAGACTTGATCGACTCAGTATTCTTCCCCATTTTACGCAACAAAATTAATCCTTGTATAGAGCTCAGTACGTGGGTTGCGGCTGCCTCCGTATCGCAATTTTGCTCAAGTTCTCCGTCAGTCTTGGCGTCTTCCAGCGTGTGGATCAACGCCGACTCTAAGTCTGCAAACGCCTTCATCACAAAAGTACGTATGTCGTCATACTGCAATACGTCGCCCATAACCGAGTTTTGAATCAAACAGCCAAACTGGCCCTGCGAAGAAACAAGGTGATCGCCAAATTGTTTTAGATAGTTATCTAAACGCTGCTTAGGGTTTGATTTTGTATCGTTAAGCGGTGCGTTTAAGGTCTCGAAAAGCTGGGTGCGATATTGCTCCATCGCCAACAAAAACAGTGCATTTTTATCACCAAAGGTATTGTAGATGCTAAACCGGTTAAGCTCTAAGGTCTCGACCAAATCCTGTACCGACGTATTTTCATAGCCTTTTTCCCAAAACAGCATCATCGACTGATTTAACGCTATGTCCCGATCAAACTCTATTTTTCTAGCCATGATTGGATTTTTTTTAACGATTCTTGTTGCTATTTTAACTCTTTCTTGACCGTTTGTTTAGTTATTTGTATGCTGCCCAACTACCCATTTTAAATCAGTCATTTCACCATGAAACTATACGAATCAAAAAGCGCACCCAGTGCTCGCCGAGCGCGCATTTTTCTGAGCGAGAAAAATGTCACCGACATCGAATTTATCGAACTAGACTTGCAAGCCGGCGACAACCTCACCGCTGAGTTTAGACAGAAAAACCCCATGGCAAAAATTCCAGTACTGGAACTCGATGATGGAACCATCATTACCGAAGGCGTTGCTATATGCCGATATTTTGAGGAACTGGACTCGACAAATCCGCTGTTTGGCGAATCACCACTGGAAAAAGCGCAGATAGAACAATGGCAACTGCGCACGGAGCTGTCCTTGTACATGCCAACTGGCTTGTGCTTTCAGCACAGCAGTGGCTATTTCAGCGACCGCATGACGGTGTATCCCGAGTGGGGCAAAGAATGCGGCAAAAATGTGAAGAAGTTCTTGGCTTATCTGGATTCTCACCTAGCGACCTCGACTTATCTAGCCGGAGAATCGTTTTCGATGGCTGATATCACGGCACTTATCGCCATTGATTTCAATCGAGTAAATAAGATTGGCATAACAGACGATCAAGAGAACCTGAAGCGCTGGTATGCAGCTGTTTCGTCACGCCCATCAGCGAAAGCCTAACAGTTCACCAACAAGGATTGCCATGATTGATTTTTACACTTCGCCTACGCCCAATGGGCACAAAGTCAGCATCGCCCTTGAGGAAATGCAGATCGACTATAATCTCATCAATGTAGACTTAAGAGCGGGTGAGCAAAAAGCCGAAAGCTATTTAGCGCTTAACCCGAACGGACGAATACCGACGATTGTCGATCGCGCAAACGACGACTTTGTGGTGTTCGAATCGGGCGCAATCCTGATGTATCTTGGTGATCTTTCCGGCAAGTACTTCCCAAGCGACGCAAAGACCCGTTCACAAGTGATTCAATGGCTGATGTTTCAAATGGGCGGCATCGGCCCAATGATGGGGCAGGCAAATGTATTTGTTCGCTATATGCCAGAAACCATTCAGCCGGCTATTGACCGTTATCAAACAGAAGTTAAGCGTTTATTCACGGTATTGGACACTCATCTCGCGCGCAACGAGTTCTTAGCAAAAGACTACAGCATTGCCGATATGGCTAATTGGGCTTGGGTAAGAACCCATAAATGGCCAAAAGTCGAAATCAATGATTCGCCTAACCTAAGCCGCTGGGTAGACGAGATAGGCCAGCGGCCGGCTGCTCAAGCGGGCATAGAAATACCCCCAAAGATTGACGTTGAAGAACTTCTGAAGAGCGCAAAAGCGATTGTGAAATAGTTCTGATTCAACAACCCCAGTGATCGGCCGACGCAGCCTGCCAATCGTCCTGCCATTCACTGGGTATTGATTTTTCATCAAGCAAGCTGCCAGTCGTAAAGGTAGGATAAAGTTGTGCATAGCTTCTAACATCGGTTCCAAGTACTCGACGATTAATGTGCTTTGGTTCAAGTTGCTCAACACTGTCCAGCCCGGCGGCTCCTAACAACTCAACTAAGTTAGCCACCGTCTCCTTATGGAAGTTAGCAACTCGTTGTGCTTTGTCGGTGACCACTATGGCTTTGTTTCGTGACGGATTCTGCGTTGCGATTCCAGTTGGGCAATGATCAGTGTTGCACGCACGAGCTTGAATACAACCGAGTGACAACATGAAACCGCGGGCAGAATTGACGGTATCAGCGCCCAGTGCTTGCGCGCGAAGAATATGAAATGCCGAGAACATTTTACCCGACGCAATAATACGCACCTTGTCTCTAACACCAATGCCCAGTAATGCGTTGTTGACAAAAATCAAAGCATCTCTGATGGGTGTGCCGACCGAGTTCGTCATCTCAGTAGGCGCGGCACCGGTTCCGCCTTCTCCTCCATCAACAGTGATAAAGTCAGGTGTAATACCCGTTTCCAACATCGCTTTGCAAATACCCAGAAACTCATCTCTTCGGCCGATGCACAATTTAAAACCAATCGGCTTTCCATCAGACAGTTCTCTAAGCTGTTGCACAAACGCAAGCAAACCCGCCGGCGTTGAAAATGCACGATGTGATGAAGGCGACACCACATCGGCACCCATTGGAACATCACGAATTTCAGCAATCTCTTCGGTCAACTTGGCCGCAGGCAAAATGCCTCCATGGCCAGGTTTAGCACCTTGAGACAATTTGATTTCGATCATTTTGACCACGTCACGCGCGGCGTTAACCTTAAAAGTTTCTGGATTGAAATTTCCATCATTGTCTCGGCAGCCAAAGTAACCAGTACCAATTTGCCAAATCAGATCACCACCATGTTCAAGGTGATAAGGGCTAATACTGCCTTCGCCCGTATTGTGTGCAAAGCCGCCTAACTTGGCGCCCTTATTTAAGGCCATAATCGCATTCTTACTTAGCGCGCCATAGCTCATCGCAGAAACATTCAGTGGAGACGCCATATACGGCCGAGTGCAATCTGGCCCACCAAATTTAATTCGCGGGTGCAAATCCGTTAGATGCTTGGGTTGTAAAGAATGATTCACCCACTCATAGCCAGAGCGGTTGACATCAAAAATAGTGCCAAACGGCCGTGTGTCACGTGCGCCTTTAGCGCGTTGATACACCAACGACCGATACTCTCTTGAAATGGGTGTGCCATCGGTATTCGATTCAACAAAATACTGTTGAATTTCAGGGCGCACAGATTCCAACAAATAGCGAAAATGCCCGAAGATTGGATACAGCCGACGAATCGAATGTTTGGTTTGAAACATATCGTAGACGCCCAATAAAACAATCGGCCCGACAAGCACAAATGCCCATAACCAAGCCTTTGAAGTGACCGAAAGACCCAGTATTGCTAAGGTGATGATGGTTGCCGAAACTGTAAAATACTGACGCATGGTCATATTAATGCCCTTTAAGTGTAAGTGTTCATCGCTATGTTAAATCATAGATAGCAAAGCTCGCTGCCTAAGCTCTCAGATTTTAAACAAGGATTTCAAGTTCGAGGTTCTAAACAAGACCGTTCAAAGCAAATTTTCAATACAACTAATTTAACTCAAATCTTTAAATATTGGTCGAAGGTCTTCAAGCTTATCAAAAAGATGCCAAACATAGTTAGCAGTGCCGTTTTCTCGATGCGGATGTAGATCGGTCAGCTGAGGGTCATTGCGATAGCTCTCGAAGGCTTCTATTGACTCCCATTCAACCAGAATCAGTACCGACCTAGGTGAAACATCGCCCTGCACCGCATCACGAAATTTCCCCAGTGACACCAACTTACCGCCATGCGATTGAACTTCGCCTAATGAGCGTCGAGTGTATTGAAGGTATTCATCTTTATTAGAAACATCAAAAAGATTAAGGGCATATACAGGCATTGCATCGTTCTCCGTTATAAAAAATTAGTTGAATCTAGTGTTCAGTTCTAAGATAAACAAGGAAGTTTTAAAAAGCGCGGTTATTCGTCACTGGGTGCAATGCTCGTCTAGAAACGAGTAAGTGTGTGAAATTAACCGGTCACGTGAATTTGAAAAGCTATGATCGTCGTCGATTAACTGCCACTTCACCGTTGCGCCTTCGTTTTCTTTAAGCGCTTCGAACAAGGGGCGAATGTGTTGATCTATGGGTATTACATCGGTATCGGCTGGTATCAATAATACCGAGCGACTGCCGAGTTTGCTGGCTCTGTTTCTAAGGTCGAGCGATTCATTGTATTCCTTAACTTCGGCATAGGCCTTTTCGCCAGACCAACCGTTCAACATAAACAAACTATCACTGTAATTTGTCCATAGCTCATTACTATCTTCATCGCCGAACAATAAGCCTACATTGGCTCCATCATAGGCAACAGCGCAATTGATGACGGGGTTATCGAGTATTCCGGCGATCGCCATATGCCCGCCCATACTGTGACCAACTAAGCTCAATTTACTAGGGTCAACTCTTAGAGACTTTGCGTTTTCGGTGTTTGAAAAATAGCGTATCACCGTATTAACATCTTGCTCTGAATTTCTAAATGAAAACTGGCCTTCGCTACCCCAGGCGCCACGGTAGTTAAAATAAACCGTATTCCAACCCTGTGCCCTCAAGCTCTGCGCCACATCTAAGTTGCGTTCATTACCGGGATAACCGTGCAATATTATCGCCGTAGGGTGAGGCCCCTCACCAGAGGCTTGATATATCAAACCCGCTAAACGGCTGCCATCCGAGGTAATGGTAATTTCCGTAATACCGGCCTTTTCGGCGAAGGTAATGTTAGAGAAGGCGACAAACGCTAATAAGAATAATGCTTTCATAGCTAAAACAAACCCTGTGATTAATGCGGAACACAAGCTTTAGCATATCGGATTATTGCGAATGCCTGAAAACTTTTTCGTCTTAGACAAGTTTAAACACTAGCAACAAATAACTCATTCCTTCAAAGGCATCATTGGAAATTAGAATTATTCGAAATCACGCTTAACGTGATTATTTATATAAGTATTTAAGCCACAACCCTTTATCGCTAACTTTTTCATGTGCTCGACGTGATATTTTCCGGCTGAATCGTAGCTGTATACATAGGATGCCGTGTCTCGATTGAACCATACCTTAATATGTGTAGCACCAATTTCATAGGATGAAACACCCGAGTCATCATTTAAATCTGCATACACTTCCATACTGGGGTCTCCTTAAAATATAAGTTTTCTCTATCATTTAATTTACGACCCCCACAAAAAGGACAATTGTAAACGTTAGATTTTGATGATCGTTATAACCGATTGTTGGTTGCACGATCATATATTTCAATTAACTCATTGGCGATAAGTTGATATTCACTAGGCATATCTATAACTAAAGCCTTAAGATGTGTACTTTATAACAACAGCGCGACAGGCTATGAGCGCACAAAGTATTAACCCGATAGTAAGAAAAAAATTGAAGTTCAAGATGTCGTTAATCGAATTAAATTGCGACATTTGACTCCCAGAAAATGTCAGCAATGCGAAGGTTGGCAGCATCCCAATGACAGTCGTTAATAGTATGGTTATTGTGCCAACTCGAGTTATAGACAATGCTGCATTGCCTATAAAAAATGGCATTCCAGGCACAAGTCTCAAACAAAGAGCATAGAAAAATGGTGAACTATCAATTCGCCTAAGAATTTCATTTAATCTAGGCTCATTAAAGGTCGTTATATTTTGAGGAAAGATAGTTCGAAAGCCAATCACAGAGGCGGTCGCACCTAAAGAGCAAGCGATCGACACGAAAGCTAAGCCAAAAAGAAATCCGTATATGGCTCCGGCAGCGATACTCAAAATGGAAACTAAAGGAGTAGGTATCGAAGATGCTAACAATAGAAGGCCAAAAAAGATCAGTCCATACAAATAGCTGTTAGTCTGATACAGCTGTGTAATTTCATGATACTTTGTTTTTAAGTTTGAGAAGGAAAAAAAGTCTGAACTAAATATACCCAATACGATCAATACGCTGAGTAAAAAAATAATTATAAGGCGAGACCGCGACAGGCACATTCTATGTTTTTAAGAGTGCATAATTTATAAGTCCAAGCTTATGAAGCCGAAAACGAATACTGACCAACAAAACTTCTAATCCGTATTTAATCGAGCGCGTCAAATTAATTGAACTTGCATCGGTAAAATATTTTGTTGGGCAAGACACTTCCCCTATCGCAAAGTTTCGATCGATAATTTGCGCCAACATTTGATTATCGAATATAAAGTCATCGGAATTTTTTTCTAACAAGATCGTTTGAATTACTTCCTTACTGAAAGCTCTATACCCAGTATGATACTCCGACAATTTGGCATTAAGCAGAACATTTTGAAACAACGTTAGAAACCTATTGGCAATATACTTATACACTGGCATGCCTCCAGAGATTGCAGTTTTACCTAAAATTCTAGAGCCGATTGAGCAATCATAAACACCCGAAGTGATTAGTGATGCCATAGCTGTAACGAGTCGAGGTTCATATTGGTAATCTGGGTGAACCATTACTACGACATCGGCTCCCAATTTAATAGCCTCTGCATAACAAGTTTTTTGATTGCCACCATACCCCTTGTTTGTATGGTGTCTTATTGTATGAATATTAAGGCTCTCTGATAATGATGCCGTATTGTCTGAGCTGCAATCGTCAACGAGTATAACTTCGTCAACGATATCGTGAGGGAGAGCATCATAGGTTGTTCGAAGTGTCTTCTCAGCATGATAAGCCGGCATAACAACAACTATCTTTTTATCGTTTAACATCTTTTTCCACAATTAGAATTAAGCTCGAGCCATTTTTAGTAAGAACAGCGATCGGCACCACCAAAAGCGACACTACAGCTAATAATGGCGTTGTTATAACTAAAGAAAGCCATTGAAGTAAACTTGGTTTTGATTTTACGGTGCCCAAGTTCCCTTTGCGAAGAGTCTTGTATAGCATATTCATATCCAACCCTAAACGATTTTGAGTTGTTTGAATGAAACTAAAGAAGTCATACTCTGGTACAAAGTAACTTTTGTTGACGACCTTGAGGTTAGCTGCACGTAATAATAGAGATAAACTATTAATATCAAAATGAAACAGATGCCTTGGAACATCGAGATGGAACCAACCATCTTTCCCGATTTTTGCCTCCGGTGAACCAAAATTAGGAACGCCAATCAGCGCTTTTCCGTCGTGTTTTAAAAGCCGAGACACTTCATTTAATAGTGACTGCGGCTCCTCAACATGTTCAAGGACATGCCAAAGACCAACTATATCGAACTGTTCTTTTTGTAAAGATTGTGTAGCGGCTTCACCAACCAAAATATCAAGACCTAAGTGTTTTTTCGCATGATAAGCCGCCGTTTCGGAGACTTCTACGCCTTGCGCCTCCCACCCCTGATCAGCGAACTGTTTAACAAACCAACCTTGGCCGCAACCTATATCAACCATACGTCCGCGGACGCCTGTCAAAGGAAGAAAAGCCGCTCGTTTTCTAGCAAGGTAGCTAGCCACCCACTCTATAAAAATCGGGTATCGTGATTCATCTCTATAGTAATCAGCAGGATAATAATCTGCATTGTTCACAGGAGAGTTATCAATGACAGTGTACGCCACGCCGCAAATATCGCAGGCCATCACATCGTACGGCTTATTAGAGATATAGTCTGTGGACTTAAAAACTAACCTCGACGCTGAGTTATGCTTACATGTCATCTGTCTGCACGAATTATTTCGTAGCCGTCAATACTGGCAACTAAATTATAATTGATGCCTTTAATGGTTTGTAAATCGTTAGGCCTGAGAATTGCATAGTCCCAGTGCTTTTTAGTATTTGGCAAACGAAAAGTATTCCCGTTAATCCAGGGCGTATAGTGTCCAGCATTGGGATAGAGTTGATCTACATCTAAAATGTAATTAGGCCCTTTAACACTATGCTGGCGTAGAGAGAGCGCGGGGTGGGGCATACGCCAACCATACACGATTAATGGATTAGCGATACCTTGTTTATTTGAATCATCAGAAATTAAATGCCCAACATTGGTTAAAAGCGCGTTAGAACTCGCCACTCTTTTCACATGAATACTATAGTCGTTGTACATCGACTTAACCAATGTAGTAAAAAAAACAACAAGCACCAACCAACTTAGTTTTCCGCCTATGTTTATTCGCGGCAGCAAAAGCACTAAAGCAATACCGCAAAGTCCAATAGGTAGCATGTACCGATGTTGATAGGAGCGCACTACAAATAGCATTGTGAAAAGCACCGACGTTAGAATAAAAGTTAATACTAGTATCTCGCCTTTATGGCTTTTCAGCCTATTCCGGACAATGGGTGCCGCCACGGACACAATCAAAAATACGAAGATGCACAACCACACTTTATTGCTAAAAAATAAAGTCTGCCAATTTAACAGTGCGTCACTCAGATCAGGAAGAGATGTTGTCCCGGAGCCATAAGACCCGTCACGCGCGACATTTCTAAATATCCAACCGAACATATACGAGTATGATTCTCGAGCCTTAAACGTAATCAGAAGAAACGCAGCGAAAACGCCAACAGTAGCGAAAAACACGTTCTGAATACTCTGGAGAGAAAACAGCTTTCGCGGTGAGAGAACAGCTAGTAAATAAAGACCAGGCAACCACGCTAAAAACGTGAACTTTACCGAGATGAGCGCACCAATTGAGCCACCGAACAGTAAGAAACTAATGTTCGCTTTGCGCTCATAATTGAATGAGAGAAATATCAGAGCACAGACGGCAAATAGACCAACAATATAATAAAATGGTTCAGGACCGAAAACGCGAAGGTAAGTCAAGCTTACAGAAAAGCTAAAAAAGCACCATATCGAGGCAACGCGAATCTTCCAGTCTATATTTGACGATAAATAGTAAATTAATATTAGCGTTGATATAAAACTGAGAACTAGTAGCAAAGCATGTGCAGCGTAGATAAAAGTGCTGTACTTCGATGGGTCGTCTCCAAGAAAGTATATTAATAGGGCCGATGACAGTTGAGCCAAACTCCCAGGGTTATCAACATTGGTTGGCGAAAAACCGAGTGCTATTTCTATCCCAGACACGTAATATAAAACTTCGATATGATCGTAAAAAAACCATAGACCTCGATCCGCAAAGTACTCTCGAAAAACCCAATAAACAACAATTGGTAGAAACGCTATAAATGTCACTAAAAGAGAATCGACGGTGTTGTTCTTTTTATACATTTGAAGTCAAGAATACAATTATTTGCTAACCCCCATCATTTTCGCACAATACTGTGTGCGATGTTGTATTTCTAAAGGCATTTTTATGAATGCAGCGTTAAAATTTAACGCCTTTTAGTGTAGAAACCAGCTCTATATTTTAGTTAATCTCTTGCATCGCATTAAAATCAGCCGCAAATTGCTTAGCAACACTATAGAGTCCGTCGACAATTTTTTCTTTCAACACCACAGGGTAATCCATCCAATACTGCATGTTGTCTTTTCTTTTAGATACAGCATCACTGTCCAACGTCTGTAGTGATGTATAGACACTAATATAACTATTCTCTTTCTGGCTTTCAGTACGTTGTGCGATGACTGCATCTAATGAAACAGTTAATCGGTTGAAATCTGCTGCAATGACAATGCTAGGTGTCAATACCGGAATAAGAAAGGGCTTTTTAATACTCTGATCAAAATCGGAATCTATCAGCACATTCTCACTGAATGCTCTACCATCAGATAAATTATGAACCAGTGCATTTTTCATCACTTTGTTGAAATCGATGTCGTTGATTTTTTCCTGCAGAGGAGTAAGCGCTCCATTTACGGAACTATCCGACACCTCAACGCTGATGTTTTGAACTAGTTGCTTCAACTTAACGACCTTGATTTTTTCTTCATGCACCAAGCCTCGATTGAGTGTAGACGTTGTAGTACATGCCGTTGAAATACTCATCATAAGTAGCATTAGAAAGAGCTTAAGGTGTTTTTTCATTTCGTAGTCCTTGACTTAGAAGAATAGATAAATCTCATTATAAATCGAAGATAAGAAAACCTCTATTACTCTCATTAGGCATCGTTGACAACCATGGCAAAAGCTCTAACAAAGCACGCCAAATATAAAAGTCAACCTCAAATTACCAGCAACCAAGGCGTATTGGTTCAACGTTAAAGTGAGCCACTAAAATTGGCTTCTAAAACTGGCGAGCACTGTCGGCAATACCATCGTAATCGAAGGGCCCAACCAAGTTTAGAAATACGGCTTTCTCTGGTGTACTGGCCATGATAGATAGACCAGCGATGTGCGGCCCATCGGCAAAATGCAAGACGGCAATTTTCACGTCCTCATCGCGCACGGTGGTTAGAATTTGCCAACTTTTTTGCGTGAGTTTGGCGACAGAATCCGCAATCGCTTTATCAAACACTGGTTGATTACCGCCAACTTCATATACATGAAGTTGCACGCCTTGCAAATCTTGCAATGCGGTTTTAAGCATTCGCTCGGCTGCATCAGATGGGGCTGCTGAATCCTGCACAAACTTATCGATTAGCCACCGAGCTGGCTGCACCCCTCGGGGCCCGACATTAAGCGATAGCAAAGTATCAACCGAACCTACTGGTTTCACAAGGCTAGCGTAACCTGCGTTAGACTTAATACCACTTGACGCATACAGGTAGCCTGCGCCGCCTACTAACAATAGCGAAGAAACGACAATTACCGCAATCTTTAAAGGTCTCATTGGACGGGTCGCCTATTAGTTAATGTTGATGTCTAAGGTTTCGGTCACCTTGCTGATTTTATCCGGGTCTATCTCGCCTACGATATTAATAAACACCGCTTCGCCTCCTTCTTTCTCTGGTGACACTACCATCACCACCACTCCGTCTATTACATTGCTGGTCGATTTACTGAATATTCGAACTTTCTGATTCTCTTCGTTGTCATTTACCGTAACCAAGGTATCCCAGTTGTCGGCCCTCAACTCACTGCTGACACGATCAACCGTTGAGTTGGCTTTGTCTACTTTGCCTTCAAGATTGTATACTCGCACCTTGATGGACTCTAGGTTGGACAATATCTGACCTACTTCAGGGTCTTCACCGCCGGCAAAGCTGCCAACCAACTTCATTAAGCTACTGCTTAAGTTGACTTCGACTTTTGGTTCACCGTAATGTGATGATAGGTCAGCAAAATCTATTTGGCCTTTTTCCAGAGCAAAACTTGGCGTATTCAGCAGTAAGGTCACTGTGCACAATATCAATAAATGTTTAAATTTTTTCATAGTATCCTCTTAAATTAAAGGGTGTCACAGGCCTATAAACTTTGGCGCTGCGTTTGTTGTAACTGTTCAGGTTGTTCAAGCTTAGGCGCTTTTGTGCCTTGCATCACATTGCGCCCAATTTTATAGGCTGGCTCTAGACCGGCCTTTTGCATGCTGCCATTGAATGAATCAATGACTTGCGACCGTGCGATACGATTTGCTTCACCCAAGTACTCAAGGGCGGTCGCCAAATCAGCCTGCGCCTTTTCCAATTGCTTGAAAGTCTGATGTTGTTGGTAAAACTGAAACCCCAATACCGCCACAAACAGACTGGCAGCAAGGCCGGTTACTTTCGTCCAATTGTTGGCAACGCCCCATTTGGCGGCTACTAAATTGGCGCTTGAGGCTTCCAGCGGCGCACCATCGGCAATGCTATTCAGTCTGCTACTAAGATCGATCGGCACGTCTACCAATGGCAGATCCACTTCGACCTCGTCAGTGACGTCTGATGATGACGCGAATAGCTTGTTTAGATAATCTTCTTCGCTCTGTTTCATAATTCGGTACCCTGCAAATAACCACGCAATTGTTTACGACCACGATGTATGTACACCTTTGCTTGGTTTTCATTCATATCAAGCGACCTGGCTACGTCCTTAATCGAACGTTGTTGCAAATCAGCCAAAATAATTAACGAACGATAAGGCTCTTTTAGGCGCTCGATCGCCTTACTCAGCCAACTGCTTAACTGCTTGGTCATTAGCTGTGCAACGGGTTTACTGTATGAACCTTCATTCTCAAACTCATCCAGCTCGGCGTCGGCAACCGGCCTTCGACGGCGTAACTTATCAATACAGATATTTCGCACTACATGCAGCAGCCAAGCCTTAGCCGACTCGTTATCAAACTCTTTATCGTGCATGGCCGACCACAGGCGTTCATAGGCCTCCTGCGTAGCGTCTTCAGCGTCGGACTTATCGGCTAACACATAAAGTGCTTGCGAATAAATACGCTGTTGATGCTGATCTACCAATGTCCGAAACAAATGTTTCATCGAGTGTGTGGCCCTTACATGTGTATTTTTGTTGCCGTTCAAATATTAAAACGCATGAGAACGAAAAAGGTTACAAAATATTTTTACTTTTTTGAAACGCGCTGACGCTTAATGAGATGCTGGCGGCTCAATCGACTATAGATGACCTACCAGAACCAACGGCTGTGTATACCCGTTTAGCGAGTCCATAGGGATCAAAAGGTCAAGCAAAGGCGGTTGCGGCACTTATGCCGCGCCCAAATGGAGACTAGTTGCCGCGCCGCCTTTCAAACTCAATAGTGAGTGTTTTAGCTGAAATCAATTTGAGTGGCGCAGATAAAACATCAATCAAACAACATTACCTCAAACACTCTACTTTCATTTCTTCACCGTTTATCGGATGCGTAAATGACAAACTGCTGGCATGCAACTCTAAGCGTTTAGAAAGTGTTTGAGTGTCGACGCCATCGATAATTGCATTGTATAAATCACAGCCAATAATTGGATGGCCAATGAATTGGCTATGCACACGCAATTGATGAGTGCGACCGGTCTTTGGCGTAAACAAAACTTCCGAAGTTTTAACACCGCTTACCCGGTCTTGGCGGCGCTTAAGTACTCGATAGTGACTTTGCGCTGATTTACCATCTACTGAGCAGACTTTTTGATAAGGAAACTCATCTCGAGCTATTGGCGCATCTATCACACCTTCATCATCATCCAGATGACCATATAAGGTGGCGGTATAGGTTTTTGTAACAGACCGCAATTGAAACTGCTTTGTGAGGTTCGCATTCACGCTCTTGCTCAACGCTAGCAGCATGATGCCTGAAGTGCCAAAGTCTAAACGATGAATCATTTTGATGTTCGGGCAAACTGCCAACATGCGCTCATAGACCGAATCTTTATTCAGCGGATTTTTGCCTGACAAGCTCAACAAGCCACTTGGCTTATTAATAAGCAATAGATGTCGGTCTGCGTATAATATTTCTATTTGCGCGTCACAACGCGGTGCAACAAAAGTATCAGCGGTCATGCAAAATGGCTCTAGAACTGTTTTCCAATCAGCCTTACATTTTTTGCGTGGAGATCAACCTCAGAATTAGGCGACAAACCATATTGTTGAATTAAAAGACCCACACACAGCGAAGCGACATCAGACTGACTATTTAACTGTGTATTTTCGGCTCGAAGATAAACAATTCCATTGACACTTTTCTTCGTCACAGTGAAACCTTTGGCTTCTGCAAAGGTCAAAAAGACCTCTTCATCAGCAATATTTTTTTTGGCCAACAATTCCCAATCAAGACCAGGCCTACCGTCTTCTATCGAAAGCCGAAGATTCAATTTTTCGCCGTCTGAATTTACGACAAAAGACGCAAAGCTGCTCTCAACCTTCTGCGCTTCGAACTCACTGAATATTGAAGTTATCTGAGCCACCAATACCTTCTGGGCTTTTAATTCATGCGGCTCATGTGCGCCATGACCCTTAACCACGCCAACAAAAAGCGAAAACAATAATGCAGTTCGAAGTAATTTCATAAAACCTTGTTTATTCAACATAGTCAGCTATTTCTAAGATTTGGGCGCTGAGTATCGAGAGTAACTCTTAACGGCATGAGGCAAAATTTTTGGCTCGCGCACGCCCTCTACAACTCCCCCATTCGAGCGGAAAACAGTATAACGAATTCGTTTCTATTATTGCCAGCATTGATAGCTTAAAGGCTCTTGAAGCTTATATAAAAACCGAAAGAGCGCTCAAAAAACGGTGGGTAACGGAAATCACTTTCTATCGTATTCTTGCTAATTTTGTATGCTATATTTTTCTCACTAAATATTGAGCACAATTGAATTTGATGGGTCAAGCGAACACCAACCCTAAAATCAACTGATCAATGATTGCCCTCGTTTCGGAAGTTGCAAAACTTAATAAGTTAAAAAACAGCGTCGTTGATGCCGTGTAAATATCAAACCGTGACCTTGTAAACCTCAAAAGTTTTTACCTTATGACTCTATTAAAGATCCTTTTACTAACCTCGGTGTTTATGGGTTCAGCAACGTATATTACTGCCGAATCTAAAGCATCAGCACAAGACTACCCAGACTGTATCTCACCAGAGCTCGCCGACCGATTTTCTGCGCTCGCCTTGGCCTGCGTACAGAAAGAGTTCCCGAACAAAATTTCTCGCACTACTGATTCAGCCGAAGCGATCGGGCGACCTCGAGATATCTTCCCCACTTTTTACGGATGTTTCGACTGGCACAGCTCAGTGCATGGCCATTGGTTGTTAGTTAGGCTGTTGCATGTTAGCCCTAAGAATGCAGCTTGGCGAAAAGAGGCCATAAGAAAGCTATCCGAGAATTTCACTGAAGAAAAGCTGGCTGGCGAAGTCGCCAATTTTGCCCGCCCAGCGCGCGGCTCTTGGGAGCGCCCTTATGGTTTAGCCTGGTTCCTTCAACTTACTACGGAACTTCGGCAATGGAATACACCACAAGCCCAAGATTGGCTAAAAAAGCTGGAACCCCTTGAGCGTGATATTGCTCAAAGCCTCAAAGAATGGCTGCCAAAATTAGCCTACCCAATCCGCCTAGGCACGCATAATCAAAGCGCTTTTGCCTTTGGGCTAATGTTTGATTGGGCACAACAAGCCCACGACGCTGAAATGGAACGCTTGATCATCGATCGCTCTATGTCGTTTCATCAAAACGATATCAACTGCCCATTATCTTATGAGCCAAGCGGCGAAGACTTCTTATCGCCCTGCCTGATGGAGGCTGACCTCATGCGACGCATCATGAATAGCAAAGACTTCGCTCAATGGCTCACTAAGTTTCTACCATCAATACCAAGTACGGACGAAAACGATTGGTTAGCGCCAGGCATTGTAAAGGATGCATCGGACGGCAAGCTCGTTCACCTCGATGGCGTTAACTTATCGCGGGCGTGGAACCTGTTTAATATCGCACGCGCACTGCCAAAAGACGACTCACGCAAAGCGGCGCTGATAGCCTCAGCAAAACGTCACGCTGAAGTCGGTGTCGCCGCTGTATCAGACGAGCACTACTCAGGCTCACATTGGTTAGCGAGTTTTGCGACCTACCTCATGACAGGGCGCGGCTGGACTAACAAATAAAGCCAAACAGAATGCACAGCTCATGCGCATTAAAAAAACGGACTTTCGTTTTGCCTTATGGCGCTTTTCACTACCCGGCTAAACCCTTGCATGGTAATTAAAATCCATCGCAACTAAAGTCCATTAAACGAAAGTGAATGAAAAACCCGACGCGGGCGGTCTTATCAGATATATAAAAATTTTGCGTATGCACTAGCTAGGGGCTCTTTCTCGTGACTGTCACATGCGAGTGATAATATGCGAATCCGTTTTGATTGATATGACTAACGAATCACCATCGATTATGCACACTATCACCAGTTTGATCACTAATTCAGCGTCGGGAGCCAGAACCTCACCTTATGGTGAGACGCCCTTGCCTTTTGCACCTCAAATTCGTTTGGGCCAAGGCAAGCCTATCGTGCCTCAACAGTTTTTAAGCGTTGAACGTAATGTACGCAATATTGAAGCCATATTGAACAAAATCGATTTCGCGAATGACTACCTCTTATTCGCAGGCGAAATCAACGGCGTGCTATATCTTCAGGTAGGCATTATTGGTTGTGAGAACTACCCACAGAACGCACAGCAAGCCTCAGAAAATAAAATTGTGTATGGCCGACGCTGGCTGCTTGAGCCAGCCACACCAACTTCTGAAGTGGTACAAACTGCCCTACTGGCAATCAAAAAGGCCCGCGAGCACGAGCTGCGCGAAAACCTGTCCATGACACTGGCGGGCCAACGCAGCACCACGCCGTTTAACACGCATATGGATTTGCCTTTAATGAAAAGCAATCCAACCTTTTTTACGGCCGAGTCAGCGCAACTTGACAAATCAAAGAAAATCAGTTTTGAACAACGCGTAATTGCCGTTTTAGAATCACTAAGGCTAAAGTCTTTTAACCTTAGTTTAGATAAAATTATCCTGATTGGGCAACGCAAAAGCGTGATCGAAATGCGAGTAAAGCAAACTCATACACACACACATTTCCCTGAGTTTAGAGATCTAGAATTAGACCTATTGTGTCTCGAATTTAATGAATCCGAGTTTTTACACGAACTGATGAATAAACTGATTAAAGTCAGCAATCGCCATGTAGAAGAACAATTTACGTTTGATGGCTTTGCTCGATTCAGCCAACAAATTTGCCCAAAAAAAGTAGCCGAATTTTCTTATCAAACACGCAATATCAAAACTCAAGACCCTCGATTCCATCAACATTTCAAAAACATGAGTTACGACGTTGATTCAACAAAAGCCCCAACCTACTCATCAGGTGCGCTAGGGCAAAAGCAACGAGCTAAGATTAGGCAAAACAAGGTACAGGGCGGATATCTTCCAAAAGAACCTCAAAAAGCAACTCCGCTGAATTTCGAATCCGCTTAAATCAGCGATACGTTTCTTTGACTTATCTTCATCACACTGGCTAGAAGGATCTTGCTACTAAATTGCTGTTGTTTCGTAACACAGGCACTTTGTGCGAAGGCGGAGCTGGTAGCTGAAAACTATCAATTCATAATTTTCAACTTAACCAGCTCGTAGAAATTTAGCTCGACTCACTAAAGACAAACCACAGCGCCAGACGCTGACTTATCGACAATGACTGGGAAACATAACTCATCGAGTGACTGATCGCTGGATGGATTATCGCACGTATCCCCAACGCCATTACCGTCGCTATCCGCTTGATCAAAATTAGGGTCTAACGGACAATTATCCAGCGAGTCCGAAATGCTGTCATTGTCGTCATCATCATCACAAGCATTGCCAAATCGGTCTCTGTCAGTATCTATTTGGTCAGCGTTCATAACCAACGGACAATTATCCATATCATCATCGACCAAGTCGTTATCATCATCTTCATCGCAGATATCTCCGAAATCATCGCCGTCGGTGTTTTGCTGGCCCGGATTAGGAATCATTGGGCAGTTATCGTTTTGACTCAAAAGGTCATCGAAATCATCATCCAACCCTACTTCGAAAGTAAAACTGTCAGGCAAGCTAGGCAGTATTGTCATCTCAAAACCCCGTGTAGAGCTGCCATCTATTTGTGCCCGAAAGAGTTGGTTTCCAATATTCTCTTCCTCGCAGTTAACGCAAAACACCTGCATACCATAACCGATATGTCGATCGGCCAAGGGGCTTGATTGCAGCGTAAGTGTAAGTTCACTGGTTCCCGAAGGCATCTCAATAGGGACACAAGGATCACAACCATTGTTGGTGTTTTGATCTAAGCTACGAAAGATGGCGACCTCAAACTCGAGAGTTTCTCTATCAGCTCTGTCAAACGGAATCCTCACGGTGATTTCAACTGAATTATTGCCAAGCTCACATGCATTACCAACGCCATCACCATCATCATCAGCTTGGTCTGGATTGGCAATCATCGGGCAGTTATCGTCATCATTAAATACTCCGTCACCATCATCATCTCCGTCATCATTTTCATCGGGTTCGACTAATTGGAGCTCGACATCTATCAAACTGGGAATTTCATCAAACGGAACATTTGCCTGTTCTAATTCAGTCGTAGCTCCTTGAAGTGAATAAAAGGTCAGCGGGGCAAGATCAGCACAATCGCTAACCTGACTGTCATTACAAGTGAACTCTAAACGGTAAAAACCTGTAGTACGAGGCCCATAAACCAACGAGTAGCTCGTTGAACTGGATGTTGATGCATCTATAGACCAACTAGCGCGGCCAATCTCCTCGCCCTCGCTATCGACGTCGCTTAAGGCGAGCAACTTCACCTCGCCGGCCACACCAGCTTGAACATTCGAATCACTAGGCAGACTAATCGTACCACTTATCTGATTCTCAGCACGTATCAGTATTTGCTCTGTTTGAAACGCTTCAAACTCTTGCTCGCTTACAAACCCTTCTGAGGGTGAAAACACAGTCCCATTTGGCGTATAGTATTGCGTACTTAGACAATCAAACAATAAGCAATATTGAACCGAAATCAAGTACCCGTCTCCTGCTTCATCAACAGGAGGAATGCCAGGTTGAGTTCTAATAGACGCTGCAAACGACTCACCTTGCTCAATTGTAAATTCGAAATTTTGAAACGTGGGGTTGGAACCACCGCCCAACTCTCCTTCATTTGAAACGGCCTCTACGAAGACCGTTCCATTTATCCTAGCTTCCGCTACACCTGTTTCTAAACCAATGTTGAACATGAATTGCTCGCCGGCAAGAATAGGCAATTGGGTAATTGCGCTTAGCTGCCCATCGGAGATACTCTCTTGTCGACTATCAAATGTGGTTGGCCCGGTTGTGGTGTACAAATGCTTGGTCACGTAATCTGCACAAAAGATGTCCGCGAACCCGAGCCCTGCGCAGCCATAGCTAACACGATAAGTAACCCCATTTATTCTTGGCACTTCTAACTCAAAAGCAACGGCTTCTTGACCTGCTACTAGCACTTCACTATCAGCTCGCGCCCCAAGTACTTGGCTTCCGCTCTGGTCAAAACCATCAACATTTACTTCAAAAATAATTGGAATTGAGCTGTTTCCCGCCGGGCTCGGAAGTATGAAATCACCAAGCACACTCACCGTCGGCACTAACGGTAGCGTTACTCCATCGATCAGGCTTTCGCGATAAAATATAAAGGGAAGCTCAGGGAAACTCGGATCGAAATCGGGCGTGAATCGAGGGCCTATAAATGGGACCAAACTCGCGGCCGCAGAAGTAGAACCATTACGAACTTCTTGATAGGACACTCTCGACTCAGTGAAATTGCCGCACCCACTCTGACAATTGGTAAACACATTGATGCGATTGCCATCAAATAAGTCAATTGGTGGGAACAAGAAATCGGCCGAAGCCATGTTCTCACCCGACTGAATGGTTACTGTTTTTGTTTGTTCGACGTCGGTATCCGTAAAGATAACCGTTATATCTGCAACTATTGGTTCACTGGTGGTCGCATCAGCAGCGCTGACATTAAGCGCGCTAAACTGACCTTTAACAAGCACCAAATTATTAACGGAATTTACTAGCTCGGTTAAGCGTGTTGCGGAAACTCTGGCTTCAAATGGGCTAAATGTCGGGCTAGTGACATCGTTAGCGCTAACCAGAATGCCATCCAAAATTTGCTCGCAATTGGCAGCCGTATTCGCATTACAACCATAACGAATCTGATAATGCCCGAATGAACTGGGAGCCGTGGTCGGGAGGTTAAGATCAAAATTCGCCGACGATGTTTGCGCCGCTATGGTAACGCTAGTAAAACTTTCGTCAACAACCTCTATAAGATTAGCAAACGGCTCAGCTACCTGTATCGCAATGGTGATTTCTATATCGCTACCAGCGATCAAACCTTCTGGTAAATTGACTGTGCCGCCAAATTGATCCACGTCGGTGGTATCACATACGTTACCGATATTATCACCATCATCATCGGCTTGATCTGTGTTCGCATTTAGAGGGCAGTTGTCATCAGCATCGGCCACCGTATCATTGTCGTCGTCACTGTCGCAGGCGTCACCAAGCGCATCGGTGTCTGAGTTTGTTTGCGCGGTATTCGCGATCAACGGACAATTATCAGCATCGTCGGCCA
>CAZEXS010000016.1:46926-63592 GCA_964516915.1 uncultured Gammaproteobacteria bacterium
TTTGCGCGGTATTCGCAATCAGTGGACAGTTATCGGCGCCGTCGGCCACCGTATCGTTATCATCGTCACTGTCGCAGGCGTCACCAAACGCATCGGTATCTGAATTTGTTTGCGCGGTATTCGCGATCAGTGGACAGTTATCGGCGCCGTCAGCCACCGTGTCGTTATCATCATCACTGTCGCAGGCGTCGCCAAACGCATCGCTGTCTGAGTTCGCTTGATCAGGATTGAAGGTTGCTGGGCAATTATCAACCGGGTTTAACACTCCATCGCCATCATCATCCGCACCAACAACCTCTTGAAAAACAGTGCTTTGCCCTTCGCTGCACGAAAATGCATTACAGGCGGTAATACGATATTCGTACTCCGTGGCGTTCAAGGCCGTGGTGTCGTTAAAGCTAGTTGCTGTAATGGTTGACAGTTCAGAAAAAGGCACATCAGGATCCGAAGATAATCGACGTTCAACAACAAAATTGTCTGTATAGAGCCCACCGCTCCATGATAATTCTATTCGTGCTAACTCGTTATTCGCTTGGGCTTGCAAGTTTTTTATGACACTAGGGTCAACAAAGGTGCGCAAATTATAAGGGTTAGCGATACCGTCAAATGAAATTTGCGATGCAGCGCTTATATTGTTGACAGGCCCAGAATCGGAATAAAACACTTCTGTCTCAGAAGCACCGCCACCACCACACTGCCCAAACGACGACATACAATCTAAGCCAATAATAAAATATGCCGCCTCTGGTAAATCTCCTGGCACGCCGATGGCGAATTCTAACGATGTGGCCGCATCTAAATCACCCATATTCGCCGTAAAAGATACCTCAGAAACTGTTTCAATCAACTGGTCATTGCCATCGAACACCAAAAGTTGCAATCCAAACTCGGTATTGTCAGCCTCAATTTGCCCGGCCTGCAAAGCAAAGTCGCCAAACAATATTTGCCCACCATTATTAGATTTCAGAACAATATCAACGTCGTCACCTAAATCACTTTCGAGCAATGACGATGTAATAACACCATTACGAGAAACCATGTGTACCGTGCTGTCAAGACTAGTGCTTCCTTGCTGACAACCTGTCTCGTCTTCAGGCGCGCAACTGACCCTAAGTTGGTAATCAGCGACGTTTTGAGTGTCTGTACGAATTAAGTACGGAACAGATCTATTGCCTTGTAGAAGCTCTACCGTGGTACGGTGCGATGATTTTGTTGTGCCTCCTTCAAGACGCGCTTCCAAAACAACTTCAAGAGTGGCGTTTTCTAGGGCAACGAAATCATTTGGTAGAATTATCTCACCTGAAGCGAAGGGAGCTTCATTAAGAACTATCGGTGTACCAATGGAACTTTGACCTGCATAATGAGTTGCCTGCTCGATTTGCAGAGTATTCGGCACCTCCGCATTTTCATCCCCATAAAGAGTATCTAATGTATAGATACCCGATGGATTATCATTAACGGTACAGCCAATATCAAAAAAGCACCTCGCAGAATAGACGTACAAGACATTATTGCTCGAACTAGGAAGAGTAGTTAGAACTGGAACGGTTGCCTGAGTTTGCCCTTGCTTGATAATAACCGTCGTGCCATTAACCCCACCACCACTCAATTGCTCACCCAAACCACCATTTGAGGTTGCTTGAAACGCGTCAACCCTGACAATAGCGGCAATGTCACTCTGCGCGACGTCACCATCAGGCAAGCTTACCGATAGAAAATGGTTGCCCCCCGACGGGATGTTTATAGTATTAAATCGACTGTCAGGCTCCGATGCTAAAAATTCCATTTGCTCTCTAGGAAAGCCCGGCGATCCAGTATTATTTGTAAAGGCAACCCCGACATCCTCTAGAGTAGTGGCTCTCGCAGTGCCACCAAATACCGTAAAAACTTCTACTGAAGATGAGCTTACTCGGCTTGCAGTATCAGCACACTCACTTGATAGACATGAGGCTCCAATTACGTATGAAGCTACCCTTGGATCACTAACATCCACATCCACAGCTAAAGGGATACTGTCTTGAAATAGTACTCGGGTGACGCCCTGACTGTTGTCGCAGGTTTGTGTGCGTGATGACCCAGTGCCGGTTCGTGTAAAAAGAACATTATTATCACTATCGAGATGATAAACCGTTATTCGAGCACTAGCAGGGTTATCGTTAAGGCCGACACAAGATAAATCGGGGTCACTGCGCGTCGAAGCCCGGTTAATCGACACTTCAAAGATAACCGAATCAGCATAAGCGTCAGCAAAGCTAGCGAGTGACGATACAAAAATGAGACTACTGAAAACCCAACGAATTACGTAAGAAAAAACACCCATCTTTTAACCCTATACTTTAATCTTATCTTTTTAGCTTTTTGCAAGAATTGAGCATGACCATATCAAAAACGGATCATACAAAAAACAGTTTTAGCGACGCTGCATTTCGGCAGAACCATTATATTGGCTTCTACATTTTAATTTCGCCAGTAGTCTTATTAGTGTCAATTAGCCTGACGACCTCTCACTTAAAAATAGTTTGATTAGAAGTGACAAAGCAGGCTGAGTTAAGTTTATCAATGTCGCTCGAAGAAGGGCATTAAACTTTGGTTTAGAAGAGCTAAACCAAAGACTAGAGAAATCCGGGAAATAACATCAATTTGAAAAAACGACTGGTGCGCGATGGAGATGGAAATACGCCCTAATTTGCTACCTATTAAGAATCCAATAATGAGGTTTTGACAGGATCAATTGATTCTTACGGTTTTTATCGTCAAAAACACAGCAGTTAAAGCTATCGATACGCCAAGCTGAAATTTTAAAGCATTGAGCATTTTTCAAACGTTACTACAGTGCGAGTGCTGTCGAGCATTCTCATTTATTGATGGGTAACGACAAAAAAGCAGCCTTAAAAGTTCACAAACGTCTCAATATGCTTCACAAACGTCTCAACTTGCTCTTGAGCACTGTATTTTTCACCTGATTAAATTTAAGTTCAATGAAACGAGACCGGAGATAACAATAAGTAGTCTCAAGGCGAGCC
The DNA here is from genome assembly GCA_964516915.1 of uncultured Gammaproteobacteria bacterium. Classification (GTDB taxonomy): domain Bacteria; phylum Pseudomonadota; class Gammaproteobacteria; order Arenicellales; family Arenicellaceae; genus Arenicella. The sequence continues at coordinate 49,950 of CAZEXS010000016.1, forward strand.
ATTGAACACGATAGTAACGGACAGCAACAACATGCTGGCCACAGTGACGATGTGCGTAGGCTTTGGTGAAGGTGGCCAACGGCCGTGCAGTGACCTTTTTACTTATCAGCGCTGGTGCAAAGTTTGCTGATTAATCTAGTTTAGTGGGGGCAAGATACGCAAGGACGCGTATCTCTCATTAGAGCATGAAGATACGAAAATATAGTTCGAACCAAAGTCAATCTAACCTGAAAGTGGCAAATAGCACTCTCCCTGAGAGCCAAACTTAATCTCGAATCAGCTTCATGCCGAACAAAAATCTCGTCGGGTTCCAACGTTTAATGCCTTCGTACAGAGTTGCGCAGGCAGCGAGTGTGCCGAATATAACTAATATCGGCTCAACAAACCCACCCAGTTGTTGAGGCGCCAGTGCCATCGCCACCACAATAATCACACTTTGATGCAAGATATACCAAGGCAGCACCGCTTGATTTAAGTACGCAAGAACCTTGTTTTTATGCGTCAAAAATCTACCCGACAAGGCGACGGCTGCGAACAACCAAACTAAGGCATTGGAAACAAAACAAAAAGTAGCGAGTGCGGCTTCAAACGCTGTGTTTATCTCAAATACGCTGGTCTTTTTCAGCACCATAGACAACCCATAAAGCGGCAGTACTGCACTCACCCAAGCCCAACAGTTATCCACAATTTTGCGATAAACGGATTTAGATCTAGCGATTATATTGCCAACCAAAAAGACCAAAAAATAGCGCGCATGATTATACCAATCATCGACCAAGGCATTGCTCACTGGAAAGATTGGCTCTAAATAGGTCTCTATCACTGTCAGGGCAACAATCAAGATCAGCAGCCAACATAACGCTGGCATGCTCTTTTCCATCAACACGCTTACCATTGGCAAAATGGGCCGAACCAGTAAGTACAAAAATGTATAAACCCATAAGTAGACCAAATACCAAAGATGATTCCAGGTTAGTAGGCCTGCGGGCCCGTGCTGCATCTGTTCTAGTAATTGAGTGTTGGGGTTAATATAGACCAACGTAAACTGCCAAATATTTCCTGTATACCCGTGGTTTTGTACTGCCTCAAAGAAAGGCTGAGGAATTAATATGGTGTACATTGCGAACACCAGAGGAATGAAGATTCTCACAAACCTAATCTGAATCAGCTTAAGCGCACCTATTTTCGGCTCAATCAAATACAGAGCAAACCCCGACAGAAAAAATATCAAAGGCATGCGCCAAGGATTAACCATCAGCATAATTGATTGCAGAAAGGTACTTTGGTACTCACTCTTAACATGCCAACCCCAGTCGGCCACATAAAACATTCCAATGTGATAGAAAATCAATAGAATAAACGCCAAAGACCTAAGCCAGTCTATTTCATGTCGGCGCTCTGAAGGTGCATTAAAAAGGTCACTCATTTTTCCGTTCTCACTTTAGCTGTTACCCTACTCCGAAATATCCTAACCAATCGAAAGTAGTTAAATTGCACAAAGTGATAAACTCACCGTATTTAGGGCTAAATGACAGGCCTGAGGGATAAACATTGATTCAAAATCGGGCCAGAACATTGAGAACGTAGACAACTTAGCTTCATTATGGAAAAACTAAAGCACTTTCAAAAGCACCAGTCACTCTACACCGCCGGCGCACTCATACTGTTTTTAACGATTAACGCACTTACGCTTGCCACCTCCCACATCATGGAAGAAATGGCAAATCGGTCAGGCGAACTGTCTTTTGCAATTTGGGAACCCTTTGTCTGGGAGTTCAGCAGCGCGGTTGTGTTGTTGCTTCTAATACCGGCCGTGAATAAGTTTCTTCAATCAATGTTTATCTCATGGGATAACCCGGTACGCACGGCATTGTCTTTAGCATTGGGGTCAATTGTATTTAGCGTATGTCACGTAACGGCGATGGTTGCCATCAGAGAGTTGGTTTATTGGGCTGCCGGCAGCGACTACCGATTTGGGGCAATCGGGTTTGGTTTTATTTATGAATACCGCAAAGACCTTCTCACCTTCATTTTGGTGATCGTCGCCATACAGGGCTATAAATTCATCGTCAGCCGATTGGCAGGCGAGGCAAGCTTAATTGACTATGACGAGGCTAAACCCATCGTCTGTGATCGTATTCTAGTAAAGAAGCTAGGTAAGGAATTTATTGTAAAAGTTGATAAAATCGACTGGCTAGAAAGTTCTGGAAATTATATTAACCTTTATGTTGGAGATCGAATATACCCCACTCGAGACACCATGGCGTCTTTGATAGCAAAACTGAAAGACCAAGGTATATGCCGCATACACCGTTCCTACGGCGTTAATCTTGACAGGGTTTATTCGATGGAGACGCTCGACGGCGGAACTATCAACGCCGTATTAAGCACCGGAAAAACTCTGCCTGTGTCACGACGCTATCGAGAACAATTGAAGGGCCGAATAACCAATACTCAACACTAGTCAGCATTGACCTGGTTAACGCCAAGCCGCTCTTCGATGATTCATTGGCCTCTCAGCGCACAACATCAACTTTAAACTCGCTTGATAGCCACGATTCATACAGTCAGAGCCTCTAAACGACTACATTTTTTTGTTTAAAATCGCATCCTTTTCATGCCAACGACGGTTTATCCAGTCTTCGATATTATCGAGTTCGGCTAACGTGAAGTGCTCGATGGTAATGCGAATCTTGCGTGGATTACCGTGCAAACACTGCCAAATATTTGGCTTCGTTGCACCGTAGTCAATCGTGATATCAATCAGCGGTGTTGCAAGGTCAGTATTGTTTTTAATTACTCGCAACCCCCCAGCCTTGGGTTTAAGCAAGTGCTTATAAGGCGACTGCTGGCGCTGATGCTTTTCCTGAGTAAAACGGGTACCTTCAGGGAAAATAAGCAAAGCACCTTGCTTGCCGTGCGCCTTGGTTGTTTTTTCGATAATCGAGAAATCCGCTTTACGATCTCCACTTTGCTTGTTGCGATTTAGACGAGGGAAATTCAAAACCAGGCAGATCCAGCCAATGATCGGCACCCAGATCAATTCTTGTTTAACTAAAAATTTTAAGGTTGGGCCACGGCGTGAGATCACATCTTGAATCAACGGAATATCAAACCAAGACTGATGATTGCAAATAACAATTGGCGCCGCATGCGAGTTTGGCTCGCCGATTATTTCTAACTCAATGCCGACGACTGTCTGCATCCAAAAGCTATCAACGCAAACACACCACCGATACAGGTGCTTCACCACAAAAAAGCAAGCTCTGGATACAACAGAGAACGGCAACAAAAAATTGATGACGGCCACCGGAACAAGCACGCAAAGTCCGATGAGTAAATTTGCCATCACCCATAGTAAAGAGCTAAGGCTGACGAGTTGAAGAGCGAGCGTTTTAATAATTGTTATGCCCTAGATTTAATTTTATTTGATTAGAGAACTCGATTCTGACGGCCATATTCTCACATTTGGCGTCAGCAGAAAGTTTACCCTATTGAACTACTCTACCCTAATTTTTGATATTTACACTATTCGATATTTAAACCATTGATAGAGCAGTAGATCATTTACCCCATTCAGATTGTCAGTATCTTATCGCGGAGGCAGTTTATGAACAATAAAACATCACCATCAGGCATCACTGGTGGCGCGTTTGGTTTGGTTTCGCTTTGTATTGACTCCGACGCATACTATCTTGGGCACTGATCATGCTTTCGGCGCGAAGTCTATTTTCTGCTAAGACCTAGCGGGCATTTAGTATTTTTTTGGAAAAGCCGCTGGAGATGCATCCTGCATCTATGCCACCCGCGTAACGGCTATTTGATGAATCACAGAGGATGGTTGTAATATGAACAAAGGGCTTTATTGCTTACTATCCAATTGTCGACCGCAACTCATTCCCTTGATTACAGCTTAAGCTTAACTCAAAGCTTTATAGGTCACTCAGACAACGCTGCCTAAAACTCGATCAGCTTTTTGTTAAAGGCATCAGTTAACGAACATAAACTGATGCCTTTTAACTAAATTCTGATTACAAAATCCAGCACGCTAGATACCAGCAACCTCAAGAACTTGAGGTGTGAGAGTGGCGGATATAATTCTACCTTGAGGGCTGTAAGCACACTTAGCCACACCTAAAGGATTACCCTTGCTGTCTGCAAGATCAATAGAAACCAGTTGGTTCGCCATTGAAAATGATTTACGAGCAACAGACACATGAGATAATTTTTCGTCAAACGACACGATTGTTTGTTCTGATACTCGTTCACCCAACGCAGCCTTTGCGCAGTGACTTAGAGTAGCTTGGCTGTCACCGGCATTGGCGACAAAGGAAGAAGCAAATAAAACGGGCAAAGCTAAAATCCGAAGATACGACATGGAATTACTCCTAACTTAAAATCATTAAAAAGGCTTCAATTACGCAGTAGCGAAGGTAAGCCTACTTGGTTGCATTTAACTAAGATGCTTTTTCAAAAAACAGCCCCGCTAAACACACTAGTTAGGTTAGACCCACCAACACCGAGTTTGAAGTGACTTAAATTTAGAAAAGGTATAACTGAAAAGAATATTTATTTTATTTCAACAACTTAAAATAAAAAATTAGACAAAAAACTTGTTAAAAACTTCTGGAGAACGAAAATTATCGAGACAAAATTCAGCTTGCTAGTAACGATTAATCACACTACTGAGCTGGTCGAGCAACATTATATTTTTCATAAAAACAGCTATGAAACAATGATCACTCTTCGACCTTTTCTTATCGTTTTGCAACATCAGATTGCCTATTTTTCCTTGGCATTAACATTTCTTGTCAGCAACATTCCTTGTAAGCAACCTGGCTCAACACTTTATGAACAAACTTTCTCTCACACTCATGGTTTGAGACCGAAGACTAACCAATACGAGCATCCCAGAACGATTGAACTATATTGCTAATTTCTTCAGGATCAAACGGCTTATGAATTAGAGCGATAACGGCTTCATCTTGTGACATTAGTTCGGAAATTTCTGGCGGCACGATTTTTGCCGTTATGAAAATTGCAGGGGTGTTTTTGAACGACGGCATTTTTCGAATTTCAGATATTGTCGCAGGGCCGTCTAACTCAGGCATCAGAAGATCAATGAGTATCAAATCGGGCGCGTAGTCTGTAATTTTTTCAAGCGCCTCTACACCGCTTTCGCACATCAACACATCGTAATCTCCAATATACGTGAGTGCGTACTCAGCCATTAAACGGATATCCAATTGGTCGTCAATATAAATGATCTTCTCTAGCTTACTCATACATGCTCCTTACGTTAGATGTCTTGCATTCTCTGACTAGAATCGGGCCGGCGAAAACAGTGTCAGAAACAAGTTTATCCAGACAACGTCACACTGACAATAATACCAGACCTTACTGATCTTTATATCATCCAACTAGTGAATTAAAGGTCAACAATAACAACCCAACCGCCAGGCACAGGAATCACAAAAAAAGTGGTTTCTTCTGCTCACTCATAGGCGCCATATCTCACAAACATCTTGACCACGAGCCACGCCTGGTTGATCTCTAGCTGGACAATTAGGGGTAGCATCTAGCGGACTATTTTCAACATCATTTTCATCGCCTTAGCCAACCGAAAAAGTGGGGTTTATGGAACCAGAACTTAAATACAGCAAAGTGTTGCTAGAATTACCTGAGCCGAACAAATCCAACTTTCTAGTTTCTCTGTATTTTTTAATCGCTTATAAAAAAGTAAGATGCCTAGAGTACAAATAGCCTTTGCACCTCAACATGATTGATAAACCACAAAAGCCAAGAGCCAAATTAGACTGGCGGGTCGTATTCGGAACCGTGTTAACGTCACTTTGGTTGCTAGCCGGTGTCACCTACCTGTTTGCCAAGGTCGGCTTTGGCAACTTCACCGAGCTACCGGTGGGCGAAATTGGCAGTTTTCTAGAAGGCGCTTTTGCTCCACTGGCTTTTTTATGGCTAGTGATTGGTCATTTCATGCAGCAATCTGAAATCTCAGCCAACACCAGGACAATGCAAGCTCAAGAACAAAGTATTAGACGTCAAGAGCTGCAATCACGGCGTGACGGCTTCTTCAAACTATTAGAGCTAGTGCAAGGGCAGCTCGCATCAATAGCCGGGTTTCACTATATCTCGGTTGTTGGGCCAACCGGCACAAACGAAGTAAGCGACGAACAATATGCAGAAATGCGCTCGCAATCAGTCAATAGCGACTCCACGCTATTCGTGCGTAAAATGATTTCACTGGCCACAAGCCATAGAGAAAGCCCAGAAAAGATCAGGGATATATTTGTTGGTACCGAAATTAGGCAGCGTCACAGCGAAAACTTTGAAAGAATTTTTGGCGAGATACTGACCACCGCGAGTGAAATCGATCATCAGAATCTAATCGAAAATGCGTTGATATATGGCTCCCCTTGGGGCATGCAATATCGAATTATTCGACATATTCAAGGCAAAGAAAGCATTGATGAGTTATCTGATTTCGTCACCGTGCAAGGTAAAACTTAGAATAGCGACCGTCTAAATAGCTTTGTATTCCAAAGCAACGCTTCCGCAATTCAATACATCGTAATTTCCAATGCCGGTGAACGCGTACCCAGCCATCAATGCCCGGATATATGAGCAATTTCAGGTTCTCAAAAGTCATCGATTGACTGCATGGTGGGTTCAAAATAATGTCAAACGCTTTATTAGCTTAGAAATAAAAGCTATAAAAATTCTTGTAATGGTTTTCTGATTCAGCGTTTCTATTATAGTAACCGAAGCAAAAAATATTAAAACGCGCGTATTAATTGCGCGGAGAACAGCTATGAAACGACTGTTAAGCCAAAATAAATTAAAAAGAGTAAATACTTTGCTCAGGAAATCTAACTATGGCTTGCCCGTATTTACTTGGCTTGGCTCCCTCCTAAAAACTCTTCAGTCAAATATAGACCACGAAGCATTGGTAATTCAAAGGTTTGATGATCAGTCAACGTCGACCCAAAATCACTACGACTCAAACCATTTCCGAAACGGAAAAATCGAACTTGCCGATGAGGACTTCTTGGAATTGTTACCTGCCAATGGATACATCCATTAATCACGCATAAGTAACCACATCTCAGCACCAGCGACCAGATAGACAAATCACCACTCGCGACTAGTTTTCCCACAAATGGTGCTATTGCTGCATTCTTGCTTTACTCTGTTTCGATCCCGTTCAGTTCTTAGCGAACTACTGCCATACATCAATCTTCTAACTTCGGCATGCCACCATAAAAGTGGCATTTTCACGTTCCAGACTGCCAAATCAAAAATGGCGATTCTCAATTGATCATGGCATACGCCAACAACAATATAGTGTCCTTAAACTGAGCCTCTTCCTGCCCAGAGATGAGCTCCGATATGCGTTGCACTTCACATTGATGGCGCTTTCCACTTTCCACCATCAGCGGAAATCCCACGCCCAACACGTTGTTTGTCGTTTGGCCTTTATTGTGTGAGTCATTGAATTACTTTCAGCGTAGTCAGCCACTACAGTGACTCTCTTTGGAGCAAAATCAGGCCACCCAACTTGACAAAAGCTAAGTTGGAAGTACTATTTACAGGGTCTTTATTAAAAAAAACTTAAATAGTTCCCTTAAATGGAACCTAGGTAAAATCATGAGTACAATAAATCGACATTTTAGCGAATCTTTATCTAGAAGCGGTATAATTCTGGCACTCGTCACGAGTCTATTTCTCGGTATCTGCTCTCCTCACATCGCCACCGCAAATAACCAACGGAATTGGTTACCAGCAATAAACCAACTTTTACTAGACAAAGAACCCGAGCCAGCGATCTGCGAGCAAGCTGGTGTCAGCATCATAAACTTTGGCAGAGCAGATCTGTCCGGTAACCCAACCTGTTTTTCGTCAAACCAAAGTGCATCGGTGCAATGCATGAGGCAGCGCCTTCGCTCCGTATTGAGAAGCGGCTGCACTAGCAATATCGATATCTTTACGCCAGGCACGAATCAAGAAAATGGCAATTGGGTGCAATTCAGAGAATTGGTTGAAGACGACGATAATCGAAGCGCTATATCAATTAACTATGAAGACGGTGCCGGCGACCACCTGCGATACGACGACAGCGTTATTCACGGCCACCAAGCCGTAAGCAATGTGGTACAAGCGATCAAAGAAGAATTCCCTTCAGTTAAAAACGTACGGATTTATGGCCACAGCAAAGGCTCACACATTGTATCTCTGGCAGCGGAAGACGTGCTCGATAAAGAGGGATTCGAGCCATTTTATTTCTATGCCTTTGGGCAACCTCGGAGAACCGCCGAAAGAATCTCTTTATCATTTTCACCCAGAGGGCGCTTGGGCCCAGCTGGCTTCATAACGAAATTGAGCAACAACCTGTCCGGCATCACCTGGCAAAATGATGAGGTTTACGACTACAAAGGCATTGGCACCAGTGGACTTGCCATACCACCGAGCTGGCTTCATGCCGGGCGAATCAAAGACACCGGCACTGGGCTTCCAGCCACGCCCGTTTTTTCTAGAATAGACCATCATGAAACCTATGGGGGCAACCCATCCAAGCAAGATAGCCTACCCTACTGCGCCACTGGTCGCTGGTCGCTCCTGAATCTCGATTCAGACTTTGCCGGAGAATGTTCTAAGGTTGATGAGTTCATACCTGCTTACTTTTGGTCAAAAAAAGAATGCCGAGAGCACGCGTGGGACCAGTTAGAAGACATTGACAATGACGGTAACTTTGCCAATAACTTGTATATTGGTAACTCTGGACCGAGGGCCGAAAATGATTGCACCGAGCAAAGCGTGGTATTTAGGAATGTATTTTATGAACTCAAATACCGCTATAACCGAGCCGACCAACAATGTAAATTTAATATCAGGGTTAGCTTTGAAGGTCTGGGTGGCCGAGTTAACGGTAGCTTTTTCTCTGACAGCGCCTCGGATGGCAATACCTTTCAGGTACAAAACAAAAGCGGCAACGTGAATGTTCCATTGCACATGAACCTTAAGATTGAAACTTGGCTATCCGAACAAAACACCAATAACCCAGTACCATTCCTGCCAGACTTCGTATGCCAAAAAAGCGTAGCACAAACCGAAAGTTACATAGACAGCTTGACTGTGACTATCCCTCGTGATGTCGGTGAGGACGAACCCGTGCTCACTAAAGTCACGTTGATTGGGAATCGAGAAACATCGCATTACCCCATAGGCTCGGTGACCAATAGAGACCTGAGCGGTTGGTTCAAATCAAATGGCGAATGGAACCTAGAGTATGACACCATATTAACCAACCTCAAGATTGAGGGAGTAACCAATAAAAACGCGAATGGCACCTTCACTAAGATCATTCACCTTAACGATTAGACTAATTGGTTTTCCATAGCGGCTTAACCCTAGTCATCAAATATTTGCAGAATGATGCCAACAGGAAATGCACCGAGCACCTTGCGTCTTGCCGCCAAATTCCCGATGCCATCGGCATCATTCGCCGCGTCCATAGGCACTTCGATCGTGACCGGCTTTAAAAGGACGGTTGGCGAAATCGTAGCTATATAAGCCGATTCACTTACTCTAATAAAGTTCGAAGCCGTACCGTTCGTCAACACAATATCGCTAATGTCAAAGCCTCTAACCGGTTCAGAAAAATTGAAAGTAGCTGTAAAAGCTGCATTTGCGAACCCTTTATTGCTAATTGTCAATGAAGGCATGCCATCAAAGAAAACCGCAAATTGAGCCGCGGCTGTATTTCCATTGCCCGCGGTGTCCTCAGCAACATTGCTTGCAATGTCTACGGTAATGTTACCGCCGCCCGCGGCGATTGGCCGAAGTATCAAACTATAGTGGCTGGTGAATTCGTTCAGATTTACACCGCTGGTAAAACCTTCGACGCGCGCACCGGATACAGTCAAATCAGACTCGCTAAACCCACTTACAGGTTCGGTAAAAAATACTGAGAGAGGAATAGCGGCCAAGCTTGTTATATTCGCGACACTTGAGTCTAAAACAACGGTCGGTGCCACCGTATCAACCACAGACAGAGTAAACGCATCGCTCACTGAACCGTATGCATCGTATGCCGTAACATTGACCTCAATTTCACCTATATCCTTAAACGCTGGAGTACCACTAAAGGTTCGGCTGATCCAATCAAACTCTAGCCATGAAGGTAAAGGACTTCCGTCGACCAAACTCGCACTGTACTTGAGCGTGTCGCCATCAACATCAGTGAAGGTGTCGATATCGACAGTAAAGCTGAAGGCGGCATTTTGGTTGGCAACCTGATCTGGAATGGGGTTCGACAATATCGGAGCATCATTTTCCGCCGACACTTCAATATTAAACGTTTGAATAGCCGATCTATCATCACCACCATTAACCGTACCGCCGCTATCGCTCAAACTGACTGAAACGGTCGCCACGCCATTGGCACTTAATGCCGAGGTGTAACTTAGCTCTCCCAAGCTATTTATCGCAGGTTGAGAACTAAAGAGAGATGGATTGTTATTAGTCACAATAAACGACACCGTTTGCGCAATTTCATCGATGGGCCCACTGCTAATATTGGTCGCCCATGCTGGCACCGTCTGAGCCCCGGCATCTTCAAGTACACTCTGGTCCGGGCCAACAGTAAAACTGGGTTCATCATTCACCGCATCAACCAAAACACTGATTGACTGTGTCGACGCATTGTCAAAATCATCGGTCACGGTGACGATAAACGAATCACTGCCATTAAAGTTTGCTGCCGGCGTGTAAGTCCAAGCACCGGAAGTAGCATTGATAAACGCCGAGCCACTACTGGCATCAGAGCTAATGGCAAACAGAACATCACCAGTTAAACCTTCTGGGTCAGATGCCGTAAGTGTTCCGCTAATGCCATTGTCTTCCAAACCTTGCCCTGATAGATCACCGCCAAACACAGTTGGATCATTCACCGCCGTCACATTGATATCGAGCGACCTTAAGCTTACATCACCGCTGCCGTTTTCATCGTTGGCCGAAACCGTTAACGTCGCGACACCATCACCAAAAACATTCGCCGCTGGGGTGTATAACAAATTAGAAGCCCCATCAAGGTAGACCGAAATCGCTTCCGGTGCGCCATTAAGGACAATGGTTTGCTCATTCACTAAACTAGCCGTGACCCCACTCGCCGAGCCATCAAGCGGTGACTCGAACGTTCCAGCACTGACCGATAATGTTACGGTAATTGGGCTACTGTCCACATCCTCAAACGCGAAAGCGGATAAATCAACATTGCTCTGAACATCTTCAGTGAAACTAATCGACGTTGGCAAGTCGACACTGCCACGATAACGAAGCGTATCGAAGCCAGGGTTGAATGGGCCGCCGCTGTTACTCACCACAAATTGCGTCACATCGGTCCAATCACTTGGCGTAATCGTCACCCCTGAAGCGTCACCAATGTTCGCTCCGGTTTCGGTAACGTCAGAGCCATTGCCAGCGATAACGCGGTAGGTAAACGTACCCGTATCCGAAGCCCCGTTTACAAAATGCAAGAACGACTCAATATCAACCGGTTCGCTGAAATCAAACGTCACACTGCTGGGCGCGGCGGAGCCAACATAAATAGAGTCACCTGCGGTATTGCCACCCCCACTGCCATCATTAGTCCAGCCGCTGCCGTCTAAGGTCACCGTCATGCTGATGTCATTATCCACTTCGGTAAAAATTTGGGTGCCACCACCGGTGCCAGTCATATCGAACTCGCTACTGAACTGTGAAACTAACGCCGGCGGGTCATTTACCGCAATCACCGAAACGGTGCTGATTGCTGCGGCCCCGTCTTCGTCACCGTCGTTAGGCGTCACTGTCAAAATAATGTCCGAGTTGGCGTTTGTATCGGTGGTAATGGCCACCGCGTTCGCCACCGCTAAAAAGGCGTTCAAACTGTCGATGTCGCCGGATAACGTCATCGACCGCTCGCCGGAACCTCCAACGCTCACACCACCACTTGTGCCAAGCGGTGAGGAAATCGACCCTGAATTTACCGACAAACTAACAGTCAGTGTCGTGTCGTCGGAGTCCGAGAAAGTTGTGGACGATAGGTCGACATTACTGACAACGTCCTCAGTCACCGATAAGGTGGACGGCAAGCCATTGACCTGCGGTAACTGATTTACAACAACGGTAGTAAAATTGAATGTGAGGTTATCGCTGATTCCGGCGAAGCTGTTACCCACAACGTCATTAATCGCCGAGGCATCAATCCGAATCGCATACTCAGTATTTTGGCTAAAGTCATTGCTTGGATTTATATAAAGTTGACTTCCTGAGATACCAATAGCCCCAGACGACGGTATCGAAGTGCTAGTCGCCAGACTAATATCGAACACTTCGAAATTCGAGCTGCTGGCCAAATCAACAATAGTGATGTTCCCAGTGCCCGCCACAATGCTCTCATCGAAATTAATTAGAATATCGTTAGACAGGCTAACTCCCGTTGCGTTGTCAGCCGGCGTGGAAACCAGAAAGGTTGGCGCTGTAAGATCAACGGCAAAGCTCGTTAGCACCAAAGCAGTATTACTATTGCCCGCCGCATCAGTGACTGTAATCGTACAATCATCGTATGTACCACTGCTCAATGGGCTGCTGTTATCGGGCTGCGTCAGTGTGATGGTCTGATTACCTGCACCGATCACGCCGGCATCCGCACTTCCGCAACTGCCACCCACCACTAAGGTGCCCGCTTCGCTGCTTGAGAACGTCACATTTGGCGTGGAATCATTACTCGGTGTGGCCACAGGTGTCACTTCGGAAACCGTTGGCACCACGGTTTCTTTGGCCTCGGTATCGGTGGCTGCGGTACCCGCATTGCCATTTCCATCCAACAGCGTGACACTTAAGGTAACAGTGCCATCTCCCAAACCGCTGACATCAATGCCAGCAACTTGATCCGTTGCCGTGGCGATCGTACCAGTGCCAGTCACGTTAGTACCGCCAGCATCGCTAGAGAGCGTGTAGTTATAAGTGGCACCGACTTCTGCACCAGTAAAACTAAAACTTACAGCATTCTCATTACCAACATTGATCGGCGATTGATCAATCGTCGCTGAATAGCCGCTTGGCACGACGGTTTCTTTGGCCTCGGTATCGGTGGCTGCGGTACCCGCATTGCCATTTCCATCAGTGAGAGTAACGCTCAAGGTAATGGTGCCGTCGCCTAAACCACTAACGTCAATACCAGTGACTTGATCTGTCGCCGTGGCGATCGTACCAGTGCCAGTGACGTTAGTGCCGCCAGCATCACTTGATAGCGTGTAGTTAAACGTAGCGCCGACTTCTGCGCCTGCGAAAGTAATGCTAACGGCATTCTCATTACCTGCATTGATCGGCGATTGATCAATCGCAACTGCGTAGCCCGTTGGCGCGACGGTTTCTTTGGTTTCGGTATCGGTGACTGCTGTACCCGCATTACTGTTTCCATCGGTCAACGTCACGCTCAAGGTAATGCTGCCATCGCCCAAACCGCTGACATCAATGCCAGTGACTTGATCTGTCGCCGTGGCAATGGTGCCAGTGCCCGTTACATTAGTGCCGCCAGCATCGCTTGATAGCGTGTAATTATAAGTAGCACCCACTTCCGCGCC
>CAZEXS010000017.1:0-61768 GCA_964516915.1 uncultured Gammaproteobacteria bacterium
GTGGGTAATTGTGGGATTTAGTGGATTTTTCTACTTATCGCATGACTTTATCGATACGGCTAAATAACAGCTAACCTAAAAATAACGATAAAAAGTGAGTCTGAAGAGCAGTGTCTCGAGGCAGTAGTCATATAAGTGTTGATGCAAAGGGGCGGGTTTCTATCCCGACTAAGCATCGTGACGCCCTCAGTTCAGAGGGTGAGAACGCGCTTGTGGTTACCATAAGTGCCACTGATCGCTGTCTGCTGCTATACACCGCCAAAGATTGGGTGAGCGTGGAAGCCAAGTTGGTGGCGTTGCCACAATTAAATCCGCAAATAAGAAAATTGAAACGTATGCTCATTGGGCATGCCGATGATGTTGCTATGGATGCTAATGGTCGTGTGTTGTTGCCGCCCGCATTACGTGAGTTTGCAAATATCGGTAAAAAAGCGGTCTTGGTAGGGCAGGGCGACAAATTTGAGGTTTGGGATGAAGCGCAGTGGGTAGCTGAGCGTGAGTCCATGTATGACGTCGAGCTCGACGAGGCGAATCTGCCAGAAGAGCTTGCTAGTCTCGCTTTTTAGAGGCCGCTACTATGGCTTCTAATGAGTTGCACATTCCTGTCTTGTTCAGAGAGGCAGTTGACGCATTGAATATTCAACCCGATGGATTGTACATTGATGCAACGCTAGGTAGAGGGGGGCACGCCGCTGAAATTCTTAGTCAGCTCAGTGCTAGGGGGCGGTTGATTGGTTTCGATCGTGATCCGCGTGCTATTGAATTGGGTCGTGAGAGGTTTGCAGGTGATGAACGAATTTCGATAGTCCACAGCCAGTTTAGTCAGATGGCTGAAGTGCTGAATCGCGACTTCGAGATCTCTGGAGTCGATGGGATCTTAATGGATTTGGGTGTTTCTTCGCCTCAGCTTGACCAAGCTGAGCGAGGCTTTAGCTTTATGCGTGACGGCAATTTAGATATGCGCATGGACCCTACGCAGGGTGAATCGGCTGCCGAATGGTTAGCGTATGTTGATGAGCGCGATCTCATGCAGGTTTTGTTCGATTTAGGTGAAGAAAAATTTGCCCGACGCATTGCCAGAGCAATCGTTGAGGCTCGCCAAGAAACTCATATCGACAGCACTTTGCAACTGGCAAAAATTGTTGAAGAAGCCACTCCCAAGAAAGACAAAAACAAACACCCGGCAACTCGTACATTTCAAGCTGTTCGTCTATATGTGAACCAAGAGCTTGTTGAAGTTAGTCATGTCTTGCCAAAGGCGCTTGAGCTGCTAAATGAAGGTGGCCGTCTGGCTGTAATCAGTTTTCATTCGCTGGAAGACCGCATTGTTAAGCGCTTTATTCGTCGGCATTCGACACCTAATTTGCCGCCGCGAAATATACCGGTTACTGAAGATCAGTACCTGACTCCTTTAAAAGCTATTTCACGCGCTATAAAGCCAACTAAACAAGAAGTTTCAGATAATCCTCGTTCTCGCAGTTCAGTATTGCGAATTGCCGAGCGCACCGCCGTGCCGCTTGCTGCTGGAGGTGCTCATGCGTGATAGTTTGGTTTGGCTGTTGTTGATTGCGGTGGTAATCAGTGCGCTGCTAGTAGTGAACGCGCGCCACCAGCATCGTGTTGCTTTCTTGGGCTATCAGGGCGAAGAGGCGCGACGCGATGATTTGAATGATGAGTGGGGTCGATTGCTTATTGCTCAACAATTATGGTCTTCGCCAAACGTTATCGAAGCGGATGCTCGAGAAAAGCTGGCAATGCGGTCGCCGCGCAAAGGCGAGTTAGAAGTCGTTGTCACAGATCTGAGTGAAAGCGGGGGTGAACATGCCTCGCGCTAGTAGCAAGTCGGTTGATCAGGTTCGTAAGAGCGACGTGATCGAGGTTATTGTGCCGGTATCCACATGGCGCTATAAAGTGGTCGGGTTTATTTTTGGGGCGTTTTTTATTGGCCTGATTGTGCGCGCCGGTTATTTGCAGGTGGTTGATCGAGACTATCTGCAGTCACAGGGCAACGCTCGCTATTTGCGAGTGCAGAATGAACCTCCTACTAGGGGGATGATTCGCGATCGAAACGGCGAGCCCTTAGCGATTAGTACACCGGTTGATTCGATTTGGATGAATCCTCCAAAGATTTTGGAACAAAAAGACGATTATTCTTATGCTGAGCTAACTAAGTTGCTCGGCATGAGCCGTGCAAAGTTATTGGCCTTAGCTGAAAAACGCAAAGGGCGAGAGTTTGTTTACCTACGCCGGCATTTGGCGCCGCACGATGCACAGAAAATTCTTGCATTGAATGTGCCTGGCATAAATAGCGTGCGCGAGTATAAGCGCTACTACCCGGCGGCGCAGGTGACTGGTCATGTGGTTGGCTTTACTAATATTGATAATAAAGGGCAAGAAGGTCTTGAGTTGGTCTTCGACGACAAGCTAAAAGGCCGGAATGGCCGTACTCAAGTGCTGCGCGACCGTGTCGGCCATGTTGTTGAACACGTAGAGCAGTTGAGTCGCGTGCAACACGGCGACGACGTTGCCGTGAGTATTGATTCCAGAATACAGTACTTGGCGCATCGTCATTTAGAGTCTGCTGTGAAAGCGCACAAGGCTAAAACCGCCTCACTTGTCGCGTTGAATGCTAAGACCGGTGAGGTGCTGGCGATGGTCAGCATGCCAGACTTTAACCCTAACGACCGTTCAGAATTAAAGAGCAGTCAGTTTAAAAATCGCTCCATCACGGATTCTTTTGAACCGGGTTCAACAATGAAGCCGTTTGCGATTGCGATGGCACTGGAAGCCGGCGTAGTGACGCCTGATTACATCATTGATGCACAGCAAGGTAGTTTGCATATCGGTGGCTCGCAAATTACTGACACCAAAAAAATGGGCGATATCACGGTGACAGAAGTGATTCAAAAGTCCAGCAATGTGGGGTCTGCAAAGATTGCCATGATGATGGGCGCTAGAGATCTTTATGACACCTATGTCGACTTAGGCTTTGGGAAAAAGAATAAGCTGACTTTAAAGGGCGAGCAGCGCGGCATTTTGGCGAATCGTAAGTCGTGGCGGCCGATTGAGCATGCGACGATGTCCTATGGCTATGGCCTGTCGGTTAATACTTTGCAATTGGCGCGCGCGTATTTGGCATTGGCTAACGACGGTGTGCTACTTCCAGTCAGTTTACACCCTGTCGACGAACTGCCCAAGGGTGAGCGAGTTTTCTCTTCTAAGACCGCCGCCCAAGTTGCCGAAATGCTCGAGCTGGCTGTGGCCGATACCGGAACTGCGCCGAAAGCTCGGGTAGATCAATATAGAGTTGGTGGTAAAACTGGCACGGCGCACAAAGTGATCAATGGGCGATATCAAGAAGATGCATATATGTCATTGTTTGCCGGATATGCGCCGATTAGCGATCCGCAAATTGTGTTGGTTGTGATGATTGATGATCCGCGTGGTGTTGACTACTACGGTGGCCTGGTTGCAGCGCCGGTGTTTTCAGAAGTAATGAGTGGTGCATTGAGATACATGCAGGTGCCGCCGGATAACATCGATAACAAACACCAAAATGACAAAAAGCCATTAGAGCTCATGATAAAACGTGCTGATCTGGCGCGTATCGATGGAGGGCAGTCAAATGAGTTATAGTCTGCCCTTAAATGAGTTGCTGAGCGTGTTTGCAATCGAATCTAACGAGACCGCAATGGTAACGTCGCTGGCGCTGAACAGTCGAAAAGTCAGTGACGGATGTGTGTTTTTTGCCTGTGATGGGCATGCCGCTGATGGTCGTGACTATGTGCTCGAGGCCGAAAAGGACGGGGCGATTGCTGTGGTGTATGAGGCGTCTAACGCGAAGTTGCCCGATGGTTTGAAGATACCTGCTTATGCTGTGCATGGCTTGGCTGAGATGGTGGGTTATGCGGCAAGCGCTTTTTATCGAGAGCCCTCTAAAGAAATACAGGTATTTGGCGTCACAGGTACCAACGGAAAAACCACGTGTTGTTATTTGCTGGCTCAAGCGCTGGACGCACTCGGAATGAACGCTGGCATGATCGGAACCTTGGGTGCTGGCCGGCTAAACGAGTTGTCTGGCGGTGGTCTCACCACGCCAGGCCCAATTGCGGTGCATCGCGCATTGGCTAGCTTTCGTGATTCAGGCGTAACGCAAGTTGCCATGGAAGTTTCATCACACGCGCTTGATCAAGGGCGCGTTAACGGGGTGGATTTCTTTTGCAACTTGTTTACAAATTTGACTCGTGATCATCTGGATTATCACGGTGATATGGCCAGCTATGGCTTAGCTAAGCAGCGTCTCTTTACCGATTTTCACAGCGAGTTAGTAATCGCTAATGCGGCCGATGACTTTGGTGCGCGAATCATTGATGTCGCTGACGCCGAGTTTATTGTTCAATACGGTCAGGGCGCTGATGTGTTCGTTGATGACGTTGTATTGGACTCAAATGGCATAAAGATGATTGTCGAAGGCAATGGCGTTGAATTTGATGTTTCTACACCATTAATAGGCAAGGTGAACGTGCCAAACCTGGAGATGTTGATCGCCACATTGTTGGCTTTAAGCACCTCGATTGAAGATATTAAACGCATCGTTGCCAGTCTTAAGCCGGCGCCCGGCCGTATGGAATTGTATCGAAGTGAGTCGGTCAGTGTTGTTGTGGACTATGCGCATACCCCCGATGCCTTAGAAAAAGCACTGGTTTCAGTGGCTGAGCATTGCGATGGAGATTTGTGGTGTGTATTTGGTTGCGGTGGTGACCGTGATGCAGGTAAGCGTCCACTAATGGGCGAGCTGGCCGCGAAGTATTCGGCGCATGCGATTTTGACTAATGATAATCCGCGTACAGAGTCGCCCAGTGCGATTGCAGAAGACATTTTAGTCGGGATGAAATCTGTTGCTACCGCGAAATCGACGGTCATTCTAGATCGAGCGGAGGCGATTAGATACGCCATTGAAAGCGCTCAGCCAGGCGACTGGGTGTTGGTTGCTGGTAAGGGGCATGAAACAACGCAAACCATTGGTGATCAGGTGCTGCCGTTTTCGGATCGAGAACAAATTGAGCAGGTCCTAGGCTTGAGTAGCGTTGATGTGAATGAGGTGGTGGCATGATGTCCTTATCACATGTTTGCAACGCTGTTAATGGTCAGTTAATTGGCGCTGATGTGATGGCGCAAAACGTGGCGATTAATACGCGTTCAGATTGCGACGGTCGTTTGTTTATTGCCTTGAAGGGCGATAACTTCGACGCTCATGACTTTGTAAAACAAGCTAAAGACTCTGGCGCAGTTGCCGTTATGGTCGAGCGCGACGTAGATTGCGATTTACCCACTGTTAAGGTCGCGAGTACGCATCAAGCGCTTAAAGATCTCGCAGCGTGGTGGCGATCACAGTTTGCAATACCACTTTTAGGCATTACCGGCAGTGTTGGCAAAACCACCGTCAAAGAAATGCTGGGTGCGATTTTCGCCGAGCTGGGTCGAGGTGTGGTAACCAAGGGTAATTTGAATAATGAGATTGGCGTTCCATTAACGTTGATGCGTTTGAATAGCCAAGATCAGTATGCGGTGGTTGAAATGGGCATGAATCATGCTGGCGAAATCGGTCGTTTGACCGAAATTGCGCGGCCCACCGTCGCGCTTGTGAATAATGCCGCCGCTGCGCACCTTGAGGGCTTAGGAACCATTGAGGCGGTGGCACACGCCAAGGGTGAAATTTTTTCTGGGCTTGCGGTAAACGGTGTGGCGGTAATTAACCTTGATGATCCTTTTGCTGACCTGTGGTTAGGTTTGGTTGGTGATAAACGTGTGATTACATTTGGCCTTAAGTCGGATGCTGATGTGAGCGCTAGCTTTGAGCAGCAGGGCCGGTTCTTACAGCTTAACGTGACCGCACTGGGCGAGTCAGTAGAGGCTCGAGTTAACAGCGTTGGCGAGCATAATGCGTGCAATGTATTGGCTGCCATCGCGATGGCGTGCGCTGCAAATATTTCATTGGGTATGGCTGTCAAAGGTCTAGAGAACTATCAGCCTGTTAACGGACGGTTACAGCCGATTCAGCTTAACGACTTTTTGTTGTTTGATGACACGTACAACGCAAACCCAGCATCAATGCAGGCCGCGATTCGAGTGTTGCGAGGGTATGAAAACAATCTGTTGATCGTCGGTGATATGGCTGAATTGGGCGATTCTGCCGAGGCCGAACACTATTCGCTTGGCGAATACGCAGCCGCCCAGGGCGTAGATAGGCTTTGGGTTTGTGGCCGCTACGCTAGCTTGGTCAGTGATGGCTTTTCGGCAAACGGTCAGAGTCAAATGTGTATGACGTTCGCCAGCCAAGAACAGCTTTTGCTGGAGATGGCTAGTCAGTTTAATGAGTCAGAGCTTACTGTGTCGGCGATCTTAGTAAAAGGTTCTCGGTCTTCAGAAATGGAGCGCGTGGTTGAATCTTTAAGGTTGCTTAGTAATAAAAGAAACACAAATGCAGACGTTAATGACGTCTCACGAGAGGTGCACTGATGCTGCTTTGGTTATTCGAGGCTTTGGCCCAGCAATTTTCGTTTTTCAACGTGTTTCAGTATTTGACTTTGCGTTCGATATTGTCAGTGCTGACTGCGTTTTTGGTGTCGTTGTTGGTTGGTCCAATAATGATTCGTAAATTACAGATTCATCAAATCGGGCAAACGGTACGTCAAGACGGCCCGCCAACCCACTTCGACAAAGTTGGTACGCCGACCATGGGTGGTTTGCTGATATTGACCTCGATCATTATGTCCACATTGCTTTGGGCAGATTTGGCAAACCGTTTTGTGCAAATAACGCTGTTCACCTGTTTCTTTTTTGGCGTCATTGGTTGGTATGACGATTATCAAAAGCTGATAAATAAAGACCCGCGTGGCATGGGGTCTCGTAATAAGTTTTTAAGTCAAAGTGTGATTGCGGCGCTGGCGGCGCTGTTCTTGTACAACACAGCAACTCTGCCGGTCGAAACATCTCTGATAATTCCATTTTTTAAAGACGTGGCATTGCCCTTGGGTTTGTTGTTTCTGCCACTAACGTATTTTGTGATTGTTGGCACCAGCAATGCGGTGAACCTCACCGACGGTCTTGATGGCTTGGCTATCGTGCCAAGCGCAATGGTGGCCGGTGCGCTTGGCGTATTTTGCTACCTATCTGGTCATGCCGAGTTTTCTCAATATCTGGCCATACCGTCGGTGCCCGGTGCGGGTGAAGTAACCATATTCTGCGCAGCATTGGTGGGGGCGGGCCTTGGCTTTCTTTGGTTTAACACGTATCCGGCACAAGTGTTCATGGGCGACATAGGTTCACTGTCACTAGGTGCGTCGTTGGGCGTGGTGGCGGTGATTGTTCGTCAGGAACTCGTGTTGTTTATTATGGGCGGCATTTTTGTTCTGGAAACCGTGTCGGTGATATTACAAGTTGCTTCATTCAAGTTGACCGGTAAGCGTATTTTCAGAATGGCGCCGATACATCATCATTTTGAATTGAAGGGTTGGCCTGAGCCGCGCGTCATTGTGCGTTTTTGGATTATCAGCCTAGTGTTAGTGCTGATTGGCCTTGCCACTTTGAAGGTTCGTTAGGTCGGCAAAATTACAAGCGTTGAATGATTAGAGAGATTAGAAACATTAAAGAGTTTAAAAAGTTAGAGATAAATATAAAGCAATAGATATGAGTACCTTAACAAATACCGATAAAGACCATACTTGGTTGGCGCAATTTACTGCGGCCACTGTTGTTGGTCTGGGCGCCACTGGTTTCAGTGTGGTGCGGTATTTGTGCGCGCGCGGATTGTCAGTATCAGTAGTCGATACCAGAAACAAACCGCCTATGGCCGATGATTTGGTTTCGTCATACCCCAATGTTGAAACTTTATTTGGCTCGTTGAACGTTGAGCAAGTTAAAAATGCTGAGTTGCTGGTCGTTAGCCCAGGCTTGAGCCTTAAAGAACCTGCTCTATTGGAGGCAAAGCGTAATGGTGCCCTAATAGTTGGAGATATTGAGCTTTTTCTTAAAGAAAATAATGCGCCGGTTATTGCTATCACCGGCTCAAACGGCAAGAGCACGGTCACCACGCTGGTGGGTAAAATGTGTGAATCGGGTGATCTAAAAGCATTGGTCGCGGGCAATATAGGAACGCCCGCGTTGAACGCCTTGACTGATGATCTGGACTACGACATTGCGGTATTGGAGCTATCAAGTTTTCAACTTGAGACTACCACCCATGTTCCAGCGACGGCCGCAACGATTCTCAATATCAGCGCTGATCATATGGATCGCTATGATTCGATGGGCGACTATGTTCTAGCTAAGGCACGAGTTTTGCGTGGAGCCGAGCGCGCAATTTTGCCACGCCATGAAGAGCATCTTGAGCAAATCACTAATATCAATAAGTGCTTGAGATTCGGGCTTGATAAACCTGCCTCAGAGCACGATTTTGGAGTGGTGCGTAAAAAATCAGGACGTTGGTTGATGAAGGGCGATAAACGCCTAATGATGCTGCGAGACATTCCTTTAGTAGGGCTTCACAATGTTGCTAATGTTCTTACCGCGTTTGCCTTAGTCGACTTTTTGGATATTGAGTTAGAGCGTCTTGTGAACGTGGTCGTTGCCTTTCAGGGGCTGCCTCATCGTATGCAAACCGTTAGCGTGGTAAACCAAGTGACTTGGGTGAATGACTCCAAAGCCACCAATATTGGTGCAACCTCTACAGCGCTACAAAATCTTGAGGGAGATGTCTATTGGCTGGCCGGAGGCGAAGGCAAAGGAGCGGACTTCACAGAGCTAAAAACCGTCTTGCCAGGTTCAGTGAAGTTGGCCATTTTGTTTGGCAAAGACGCCGATGCAATATCCACCGCGGTGAGTGAAAAAGTAGAAACCGTACGAGTTGAGTCTTTACAGGCAGCGGTGACGCTTGCGCACGAAAAAGCAGAGCCAGGTAGCGTGGTACTGCTGTCACCCGCGTGCGCTAGTTTTGATATGTTTAAAGACTTCGAAGATCGTGGCGATCAGTTTAGGCAGGCGGTCTCCACATTGCTGGCCGCTAATATGCCGCTGGCTGATGGGCCTGAAAATGGCGAACTAGGGGGCACGGCATGAGTACGGCCGCCCTCCAAGCTACTCGAAATACCGCCCAGCAGAACAATCCTGCAGGAGTGGATTCAACCTTGCTTGGCGTGTTTGTGACGTTGCTGTTGTTGGGCCTAATTATGGTGTTTTCATCAACCATCGCCATGGGCGACCAAGAGCTCAGCACCCACACTTCTATGTTTTGGAAACAATTATTGCACATGCTGATCGGCGTTAGTATTGCGGCGATAGTCGCAATGGTGCCAGTGTGGGTTTGGCAGAAGCTAAGCCTGCCTTTGCTCGGATTCTCCATCATACTGTTGCTAGTGTTGTTGTCTATCGGTACCGAAGTGAACGGGTCACGACGGTGGATTGTGTTAGCTGGCATTCGATTGCAGCCGGCCGAAATGGCAAAGTTGGCAATGGTTTTATACGCGGCAAGCTACCTGACTCGTAAACAAGCTGAAATTCAAAAGTTCTCGAAAGGCATCGTTAATCTTGGAGTCGTGTTGGCGGTGTTGGGAGGCTTGCTGTTATTGCAGCCAGACTTTGGCAGTTTTGTGGTGATCACTGTGACCGTCGGCTTGATGATGTTCCTCGGTGGAATTCGAGTTGCGCATACTTTTTTGTGTCTTAGTGTGGTTGCAGTAGCGATGTTTTTCATGGTCACGACTTCAGAATATCGCATGCGTAGGCTAATGACCTTTTTAGATCCGTGGTCGGACCCTTACGGCGCAGGCTTTCAATTGACTCAAGCCTTGATTGCCATCGGTCGCGGAGAAATATTTGGTGTGGGTCTGGGGGCTAGCATTCAAAAGCTGTACTACTTACCGCACGCTCATAATGACTTTATCTTAGCCGTGATTGGCGAAGAATTAGGTTTGCTTGGAATCTTGCTGGTTGTTCTGCTCTACGCCCTATTGTTGCATCGGGCCTTGGTGATTTCACGTGCAGCTGAATTGATTGGTCGAATCTACGCGGCTCGCTTGGCGCAAGGCATTGGTTTTTTATTGGTATTTCAGGCGGTGATTAATATTGGCGTAAACCTCGGTGCATTGCCGACTAAAGGCTTGACTCTTCCCTTCATAAGCTATGGCGGCAGCTCAATGTTAGTGTGTTGTGCGGCGATGGGTTTATTGTTTGGTGTCGATCGTCAAACGCGCATCAGAGAGCATAATGCAGCACAAAAAAGGGTGCACGCATGATGTTCGCCGATAAACATATTCTAATGACGGCCGGTGGCACTGGTGGGCATGTGTTTCCCGCCTTGAGTGTCGCACGAGCGATAGCGGATCAAGGTGGGCGCATTACCTGGTTAGGAACGCGTAGAGGCATCGAATCGACTGTTGTGCCGAACAATGGCTTTGCCATTGAATACATCGGTGTCGAAGGCCTGCGTGGGCAAAGTAAAGCCTCGTTGTTGCTGGCTCCTGTTAAATTAACCAGGGCCTTATGGCAGGCTTTTAACATAATTCGTAAGCTGCGGCCTGACTGTGTGCTTGGTTTTGGAGGCTTTGTCTCGGGGCCAGGTGGGGCGGTTGCTAAACTGCTTGGTTTACCTTTGATTATTCATGAACAAAATTCGGTAGCTGGGCTTACCAATAAATGGTTGGCCAAATTTGCCGATCGAATTTTATGTGGCTTTCCCAATACGCTTGAGTTGCCAACTCGGTCGATCTGGATAGGCAATCCAGTGCGTGACGAAATTACGCCTCGCGAAGAAGGTAAGCGTCGTCGTCTTCGCGTTTTGGTGATTGGCGGCAGTCAAGGTGCGCACTCGTTTAATGTGAAGTTGCCTCAGGTGTTTTCTAAGCTCGGCATTGAAATTAAGGTCAAACATCAAGCAGGCCGAGGTAAAGCCAAAGAGGTTCGTGCTCTTTATGAGTCGCACGAGACATCGGCGCGCGTTGTCGAGTTCATTGATGACATGGCTAAGGCGTATCAGTGGGCGGACTTGCTGGTGTGCCGAGCTGGCGCGATGACCATAGCTGAATGTTGCGCCGCTGGTAAACCAGCGCTGCTGATCCCATACCCTTATTCGGCCGGAGATCACCAAATACACAATGCCAATGCCATGGTTGATGCGCAAGCCGCAAAAATGGTGTTGAATGAAAAACTGGATTCACAAGAAATGTTGGATGTTCTCGCGCTATTGCTGAGTAAACGTGAAGGTTTGCAGGAAATGGGGCGCAACGCGCTCAAACTGCATAAGCCGGGTGCTACTGATGCAGCTGTCACCGTCGTTAAAGAGGTGTTAGATGCGTGATCGCGTAACTAATATTCACTTTGTTGGAATCGGCGGCAGCGGCATGTCCGGTATTGCTGAGGTGTTAGTTAACTTAGGTTACTCGGTGAGTGGCTCTGATATCGCAGACGGGCCAGTGACGGCACGCCTGCGAAAAGCGGGCGCTCACGTGGTGATCGGTCACAGTGCTGACAATATTAAGAACAGCGACGTGGTGGTTGTGTCGTCTGCTATTGATGACACTAACCCTGAGGTGAGCGGTGCTTTGCAGGCCAATATACCGGTTATCCCACGCGCTGAAATGTTGGGTGAGCTGATGCGTTTTCAGCAAGGCGTCGCAGTGGCTGGCACGCACGGTAAAACCACTACTACCAGCTTAGTATCGGCCATTTTGGTCGCGGCAGGAATGGACCCAACTTTTGTGGTGGGTGGCTTAATTAACAGTGCTGGCGTCAATGCCAAACTTGGCAAAGGTGATTACCTGGTTGCTGAAGCGGACGAAAGCGATGCTTCATTTCTTAACCTAAAGCCTGAAATGGCGGTGGTCACCAATATTGATGAAGACCATATGGTCACTTATCAGGGCGAACTAGAAGAGCTTAAAAAGAGCTTTGTAACGTTTCTGCAAAACTTACCGTTTTATGGTTTGGCGGTACTGTGTATTGATGATGAGAACGTACAGGCAATTCGTGACCGAATACACAAGCCAGTGCTGACTTATGGATTGAGTGAAGACGCGGATTTTAGAGCATTTGACTTAGTTCAAACTTCGACGCGCATGCACTTTAAAGTGGCGCGGCTTGGCCATGTTCAGGATTTGGAGATTGACCTGTCAATTCCAGGCGAGCACAACGCACTGAATGCCACTGCGGCGATTTGTATCGCTACGCACATTGGCGTTAGTGACCAAGCCATTCAAGACGGTTTACGCGAGTTTCAAGGCGTCGGTCGTCGATTTGAAGTGTTTGGCGAAGCGAAAATCGGCGGTAAATCTGTCACGATCGTTGATGACTATGCGCACCACCCAGTTGAACTGAGCGCCACCTTGTCGGCCGCACGAGCATGCTGGCAAGACCGTCGATTGGTCGCGGTCTTTCAACCGCATCGGTACAGCCGAACTAACGATCTCTTTGACGACTTCGTTACGTCATTGGCAGATCAGCAAGACTTATTAGTATGTGAAGTTTACCCGGCCGGCGAACAGCCAGTCTCTGGCGCAACCGGGCAATCGTTGTGTCAGGCTATCCGCGTTCGAGGTGCCAGTAATCCAATATTTGTGCCTTCTATTGAGGAGCTTGAAAAAGTGCTTACGCCAATAGTCCAAGCGGGCGACGTCGTATTGACCATGGGCGCCGGCAGTATTGGCAAGGCGTCTCGACAATTGTTTGACAGTAATTCCACGAGCGCTATCGAAAGCAATAACAATGCGGAGGCTGAGGCATGAGCGTTGATGTTGCAAAGTTCGGGAAAGTCGCTGTGTTAATGGGCGGTGTTTCGGCGGAACGAGAAGTCTCTTTAGTCAGCGGTCGAGCGGTTCTTCAAGGCTTGCTCAATCAGGGCGTTGATGCACATGGCGTGGATGCCACGCCTAGTAACATTGGGCAGCTGACACAACAACAGTTCGATCGAGCGTTTATCGCACTGCATGGGCGTTGGGGTGAAGACGGTGTTGTTCAAGGTGCTTTGCAGGCGATAAATATGCCCTACACCGGTAGCAAAGTACTGGGTTGTGCTTTGGCAATGGACAAAGTGCGAAGCAAACAAGTATGGCAAACCCTCGATCTGCCGACGGCTAAATATCGGGTGTTGAAAAGCGCAGAGGATTTAAACGGTTTAGTTGATGAACTTGGCTTGCCGCTATTTCTTAAGCCGGCGCGTGAAGGGTCCAGCGTAGGGGTAGGCAAGGTAACTACCGAAAGCGATTTGCTAACGGTCTATGAAGCCAGTGCAGCGGTCGGTGATGACGTTTTAGCTGAGCAATTTATTGATGGTGTCGAGCTTACCTGCGGAATTCTAAAAGGCAAGGCTCTGCCATTGGTCAGCATGAGCACCGCACATGAGTTCTATGATTACCAAGCAAAATATGAATCCGATGAAACGCAATATGTTTGCCCAGCGGTTCTGGACGGCCAACTAACGAATGAAATTCAAGCCATGGCTTTGTCAGCCTTCAATGCATTAGATTGCGGCGTCTGGGGACGAGTCGACGTGATGCTCACTTCGAATCAACAGCCAATGCTGCTGGAAGTGAACACGGTTCCTGGAATGACCAGCCACAGCTTAGTGCCGATGGCGGCAAAAGCGGCCGGTTTGTCATTTGAGGCCTTGTTGATCGAAATCTTGAATGAAACGCTCGATGAAACAGTGAGCGTTGAAACAGACGCGGCGAATTGTGCCGTGGAAGGTGGCAAGCATGGCTAGCGCGCGAGCATTGGCGAACCAAGAGCGAGAAGCTCAAACCAAGCGTCTTGGCGTACTTGCCAAAGCGCTATTGTTGTCGGCCGCCACTTTCATGACCTTTGCAACGGTCGCGCTGCTGCTGGCTGATAACTTATATCGCCCTGATTCATTTGTGATCGACCAGCTAAAGATCAAGGGAAAGTTTAAATACTTGAGTGCTGAAGAAGTTCAGGCTGCGGTGTTTGAAAAACCGGTAGGCAATTTTTTCTCAATCGAGCTAGATGAAATTAAACACAGAATCGAGCAGCTGGCTTGGGTGCAGAATGCCGATGTGCGCAGAGAATGGCCGCACACACTGGCGATCACAGTGCGTGAGCATCGCCCGGTTATGCGTTGGACCACTATTAACGAAAGCAGTGATGGTCGTCAAAAATCAGTCGGTGCGGAAGAGTGGGTGAGCTTAAGCGGCCAGATAATTTCTCTGGATACGCCGCTAAATCAGAGCAGCACCATAAAACTCAGAGGCACAAAGCGTGATGCTCGAGAGTTGTTGACTAAGGCGATGTTATGGCAGAAGCAATTGGCGCCGAGTGGATTGCGAATCTTAGATGTCTCGCTAAGGCCAAGCCAAGCTTGGAGTTTGAGGTTGGCGTATTTGTACCCTGGCAGTGACTTTGAGTTGCTATTAGGCCGTGAGAATGTCGGTGACCGTTTAGCACGCTTTCAAACATTATTTGACAGACAGTTCAAACACGCCAATCAGCGCTTGATACGTGTTGATGCTCGCTACCCTGATGGTCTTGCGGTTGAAGCAAAAGACCTTCCGGCAGAGGCTGCCGACGAGCGCGTGTCCATTTTAAGGTTGAGAACCGATGTTAATTCAAAGGGGTTTATCTGGGGCACTGAGACCTAAGCTGATATGAGTAAAAAAGAAGATAACAAGTTGATTGTTGGCCTGGATATCGGCACTTCCAAGGTGCTGGCCATCGTAGGTGAAATCAATGCCGAGGGTGAGGTGGAGATCATTGGTTATGGTCATCATCCAGCGACGGGTATGCGCAAGGGTGTGGTGGCCAATATTGAAGAGACCGTGGTCGCCATACAAAAAGCCATTGAAGAAGCCGAACTTATGGCCGGCTGCCAAATATATTCGGTTTATGCGGGCATCGCAGGCGCACATATCAACAGCTTTAACTCGCATGGCGTGGTCGCGGTGCGTGACAGTGAAGTTGATGAAAGTGACGTTGATAGGGTAGTTGAATCAGCCAAGGCAGTGGCGATACCAAACGACCAAGCTATTCTGCATGTGCTTCCACAAGAATTCATTATTGATGGTCAAGAAGGTATTCGTCACCCACTGGGTATGTGTGGTATTCGTCTTGAAGCCAACTTGCATATGGTGACGGCTGCGGTCAGTTCAGCGAAGAATATTGAAAAATGCATCCGCCGTTGTGGGCTCGAGGTCGATGATATTATTTTGGAGCAGCTAGCCTCCTGTGCGTCGGTACTCACCGAAGACGAAAAAGAGCTTGGTGTTTGTTTAATCGATATTGGTGGCGGTACCACAGATATCGCCGTTTACGCCGACGGTGCCGTGCGCCATACCGCGGTGATTCCGGTTGCCGGCGACCAAATCACTAACGACATTGCCGTTGCATTGCAAACGCCAACCCCATCGGCTGAAGACATAAAGAAGAAATACGCTTACGCGCTCCGGCAATTGGCACCTACCGAAGAGAGTATTGATGTGCAATCGGTTGGCGATAGGCCATCAAGAAAGTTGTCAAAGCAAACTTTAGCCGAAGTGGTTGAGATGCGTGTGGAAGAACTATTTGATTTGGTCAAGTTGGACTTGCGACGTAATGGTTATGAAGACCTAATTCGGTCCGGCATTGTGTTAACCGGGGGCAGCTCGAAAATGGAAGGCATGATCGAGTTAGCTGAAGAAATATTCCACCGCCCAGTGCGTTTAGGTATGCCTAAGTATTTGGGTGGTTTAAGTGAAGTAGTTAAAAATCCGATTTATTCAACCGGCGTTGGTTTAGTGCAATTTGGGCATGCAAATCAATCCACGGGTCGTAAGTCGGCAAAATCAGAATCTAGAACTTCGGCTTTTTGGCAGCGCTTAAAGCAGTGGTTTCAAGGTAACTTTTAAAATAACGGGAGAAACGAAATGTTTGAATTATTAGATACAGTTGACCAGCAGGCGGTCATAAAAGTTGTCGGTATCGGCGGCGGGGGAGGCAATGCCGTCAATTACATGCAAAAGTCCAACATCGAGGGCGTTGAATTTATTAACGCCAATACCGATGTGCAGGCTCTGCAAGGTTCAGATTGCTCTACCATATTGCAATTGGGAGCGAGTCTAACCAAAGGTCTTGGTGCGGGTGCTGACCCAGATGTTGGTCGCCAAGCCGCCATTGAAGATCGAGAGCGTATTGCTGAAGCACTGGCAGGCAGCGACATGGTATTTATCACGGCTGGCATGGGTGGTGGAACTGGTACTGGGTCTGCGCCAATTGTTGCCGAAATTGCACGCGACATTGGCGCGTTGACGGTAGCCGTTGTTACTCGACCGTTTAGCTTTGAAGGCGCACGACGTTCTAAGCTTGCCGATCAAGGTTTAAAATTATTAAAAGAATCAGTCGATTCTTTAATTACCATTCCTAATGAAAAGCTGTTGGAAGTCATGGGGCGTGATGCATCACTTGAGAATGCTTTTGCGATGGCGAATGATGTACTCCGCAATGCCGTACAGGGTATTTCTGAGCTGATCACCAGCCCTGGTTTGATTAATGTTGACTTCGCTGACGTTAAAACCGTGATGGCGGAAATGGGTCAAGCCATGATGGGGTCATCTTCATCGACGGGCGCTAATCGAGCTGCCGATGCGGCCCATAACGCATTAAGTAGCCCATTATTAGAAGATACGAATATTCGGGGTGCTAAAGGCATTTTGGTCAATGTGACGGCGGGTCCAGACTTGTCAATTGGTGAATTTGGCGAGGTTGGTTCAATGATCCGCGACATGGCTTCTGAAGACGCAACTGTGGTGATTGGTACTTCGATAGATCCTGAGATGAAAGAAGAGCTAAGAGTGACAATGGTAGCAACTGGCATAATGGAAGGCGCACAGGCGCAACCCAAAATGGAAGTTGTACAACCAATGGGGCGCGCTATAGGCAGCTCATACGGTTTGGATGACGCTGAGGAGCCGAATGTTCAACCGACATCGGATGCAGGTGATGCTGGCTTGATGCCTGGTCGACGCGGCTCTAGCGCTGATTCGTTGCCTATGTTCGACGCTGAGACAGCATCAGATATTGATGTTCCGACATTTTTACGTCGCCAGGCCGATTAAATATTGGCTATCAATTAAAGCCCACTTTTGACGGTATGAATGTATTTTATTGTCATTGGGTTCTTTTTGTCCGATAAGTGATCGAAATGTCAACTTACAAAGCATTGGTTGAAGCCTACACAATTACTCCCGTTTCGTGTAGGATTCGCCAATGGTTGTATGCTGACCGCAACTTAGTTGGCCATAGAAGTAGCATAAGAAGTACTAACTTGGTACTCTTAGAAGCAGCTAAGTGTTTGACAGAAAAGCTTAAAATGACAAAAACGAGAGGGCTTTAACGGGTAGGGTAAAGGTTTTTTTGTTTGGTTTTAATCCAGAGATTTTAAAAGTAAGCAAACTAAATTGTCAGAAAATCACAGTTAACTAAATAGTTAACGAAATAGCTGAGAAATATTTGCAAAGCATTTACGAACCGAAGGCTATTTAATTAGGTAGCTGTACGCCCTACATTTTTCAGTATCTTACACAGACTCAAACTAATTTTTGTAAGATCGAATTGATGAAAAGAGGAAGCGAAACAAGCAATAGGCCATCTTATGGCCGCTAAACAGAGTCATTTAATCGGCGGACTGTTTAGAAAATTGTGTGTTAATGCGGTTTGCAGCATCGTTATTGGAAAGCTGTGACCCACCTTTTTTATTTTTAATGTTAGTGACTGCATGACAACGAGCTCGTAGATACTGGAAATATTGCCTTTATTTACCGCGCGCGTTGCCTAAGATTGTTATTAAGGTTTTTAGCTAATGAACAACGGATAAAACTCCATGATTCATCAACGCACTCTTAAAAATGTGATACGTGCCACGGGTGTCGGCTTACATACAGGCGAGAAGGTATATCTTACTTTACGTCCAGCCCCGGCTGATACCGGCATTGTGTTTAGACGTGTGGACCTAGACCCTGTTGTCGAATTGTCCGCCACGCCAGACCGGGTAGGTGACACGCGTCTATCTACAGCTCTTAAAGAGGGCGACGTGTCGGTTTCCACAGTAGAGCACCTAATGTCGGCTTTAGCCGGCTTGGGCATTGATAATATCTACGTAGAATTAACTTCACCCGAAGTTCCGATTATGGACGGCAGCGCTGCGCCGTTTGTGTTTCTAGTGCAATCGGCCGGTGTGGTGGAACAGAGTGCGCCGAAAAAATTCATTCGGGTAACCAAACCAGTCAAAATTGAAGATGGCGATAAATGGGCCATGTTCGAGCCATTTGAAGGCTTCAAAGTTTCGTTTTCGATCAATTTCGATCATCCTATTTTTGCTCGTTCTCCACAGCAAGCGACCGTTGATTTTTCGACCACTTCTTTTGTGAAAGAAGTAAGCCGTGCCCGAACCTTTGGTTTTATGCATGAGGTTGAAGCTTTGAGAGAGGCCGGCCTAGCGCTCGGTGGTAGCCATGATAATGCGATTGTCATGGATTCTTACTCAATTCTAAATGACGACGGGTTGCGCTATGAAGATGAGTTTGTAAAACATAAAATATTAGATGCAATTGGTGATCTTTATTTGCTTGGTCACCAACTCATCGGTGAATTCAGTGCTTATAAGTCAGGTCATGCGCTTAATAATCAATTATTGCGCGCACTCATGGCGCAACAAGATGCGTGGGAACTGGTGACCTATGACGACCCTGCTGAAGCGCCAATTTCGTTTATGAATTTAGCGAGTGCCTAGGGGTAAATCTAAGGGTAAACCTAGCGGTAAATCTAAGGCTTAAATTGCAGAAAACAGTGGTTGTGAAAATGCTTTTAGTTCGGTGTTTTTGATAATTTTTTAAGTGTCTGGGCAAGCTTGCCAATTGTGTCAGCCAAGTCGGGGTTTTTAATACTGGCTTGTAAGCTTTCAATTGAGTCTATGGCTGCTTTGTTTGGTGTGTTATAAATACCGTTGTTTTTCTCATTGGCCGTGATGTGTTGTTGAAACTCAGAGGCGGCCTTAGTGTAATCAAGATCTATACGAAGCTTGATTGCAGTGACTTTGATGACACTGTTAAGAGTGCTGATGAGCGATGATTTTTGGTGTTTAATGAGTGCTGCGGTGCTCGCATTATTAACACTAATAGTGAGAGTTCCGGCGTCGTAGCCAGTCAGATATGCAGCGTCATAGCTAATGGCAGTTGGCTGTTGTTGTTGCCAGATTTGCCATGCGGGTTGCAGTTTTAGTAGAGCGGCACGCGATTGATCTAGAAAGCGATAGAGCGGCAGGCGCTCAACAATAGTTGATAGCTTTAAGCGATGATTTTCGAGTTTGTTGTTTTGTTTACGTGACACGGTCGGCTGAACTCTGGCTGGTTCGAAAGCGTTAATTTAGAAATGCGAATCTTAGTTTAAGTCAGATTGTTGTTAGGTTGTTGTTAGAGTTGTAGTTAGGTATTAGTGAAACTGTTATCAAGTTGTTCTCAACTTGTAAGAGTATAAGCAAAAATTTGTATGGGTGTAGTTTGAAAGTAATACTGGTAAAAGACAATACGGCTAAAAACAGTGCAGTCTGTTTTGCAGGCCATAAATTGCTGCTGGGTGGCGTTGCCTTATTTGTGGCTCTGCCAATCATTCTTGGCCTGGCGACTTATTGGGTGGCGGCTAGCATAGACCGTTCGGTTAATCCATTTATAGATCCTGAGTACCGAGTTGCGGTTGAAACACGCGTCGCCGAACAAGAACAAGAAATGCGCAAAACGCGCGAGTACGTGCGACAGCATTTGAATGTGTTGGGCAGTAAAGTGGGCGGCTTGCAAGCGCAAGTGTCGCGTATTAATGCCGTTGAAATGCGTATTGCCGATGCATCAGGCATTAACCTTGACGACTTCCAGTTTGAACAAGAGCCTGCTGTAGGTGGTGCAACACTCGGTAAGCAAGCGTCTGAGCAAGTCGATATTGAAAATGCGATTGTTGCGATTGAAAAAGAATTATCGCAACGTGAATCAGAGATTGCTGCGGTCGATTTCTTATTATCTCGCAATAATCTTGAGTCTCAACAAACTCCCGCCGGATGGCCGGTAGAAGGTGGTTGGGTTTCGTCTAGTTTTGGAACTCGAATGCACCCCATTTCAGGCCTTAAGCAGTTCCATCGCGGTGTAGACATTCCCGGTAAATTTGGCGCGGATGTATTGGCAGTTGCTGATGGAGTGGTAATTCAATCCCGAAAAAATTCAAGTTACGGATGGTTGGTTGAGCTTGATCATGGTGATAACTATACGACTCTATATAGCCACAACAGCGAGAATTTGGTGAAAGTGGGTGAAACCGTGGTTAAAGGCCAAGCTATCGCAAAAATTGGTTCAACAGGATTGTCTACAGGTCCGCATGTACACTTTGAGGTGTCCAAGAATCAACGTCGCATCAATCCGGTTCGTTACCTGTATAAAAAGTCTTAAGATATAAACGTCTTAAGTGTAGGTGCTACCTTTCTAAGAAAGGATAAAGCTAAGAAGGAATAAAGGGTCGTAGACAAAGGGCCGAAAAACCCAGTTTGAAGCCCAATTAATTGAGAGTCCGCTATTAAGGATTAAGCGACTAATAATGGGCGTGTCGATGCATCGCTACTCCCCCCCCCTACGAAATCTTCTAGAAGCCAATTCATCGCATTAAAATCGCTCTGCCCGAAAGTTCTGTCAAATTTTGCGTCCCACCATTTTGTATTGCCGCATAAACGCATATACTAAGCGGCTTGTGTGTGCCCCAAGGCAATGTATTGCTATGGCTCTTGTTTTTTCCGAAAACAGCACGATAGTTTCATCATTAGTCGCGCACATTATAAAATTAATAAAATAAGGTTTTTTCCACCGTGTTAAAGAAAATTTTTGGCAGCCGTAACGATCGCCTCATTCGACAAATGATGAAGCGCGTCAAGAAAATCAATCAACTTGAAGAGTCATACCAAGCGCTCAGTGATGATGAATTAAAAGCCAAGACAGACGAGTTCAGAGCCCGCCTAAAAGACGGTGAAACCCTTGATAACCTGCTGCATGACGCCTTTGCAGCGGTAAGGGAAGGCTCGGTGCGTTCTCTCGGTATGCGCCACTATGATGTGCAAATGGTGGGCGGCATGGTGCTCAACGATGGGCGTATTTCGGAGATGAGAACCGGCGAGGGTAAGACCCTAATGGCCACGCTTGCTGCGTATCTTAATGCGTTAGCTGGCAGCGTGCACGTGGTGACGGTAAATGATTACCTTGCCGCGCGTGATGCTGAATGGATGGCTAAGTTGTATAATTTTATGGGCTTAACCGTTGGCGTTATTTCATCAGGTCAAGACCCAGAGGCGAAGCAACAGGCTTATTCATGCGACATTGTTTATGGCACCAACAATGAATTCGGTTTCGATTATTTGCGCGACAATATGGCGTTTTCTAATGATCAGAAAGCGCAGCGTGATTTAAGTTTTGCCATTGTCGATGAAGTGGACTCCATCTTAATCGACGAAGCTCGAACGCCATTAATTATCTCTGGCCCAGCTGACACCGCTGCCGATGTTTACGCCAAAATAGACGTGATAGTGCCGCAGCTCGTGCGTCAAACAGAAGAAGCCAGTGAAGACGGTTCCTCGGAGGGAAACGGCGACTACACCGTTGATGAAAAAACCAAGCAAGCTCATTTAACCGAAGCTGGCCATGAAAAAGCCGAGCAGATTATGGTTAATATCGGCCTATTGGCAAAAGACGCCAGCCTTTACGATGTTGGTAGCATCAGTTTATTGCATCACTTATACGCTGCGATTCGTGCGCATACGCTGTTTCAACGTGACGTTGATTATGTAGTGCAAGACGATGAAATCGTCATCGTTGATGAATTCACTGGTCGCATGATGTCTGGGCGACGTTGGTCTGACGGCTTGCATCAAGCAATTGAGGCGAAAGAAAAGGTAGCCATTCAGCGCGAGAACCAAACCTTAGCCGCCATCACCTTTCAGAATTATTTTCGCTTGTACGGAAAATTGTCGGGCATGACGGGTACCGCTGATACAGAAGCGGTTGAATTCATGGAAATCTACAGCCTTGAAGTGGTTGTAGTGCCGACCGACAAACCAGCAATCAGGGTTGACCAGGCCGATGTGATATTCAGAACGCGTCAAGAAAAGTTCAATGCGATTGTTGAAGATGTGCGTGAACGCCATGATGTAGGCCAACCTGTGCTACTCGGAACCGCGTCCATCGAAGACTCAGAGCTGCTATCAAAAGAGTTTAAGAAACAGAAAATTAAGCATGAAGTTCTCAACGCCAAACAGCATGAGCGTGAAGCAACGGTCATTGCCTATGCTGGCGCGCCGGGTTCCGTGACCATCGCCACCAATATGGCGGGTCGTGGTACCGATATCGTGCTGGGTGGTAACTTAGAAATGCGCTTAGAAGGCATTGACTCTGAGCGCAAGCGCGAAGAAGTTCGTGAGCAGTGGGCGAAAGACCATCAGTCTGTTTTAGACAATGGCGGTTTGTATGTGGTGGGTACCGAACGCCATGAATCTCGTCGTATTGATAATCAACTGCGTGGTCGGTCGGGTCGACAGGGTGATCCGGGTGAAACGCGTTTTTTCTTGTCGATGGACGACAGCCTCATGCGCATTTTTGGTTCGGAACGTATCTCGAACATGATGCAAAAAGTCGGCATGGAAGACGGTGAAGCAATCGAAAGCCGTTTAGTCTCGCGGGTGATCGAGAATGCACAACGTAAAGTGGAAGGCCACAACTTCGATATTCGTAAACAATTACTTGAATACGACGATGTGGCAAATGAGCAACGCAAATTGGTGTATTCAGAGCGTAATGAACTAATGTCAACTGACGACGTTTCCAGCAACGTGGCTGAAATGCGTGAAGACGTCACTGAAAGTGTGATCGATCGAAGCATTGCTCCCCAAAGTTTGCCAGAACAATGGAAGCTCGATCAGCTGGAAGAAGACCTACGCCGTGAATTTAATCTTGATCTACCGATAACCCAATGGCTTGCTGATGATAAGAGTCTGTATGAAGAAACGTTGAGAGATCGAATTCTAGATGCCGTTG
Source organism: uncultured Gammaproteobacteria bacterium (assembly GCA_964516915.1). Classification (GTDB taxonomy): domain Bacteria; phylum Pseudomonadota; class Gammaproteobacteria; order Arenicellales; family Arenicellaceae; genus Arenicella. The sequence goes on from CAZEXS010000017.1 coordinate 23,091, forward strand.
ATGACGCTTATAAAGGCAAAGAAGAGCAGTATGGCAGTGAAATTATCCGTCATTTGGAAAAAGTAATTATGCTGCAGACTTTGGATACTCAGTGGAAAGAGCATTTAGCGGAAATGGACTATCTTCGTCAAGGTATTGGTTTGCGCAGCTATGCCCAAAAAAATCCGAAGCAAGAGTACAAGCGAGAAGCGTTTGAAATGTTTACCGCCATGTTAGATCGAGTAAAAGGCGAAGTGATTAGCGTGTTGGCTAAAGTACAGCTTCGCGAAGAGTCTGACGTAGATGAACTTGAGCGACGTCAGCAAGCAGCCGCACAGCAAGATTTAGAATTGCAACACGCGGCTGCGCAATCGGCCGAACAACAAGCCCCGGCAGAAGAAGCACAAACGTTTGTTCGTCAACAACCGAAAGTGGGCCGAAACGAGCCTTGCCCTTGCGGGTCAGGAAAAAAGTACAAACAATGTCATGGCAAGCTGTCTTAAGCTATTTGCTTAATCTGAGCTTCTCTGCGTGAGTTGCTTAGCAACAGTCTGACTGGACCAGGTAATTTAGGTCGATCTGGCAGATTACCCGATTATTTGAAGGTGGAGTTATGGCGGTCAATCTAACTGCCCCAGAAATATTAAAACCAATCGAAGGCGCCGAATTAGCCGTCGTTGAGGCAGGAATTCGCTATAAAGGCCGTGACGACTTAGTGTTAATCAAGCTTGCTGAAGGCGCTAGCGTGGCAGCGGTGTTTACTCAAAACAAATGTTGCGCAGCCCCGGTGACTTTGGCAAAGCACAATATCGCTAATAATAAGATTCGTGGCTTACTGATTAATTCAGGAAACGCCAATGCCGTTACAGGTGAGCTGGGTATGTCCAATGCCAAAGCTTCTTGTGATGCCGTAGCGAAGGTTCTGGGTGTAAAAGCCGGTCAAATTCTGCCGTTTTCAACCGGAGTTATCGGCGAGCAATTGAATATGGGTGCGTTGTTAGGCGGTATAGAGAGCACCGCAACTGTGTTTTCCGACGACAATTGGTTGGCCGCCGCTAAAGGAATTATGACTACCGATACATTACCTAAGGGAGTCTCTAAAACGATCGAGATCAATGGGCAGCCGATAGTAATAACCGGAATCAGTAAAGGTTCAGGCATGATTTGCCCCAATATGGCAACCATGCTCGCCTATGTGGTTACGGATGCTGATATTGAACAGCCATTGCTGGATGAGTTACTTAAGCGCGCGGTCGAGCAGAGTTTTAATCGCATTACCGTCGATAGTGATACGTCAACCAACGATGCCTTGGTGTTAGCGGCCACTCGAAAATCTAAGGCGGGTTTAATCAATTCTGATGACGATACACAGGTGTTTTATCAAGCTTTAAAAGATGTATTGATTGAAATAGCCACGGCCATTGTGCGTGATGGTGAGGGTGCCACTAAATTCGTTAGAATTAATGTCAGTGACGGTGCGGATAGTTCGGATTGTAAAACCATCGCCTACGATATTGCGCACTCACCATTGGTAAAAACGGCGTTGTTCGCCAGTGACCCGAATTGGGGGCGCATACTAATGGCGTTGGGAAAATCCGCGGTAAATTCTTTAGATATGTCTAAAGTTGATATTAAAATCAATCAAGTCAGTTTGATTGAGCGTGGCGAGCCAGCGGCGTCTTATACTGAAGAAGCCGGTCAGGCGGTATTTCAACAACAAGAAATCACCATCGATATCAAGCTAAACACCGGCAGCGATGAATATCATCTTTGGACCTCTGATCTGTCTCATGACTATGTGAGCATTAACGCTGACTATCGAAGCTAGACGAAGTTAGATGAAGCTGAAGGAGGGCTGGTGAGCATGTCTAATAGCGATTGCAACGATTGTAAGGATGTTAACGACGGCAACGCCAAGATAAAACGCATACGCGTCGCGGTCGGCATTGTTTTCAATGCACAACGACAAATTTTGGTGGGCCAACGAGTGGTTAAAGACCGCTATTTTGAAAAATGGGAATTTCCCGGCGGAAAAATTGAATCGGAAGAAACGGTGAGCGATGCCCTTGCTCGTGAACTCAAGGAAGAAGTTGGCATAGAGATTGGCATCAGTGAGCCATTCATGGAAATAACTCACGACTATCCAGACCGTCTAGTGCAACTTTATGTACACACCGTAAAAACCTTTTCAGGTGAGCCTCGCTCATTAGAAGGCCAAGCATTAAAATGGGTGAGTATCTCAGACCTTAGGGAATTGGATTTTTTACAGGGCAATCAAACCATAATCGACAAGCTAGAGTTCGTTGTATAAAAAGACATTCAGGCCTATTAAGAAACTAATTTAAGAAATTAATATCGAGTAGGCAGACTCTTTATTCAGTCAGTGCCGGAGAGTTCTAGATAAATTTGGTGAAGACGCGCTACTTCACTGTAGACGTGTTCTAAACTCGAATCATTGGCGATAACCTCGTCGGCAAATGTGAGTCTTTCCTCATCAGAAAGCTGCGTATTCATTATTCGCAATATTTCATCACGACTTAGGCCGCTGCGTTTTATCACGCGTGCAATTTTAGTCTCAGTATCGGCCGTCACAATCAAAACGCGTTGCATCACTTTAAAAAAAGGTGAGTCTTGCGTTAATAGCGGTACAACCACAAGGCAATAGGGCGTCTTTGATTGTTTGATTTGAATAATGGTTTCATCGCGAATGGCCGGGTGTGTTATCGCATCAAGCAGCGCCTTATTTTCGGATGATGAAAAAGCAATCTTACGTAGAGCCCCACGATTCAACTCACCATTGCTGTCAATGACATCATCGCCAAACTGTTTGGCTAAGGCGATGAGTGCCGGCTTACCTGGCTCTACTATTTGACGCGCTATGATATCGGTATCAACGATGCTTACCCCAAGCTCAGCAAAATGATCGGATGCTACGGTTTTCCCTGAACCTATTCCGCCGCTAAGGCCAACAACGTACATATGGTTTAAAGCCCTGAAAATGCGATGTAAGCGGCGTTAATCTCATTTCCCCAGCACATGGCAAGCCAGCCCGCAACCGCGATGTATGGGCCAAATGGTATCGCCAAATCACCACCTGCTCGTTGTTTGATCATGATGGCAATACCAAAAACACTGCCAACCAGGGTAGAGAGCAATATGATTTGAGGCAGAAATTGCCAGCCAAGCCAAGCCCCTAACAGAGAAAGAAGCTTAAAATCGCCATAACCCATGCCTTCTTTACCGGTTAATCGTAGGAACAACTGAAAAACCAACCAAAATGCTAGATAGCCTGCGATTGCGCCTATTACCGCACTGCGCGGGTCGGTAAATACCGGAACCAGGCTCAGACCTAGGCCAAGCCAGAGGGTCGGTAATACGATGTCGTCCGGCAGTAGTTTGTGGTCAAAATCAATGAACGTCAGCGCCACCAATACCCAAGTCAAAAACAGCCCAAACAGGCTTTGAAGGCCCCATCCAAATTTGTACACCACAATACCGCTGAGAACGCCGGTAAGTAGCTCAACTAAGGGATACCGCCAGCCAATAGGGTTTTTACAAGACGCGCACTTGCCACCCAACATTAGAAAGCTAATGATAGGAATGTTCTGCCAAGGTTTAACTAAAGCACCGCAATGACCGCAATGCGAAGGCGGGCTAACAATGCCCGGAGGTGCCTCTTCCGTAGTTGGTTTCAGCTCTAACCACTCTCGTGATTGCACCGTCCATTGATGTTTGAGGAGCTTAGGGTAGCGGAACACAACCACATTCAAAAAGCTGCCGATCAATAGGCCAAATAAGCAGCCGAAAATAGCAAGAAAACCTGCAGGAAGCAGAGATATTTGTTCAAGCATTATTGAGTTAAAATACAGCGGCCATTTTGAAAATCGGCATGTACATAGCTAGAATCATAGTGCCGATAATCCCACCAAGCATCGAAATCATCAGAGGTTCAATCAAGCTGCTCAATGCTTCAACCGCATCGTCAACTTCGCCTTCATAGAAATCAGCCACTTTATCTAGCATCACCTCTAGCTCACCAGATTCCTCACCACCAGCCACCATTTGTAACATCATGTTCGGAAATACTTTTGTGGTTTCCATCGAGTTTTTTAAACCCAGGCCGGTGCTGATATCGCTTTTAACATCACTAACTGCCTTTTGAAACACTCTGTTCCCGGTGGCCGCACCGACCGTATCCATCCCATCAACAAGCGGTACCCCTGCACTAAAGATAATGGCAAGAGTTCTGGAAAACCGAGCTAATGCGGACTTTTCAATTATCATTCCCATGACGGGCAACTTGAGGAAGATGCGATCCATGGTAAATTTTAAATTTTCGGAGCGCTTGTAAGCGTAGTTAAAAGCTACTGATGCACCTATCACAGCAAATAGCGCTATAAACCAGTAGGCCTGCATCCATTCAGATAAGTCAATAACCGTTCGGGTCAAGGCTGGAAGGTCAGCACCAAAGCTATCAAAAAGGCTCTCAAACTGAGGGATCACAAACAATAGAAGTAATACCGTCACAATTAGAGCTATAAAAAGCACGATCATGGGATACATCATGGCGGACTTTACTTTGCTTTTTATATTTTCAATTTTTTCGTTGTAAGTGGCGACTCGTCCGAGCATGACGTCTAGCTTACCTGAATCTTCGCCCGCCTCGGTTAAACTAGTGAAAAGTCGATTAAAGTGCAAGGGGTGCTTCGATAGAGCCGAGCTCAATGTTGTACCCGTCTCCACGTCTCGCGCCAAATCACCCATGAGCTTAGACATTGCAGCATTTTGATGACCTTTTCCAATCGCATGAAGGGTTTGAGCTATTGGTATGCCAGCGCCAATCATGGTGGCCATTTGGCGAGATGCAAAGCTAATGTCAACAGTCTTAATGGTGCCGCCACCACCAAATAATGGCTTAGGCTTTTTCTTTATTTTGGTGACGCGTATGCCGCGTTGCCGTAACATGGCCCTAGCCTGCGAGAGTGTTGGCGCTTCAATATCGCCTCTGGATTTTACGCGTTTTTGATTAACTCCCTCCCATTCGAACTCGAGTGTTTTACTTTGTTTCTTCTGAGCCATTGGGTTTACCTTTAACTAGTGCTATTACTAACGATCGTTCAATATAGATATCAGTGTATTACACGTTGGTAACTCGTTCAATTTCTTCTAGAGAGGTGACACCTTCTTTAACTTTTAGTAGACCTGATTGGCGAAGGTCGGTGATCCCTTCTTTCAGAGCTTGTTGCTCAATGTCCACTTCGGTACACCCTTCCATAATCAGCGTTTTAGTTGTTTCAGAAATTGGCATAACTTGAAACACGCCAGCCCGACCTTTATAGCCGCTGGTGCAACTAGGGCAACCTTCGCTATTTGCTTGAAAAATGTTGAGTTCTGATATTTCGTCGGATAAGAACCCAGCTTCTAGCAATGCTTTTTCTGGCAGTTTCGCAGGTTTTTTACAAGCCACACAAAGCTTGCGAACCAGGCGCTGTGCAAGAATAAGTTCTACGGCGGACGCCACATTAAATGCCGGCACTCCCATATTGAGTAGTCTGGTTAAGGTGGAAGGCGCATCATTGGTGTGCAAGGTTGAAAATACCATGTGGCCCGTTTGAGCTGCTTTAATGGCAATTTCAGCCGTTTCGAGGTCACGAATCTCACCCAGCATCAAAATGTCAGGATCTTGTCTCAGAAAGGCTTTGAGTGCCGATGCGAAGGTTAAATTGGCTTTCTCGTTAATGTTTACTTGCGTGATGCCGGGCAATTGAATTTCAACTGGATCTTCAACGGTCGAAATGTTCTTAGTAGGTTCGTTCAGCATATTCAGTGCCGAATAAAGTGTGACTGTTTTACCGCTACCTGTTGGGCCGGTTATTAATATCATGCCGTATGGGCGTGCCGCAGTTTTAACATAAGTGTCTAGCTGACGCTCGGTAAAACCGAGAATGCTAAGGTCTAAGTTGGCAGCGCTGGAGTCTAATAACCGCATAACGACTTTTTCACCATGAACGGTCGGTAGTGTATTCACACGAAAATCAAAGGCTTTGGTCTTAGAGACCTTAAGCTTCACCCGACCATCTTGAGGCGCGCGTCGTTCGGCGATGTCCATTTTCGCTAAGATTTTTACGCGAGCTGCAATTCTATTTGAAAACGTTGATGGTTGAGACGCTACTTTTTTAAGGATACCATCGAGGCGGTAACGTATCCTTAGTTCTTTTTCAAATGGCTCAATGTGAATATCTGAAACGCCTTGATTAATGGCGTCTACTAAGATTTTATTAACGTACTTTACAATCGGCGCTTCGTTAGCGAGATCTTCTGATTCATTGCTGGATGAGTCAGACTCTTCATCTGCTGCCTCTAGTTCAATGTCTCCGTCATCACCTAAAAAATCATCAAGTTCATCATTTCCTTCTTCAAGGCCAGTGATTATCGACTGTATAGCGTGCAGTTCTGCTTGAATCGGTATTACTTGTAGCCCAGTGAAAAACTTAAACTCATCCATGGCTGATTTGTTTGTTGGGTCTATCATCGCAACAAACAAATTTTTCCCATGTTTATAAATAGGAACCGCAAAGTGTCGTTCCACTATTTTTTGTTCAATTAGATCCCTAGGGATTACGTCAGGGTCCAATGTGGTCAAATCAAACAGGGGTGAGCCAAAGCAGTTTGATAACTCTAAAGACAACCTCTCACTTTCGATAATTTTCTTATTGAACAAAGCCTTTAAAAACTCATCAGTCTTCTCAAATTGATTTGCTATCGGAGTTATTTCTTCTTCCGACGCAAGATTTAGGTTGATTATGGTGTTTGCGATACGAGGTGCAGACTTGCTCATTTTTTATGCCCGATAGCCAATAAGACTGGTTTTTCTTTAGTCAGTATAAATGTATTCTTTTTCAAGGCTAGAATCTACTTTGAAAGTTCAATAGAGTGGGTTGGAGAGTTACTTGATTAGTAAATGATTCTCATTTTTTTCGCAATAATTGGGCTAAAACACCGAAAACCACCGGTATTGGCTCGAGAAAATATCGGTAAGCCAGTTTCTTTGGGGCTGCAATAAAACGAAAAAACCACTCCAAACCCACTTTTCCCGCCCAGCGTGGTGGAGTAAAGGTCGCGCCAGCAATATAGTCAAAATAGCCCCCTAAAGGCAGTATTACTTTACAATTTAATGCTCTATGGTTGTTCCATATCCATTCTTCTTGCTTGGGCATTCCCATTCCAACCAGGAGAATATCCGGCGCAAAATTATTTATTTGATCGACTACTTCTCTATTTTGAGCTTCATTATTCACGTAGCCATCTCGATGACTAAAGCAAATCTTAGGGTAACGAGTTGAGAGCTCGCGTGTTGCCATCTCTATGTTTCTTTCTGAAGCGCCTAGTAAAAAGACGTTTAGACTTCGTTGATTGCATTTCGTTAGAAATGAGTTTTGCCAATCTAAAAATGTAAGTCGCCAACTCGTATTGATTTGATGGCCAAGGGCTTTTAGAAAAAAAATAATTGGCATTCCGTCAATCCAATGAAAATCCGCAAGTCGTATATAAGACATCATGTCTTTAGACTTAGATGCCTCGCTAATCCCATGAATATTGAGGTGCGCGAACAATAATGTATGTTGATCTGCTGAGTCTATATGATCGAAAATGGTCATATTCAACATTAGTTCATTTCCTATCGTCAACTCAATATTAAAAATTTCGGCTATCAGCCAAGATGCTTTTGTATTCATCAAAGATTAATCAATAGGGTCGTTATGACGTTTCTTGTACGGGAAGACTCTTTTACCAAAAAAGGATTCCAGTTTTCCTTTTTGCTTAAGAAATGTTAAGTAGAAAAAAACGTTTGATTTCTTGTTGCGTATAAAGACTAAACAAAGTGTTGACGATATCAGCATTATCGAAATTAGCTTTATGATTTGCAGCAAAACCTCAAATCTAGTGAAATGCAAAAGGTAGGTTCGCGCTAACCCTACCCCGATTCTATAAGACCGATCTTTTGCCCATTGTAAGTTCATTCTCGCGATTGGAATATACTCGTAGCTTAAAGCTTCAGTTGCAAATGCGAGCCTGGCGCCGCTTCTTTTTACTCGTTCTAAAAACTCTGTATCACCGCCGCCAGTTAAGTTAAAGGAGAGGTCAAATTCTGGCTTATCTTGTTTTATATAAAACGATTGGGTTAAAAATAAATTGTCGGTGGAAACAAGTCTGTTGCAACGCCCTGACTCGCTATATGGTTGATAAAAAAAAACATCTGAATTAATCATCCATGACTCAGGAGGCATTTCAAATAAAGGAACTTTCAAACCTCCTATTAAATCTGCATCAGTTTCTTTATATAGAGCGAGAAAGCCATTTAGCCAATTACTTGAGACAAGCTCGTCGTCATCAACCATTACACAAAAGGTTGCCTCACACTGATTAAAGCAATGGTCGAGAATCGCATTTCTTACGCTTGAAATACCAGCCTCCTCAACAACAATGGACTCTAACTTAAACTTACTATTCGCCGAATAGTTATTTGCCATCTTTACGCCGGTCCTTCGCTTATGGTCATTGTCAGCGACTAAGATAGAGACTTCGATGTCCGTAGGTGGCCGTAGGCAATTCACCGAGTCTAAAAGACGTCTTAGTTGAGTCGGCCTTCTAAATGTGGGAATACTTATAATTAATAAATCCATAGCATCCAAATTATGGCCACTTTTAGTCGTTTTTAATAGTAGATTATTTTCTTCGATGTGGAGTAGATAAATTCATGTCCTTAATTTTAAGGGTCTTTTTGTTGATATCTACAGTTTCTCCTATTCGATCACTCTCATTTTAGTGCGATGTTAGATAATCTCAAGTTTAGTATTAAACGGCTATCTAACTTTTAGTGAAACTGGCTTAGAGGTCGCTTGACCGCTACTCAGTAACGGTTTACTGTTGAGTATGGTCGTTTTATTGATCAAGTTTTCTGTTCAATAGTCGCATTATAGCCACAATAAAGATTACAGCAGGGCATCATAGATTATATAGGATGGCGTCCATAATAGACGTGACCGTCCATTACGGCTTACGTATTCCATGCTTGATATCAGTTTAGTTTCAAGGCTTTGATAGTTAAAATATCGCTCGTTTCCTGGGCCGTGTTTTAGAGAGCCTATTTTATCACCTAAAATTAGGCTGTTCTGAAGCGCATGTAATAGCCAAAGAAGTAGTTATCATCAGAGGATGAACATTGAATTCTAAATCACCATCATTTCAGCATAAAAATAAAAAGCTATACAACTGGTTAATTTATAAGACTCTCGATTTCTTGTTGATTAAAAATAGATTTATGATTCGTGGTGTAGTTTATGATTTAGGGTGCAGCGATAGTCATTACAAACGATTTATACTGGAAAATGCGGATAGTTATGTAGGCGTCGACTGGTCAAATAGTCTGCATGACATAAACGCGGATATAATAGCTGATTTGAATGATCGGTTGCCGATTCCCGATGCGACGGCCGATACTGTGTTTTCTATATCTACATTAGAGCACCTCAGGGAACCAAAAATTATGCTCAAGGAGTCTTATCGCATATTAAAACCCGGCGGTAAATTGATAATTCAAACCCCATGGCAATGGCATGTTCATGAAGCGCCGTTTGATTATTATCGCTATTCAAAGTTCGGGTTGGAGTATCTGATCGCTAGCTCCGGATTTAAAAATATTACTGTAGAACCACAATTCGGCTTTTTTTCCACCATCGCATTGAAGTTAAACTATTTTTCGGAAAGAATTTTTAGAGGCCCCATGATTGTTAAAATCTTAGTTGGAGCAATTTTCATACCGCTATGGACTCTAACCCAGCTTGTTGGGCCGATATTCGATATGCTTGACAGGAACTGGCAGGCAGAAACTGGAGCATATTTAGCAACGGCAGAAAAGTAAATGCGAAACACTTTATAATCGCAAGATACACATACTCTATATGAAAGGCCGAACAGCCACCAGTCTTAGTTGGAACGCAGTATCAATGCTGGTTGTTACTTTTTGTCAGCTAATTCAATTGTTGGTATTGGCACGCCTTTTCAGTCCACATGAGTTCGGCATTGCGTCAATCATACTTATCTATATTGGGTTTTCGCAAACGTTTATTGATGGTGGCTTAAGTAATGCTATCATCCAAAAGCAAAGCACAACGCTTGAACAACTGTCTAGCTTATTTTGGTTTGGGGTTGTAATTGGGGCAGCTCTTTCAATATCGACGTTTATAATAGCACCTAGCATTGCTGTTTTTTTTAAATATCAGCCGTTTAGTGATTTTATACGTTTGATCTCTCCTACCTTTGTGATTTCTTCATTTGGTATCCATTTTAGGGCTCTTTATGAGAAAAATATTACCTTTGCGATACCGTGCATTGTGGATATTACAACCACGATTATTCAAACCGTCGCAACCCTAACTTTTGCAATTATGGGCCTTGGCGCTATTTCGATTGTGTATGGTTTTCTGATCCGGTCGTTGCTCGCCAGCGTGGCCTTAGTCTATTTTGGCTGTAAGTTTCACTATGTACCAAGCTTTGTCTTGAATATTCATAAAATAAAGTCTCACATTCAGTTCGGATTGTTTGAGCTTGGCAATAAGTCTATAAATTACTTTTCGGCTAATATAGACAAGCTTCTGATAGGAAAAATGATTGGCATGCAATCAGTTGGAATTTACAATTTGGCTTGGCAGTTCGTGATTTTTCCAGTCACAAAACTCATTCCAATAATAAATAAAGTTGCTCTTCCCATCTACTCTAGACAATCCTCACACCCGGAAGTAATGGCTAGAAGTTATTCATATACTATCCGATTATCAAGTTTCGTCACCATTCCTGCGCTCACTTTTTTAAGTTTCAATTCACATGAACTTATACAGATAATCTACGGGGATTTTTGGAAGCAAACCGCTGATGTGATTTCTGTATTAGCATATTTGGCAATGTTTAAAGTAATAGCAAATCCTGGAGGAACACTGCTACTTGCACTGGGGCGAGCTGATTTGTGTTTTTGGTGGAATCTGGTCTGGAGTCTGGTTGTATTGATGTTTTTATACATAGTGCTGTACCAAATTCCTAATATAGAAGTCATAGCACCAACTTTGTTAGTTTTGTCGATGACCATTGGAATGTTATGGCACGTAATGATTTTCAAGGTATCAAAAGTAAATTATTGGCCAATAATAAAATATTTAGTCTGGTGTTTTTTAATCGCTCACGTTTCGGCATTTATTGTTGGCTTGATTGTGAATAAGTTTACTATGGCTTCTAGCCCGACGATTCTATTGGTCAAATTGATATTATTTGTATCGACCTACTCTTTCATCTCTTTTGTATTTAGAGCTTCACTAAACTTAAGTCATTCACTAAAAAGATAATGCCTGGATTATTTGGAATATTCGAATCCAAAAAATATGTATTTTCTGAACATGTTTTTGGTGCTTTAAAGTCAAACATGCCCTCTAATGCCGGCCGATATTTTGGTCAAGAGGTTAATGAAGATAAGATAAAAGCGTCTAGTTGTGATTTGAATACTATTAACTTAGACGGTTCACACTTCGCAAATACTAAGCTCTATATATGGGTGCATGGAGAGGCCTATAATTTAGACTATGTATGCCAACAAAATGATCTTAGCAATATTAGCTTTTGTGAGTTACTTGACTATGCATATCAAAGTAATAATTTGCGCGATGTGTTGGCTCAAATAGATGGTTACTATTGTGCTGTCATCTTCGATCGCATCACGTGCAGAACGCATCTTATTTCAGATCGACTTGGAACCAGAATGCTGTATTGGAGACTTACCGAAAATGGCATATCTTGGTGTAGCCATATGACTCCACTATTTAAGGCTGATTACACAAATTTTACTCTTAATACCAAAGCTATAGATAGTTTTCTTAATATTGGTTTTTTGGTAGAAGAACAAACTTGGTTTAAACATATAAAATTAATTAGGCCATCAACTATATTGAGCTTTGACCCAGAGAAAAATAGGCTTAAAGAAGAAAGGTATTGGAGCTGGTCTTGTATTAGGCCAAAGCAAATTAGTTTTGACGATGCAGTTAATGAGCTGGGTAGACTATTTATAAATGCCGTTTCTCGGCGCTTTAATACTAGTGAAAATATAGGCGTTTCCCTTAGCGGTGGTTTAGATTCTAGGGCTATATTAGCGGCCATTATAAAGTTAGAACCTGATTATAATGGCGTGGCCTATACCTTTGGCATCAAAGGGTCTCAGGATGAAGAAATCGCCAAACAAGTGATCTCAAAAACTGGGTGGCGACATGTTTGCTTTCATGTTGACAAAACTAACTGGCTGGATCGTCGGTTAGAGGCGGTTCCACGCACGGATGGAATGTTGGATTTACAGCACATGCACGGCATTGAATTTTCTGATCAGATTAAAGAGCTTGTTGATATAAATATGAATGGGTATCTTGGCGACATGGTTTTAGGAGGGCAAGCCCTTACTAAACGAGTTTTCGACACGAGAATAAATATTGAGAATGCGAAACAGTACTATAAGAACCAGGTTGATCAATGTGACTTGAATTTTGACTTTTATAACTTCAATAAAATTGAGGCGCACCTTTATATAAACAGAGTTAGGCGTTTTACCAACATGGGCACTGTGAATCAATTAGATTATATAGAGCAAAGAAAGCCATTTATCGACAATGAGTTGTTAGAGTTTGTATTTTCCTTGCCGGATAAGTATCGATATAAAAACCAACTATATTCTAAGATGTTAGTACGGTTTTTTCCTACTTTATTTCGTGATATTAGGTGGCAGTCTACTGGACACAATTTAACCACTAATCGTTATCTATATGGTTACCAAATTTTCAAACAACGAGCACAAAAAAAATTGAGACCCTATTGCCCTAAGTTATTTAATAATAGTGAATATACAGATTATGCAAGTTGGATACGCGAAGAAGAATCTTTCAGGAAAATATCTAGCGTTCTTTCTAAATCATCCCCCGTCAAGTATCTAATTCAAATGGACGGGCTAACGCCACTAGAACACCTGTCGGAACATTGTTTGAATGGCAAGAACAATAGCGATTTTGTATTGAGGGCACTCACACTTCAACAATATTTTCATGACATTTACAGTGACCTTCAAAGCCCGTCGAAGTTTTAAGCTGAGTATTATTTATTTCTAAATACGATGCAGTTCTAAGAGAGGATCATTATTTTTTAGGAGCAAAAATTGTCAATTTTTAAACTAAACTAAACGAGGTAGGTAATTCCAGAGAGGTGAAATCCTAGTAAGCCTGTTTGGTCGTCAATAGGTGATGTACTGTTCCAAGAATGATTTTGATGTCGAGCAATAAGGACCAGTTATTGATATAAAAGAGATCATATTTTATTCGGTTTCTCATATCATCTTCGTTTCTTAATTCGCCTCTGCATCCTCGAATTTGTGCTAACCCAGTGATCCCGGGTTTTATCGTATGCCGCCTCATATAGTTTTGCACAGTCGGGCGATATTTTTCGTTTAAAGTATTTGGGTGTGGCCTCGGGCCCACTAATGACATATTGCCCTGTAGTACATTTATCAGTTGAGGCAACTCGTCAAGCGAAGTTTTTCGTAGGGTAGCCCCGATTTTGGTCACCCTTGGGTCTTGGTTTGTCGCTTGTTTAAACTCATGGTCTGATTCAATTGAGTGCATAGTTCTAAACTTCCAAACTTTAAATTCTTTGCCGTCGATTCCGTATCTATTTTGACGAAAGAAAATTGGGCCGTGAGAGTCTAGTTTTATTAGAATTGAAATGATCAAAAATGCAGGACTAAGCAATATTAGACCACTTGTTGCAAGAGCTTTGTCCTCGATAATCTTTATTAGATTATTCATCTTATGCTGTTTACTTGCTGTGGAATTAATGGCGAGAAGTCCGTTATTGATTGAAACAGCTGAGGAGTCTATTGATATTTCTGGCGGAATGAGTGGCAAGTATACTAATTTGACTGCTGAATCAGAAAAAGTTCTTTCAAGGAGCGACACATCTAAGCTATTGAAAATGGATGCATTTATCCAAACTTCGCTTATGGAACTATCTGTCTGCTGATCGAGTCTCTTTTCCTCAATTAAGTTAACAACACCTGTTAAATCCTCGTTAAGGCATGGCAAAAAAAACTTCACTTTAATGTCATTAGAACCACAAATTCTTATGGCATCAGCTTTAGTTGATATGAGTGGCGATGATCCGACTACAATTATATTTGTAGAATTCCTGGTGCCACCTAGTAAGAAACCAAGAAACCTTCTATAGCTTAGGAAAGCGACACCACCAAAAATACAATTGGAAATAATCCATTGACGAGAAAAAAGCTCGCCAGTTTTAGTAATGTAAAGAAGAGTTGATATGATAAATAGAGATAACAATACTCCAGACCAACAACTTATAGTTGCTCTTGAGTCTAAATGCGAATTATTGTTAGTATAGAAATTTGTAGCGTGTAAGGACAGGTTGACGAAAAATCCCTGTGTGACAGCAAGTACAGCGTAGTCAAATGGCAGTGAAAATGTATCGAAGCGAATCCAATGTGAAACGCAACTCACCATAATAAGTAGAAGAACGTCGGTAATTTTATAAAATGGTGTACTGATCAACGTCATTCGATCTAAAATCAAATATGGCTAATATTTCTTATGCCGATTAAGAAGGCCATCAGCCTGTGAGTTCGCACGACTGAAGATCTAACTGTCCTTGGGTTTGGTATTTCGCCAGTCGTTTCTCGATGTTATGAATTAAATCATTTCGATATTTAGGTACAAATCTTTCACAGTATTCGTCAATGTTGTTTTGAGCAAGTTTTTGATGATTTTTTTCCATAAGATAGTCTATGTGTTTTAATTGCTCGTTCAAGTCAGAAGGGTTAAGCTGAATATATTCCCAATGAACTTGATTGATATCTTCAATTGAATAATTAAATACGTCTTGAAATCGAGTGTCAAAACGTTTTCTATACCAAAAAATATGTTGATCGAAGTTGCCTGACTTTCTAAATGCGTCAAGCTTTAACCTTTCATAAACTAGGTCTTGAGGGAGTGGCGAGCTCTCAAAATTACTATTGTAGTGGCAACCCGAACCAAGAGGAAGCATGGACTTGATGGGTATGAATTTACAATAGGGATTATCTCTGGGGAACTTGCTGGTGGCCGAAATTATAATTGCTAAAATTCCCGAAAAAGCAAGAATGAAACAACTAAGCGTTTTTGTCTGATGTGTGTTCATTTGAAACTAAGTATGCGACTAGCATCACAAATACAATAATAAAAAATTGAGTTCTGACAATGAAATTTATTGCCATGTAAAGACAAAAGCTTAGTAGCAACAACCAAGCGATAAATGCTTCAATGGACGGAGTTTGTGCTTCTTCTCGAGATAGGTTGAAAGGCTTTAAACTAAATACCCAATACATAAGCCCCAAAACGAAGGCGATAAACCAAAATATCCCAAGGTCATGCAGTACCTCAAGGTAGTCATTGTGTACAAACGTAATTTCTTCAAAGGGAACAAGTTCACGTATCCCTGTGAATTGAAAAGAGCCTATGCCTGTGCCCCACAACCAATTATGTTTGATGGACTCTGCAGCGGCGGTCCAATAATATACCCGACTATTAAGGGTTTTTAAGTCTTCTAAGCCTCCTCGAGTAACGACGTCAGCAGCCACCATGATCGGGTAGCTTAGCACGGTGATATAAGCTACCACCATCATTGCTAAATGAGGCAAAAAAGCTTTGAGGGAGCCGAGCTTGAATTCATATATTGCGATGCCAGTTACCAAAAACAATAACAGAAAATTACTTGTGCGCGAAAATGATGAAAAAAACGCTGCAAAGAGGAATAAGGTAACAATGAAACCATATTTAGTGGATTTTAGCCGTGGGTAAGCGATACAAAAACCAATCAAGGTCGCGAAGGAAGCCTGGCTGTAATCTCGAAACATGCCAATAGTTCGAATAGGCACGAGGTAGTATTGTCGTAGAGTGATGTAACAATGAAATACGACATATAAGAATAATATGGCAGCACTCAGTGATAATAGATTTCCTGAGCGAGTCGCGCGATTACTACCATTGATAAAGCAACAATATAGATGGAAGCCGCATAGATAAAGTGGAGCATAGCTGACAGAGCGACCAAGAATCTTACTATTGAGAAATGAATACACGATCAAACTCACAAGTAAAATCCAAATAAACAGTTGTTTTTTGGTTTTTATGCCTTCGCTATAGAGGGCAAAGGAGCCCAAGGATAAAAATACTATTAAAGCGGTGCTTGACGACTCCCCTTCAGTTTGTAAATAGCTTGCACTTAACAGCAAACAAAAAAAGAGCGCCCAGATACTCTGGGCGCTCTTTTGAGAGTTAAATAATAGCACTCCGAAACCGCGATTGATGTCAGTGCTATCGATAATCTCTTTATGTCAAGCAATTAAATGCTGGCTGCGTTAGCTCGACATTGTGCTGGTACGTGAGCCGCCTCACCAGCTTGAATTGAACAAGCCCATTCGATGGCTCCTGAACGTGGAGTTGGGGTAAGTATGAGCGCAGGTGCATCCGTGGCGCCAGTGTTTTGTGTGACGATAGTAACTACGCCGCTATTGCCAATCGTGATTGAGCTTACATATTTAGTTGATTGATGAGCATACCCAGCAGAGGCACTATTAGTCACCAAGTCTAGATCACCTAAAGTTTGTGCCGTTTCAGATACCGCTAGCTTAGCTGCCGCAGCTGTTACCATGCCTTCAGTAACTTTCGCACGAATCGTGTAATCTTGGTAAGCCGGTAGTGCGACTGAAGCCAAAATGCCGATAATAGCTACCACGATCATCAATTCGATGAGGGTGAAACCGCCTTGTTGATTTCTGTTAATAGTTTTCATAATGTAAGTTTCCTTAACGTTGTGTATTGGTTTAATTCTTGCATAATTTGATTTTCGCTGAGAGTGGTACTAAGTACCGGTGATCATAATCAGCACCGCTTCCATCAAGCTGAGAGTATTTATATCAAAACTTGAGTGCGATTACCTACCAAGATTGTCAATTATTTAAAACATTCTAAGTTGTTGTTTTTATTTGTTTAAATTGTGTGACGTTTTTTGTTAATCGAAGAATTGGCGACTTTGACAAGTTTTGTCATCATATTTCATATTTGCTTAGCTTGTATCTGAACGACCTGAACGTCATTCCTAATAGTTTTGCAGCTTCGGTTTTATTTCCGTCGGTCGCTTCCAGTGCTGATTTGAGGGCATTTATCTCTTCACGAACTAAATAATCGTCAATCGATTCGTTGCCCGGCACAAATGATTGTACTTCTGCTCGCCGCACTAGGCGGGCAAGGTGAGAGATGCCTGCGCCCACGGCCATCAAGACAATTCCGTACATGGCCAGTGAGTCAAAGCGCCATTCAATTTTGTCAGCGGTCAATAGAACGCTGTAAAAATGCTCGAAGAAAATGATGATAATTGAACCGGCCGCCAGCGCTAAGGCATCTTTACGCCTCAGCACAACGCTGCCAGTGATCACAATCAGAAAAAATACCAACGAAAAACTGCTGGAAATACTCCCAGTAGAATGAACGATAAAGCCCGCCGCGATGGTGTCAATTACGAATTGGCAAAGCAGCAGAACGCGTAATGGAATGCCTCTGTTTCTAGTTAATATGGTAAAAAGTACGGCTGAAATAAGCAGAACAATGGCGCAGCTTGTGAAAATTTGTGGGTGTTGTAGCTCTTTAAGCGGCTTGAAGTTGGATATTAGTTGCGTGGATAAGCCTAATCCAATAAGAGTTAAAGAGAATAAGTACCGAAAAATATTGAGTGTAAATACCGCTCGCCATATTTCTTGAAGGTAAGTTTTATGGGCTTGTTCGGCCTCATTTTTGCTGGCGATTGCACCGTCTGTAGATTTGGTGTTTGCATCTTCACTATCGGGCTTTGCTCGTTTGTGTTTTGGCAATTTCTCTTCGGCCAATTTCTCGGCGAGTTGCGGGTTGGCAATGGCTATTAAGTCTGATGGTTTGCTGGTCATGTACGCGGTTCCTTGGTAGGGCTGGTCACAATCATGCGGGGGGATTACGTTTTTCTTCTATTTTTCACCCTATTTAGCGCTCGGTATGCGTTTTGATCACGCTCATCGAGTGCGAGTGATGCCCCACACCTGTACATAGTCTACACCGTTTTTTTTCAAAATTTTAGCTATTTCTTCAGCTGTAGCGCCAGTCGTGACAACATCGTCGACAATGGCTAAATGCTTAAAGTCGGCAGGTCCGTGTATTTTAAAGGCTCCCTTTAGATTGGTTTTTCGCTGAAAAAGCGTTTGAGTCGCTTGTCTAGGAGTCGCTATTTGCTTGCTTAGAATATGGCTGGCCAGTGGAATATCGAGCAATTTGCCCAGTTGCTTTGCTAATTCAGTAGATTGATTGAAACCGCGTTTGCGTAGCTTTGTTGGGTGCATGGGGACCGGAATAAGCGCTTCAGGTAAATCGATATTAGACTCGTTCAGTTCACGTGCAAACAAGCGTGCTAATCGTATTGCTGTTCGCGGTTGCTCGCCGTATTTAAGACGGCATATGTCATCGCTGATCGGCTCCTCATATGCAAAAGGGCAAAAACAGGCATCAAATGTCGGCGATTGGCTAAGGCATTTTCCGCAGTAATCACTATCGCCGGTAAACGGTTGCCCGCACCTAGGGCAACTGCTCTCTAGGTAGGGCAACTTGGCAATGCAGTCGTCGCAGTAGGTTTCTGTCTGTGCACTGTTTAACGAGCACTGACAGCTTATACAGTTTTGCGGCAGTAGCCAGTTGGTCAATTGCCTAAGTTGTTTGTAAAGTGTAAAATCCATTTTAGTTTACAAGTGGTTTTGCGGGTGCTTATTTATGTGGGTACTTATCAATAGTACAATTGCTTCTATATTAAGCCTAAGCACTATTTTATTAGCCAAATTTTACTAGTAAAAGTTTTATTAGCCAAAAAGTCGTAGCGTTCAACGTTATGTTCGCGAATGCCATTCCTTTAGCCAAACAAACAGAATTAAACTATATGTCAAACTCTACAGCGGCTCAAGCTGAGTCTTTCAGTCCTACATTAGTTGTGGAAAAAGTAAGCGCGAAAGCACAGCGATGGAGCCTAGAAGCGGTAGAAGCCTTGTTTGCCTTACCGTTTAATGACCTACTATTTAAAGCTCAAACAGTTCACCGCGCACATTTTGATGCAAACTCTCTACAGCTAAGTAGTTTGTTAAGTATAAAAACCGGCGCCTGCCCTGAAGACTGCAAGTATTGCCCACAAAGTGCGCGCTATAAAACCGGTTTAGATGTTGAGCGGCTCATGCGGGTTGAGCAGATTGTCGATGCCGCAAAAAGAGCCAAAACTAATGGCGCAGCGCGTTTCTGCATGGGCGCCGCGTGGCGCAGCCCAAAAGACGCTGATCTTGGGGTGGTTGAAGAAGCGGTTCGTCAGGTTAAAGATCTGGGTTTGGAAACCTGTGCAACCTTAGGCATGCTCACACAAGATCAGGCAAACAGTCTTAAAGACGCAGGCCTTGATTACTATAACCATAACCTTGATACCTCAGACAGCTACTATAAGGAAGTAATAACCACGCGCAGTTATGAAGATCGCTTAGATACGCTGGCCCGAGTTCGTGAGGCGGGTATGAATGTATGCAGTGGCGGTATCGTTGGCATGGGTGAAGCTCGCTCTGATAGAGCCGGTTTAATCGCTAATTTGGCAAACTTGCCGGTGCCCCCGCAGAGTGTACCTATTAATAACCTAGTTCAAGTGGCTGGCACGCCGCTGGCTGAGGTCGAGCCGGTTGACGATTTCGAATTTATTCGAACCATTGCCGTCGCACGCATCACCATGCCTGAATCCTATGTGCGATTGTCGGCCGGTCGTGAAGCAATGAATGATCAAATGCAAGCTTTATGCTTTATGGCCGGCGCTAATTCGGTTTTCTATGGAGAGGAATTACTAACCACAAATAATGCGTCGGTAGAGCATGATAAAAATTTGATGGCGAAACTAGGAATGCAACCCGAACAACTGCCGCAAACGTGATTTTAGTATTGGGTTTGGTCAGTTTTCGCTTCTATCATTAAAATAATTATTTAGGCAAATAAAGACCTAAGTCATGTCTATTGAAGATTGGCCGACTGCGATAGCGCGCAAACAAGTTGAGCGAAAAGCGCAAGGCTTATGGCGTACGCGCAGAGAAATAGGTTCCGTTCAGCAGTCGCTTATTGAGTCCGGCGGGCAGCGGTTGCTTAATTTTTCAAGCAATGATTACCTTGGATTGGCCGCTAACGCAGAATTGGTTGAAGCCAGCCAGAAAGCAGCAAAAGACTGGGGTGTAGGAGCTGGCGCGTCGCATTTAGTTTGTGGGCATCAAACGCCGCATCACCAACTTGAACTGCGTTTGGCGGAATTCGTCGGTGCTGAGCGAGTGTTGTTATTTTCCTCCGGTTATATGGCCAATTTGGCACTCAACACGGCGCTGCTTGATAAAGGCGATTTACTCATTCATGACAAACTGAACCACGCGTCATTGATTGATGGCGCTCGATTGAGTGAGGCTCAGTTTAGGCGATATGCGCACCTTGATTGTTCGCATGCCGAAAGCAGAATCGCCTCGGCTGACTTCAATAGAATGATGTTAGTCTCCGACGGTGTCTTCAGTATGGATGGGGATATGGCGCCCTTAGATCAGCTAGCTCGCATTGCTGAGCAGCATCGAGGTTTACTTTGCGTGGACGATGCGCATGGTTTTGGTGTAATTGGCCACGGCGGTCGTGGCACGCTGTCTCATTTTGATATGCAGCCCAGTGGCAATGTGATGATGATGGGTACGCTAGGCAAAGCGTTTGGTTGTTTCGGTGCCTTTATTGCCGGTGATGCCTTGTATATAGAGCAGTTTGTTCAGTCTGCACGCAGCTATATTTACACCACTGCATTACCCGCGAATGTGGTTGCTGCTTGCTCGGCGGCTTTAAGCTTAGTCGAGCAAGAACATTCGAAGTTATCGGATAGTTTAAATGGCGCTATTCGGCAGTTTAAGCGTGGCTGTAACAAACTAAATCTAAATTTACTGCCGTCTGATACGCCCATTCAGCCAATCCTTATAGGTGACGAAGACTTAAGTGTGGCGGTGAGCGAAAATTTACGAAGGCAAGGCTTTTTAGTGCCGGCAATCAGAACGCCAACCGTGGCTAAGGGCAAGGCCCGGTTGAGAGTTACCTTAACGGCGGCGCATACAGAACATCAAGTTGATGCTTTAATCGATGCGCTGGCCATCGCCTTGCCGTCGAAAGCGGAATCCTCAATGAGCCGAGCGCTGCCTGACTCAGGTGAGCGCGCATAGTTAATATGGTTGAGCTGGAAACTAATTGCAGTACCGGCATTGAGCGTGCGTACAACAATGTCGTCGACATCGTGCTAATCCACGGTTGGGGGCTTAATTCAGGCATATGGTCTGAATTTATTCAATTAGCCGAACAATGCGCGCCAGAGCTGCGTTTTCACAGTATTGACCTTCCAGGCTACGGTTCTCTAGCATCAGAGCCCAGTTCTTCAAGCCTAAGAGAACTTGCGCTTTCTTGTTTAAGTCGAGCACCCGAAAAAGCAATTTGGGTTGGTTGGAGCCTCGGTGGCATGGTGGCGCTCAAGGCGGCAATGCTTGACCTTGGCCCTGCGGTTAGGGGTTTATATCTGATCGCCAGCAGCCCTTGCTTTGTAGCCAAAGCTGGCTGGCAATACGGTGTTGATTTGGAGATTTTTGAACGCTTCTCAAAGGAGTTTTCAGAGAGTTATAGCACCGCGTTGTCAATGTTTTTATTATTGCAGTCTGGCGCAAATAAGGGCGCTCGAAAATTGGCGAAGCAAGCGCATGCTGCGGTGTGTGAATTTTCAGACCCCAGTGAAACCACTCTTAAACAAGGCTTGGAATGCTTGGCAAGAACTGACCTGCGACAAGACTTGATGGGGAGTGAGGCTCTGCGCGTGCTTCCATCTAGAGTGGTTAGCTGTCGGTTAGATCGTGTCGCTAACCCAGAAGGCGGCCGAGTTCTTGCAGAAACGATTGAGGCTGAGTTTGTACAAATTAAGACTGGCCATGCGCCGTTTTTAAGTGCTCCACAAACAGTGCTTAAAGATCTGACCGAATTTGTGGCGGGTGCGGCGTGAGCGACGCGGTGATTGCAAGAAGTTTTGATCGCGGTGCGAGGCGTTATGATGAGCTGGCTAATGTTCAACATCAGGTAGCCGATAAGCTGTTAGCCATGGTTTTTCCTCAGGTACAGCAAGCAGCATCGATCGTCGATTTGGGCTGCGGCACGGGCAGGCTATTGGCTGCATGTCGAGCTAGCAATAGTAGGGCTCAATTAATAGGTGTGGATATTTCTTCAAAAATGTTGGCTCAGCTTGCTGAACGTAAGCTTGATGCGACATTGCGAAAAGAATCACTAGAGCGAACTGGCCTAAACGCTAATAGCCATGATTTAGTGCTCTCATCATCGGCGATGCAATGGGCAGATATTGGCTTGGCGCTGAACGAGGCCGCTCGAATCTGTGCGACGGGCGGGAAGGTGTCAATTGCGTGCTTTTTGCATGGAACTCTTGCGTCTTGGCGAGCGATATGGGGCGGTAACCATCAAGTAATGCCCGATTCGCAGATGATAATAGACGCGGCCGAGAATGCCGGGTTAACCATGCTAAATTCTCGAATCGAAACAATCGTAGATCAACAACGCAGTTTTCGAGGGGCGCTGGCCAGTGTTAAAGGCATTGGAGCAGGGGGGAATGGTGGGCAAGTGGCGCAATTTATGGGTAAAAAGCGTTTAATAGAGGCTGAAGAGATGTTTATGCAAAAGGTGGTCGACGAAGCTGCTTTCCCCATGGAATACGAAGTGCTTTACCTATGTGCTCAAAAGGAGGCTTAACCCTTATGTCTTTTCCAAGCTGTTTTGTCACTGGCACCGACACAGATGCGGGTAAAACAATTGTTACCGCCAGTATTCTTCGTTATTTGACGAGCCATGGGGTATCGTCAGCTGGCTTGAAGCCCATAGCAAGTGGTTTTGAGGTATGCGATAGTGAGTCGCTTAAAAATCAAGATATTGAAGCAATAAAGGCCAGTAGCGGTGTTAAGCTGCCTGCCGATCTGATTAATCTATACGGATTTGAGCCCGCCATCGCACCGCATATCGCGGCAAAAGAAGCTGGCGTAGTTATCTCACCGCACCAAATCAGCGTGGCTGTTGACGAAGCAAAGCAGCTAGCGGAGTGTGTAATTGTTGAAGGCGTTGGTGGTTGGCGCGTTCCCTTGCAATACTGCACTGAGGATTGTTCGGTGCCTTGTGATAAGCACACTGGGAGCATAGCTTCGTTGGCGAAAACTTTAGACTTACCTGTGATCTTGGTTGTGGGCCTCAAGTTAGGTTGTCTGAATCACGCTTTATTAACAGCGCAAGCCGTGCGCGACGATGGGCTTAATTTGGTCGGCTGGGTTGCTAATAATGTGCAGGCAGATTTTGACCGTAAAGACGAGAATCTAAGTACTTTGCGCAGTCTGATGCCTGCGCCAATGCTGTTTGAAGTGCCTTTTCTAAAAACGTCGGCTGAGTTAGCGTCATTTATTCCACAAAGCTTGGGTATTTAGCAGATGATTAGCGTCAGCCTACAGGCTATTCATCGCATAAACTTTTGTTAAGAATAGTATGGGTTAATGTTGATGCAAGGCCGTGCCTGTGGTACCTTCTCACCGCCCTAAACACGGGCAAAATAACCGCGAAATTAGCGCATTTTCACTCTGTTTCGAAGCTGCTCTAATCTCTGATTAGTGCAATTGAGTGGGTTTGGGTGGGTAAAGCCGAGTTAAAAGCGTCAGTCTGCTTTATACTTAGCCCCCAATGACCGTTTTCACTAGGCTTGTCATGTTTTATTGAAAAGCAGGCATTAAAAGCAGGTACTAGTAAAACTAACCCATTGGTCGGAAATTTGCAGTCGGTGTTTGGTGTCGATAATCACGAATTAAAATTTTAATTGGAGTGTCTCTAATTATGTTGTTTTCTCAACAAGGTAAACTCGCAGCGAAGTTGTTTGCAGCGGGTGCATCACTAGTAGCTTTACTGTTCAGTGGCTTGGCGCAAGCGGATTATCGCTTGAATTTTCAAGACCCGGTTACAGGCGTAGCCCGCGACATTTACGGCTTACACATGCTGATCTTTTGGATATGTGTGGTCATTTTTGTGGTCGTGTTTGGGTTTATGTTTTACTCCATTTTCAAGCACAGAAAGAGCAAAAACTTTGAACCTTCTACATTTAGCCACAGCACTGTAGTTGAAGTTATCTGGACAATCATCCCGTTTTTCATCTTGGTAGGCATGGCGGTGCCAGCTACTAAAGTGTTGATCAATATGGAAGATACGACTAAATCTGATCTGACCATTAAAATCACCGGCTATCAATGGAAATGGGGCTACGAATACATGGATGGTAGTGACATAAGCTTTTACAGCACACTGTCTACGCCGCGTACTGAAATTGATCAGTTTAATTCTGAAACACGGACCGAGCCTGGTGAGAACTACCTGCTTGAAACTGATAAAGCACTGATTGTTCCATCTGGCCGCAAAGTTAGAGCGCTTATTACAGCAAACGACGTGATTCACGCTTGGTGGATTCCTGCGTTTGGAACCAAGAAAGATGCGATACCAGGTTACATCAATGAACTTTGGTTTAACGTAGATGTAGATAAAGAAGGGATCTATCGCGGCAACTGTGCTGAGTTGTGCGGTAAAGATCACGCTTATATGCCGATTGTTGTGCAAGTTATCACAGGCGAAGAGTTTGACCAGTGGAGCGCTGCTGGTGGCCCGCTTGATGATAAGGGCTTTGCCGTACTGGATGGCGCATCTTCGTCGTCGATTGCTGCGGCTGTTGAAGAGGTTTCGGCTGATGCAGACAATAATGCTGTAAAGGCCGTTGAAACAACGCAAGAAGCGGCAAAAGAAGCCGTTCAAGAAACAACATCAAATGCCAATTTCACTGAGTCTGTAATAGAAGCCATCGTTCCTGCGGCTGAAGCAGCTGATGTGGAAATGAGTCAAGATGAGTTAATGGCCAGCGGTGAAAAAATCTACAATGCACAATGTGCGGTCTGTCATCAAGCTAATGGAGCTGGTCTACCGGGCGTATTTGCCGCGATTACCGACAGCCCAATTGCCACTGGCCCAATGGATGAGCATATTGATGTGATTTTGAATGGCCGACCAGGCACCTCAATGGCGGCGTTTGGCCGTCAATTGAAAGATGAAGAAATTGCTGCGGTGGTCACTTACCAGCGTAATGCTTTGGGTAACACTGTTGGCGATTCGGTACAAGCTGCCGATATAGCCGCGCAACGATAAGTTAGAGTAGGAGAATTATCATGTCACACGCAGCAACTGCTCACGATCACCACGACGATCATGACCATCCTATGCCAACCGGCTTCAAACGCTGGGCCATGTCTACTAACCATAAAGACATTGGTACTCTGTATTTAATATTTTCACTGGCCATGCTGATGCTTGGCGGTGCCTTTGCGCTGGTTATTCGTGCAGAGCTATTTCAACCGGGCTTGCAATACGTTGATCCGCACTTTTTTAACCAAATGACCACAATGCATGCATTGGTTATGGTGTTTGGTGCTGTTATGCCGGGTTTTGTTGGGTTTGCTAACTGGATGTTGCCACTGATGGTTGGCGCACCGGATATGGCGTTACCTCGTATGAACAACTGGTCGTTCTGGATTCTTCCTTTTGCGTTCAGTATCTTAATCATCAGCTTTTTCGTACCAGGCGGAGCGCCTGCATCGGGCTGGACGCTATATGCCCCATTGACGATTCAAGGTGGCATGAGTGTCGATATGGCAATCGTTGCTATTCATATGATGGGTATTTCATCGATAATGGGCGCGATTAATGTAATCGTTACCGTGTTGAACATGCGCGCACCGGGCATGACCTTAATGAAAATGCCAATGTTCGTTTGGACATGGCTAATCACAGCGTTCTTATTAATTGCGGTTATGCCGGTTTTTGCGGGCGCGGTAACCATGCTTTTAACCGATCGTCATTTCGGTACGGCGTTTTTTAATCCTGCAGGCGGCGGTGACCCAGTGTTGTATCAGCACATTTTCTGGTTCTTTGGTCACCCAGAAGTCTACATTATGATATTGCCAGCGTTCGGTATCATCTCGCACATCATTCCGACATTTGCTCGTAAGCCATTATTTGGCTACAGCTCTATGGTGTTTGCGACTGCTGCCATTGCCTTTTTATCGTTCATTGTTTGGGCACATCACATGTTTACAGTGGGTATGCCGCTGCAAGGTGAATTGTTCTTTATGTACGCAACCATGTTGATATCGGTGCCTACGGGCGTGAAGGTATTTAACTGGGTGACGACCATGTGGCGCGGTTCAATGACGTTTGAAACGCCCATGTTGTTCTCGATTGGCGTGGTATTTTTATTCACGCTAGGCGGCCTATCAGGTTTGATGTTGGCGATCACGCCAGCTGATTTTCAGTATCACGACACTTATTTTGTGGTTGCTCACTTCCACTACGTACTGTTCTCTGGTGCCGTTATGGCAATGATGGGCGGCGCCTATTATTGGTTGCCTAAATGGACTGGCCATATGTACAACGAAAGTCTAGGTAAGTTGCATTTCTGGTTAACGGCGATTGCATTTAACATCACGTTCTTTCCGCAGCACTTCCTAGGTTTGGCGGGCATGCCGCGTCGTTACGCTGATTACAATCCTATCTTCACTGAGTTTAACCAAATGTCGTCGATCGGCGCTTTTTGTCTGGGTTTTTCACAGTTGCTGTTTATCTACATCATTATTGCCACGGTTCGTGGTGGTAAGAAGGCCACAGCTGAAGTATGGGATAACCCTGAAGGTCTTGAGTGGACAGTGCCAAGCCCAGCGCCTTTCCACACTTTTGATACGCCGCCAACTGTTAAGTAGTTGGTAGCAATTGAATGGTAAGTTAAATATTTGAATGTGACCTAATGAAGAGCATCGTTAGACGGTGTTCTTTGTTGACGATCATAAAAGTATCCATTGATGAATAAGCAAAGCGACGAACAGAAAAAAAACAATGCTCGATTGGCACTAGCTATTGCCTCCATTCCAATCGCGCTGTTCTTTGTTGCATTTCTGATTCGTTGGTAGGGTGTTTTCTTAGCAAGATTTGTAGAGTTTTATGACCGATTTAACACAGCAAAGTACGCTAGATGGTGAGCAAAGTAATGGCGCCAACAAAAGTAATATTGTTGTTAAATTAGTGGTCATTGCTGCGATAATGTTTGGCTTTGGTTATGCATTGGTGCCTTTATATGAAGCATTTTGTCGTGTAACCGGCTTCGGCGGTAAGACAGACATCATTGCTGAAGCTAAGGCTCAAGCGTCTTTGGCGATTGATCGTGATGTGGAGGTGTCTTTTACTTCACACGCACATTCGTCATTACCTTGGGATTTTAAGCCGTTGACCAAACTGACCACAATTAAGGTTGGTGAGATTCAAGAGGCGACGTTTTACGTTAAAAATAACTCGAAAGAGGCGATCACGGGCATGGCAACATTCAATGTTACCCCGCCTCGAGCTGGTTTTCATTTTAAGAAAACCGAGTGTTTTTGCTTCACCAAACAAGTGATGCAACCAGGTGAAGAGCAAGAAATGGTTGTACGATACATGCTGGACTCTGAATTGCCAGATGATGTGCATGAACTGACATTGTCATATACGTTTTTTGATAACTCAAAATACGCTGGACAGTAAGTAGAAACAAAGAATTACAATACAAGGCGCACTGTTAATCGGTGGGCGATTTAATAAAGAGGAAATCGATATGGCTTCGCACTCTAAAGACCAATATTTTGTACCTGATGCAAGCATTTACCCATTCGCGTGTTCGATTGCATTGTTCTGCATTGCGATAGGCGGCGCCAGTTTTCTGAATGGCGTGTCATTTGCCCCATACCTAATGCAGTTTGGATTTTTGGTGATGGCTGTATTGCTGTTTCGTTGGTTTGCGACAGTAATCAATGAAAGCCCTGATTATAATATGGACGTTGATATGTCATTTCGTATGGGCATGTCATGGTTTATCTTTTCTGAAGTGATGTTTTTCGCCGCTTTTTTTGGCGCACTTTATTATATTCGTCACCTGTCGATTCCATGGTTAGCCGACACTGAATTATTATGGCCTGGCTTTGAAGCAACTTGGCCGTCTTCTGGCCCAATAGGGGCGGAGTTGGTGACCAATGGTTTACCGTCTGCGAGTGATGTAATGGAAGGCACTCGATATGGTTTGGTTGATCCCTTGCATTTGCCACTTTACAACACCTTGCTATTGCTGACTTCGAGCATAACCTTGACGATTTCACACCATGCAATCAGAGCGAACAACCGTACTCAAGCCATTATTTGGTTAGCAGCTACGGTCGCCTTAGGTGTATGGTTCTTGTATTTGCAGGTCGCTGAATATATTGAAGCCTACCAGATTCTTGGTTTAACCATGGGTACCGGCGTTTACGGTTCTACTTTCTTCTTATTGACTGGTTTTCACGGTTTCCACGTGACCTTAGGCGCGTTCATTTTGTTCATCGTGTTGCTTCGAATGATGAAGGGGCACTTTTCTGCCGATAAACATTTTGCTTTTGAAGCGGGTGCTTGGTATTGGCATTTTGTGGATGTTGTCTGGGTTGGTTTGTTCATCTTTGTCTACATTCTTTAGAACTCGAACAGACCGCAAATCTGATTGTTTGCAGAGCCGTACTTCTATCATTAGGCTCTGCATTAGATACACTAGAAAGCGCAGCAATAGGCTGCGCTTTTTTGTTTTTTGACTGTATTTTTACACTCTTTTATTTCAATATTACTTTCAAAGAACGTGATCAATTTGACCGATACTTTTTACACAGCAGTGGTTAATGACAGCAGTAGTTATTGAATGACAGAGATTAAAGCTCAAAATGCACCCGATATTGGGGTCGCTCCTGATATAGATTCATCCACTGATGAATACGCACTGCGTTTTTCCGGTAAGGCGGGCGAGTGGTTGCTCAGTATTCAATCTTCTTTTACCAAACAACATTTACAACAGGTTGGCGCGACTGATGTTTGTGATGTTGGTGGAGGACATGCACAAAACGTAAAGCTGATCGAGTCAATGGGTATTTCACTCACGGTTGTCGGTTCAAATTCGGGTTGTAGCACCCGTGTCACGCAGTTTAGCAACAGCGAAAGCACTCAGTTTGTTGTGTCGGCGTTGAATAAACTGGAGTTTGAAAGTCAAAGTCAGTCGCATATTGTGTCTTACCGAATAGTGTCTCACATGGATGATTGGCAAGCTTATATTCAAGAGCTTTGCCGCGTTAGTGCAGACGCTGTCACTATCGACTTTGCCACGCGAAGAAGCGTTAACTATTTCTCAGAGCTGGCGTATAAGTTGAAACGAGGTCAGGAAGGTGATACTCGGCGTTATAATGTGGTCAGTGAATCAGTCGTTGATCAGATTTTTCGTGCAGCCGCTTTTCAAAAAGATATTCGTTCGGCACAGTTCTTTTTCCCGATGGCGATTCACCGCAAGTTAAACTCCCCATCAGTATCAATGGTTATTGAAAAGGTCGCCGGCTTATTCGGCCTTAGAGCCTTGTTTGGCTCGCCGGTAATAGCGACGTATCGACGTGAGGCGGGATGAAAATCTTATTACTATCACCGCAACCATTTTACCAAGTGCGTGGTACACCAATTGCCATCGACCTGTTGGTGGCAACCCTCTCAAAGCAGGGTCATCAAATTGACTTGTTAACGTATCACGAAGGTGATTCGCGAAGTTATGAAAATGTTCGACACCTTAGAACGCGCGGCTTTCGGTTTTTAAATAATGTAAAACCTGGCTTCTCTGTCAAAAAGTTGATATGCAGTTCCATTATGTTTTTTCAGGCTTTTTGCTTAGTTAAAAAGAATAATTATGATTTGATTCATGCTAATGAAGAGTCGGTGTTTATGGCTCAGGTTTATCGTCGCTTATTCAAGGTGCCCTATGTGTATGACATGGATTCGTCATTGAGCGGTCAAATGGCCGATAAAATGCCCTCGCTGAGATCACTGTTTAAACTTACGCAAAAAATAGAGAACTCGGCAATCAGAAGCGCACAAGGCGTATTGGCGGTGTGTGAGGCCTTGTGTGATATTGCGCGCCCGCATAATGCTAACGTTCAACTATTAACCGATGTATCAATGTTAGAACGACTGCAAGCAAGTGAAAACATTGAAGTGCTGCCAGCAAGAGTCTCGCCAAGCGCGACTCGATTTATGTATATTGGTAACCTTGAGACTTACCAAGGCGTAGACTTAATGCTAGAAGCGTTTGCCTTGGCAGTGGCGCAAAATGATGAGATGTCTCTAATTATAATAGGCGGGTCAGATCAAACAATTAAGCAGTATAGAGAGCGGGTGATAGAGCTAGCCATCGACAGTTCGGTGATCTTTCTTGGCCCTAAGCCATTTGATGACATCAAAAGGTATATGGATCAGGCCGATGTTTTGATATCGCCAAGAACGCAGGGCGAGAATACGCCCATGAAAATTTATAATTATATGGCGTCTGGAAAGGCGTTGATCGCTACCGACATCTATTCGCATACCCAGGTGTTAGATGCCGAACACGCAGTGTTGGTTGATGTCTCGCCAGCCTCGCTCGCCAAGGCTATGAATGAATTAGCGGCTGATCCCAAAAGAAGAGAGAGTCTGGCAAGCATGTGCCAAGCACACGCTGAAGCCAATTACAGCGTCACCTCGTTCGAGGCCGTGGTTGCCGGTTTTTTTGAGAAAACTGAAAAGCAATTGTCGAGCCAAAAATCTGGCACTCATTCTCGAAATCATGCTGAATAGATCACTGCGTAGCATAGCGTTTTCATTGCTGATGGTATGTGCTGCGGGTATGGTCATGCTTATTTGGCAAAACCGAGAGTCGATTAATGATGCGGGTGTAGAAACAGCCGTTCAGCCAATCAGACTATTGGTGATTGGTGACAGTATATCGAATGGGCATGGGTTGGCTGTGCCGTGGCCAACCTTACTTGCTAAACGCCTGTCGCTCGACGTCATAAATCATAGCGTTAGTGGAGAGCAAACGGCTTGGGGGCTTTCGCAAGTTGATTCAACATTAGCAAAGCATAAGCCCACGCATGTGATGATTATGCTGGGAACCAATGATGTCACTAAGTCAGCTAGTCTTGAAAGCTCACTGCAGAACCTGCAAGCCATGGCCGACCGAGTGAATTCATCCGGTGCGCTGGCGTACCTTTCGACAGTATTGCCGATTCCTGGCGAACGGTATGCAAAATTCAATCAAAGAGCAGCCGATTTAAGTGACGGTATTTTTAGCCTTGCAGGCATTGAAGTGGTTGATGTGCGTGCTAGATTCGTCGAGCCAGTTGCTCTCTTGGCCGATGGTTTGCACCCAAATCAGCAAGGGCAGGAGCTAATCGCCGATACGTTTATCGAAGTGCTCAGTCTTTCAGATCAGTCAACCCAACCCAACCCAACCCGTAAAGGATAATGGTCATTAATCGCTGTTTCGTACACTTTTTAAGGCAAATATAGTTTCGAGGGCAGCATGGCTTTTATGAAAACATAGCTTTTAAGACAAAACTGTCTCGATGAATTATTGATTACTGTTTTCCAAGTAAAACGTATACCGCACCGGTGCCGCCATCGTTGGCTGGCGTCGACACAACGGCTATGACATGCTGATTCTTACTTAGCCAACCGAGCAGCATGTTTTTTAACACCGGGGTGCGTCCAGCCGAGTTTCGACCCTTACCATGCACGATTCTCACCGCGCGCACATTGTCGCGCGCACATTCATTGATGAAACCATGCGTTTGCTGTTTGGCTTCGCCGGTGATTAGGCCATGCAGGTCAAGCTCGTCTTGAATTGCGTAATCGCCGCGCCTGAGTTTTTTAAGCAGTCGTGTTGAATAACCAGACCTTAAAAATTTAAGTTCATCACCACTTTCATAACTGACCATTTCGTCGGATTCTGCCAGTAGTTCATCCATCACCCGCTGGTCGTCCAATAGTCGCTGTTTTGGAATTGGCGCAATGGGCTTGCGGTACGGAGCGATCTTGTCTTGCTTGATCGGCTTGACCCCCATGCTTATCAGGCGTGACATGCTGTCGTCTTTGCTAGACATTTTATCGGCTATGCGCTCGAGGCTATGAGTTTGGTGTGTGGTTTTGAGCCTATCAACTGTGTTATCAACTTTTGTGTCAAATAAGGGCGCATTGCGCCCGTTCTACATATTGCTGGTGATGAGGCTCAAAACGCCAGTTATTCCTGACCCTTT
Source organism: uncultured Gammaproteobacteria bacterium (assembly GCA_964516915.1). Classification (GTDB taxonomy): domain Bacteria; phylum Pseudomonadota; class Gammaproteobacteria; order Arenicellales; family Arenicellaceae; genus Arenicella. The sequence continues at coordinate 55,519 of CAZEXS010000017.1, forward strand.
AGATAGCGGTCTGCATCCAGCGCCGCCATACAACCCGAACCAGCGGATGTAATGGCTTGTCGATAAACATGATCCATGACGTCGCCACAAGCAAATACCCCCGGCACGCTGGTCACTGTTGCGTTGCCGACTGTACCGCTTTTTACGGTGAGGTAGCCGCCTTGCATATCAAGTTGACCCTTGAAAATATCAGTGTTTGGAGAATGGCCGATCGCGATGAACGCGCCATCAGCGATAATTTCTTTTGTCTCGCCGTCATTATTTTTAATGCGTACACCTGTCATTCCGGTGTCGTCACCTAATACTTCATCTAGATTGTGGTTCCATTCGACGTTGACATTGCCATTTTCGACTTTTTCCATGATATGGTCGACCAAAATGGCTTCGGCTCGAAACTCATCGCGACGATGAATTACCGTAACTTCTGATGCAATATTCGAAAGATAAAGCGCCTCTTCAACCGCTGTATTTCCACCGCCGACGACCACTACGGGCTTGCCACGATAGAAAAAACCATCGCAGGTTGCACAGGCCGAAACGCCTTTGCCCATAAAAGCCTCTTCAGAAGGTAAACCTAAGTATTTAGCGGATGCGCCGGTAGCAATAATCAGTGCATCGCAGGTGTAAGTGCCGGCATCGCCCGTCAAGGTGAAGGGTTTTTCATCCACTTTAACGGTGTGGATGTGATCAAATACGATTTCAGTTTCAAAACGTTCAGCATGCCTCAACATTCTGGCCATCAGCTCATTGCCATCCACGCCTTGGTCATCGCCCGGCCAATTATCAACTTCGGTAGTCGTCGTGAGTTGGCCGCCTTGTTGAAGCCCGGTGATTAATACTGGGTTTAGGTTGGCGCGTGCGGCATAAACGGCTGCGCTGTAACCGGCAGGGCCTGAGCCGAGAATAAGCACTTTACAGTGTTTTGTGTCTGACATGAATTGATCTCCAATGTGTCGGCTGCAGTTGTTATAGGCTGTGCGCAGCAATAAGAATCTGAAAGGGAAATTCTAAATAATAACGACGCTTTTTGATAGCAAGCATTAAATATATTTTCAGTTTGAGATTTTACCCTTATGAGTTTTGAGGAATGCTTTGCAAAGATGTCACAATCATTAAAATTTCGAAGGTGTGTTTGCAGGCTAATCAGGCTAAAATACTTGATCTATCAGCTGATTGCGCAATAGTTGGCTAATATCTAAATATACATTGATTGAACTTATTTTTAGTTCAATATTCCAAGGCGAGTGTGATGCCACAGGCAAAAAAGAAGAACATAGAGCAGATCGATGCGGGGCTATTGTCGCCGCGCGTCAAAGAATTGGGCTCTGAGATAATCGTGGTCTTGAGCGTGTTTTTGTCGTTCTATGCATTATTAGCGCTTCTTACTTATCATTCTGCTGACCCGGGTTGGTCACACAGCGGTGGTGATTCCAGCAATATACAAAATGCCGGCGGTCGATTCGGGGCTAATTTTTCTGACATGCTGTTGCATGGGTTTGGCTATATGTCCTACCTAGTGCCCATCATGATATTGCTGCTGGGTCTTAATTTTTTTCGTAACCGCCATAGCACTGTCGAGCCCTCCTATGTTAAAAGAATAATGATCGGCTTTGGGTTTTTGATCACCGTGATGGGGGGCTGCGGTCTTGAGAATCTGCATTTCAATCATTGGGCGGCGACTAAGCCGTTTGTGGCCGGTGGTATTTTAGGTGACTGGTTAAACGGTTCTTTGGTGAGCATGATTGGGCAAATTGGCTCGACTTTGCTGATGGTTGCCTTGTTTTTGACTGGCGTGACGGTATTTACCGGTTTGTCTTGGTTTAGCTTGATGGACGCGATAGGCGCGAAAATCTTTTCGGTGATTGAGCAATTTAAAGAGCGCCGCGAACAAAAACAAGACCGCGAAATTGGTGAAAAAGCGCGTATCGTCCGCCAAGAAACCGTCACCGAGTTAAAAGAAATGGTTAAGGTGGCGCCCACGATAAAACCTCGTATGGCACCAGAAGCCAGCAAAGTTGAAGACAGCGGCCGAATGCAGCGCGAGAAGCAAACATCGATGTTTGATTCTATGCACAGCACCAACGATTCGCTTCCTGCGTTGTCTTTGCTTGATTCTCCTGAGCCTCAGGCGTTTGGCTACTCGGATGATGAGCTGAACGCGTTATCTGTGCTGTTGGTTAAAAAATTGGCCGACTTTAATGTGGTGGTTGAAGTTGTCAGCGTCCACCAAGGGCCAGTAATTACTCGATTTGAAGTAGACCCTGCGCCGGGTATAAAAGCCGCGACGATTACCAATCTCTCTAGAGATTTGGCGCGAGCTTTATCTACCGTAAGTGTGCGCGTGGTGGAGAATATTCCGGGTAAACCTTACGTTGGCATCGAGATTCCAAATGAGTCACGTGAAATAGTGCGTTTGATAGAAGGTCTGGCGTCTCGACAATTTGAAAATATGAACTCACCGCTGGCGCTGGTATTAGGCAAAGATATTAGCGGAAAAACCGTGATAGTTGATTTGGCTAAAATGCCGCACGTCTTGATCGCAGGAACGACGGGTTCGGGTAAGTCTGTTTGTATCAATGCCTTGATATTGAGTTTATTGTACAAAGCGACAGCGCAGCAGGTACGCATGATCATGGTTGATCCGAAAATGTTGGAGCTGTCAGTGTATGAAGGCATTCCGCATTTGATGTGCCCTGTTGTTACCGACATGAGCGAAGCCGCTAACGCCTTGCGATGGAGTATTGTCGAAATGGAGCGTCGATATAAGCTTATGTCTGAGCTGGGTGTGCGAAACTTGGCCGGTTATAATCGAAAAATTAAGCAAGCAATCGATGCGGGCGAGCCGGTATTAGACCCATTAGCGAAAGAAGGCACTGCTGCTGAACCCTTGCAAGAGCTGCCTTGTCTCGTGGTGATTATTGATGAGCTGGCTGACCTGATGATGAGCGTCGGTAAGAAGGTCGAAGAGCTAATTACACGTCTGGCCCAAAAAGGGCGGGCTTCCGGCATTCATTTGGTGCTTGCTACTCAGCGCCCTTCGGTTGATGTGATAACGGGCCTTTTGAAGGCGAACATTCCTACGCGAATTGCGTTTCAGGTATCGTCTAAGATAGATTCTCGAACCGTGATTGATCAAATGGGTGCTGAAATGCTGTTAGGGCATGGCGATATGTTGTATGTGCCACCCGGCTCCAGTTTGCCAGAGCGCGTTCATGGCAGCTTTGTAGACGACCCTGAAGTTCATAAGGTGGTCGAATCGTTAAAAAGCAGCGGCACCACTGAATATGATGAATCTATTTTGAGTGCGCCTAAAGAAGTTAATGACGCACTACCAAGCGCATTTCGAGACGATGCCGTCAATGACGACCCCGAGAATGACCCTTTGTATGATCAAGCGGTGGAATTTGTAACTCGAACGCGAAAAGCATCGATTTCTTCCGTGCAACGCCAGTTGCGAGTGGGCTATAACCGGGCCGCTCGAATGATTGAAACCATGGAAATGGGTGGCGTTATCACAGCGGCTGAAGACAATGGTCGGCGTGAAGTGTTAGCGCCTCCTCCACCCGATGATTTATAGGTGCCAGTAATGAGTCAAAATACGACGCTGTCCTGCATAGGTAAAGTCTGCTTGGTTCCGCTTATTTGCTTAATGTGCTCGCTATCAGCGGCCGCATCTGAAGAACTATTGCGAGACTTTTTCGTAAACGTAAATTCTCTTAGCGCAAATTTTGTGCAGCGCGTCGAAGATGAAAGCGGGTCGCCATTAGAAGTCTCGGCGGGAAAGTTGTACTTGTCCAGGCCTGGAAAATTTCGTTGGGACTATCAAAATTTAGACTTCGAAGGTGAGCCGGGTTTGCAGATAGTGGCCGACGGTGAAAGCCTTTATTTTTATGACCCAGATTTAGAGCAAGTGAGTCGACGTTCGTTGGATGATGCGGTTGATCAAGTGCCGAGTTTACTGTTAGTGCAAAGTGGCGCAGAGCTGGATTTGCATTTTACTGTGACTGATTTTGGGATGGCGGACGGGCTGTCCTGGGTCAATCTAACGCCAAAGTCGGAAGACGCCGGCTATCGAGAATTGATGGTCGGGTTTGCTGAGGAGAGAATCAATACTTTGTTGTTATACGACGGGTTAGGGAATTCGACTCGCTTAGAGCTGATGGCGGTCGAATCAAATATTGATTTGGTCAGCTCAGTATTCGAATTCACTGTGCCACCTGGCGCGGATCTATTGAGCGAATAATGATATACCTCGGCGTTGGCGTGGCGGGTGCGATGGGCGCAATGCTCAGATACGCGGTCGGGCGAGCATTTCTGGCGGCCGGTTGGCTGGCGATTCCCTATGCAACCTTATTGGTGAATGTGGTTGGCAGCTTTTTGATTGGCTTTTTGGTGTTTGCCCTTCAGGACAAGTGGGGTATGTCTGAGAATATCAAAACGATGGTTGTGACGGGTTTTCTCGGCGGCTTTACGACGTTTTCTGCATTTTCTTTAGAGACGGTCACGATTTTAGAGCAAGGTGAGCTGGTGAAAGGTTTGCTGTACATTTTTCTAACCTTGGTACTATGCTTGGTAGGCTGCGCTGCTGGTATGCTGTTGGCTCGCAATATCTAGTGCTTGAGATACTAAGGCTTGAAAGATCTAGGGTTTGAATGATCCATACAAGGCAAGGTATTAAAGATTGAAGATGGCCGAGGCATCAATGTTTTGAGCTCTTTGTGCGTTTTGAAATAGCAGTTTACGCGGTAAACACTTTTTTCGACCAGTAATGCTTTTAGTGACCAGCGAAAGACACTAAAATACCGCGAAATTTGTTCCATTGCTGTTGCTTGCGGGGCTTTTGTTTACTGTTAGATGCTCTTTAGTTACTAACAGTTACTAAATCCAGCGTCGTAATTTGATAGCGTGACACCATCACTCACGGAAATCACCAACGTATGTTAGACCCTAATCTATTACGAACCGATATTGAGTCGGTCGCGGATAAGCTCCAAATAAAGGGGCACCAGCTTGACGTTCAGGCCTATCGAGAGCTGGAAGATGAACGAAAATCTCTGCAGGTTGAATCCGAAGAATTACAGGCTCTACGCAACTCGCGCTCAAAACTGATCGGCAAGACTAAAGCCGAGGGTGGTGATGTTGAAGTATTGATGGCCGAGGTCAATGGATTTGCGGACCAGTTAAAAGCGTCACAAGCGCGATTGGCTGAGGTTAAAACCGCGATGAGTGATATTACTCATGTGCTACCTAATGTGCCGCACGAGAGCGTGCCTGCAGGTAAAACTGAAGATGACAATGTCGAAGTCGCTAAATGGGGCGAGCCCACGCAGTTTTCATTTGATGCGAAAGATCACGTCGATCTTGGTGAAAGCATGGGGCAACTTGATTTTGAGTTGGCAACCAAAATAACGGGTTCGCGCTTTGTGGTGATGCGTGCAGGTTTGGCGCGCATGAATCGGGCTCTTATTCAATACATGTTAGACATGCACACGCTGGAGCATGGATATCAAGAAACTTATGTGCCTTACCTTGCGAATGCCGATAGCCTGACGGCAACCGGTCAGTTATCCAAGTTTGGTGACCATGACCTGTTTGCAACGCAAGCCGAAGATGGCTACTACCTGATTCCTACCGCTGAAGTTCCGGTTACCAATATTGTTCGCGATGTCATTTTATCAGAACAGCAGTTGCCCCTGAAAATGGTCGCACACACGCCCTGTTTTCGTCGCGAAGCTGGGTCTTATGGCCGTGATACTCGAGGAATGATTCGCCAGCACCAGTTTGAAAAAATTGAGCTAGTTCAAATTGTGCACCCGGATGAATCATATCGAGCCCTTGAAGAGTTAACTGGCCATGCAGAGGCGGTATTGCAAGGCCTCGATTTGCCCTATCGTAAAGTGATTTTATGCGGCGGCGATTTGGGTTTTTCTGCAGCGAAAACATACGATCTAGAGGTGTGGTTGCCCGGCCAAAACGCCTATCGAGAAATTTCATCTTGCTCGAATTTTGAAGCATTTCAGGCGCGTCGACTATTAGCGCGTTTTCGAGGCGAAGGCAAGAAAACTGAACTCGTCCACACACTAAATGGCTCTGGATTGGCGGTTGGACGAACATTGCTAGCGATAATGGAAAATAACCAGCTGGAAAGTGGTGCGATCAAAGTACCAAAAGCCTTGCAGAACTATATGAATGGGTTGGAAGTTGTTGAGCCACTTTAAATGTCTTTGAATGTCCTCTATGTGTCATTTGT
>CAZEXS010000018.1:0-59248 GCA_964516915.1 uncultured Gammaproteobacteria bacterium
TCATATAACTGTATCAGCGGCGCCAGTTCTCGGACCCAACCCCAACTAACGACATTTGGCGTCGCTGTTACTAAACGGTTACTAAACGGTTTTGATCAAACGAGAAGCATTTTTTCAACTTTGAGAAATGTAAGACTGAGGTGACTCTTAATTGACCTCAAATATTTATATCGATTTGAGTTGACGAATAAAAACCAGAAAAAGCGCACTGGATAACCCTCCAGACGCAAAGACCATTGCCATTACTAAGATTTGATAGCGAACGGCTACCAAAGGCTCTACTCCCGATAAAATTTGGCCGGTCATCATTCCAGGAAGCAATACCAAACCGACCGCAAAAAACGAATTTGTTACCGGTATCATGCAGGCTTTAAAAGCCAACTTACGGCGCGTCGGGTGATCTAAAGTTAGGCTATTTTCATCAAAGTATCGATCATTCGCTAAGCTGATGGCATTCATACTGCTAGCGAAAATCATTCCAGCCAAGGGAATGATAAACTCGGCCCGATACCATGGCGAGAGAGACAGCACCACCTGAGTGGTGATTACCAAGATTACCCCGCCGCCTAACGAGACCGAGACAAGCGCGCTTGGATACAATATCAGCCGCTTCTCTTTGGTGGTTCTGAGTGCTATCCATGCCGATGTTAGTATCATCAAAAGTAACACCAGCGTCACCACCAAAGCGCTGTTTGATGTAAAAACGAAAACCAGCAGATAACCAACGCCAATCAATTGAGCCAGCATTCGTGCCACGGCCAATAGCCCCTCTTTATAATCAAGCAACCATTTGTACTGGATTAATAAAACAAGCCCAACTGGCACTAGCATGAGAGCTAAAAGTGAAATTTCTATTTTTGGCATCATCGGATACTAAATGTTCGTTTTTACGAGTGCATGAATGGCTTAAATGATAGCAATTTTCAAGTATGTAAATTGCCAAATGGCTATGTAAAGCACAGCAAAGGCTGGCTGGACAAATTTGCATGCATGGGGAGCGAAAAATATGTGTAGATAGAGTTACTCATTCGACGCCACAGCTTGTTCAGTCCCGCAAGAATTTAACACAAATTAACATTTGGCTATTATTTGTGGTATCTTCGGCTGGATTGAGATGGGTCATTTACATCTGCGCAGTCGTAAAATGAATATCGCGAAAGCATACTCGGGTCCTGCTTTTATGAGTATCGCAACTCACGACTAATCATCTTATACATAATCGGCTCACAAATTGTCAGCTGATATCAGAAATTCAAGAGATTGCTTATTTGTTTTCTAATCCAGGGCTACTACATTGCATCCAACGCTAGTTTCCAAGTCTAAGTCGCTTTGTTCAGTACCAAAAAAGCAGCCAAACAGCACCAAACCTGCGGCGCGCACAGCAGCCATATTATGATGAAAGTTCTAATTGCAGAAGACCAAACCCTGGTAAGACAAGGCATTGTCGCGCTGTTATCAGAATTAAGCAGTGATATTGTTGAAGCGGCCAACGGCGAGCATGCTTATCAGCAACTAATCGGCAATGAGTTCGACTTGGTCTTGCTGGACATTGGCTTACCTATTAGAACAGGTTTAGACCTACTGCAATCAATACGAAAGGCTGAAAATTCCGCTAAAGTAATCGTGCTCACCGGAGACGTGAATAACTATAGCCCTAGGCAAATATATGCGGCTGGCGCTGATGCATTTTTGTATAAAACGGCCGACGCTTCGCACTTTATTGAAACCTGTTACGCGGTGTTACGGGGAGAAAAAATGCAAGCCAATGAGCACCTCAACAATGTAGCGGCAAGAGAACCGGCTCAGCTAAGAGATACCCTGACACTTAGGGAACAGCAAATTGTAAAGCTGATTGTTGAAGGAATGAGCAATAAAACCGCGGCCGATTCTCTGTTTATCAGTGAGCACACGGTACGAAAACACCGCGAACATATCAATGAAAAATTGGCGATCAGATCGCCATTAGCCCTCGCTAAGTTTGCGATCAAAACAGGGCTAGTTTAAACAAAGTGATGACCTACTTTCGATCTCGTTAGTGATGCTCTTCTAACGATTCACTTTCAGTGGAATTCAACGAACACTTTCATTATTCATCAGCGCAATAATTGTATTGCCAAGCAATGCGGCGCTTACTGGTTTTTGCAACACTTGAATGTTGAGCTTATTTAAGGCGACGGCGATGCCTTCTTCTGTAGCACCAGTGATAACAATGGTCATCGGTGAAGTTTCAATGCTTTGATCTATTTGGGATTTCAGATCAAGGCCTGTGCCATCCTGTAAGTGATAATCGAGCAAAACCAATTGCGGATTGAAATCGATGGCAATGGCCATAGCGGTTTCACGGTCTCTGGCAAACCTCACCTCACATTGCCATTCTTGCAGTAGTACCACCAGTGCATCAAGAGTTAATTGGTCGTCGTCTACGGCCAGAATTCGAAGCCCTTTAATGCGTGTTAAATCATCTAGCACAGTGTCTTCACACGGTGCTGATGTTGGCATGAGCCGATTAGGTAGGCTTAGTGAAAACTCAGCACCATTGCCGAGCATCGAATCCACCGAAATTGTGCCGCCCAAGGTGCGCACAAACTCTTTTACAACATAAAGCCCTAGGCCATAGCCCCCGTCCGACGCCTTGTCATCAACTTGTAAGGATACATAAGATTCGAAAATTCGATTTATTTGATCTTCAGAGATGCCGTGACCATTGTCTTTCACAGTGAAATTCCAGGTATTATTTTCACAATAACCACGGACGGTGACCGCTGTGCTACTTGCTTTTAGTGCGTTATCCAATAGATTATTCAAGACACGCTGAAACATGTAAGGGTCTGTGACAATCTCCCCTTCTTCAAAATCAATATTGAGTGCAATCTCTGAACTGATGGCTCGTTCTGCGTAGACATCCAGTAACTTATTCTTGATGCTACTGGTTGATATTGATACAAACTTAGCCGGTTTGGATGTCACATCTAGTTGCGCGGTATCAAGCGTATCTTGCAGTAGCTCACCTAGATAATTAATGGCTTTCTCCTGCTTTTCTACGATTGGGCTTGCTATATCTTTGGAGAGTTTTCGCCTTAACGCGCTATTGAACAAAGACAAGGCGTGCAGTGGTTGACGTAGATCATGGCTGGCCGCTGCGATAAAGCGCGCCTTGTCTCGTGTAGCGTTTTCGGCCTTTGCGGCAGCGGCCTGAAAAGCGCTGGTGCGCTCTTTTACTTGAGATTCTAAATCGCGATTCAAGCGTTGCAAGGCCTTTGAATTTTCACGAGCGCCTTTAAAGGTACTTTGTAGCCTGAGAAACAAGGCGTATGAATAACCAAAGCCTAGCACTAGTATCCCAAAAGGCGTTAAATCAAAGCCCGTCGAGTGGTCAGTGTAAATGATCGCATCAAAGATCGCGGTAACCAAAAAACAAAAATTCGAAACCAAAATAACACTCGCTCCAGGCTGCTTGGCCTGAACCGCAAAACCCGTAAACAACAGACTGTAGGCGATCGTGAAGATGTTTAACCAAATAGCAAAATTACGAGTCGCTGTAAATTGATACTCAGACACTAATAGCGTGTAACAACACATTATTAAGGCGACCAACACAACAGACAAGGTAAGAAGTTTAGGAAATTGCTGCCGAAACAAGGCTCGAAAAAACAGCAAATAAACCACAGGCGCTGCGTATAAGCTTAAGTACGGCAGACGCAAGCTCGACCAATAGTTAGAGTCGTAAAAATACTCATGCAATAGCGGAATAATGCCCTGAACTCGATACACAATAATAAAACACAGCATTGAAAAGAACAGGTGAATCACGCCGTCACGTTCATTACGATCTGCCAGATATAAGATCAAATGGAACAGCCCAATGGTAAACAAAATTCCGGCAACCAGACCATAGACAACCGACAGCACGTCGAGAAACCGGCTTAACTTCCGGCTATCCCATAACATCAAGCCGTGCCCTGGCCCACCGTAGGCATGACTAAAATTCGCTACTTGCATTACCAATTCGCTATCACCACTTAGGGCTGTAAATCGGCGGGACACTTGATTCGGGCGAAACTTTTCAGAGTCATCACTGACAGTACCGTTTTCGACGACCAGTTCGCCGTTAACAAAAATCTTGTAAGCCGAATGAGCCGCGATCATATGATACTCAAGCGACCCTGAATACTTAGGCAAGCTTAGGTTGATCCTAAAGGTGGCAACACCGCGCGCTCCATTCCAGCCTTGCGCTTCTACATTGTTCCAGCGCGATGGGATCGAGAAATAGTCACCGGTGTATTCATCATCAAACTCATCGGGGCTGAGTAGCTTACCCCAGACGGCCTCCCAATCGCCTTTGATTTCAAGCGGAGGCCCCTCGTTATAAAGCCACGAAGACAGGCTCAGGTGACCGCGCACCGCCGTTGGAGCTTCGGCAGAAACACGGGTAGTGATGCCCATCAAAATCACGGCACAGAGCAACAAGTGCCACCATGATGTGAGGGTCACAAGTAAAGTTAATTTACTGATTACCTTCATACATGCAATTTAGCGCGCAAGCCTAGCAAGGTAAATGGGCATATCGGCGTATTTATCGGCCAGCGGATAGATAAGTGTGCCAACGTTGCACGCATAAATTAGATTAAGCGGCTTAGCTTAGTCGATTCGATGCATCGACCAAGCTTTCGACAAACCTATCAACAAACCGTGCAACACGGCCAGGATAAGACTTTCTGCCCCCGCTACTTTCAACCAAAGGCCTTTTTCTACATAAACCAATTTTTTATGAAGACAAGCGCTAACTATAAACAGACGACGGCTAATGCGTCTTCACTTTTAATAATGTAAAAATCACACTCGCCATCGTTAATTCTCTCAAAACTCGGAGTTACCGTACAACTTTCAGTTGCTGGACCAGTGATGTACGGATTTTCGCCAGACCAAGTGCCGCCACAGCCAGTAACATCTAAAACTCGAAACCCTTCGGCGGGAGTGACATTAAAACCAACCATTTGACCTGAACCCACACTCGCCGACTCTGGAAAAATAGCCCCTTGTTGAGCGGACGCAAGCGTAGAAACAACAAACTCTGCTGGGACTTGTTCAACAATGACGCTACATTCACTGGTCACCGGTGAGGTAGTATAAACGTCACCCACCAAAACGCCGCCGCAGCTACCGCTTATGAGCGGAGCAAAGCCCTCATCGGCAATCATGGTGAATGCCAAGCTCTCACCATGGGTGACCAAATTAAAACTCTCCGAAGGAGTAATGCTTATATTCTCGGCCTCGTCAATCAGTTCAACGTCATGCTCAAGCAAGCTATGTATGAAGTTTACAGTACAGTCTGAGTTAATCTCTCCGGTAAAATAGTCTCGAGAGCTAGCTGTACTGGGCGACAATTCTCCAAAACCAAAGCGCCCTATAGCACAATCGCCCGTAATTCCTCCGTCTCTGACGTTTACCGTATAGCCGAAATCGCTGGTCAACTCAAAACTCGCGACTTCGCCGTCGAGCACCGTAACTGAGCTGGTATTGAGCGTGCCAAATTCATCGACCGTCGCTGAGACGGTAAAGCTCAGTATTTCCTCATGATTAATAACAATGGTGCAATTTTCACTTATTTCACCACTGGTATAGACACTCTGCGTAATGCCGCTGGTTTTGTCGACATCGCCGATATCAAACGAACCAATTGGACAGCTCCCCCCAACGTTATCTTGGTCAATTCTAAAGCCGGCATTCGTTGATATGGATACTTCTGCCTGATCCCCCTGGAATACTTGCGTCTCTGGATTGCTGATAGAACCGCCTGCATCCGAAGAAGCATTGACGGTGAATTCTTCTAAAGCGGTATGGGTAAAGCTCAAATTACAATCGGCCGTTAACGAGCCCGTAGTGTATTGCTGCAGCAATCCAATTTCGCTCTGTACATTATTGAAGCTACCGGCGGGGCAATCGCCACCGACAATCATACTAGTTGCAAACCCTTGGTTTGGCTCAATGGTAAAAGTAACCGAATCCCCCAGGATGGCACTTCTTGTCTCCATTTGTTCAGTGCCCCCTTCATTGAAGAAGAGAAAACGACCATTATCGTCAACCGTCCCAGTTGCTCTAACAATGATAAGTTGCGGCTCAAAGAAAATCGTACAGGGTGCCGAAGTTATACCCGTGGTGTATACATTTCCAGCCCAACTGCCGGCCGGGCAATTACCAAATACTTGAGTGTTGGTAACGAAATACCCAGAATCAGGCGAGACAGTAAAGCTAACGGCATTACCTGAACTGGTGGTCACTGATGCAGGCGATACTGAACCGTTGTCTTCAATAAACGCACTTACATTATAGGTAGAGTGAGTGAAAGTGACTGTGCAACCAACGGTAATAACACCGGTTGTATACACGCTGCCGTTAAAGGAACCGGTGGCACAAGTGCCGCCGACGGTAGTGTCGGTAATATACCCATTGCCCGGTGAAACCGAGATTAACGCGGTACCGCCTGGCTCCACAGCGGTAAGTTGTCTAGATGCTGTTCCAAATGCGTCACTGCTGGCCGTCACCGTCACACAACTTGAGCAAATCTTGGAAATAAATCCGTCAACAGTGCTCACCGGTGACACAATTGGCTCCCCCCAAGCTCTGGCATTACCAATGTTAATAATATCGCCATTAGCATCGACGGCAATTTCCGTACCCGTATCTGAAAACGTACTTCCAACAAAATTATTCGCCAACAATGCACCGTCAGGTGCAAATTTTGCAGCAAACACATCGAACCCGCCCACTTTGGGTGTCGTTGGCGGCACTGTCACTGGGCCAAATGGGCCTGAGTTGCTAGTGCCTGAAACATAGACGTTACCCTCAGAATCAATATCTATTCCTTCTCCATTTTCATTGCCGGAAGACCCAGCAAAGGTACTCCATTCAATCACCCCGGAACTGTTCATCTTTACCAGCACAATATCGTTGAACCCTGCCGGCGCGACAATGGGTGTTCCCCAACTTATGCGGCTTCCAAGCGTTACATAGAGATTGTCAGTGCTGTCAACCGCCACTTTACCCAAAAATTCGGTGCCCGTTCCCCCTAAAAATGTATTCCATTGCAGCGCCCCTTCTGAACTAAGGCTTGCTACAAATGTGTCGGTTCCAGCTGTATACCCCCTGATTGGGTTGCCCCAAGAGCCATTGCTGCTTCCGGACACAACAATATTTCCATTGCTGTTTAAAGTGGCCACTTTATGAGGATCTTCGTCCAAGCCACCACCAACAAAAGTTAACCAATCAATCGCGCCATCTGAGTCGAGCTTGAGCACAAACGCATCTTGTCCACCGTGGTACGGGGTTAAAAGATTAATATCGGGTAAAGTAGGACTAAATGTATCCCCCCAAGCACGATCACTTTGCCCCACAACAATTGGGTTCCCCGCGTCATCTAAGCTTATACCCATACCCTCATCGCGGCCGCTACCAAAGCCACCAACAAAGGTATTCCATATTAATGAACCGTTGTTGTTGAATTTAGCTACCCAAGCATCATTAGAGGCGAACGGCCTTAGCGGGGTACCCCAAGAATCTGAGCTGCCTCCCCCACTCGTCGTACCCGTAACGTAAATATTCCCATTTGAGTCTAATACGAGAGCGTTTCCGCTATCGCCCTGTGTACCGCCCACAAAGGTATTCCATTCAAGCACGCCAGATGGGCTGAATTTAGCAACAAATGCATCAAAACGGTCGTTAAACCCTCTAATTGGTGAGCCCCAAGTCGACGTTGACGAGCCGGTCACATAAATAAAACCAGCCGCGTCCACCTTCACGTCAGCAACCAAAGACCCAGACTCGAAGCCCCCTAAAAATGTATTCCATTCAACAGCCGCCCCATACGCCTGACTGCTAGATATCAACATAAGAAGCGCCAATATAAGTAATTTAGTTTTACTTAAAAAGGTATTTTGTCGACCACGATATAACGCACGAATTACAGGCTTGCCTAGACTCATTTTCTATCCCTTAGTGTTAGCGCAACCACGCTAATAAACTCAAAGCAACTACGCAGGTTCACATGCCCCTGAAGCAGCTTAAATTGAAGGAATTCACGTTAGCATGTCGTGCTGGCAAGAAAAATACGCACTACTGCGTATACGACTAATTAGCCTAACCGCATCTCAGCTGGTGGTCGGCCATGAAACAACGAGGTGAAAAGCCTAACAGCGTAATTGTTACTCCTTTTATCGTTGTTTTTACACTTATCTTGCTTTATATATTTGCATGATAGGGTACTGTTCCTTGACACCCCGCTTACCAAACCCAACTGAGTGCCTTGTAAAGCTGCGATTTAAGACAAATCTTTCGGCTACCCAGGAACCATGAACCACGAACCACGAACCACGAACCACGAACCACGGAAAGAAAATTAGATCAGTTTCACCCGCGCTATGATTATTTCCTTTCTAGCTGAGTTGCTCTCTTCCTAAAGCCAAATTTTTCATAAAAGCCCAGAACGTCTTCGTTACCTTCGGCAACCATTAAACGTATGTGCTTGACCTTTTGAGCGTCTAACCAATTTAGGCCCTGTTGCATTAAACGCTGGCCAAACTGCTGATTTCGAACTGACGGGTCTGTATAAAGTGAATCTATTTCGCCCACATCCATGGTAACCGAGGCAACGCAAAACCCAAGCAATTTAGCTGATGTACCTTCCCCTGCGACTTCCCCTGCACCTGCTACGAATACAGCAAGTTGGTCTTTTCTGAGCAATTCGGCCTTGCGCCGCTCAAAGGTGTTGTTCAAATAATGCTCAGCGAAACTGTGCGTGCGCTCTAAGTGATGTTTTTTTAAACACTCCCACAGATCCGCAATGTCATCCAATGATTGATTGTCAATTCTATGGATTTCGATGTTTTGCGGCATAGCGAATAACGCTATTTTAACTGCAATTTAGCAATCACATAAGCATGATCACTGGGTTTGTCAGTCTCAGCGCCGGGTTGAATGCCAATCAGTTCATTTCCGTGAATGATTTCGTATTCAGCACGGCCTGAATCGCGCATATCAATTGGCACAATGCCGTGCATTAATACTTGCAGCTTGCCACGATGGTTATAGTCATAGCGCTGATCTTCATCGAGTTCAAATACTAAATTTACGCTTTCATTGCCTATCAGCGTCTTCATTGGCTCGCTGTATTCACCGTCGTTAAAGTCACCGGTTACGTAATACTCCACCGCTAATTTATCTAGCGCATCCGTTTCTTGCTGAATAACCTCGGCTTGCTCAGTACGCACCGATAGTTTTGCGTCAACGCCAGGATCAACAGCCGCAAAAATACTGGCCTGATGCCGTTTGGATGCCAAATGAACGTTAATAACCGCCAACCGTTTGCCGGACGACTTTTCACTAAATGTGCACACCAACGGCTTTCGTGAAGCCTGATAGCATTCCTTGTGGCTGCCTAAAGTTCTTATGGAACCCGAGTCGAGTTCGACACGGGCTGGGTTATACAGGTAGCCATTACGAATATTACCGCCTGGCTGGCCGCCGTCTGCGCCTAGTTCCGGCGCCACGTCAATCCAGCTATATCTGACCCCGCTTAGCTGTTCGATAGTTCTAATCAGCATTTCATAGGTTTCATTGGCATCCGTCACATCTGAGATTTCGGCACCGTCATTATCCTGAATTTCTTGCAGCGCCACGATGTCAGGCACATTAGCCTGTAATACTACGGCTTGTGCAAGGGTGTGAAAGCGCCCTTCCCCCCAGTCGTCGTCAACGTCTTTTCGTGGGTTCATGACATTGTTTTCTGACTCGACATGATTATCTAGATTAAAGCAATTAAGCGTCATGATGGTTAAGGCGCCATCTGACGGCTTCAAACTGGACTTAGTCAGTTCAATAAAATTAGGTTCGAAATCAAAGTCATTGCTCACCGATATTTGGTAAGAACCTACTCGGTAATTCAGCGGACCAACAATATCTGTTTTTAGTACGGAACCCACGTTCAAACGCTTTGCGTATTGATATTGCGTTACTCTAAACCCCGGAAACCAACGCAATGGGTTTGACGCTTCGACAATGACGCCGCGCTCAGGGCTGGTGACAATATCAGCTTCCGAGAACTGATCAGCGAGCGCTAAAACATAGTCCCCAAACGAATTGCTGGGCGCCACAAAAGTACTACCAGCCGGTACGCTAACCAGCATACCTTCTAAGCTATTCAAATAGATGGCTAAATCAGAATTGCTCTGCGCCAACTTCTCTGCGGTAAGTTCAATGGGCCGAATGACCGATGGTGTAGAATCCATCAGCCGAGCGGATTCGAGGTGAATTTGCGTTATCGGCTTAGCGCTATCGTCTTTTAAATAATCCACACATTCGCCGACTATTTCTATTTCAGTGCCAACTTGAAAGGATTTATCTGGGCTGTATACGTAAACCGCATCTGAACCAATGCCGTCCCACTCTTTAGAGGCAGTTTGAATAAAACAGCCGCGACGCACAGTGCCGGTAACAACGCCTCGAGTTTGTACCTGTTTTCCTGCATAGGGTGACCTCAATGAGTCGCCTTGTATATCTCGAATACTTAACACCGTTGCTCCATTCTTTGTCGTTTGAGTGATTGCCATTTGAAGGTTTGTCGATTGAGTCTCTATCGATTCAGCATGGTTTTAGTATAACGAAAAATGGCCAATCGACGTAAATCGATTGGCCATTAGCGCTGGTAAAATTCCGTTGCCTATTTCTAGGCAGCTAAAAAAGCGGCTCTGCTGCTAATCAGCGAGTTGCTCCTTAACTTCATCGATATTAATGTGCCGAATATCTTGCCCTTCAACCAAGTAAATGACGTTTTCACAAATGTTGATGCAATGATCGCCAATGCGTTCAAGCGAGCGGGCTGCCCACATAACGTCCAAACCATCAGCAATGTTTTCAGGGTCTTTACGCATAAATTCAACTAGGCGCATCACCACTCTGGCGTATTCATCGTCGATGTCCTGATCTTTGCGCATCACTTTGACTGCCGCGCGGCTTTTCATTCTGGCGTAAGTATTCAGCGTTTCATGCAACAGCTCTTTAACGTGTTCGGTAAGAGATAACAGTCCTTTAAATGCCTTTTTAGATGCATCGTGATCTATAGCATGACGCACCATATTAGCAACGCGTTCCGCTTCGTCACCAATGCGTTCAAGGTCACGCACGGATTTAGTGGTAGCAATAATCAGCCGAAGATCGCCAGCCGCTGGGTTACGGCGAGCTAAGATTTGCGTGCACTCTTCGTCGATCTGCATTTCGAGGTCATTTATCTCATCGTCTAACTTTTCTACGTCAACAATGGCCGAACTGTCATCATCACGCAGCGCATCCAACACTTTATCGAGCTGGATTTCGACCAGGCTGCCCATTTTTAACACTCGAGACCGAACTTCATCAAGCTCTTCGTCGAACTGGCGAGAAATGTGCCCGCCTACAATAATTTCATTCGTCATAATAATTTACTCGATAAATCTAATAAGTGATTACGCTCTTAATCTACTCAATCACTGGCCAAATAATCTTAGCCTATGCGCCCAGTGATGTACTCCTCAGTGAGCTTATGTTTTGGGTTGGTAAACACCGTTGATGTGTCGTTCACCTCGATTAACTTACCCAAATGAAAATAGGCTGTTCGCTGAGACACCCTAGCCGCTTGTTGCATAGAGTGCGTGACAATACAAATGGTGAAGTTCTCACTAAGCTCATGTATGAGCTCTTCAACAGTGGCCGTTGCGATTGGGTCAAGAGCCGAACAAGGTTCGTCCATCAAAATGACTTCTGGGTTTACCGCAATCGCTCTTGCAATACAAAGTCGTTGTTGTTGGCCACCAGATAGCCCAGTTGCCGGTTCATCTAAGCGGTCTTTTACTTCATTCCACAAACCGCAGCGAAACAAACTCTGCTCTATCAACTCATCCAGCTCCACCTTGTTATCGGTTAAGCCATGAATTCTGGCGCCGTAAGCCACGTTTTCATAGATGGATTTGGGGAATGGATTAGGCTTTTGAAAAACCATGCCCACTCGAGCACGTAATTCAACCACGTCAATTCTTTTATCATAGATGTTGGTGTCATCCAAAAACAGCTGCCCTTCTACACGACAAATATCTATGGTGTCGTTCATACGATTGAGACAACGTAAAAATGTGGACTTACCACAGCCTGACGGCCCAATCATTGAAATAACTTGGTTCTTTCCAATGTCCAAATTCACGTCAAATATCGCCTGCTTTTCGCCATAAAACACATTCGTATTGCGAATATGCATCTTAGGGTCTTCTAAAAGCGGATGACCAACGGTTTCGTAAGTGTTTTGTGAAGTTTCTGACATAAATTTATTTGTTATATTTACTTAAAAATATCTGATAAAAGCGCGCGCAAGTTTACTACCAACGACGCTCAAGTTTGGTACGCAACCAAACCGCCAAGCTGTTCATAAAAATCAGAAAACCCAGCAATACCATAATAGCCGCTGAGGTTTTTTCAACAAAGGCTCGCTCAGGGCTGTCTGACCAAAGAAAAATCTGTACTGGCAACACGGTCGCTGAATCAGTAATACCGCTGGGTGCATCGACAATAAACGCCACCATGCCAATCATTAGCAGTGGTGCAGTTTCGCCCAAGGCTTGCGCCATAACAATAATAGTACCAGTCAGCATTCCAGGCATGGCTAACGGCAGAACATGATGCACCACCACTTGGACTTTGGATGCGCCCATACCCAGCGCCGCATCTCGAATGGAGGGTGGCACGGCCTTAATCGCTGCACGACTGGAAATAATAATAGTTGGCAAGGTCATTAAGGTTAGTACCAACCCACCCACTAATGGAACCGATCGAGGCATGCCAAAAAAGTTAATGAACACCGCGAGCCCCAGTAAGCCAAAGATAACTGAAGGCACAGCGGCTAAATTATTAATATTGACCTCAATGAAGTCAGTGATTTTGTTTTTTGGCGCAAATTCTTCCAAATAAATGGCCGTGGCCACTGCTATTGGGAATGACAAAACCAAGGTGACTAACAAGGTTAAGATTGAGCCCATAATCGCCCCGCGTATACCGGCAAGCTCGGGCTCTCGTGAATCGGCATTTGTAAAAAATAGACTACTAAATCGTCTTTCTACCATCCCGGCTTTAACGAAACGGTCAACCATGCTGACTTGAAATTCATTCAGGCGACCAATGATTTCTTCTTCCGCTAAGTCTTTGCCGTAACTGTGCTTATAATAAGTATCAAAGTCATCATCCGCGACCATACTCACCGTCTGGGTGGTGTTAATAATCGCGGGGTTTTCCAACACCATATCACGTAAAATTAATGGCGCATCACTGGTAAACAGCGCGTACAAATGACGTTTATCTTTACGCGCTTTTACATCTGGGTTTTGCTCACGGAGCGTCTTCTTAAAAAATGAACCGAAGCTGGCCGCTTTTATCTCCTGCTCGGTGCTTTGACCATTCAAGCCAAGTTTTTCTGAATCAAATGATATTTCAAGATTGATATACGTTTGCGTGAACGCGCTGTGGCCTTTACCAATGATATCGGTAAAAAGAATCAACACGCATAACAATCCGAAACCGATTGAAAGGCGCCCATACCATTTGAAACGCGCTTCTGATCGATGCCGTTTTGCCAAACGAGCACGGCGTTTTTGCATATTTAAATCTTGTGTGCTCTGAACAGAATCAGTCATATTGCTCTCGGTATTTCTTTACTACTTTCAGTGCCACTACATTCAGAGCCAAAGTAATGACAAACAAAAACAAACCAAGCGCAAAGGCCGCGAGGGTTTTAGCGCTATCAAACTCTTGGTCGCCGACCAGCAAAGTGACAATTTGAACCGTGACCGTGGTCACCGCTTCAAGTGGGTTAATAGTAAGATTCGCTGCTAAGCCGGCCGCCATGACCACAATCATGGTTTCACCAATCGCTCTTGATGCAGCAAGTAACACGCCACCGACTATACCTGGCAGCGCGGCAGGAAAAATTACTCTTTTTATGGTTTCAGAATGCGTTGCACCCAGCCCCAAAGAGCCGTCGCGCAAGCTTTGCGGTACGGCGTTGATCACGTCATCCGATATCGACGAAACAAATGGAATGATCATAACGCCCATCACTAAACCAGCCGCCAAGGCGCTTTCCGACGATACGCTTAAATTGGCGAGCCATTGATAGCCGTTTTCAGCACCCCAGTCACGGGCGCTGTCGCCAACATTTCGAATCGCTGGCGCGACGGTCAAGGCTGCAAAGAAGCCATAAACAACTGTCGGCACACCGGCAAGAACCTCCAAAGCAGGCTTAGCAAAGCCGCGCAGCCTTGGCGAGGCATATTCTGATAAGTAAATTGCCGACATTAAGCCAACCGGTACCGCGATAATTAGCGCGATCATTGAGATCAAAAGCGTGCCGGCTATTAATGGGATTACCCCAAATGAGCCCGAGGCGCCTGTTTGATCAGCGCGTATCGCTATTTGTGGGCTCCAGTGCGTGCCGAACAAAAATTCCGTAAACGGCACTTTCTGAAAAAACTGCAGAGATTCGAACAACACCGAAAAAACAATACCAAATGTTGTGAAGATCGCGACCGTGGAACAAATAATTAGCACGGCGTTAAATACGCGTTCAACGGCGTATCGCGCATTATGATCTGCCTTAATCAAACGAAAACCAAGCAAACCACCAAGCAACGCCACGACTATGGTCAGTATTGGCATTGCGTTTGCGCTGGTCTGATTTAAACTCTGCAAACGCTCGATAGCGACATTGTATTGAGGGTCTAAATCCACACCGATTTCAATGCCGTTTGCGGCATTAATAACCTGACTCATTACCAAACCAAAATCTTCGGCGCTTAGATTTTTAGTTTCTACTGGTAAGGTGGCACGCACTAAGGAATCAATAATCGTGCCATCAAAGATAACCCAAAGTACCACCAACAATAAGGCGGGCAACAACGCCCAAATAGCCATTAATGTCGCATAGTAACTTGGTAAGGAGGCGAGATTTCGCACGCCTCCTACCGGTTTTGCGATCTGTTGTGACCGCGTACGTCCCAGGAAATAGGCTACACAAGCTCCCGAAAATACAACAATGATTAGTGTAGACAAAGACATACTTATACTTCTATTTTTATTTCTATAGCTCTAAGCTTTCTAAAGCTTTTGCGCTGGTTGTCATGGCTTCGTATTGCTCTTCACCCAAAGGAATCAACCCTTTATCAAGCAAGTAGCCATCTTCACCGATCACGTCTTCTGAAATGAACATTGTTAAAAACTCTTTAATGCCCGGTACCACACCAATATGCGCTTTCTTCACATAGAAATACAGAGGACGACTTACTTTATAGTCACCAGATGCAATCGAGTCAAATGCCGGCTCTTCACCATCAATCACCGAACCTTGAACCTTGTCTGAATTTTGATCCAAGAAGCTGAATCCAAAAATGCCAAGTGCGCTAGGGTTTGCAACCAACTTATTCACAATCAAGTTATCATTTTCGCCGGCTTCGATATACGCACCGTCTTCACGAACCGAGTGCGCAATGATCTTAACAACGTCTTTGCCTTTTGCCTTTGCGCCCTTTTTATTAACCGCAGCAAGCCAAGCAGCTTCAGCGCCAAGTTTTGTAACTAAGGCCTTAATTTCTTCAGGCTGATCGGCTTTTAGTTTACGTAGCTTTTTAATGTCAGGAATCATTCGCGCACCACCTTCGAGTGCCAACTCTACGAATGCATCACGTGTTCCTGAAGTAGGTGGTGGGCCTAATACCTCTATCTTTACAGCTGGTAGCGATGCGTTAACGTCCTTCCAAGTCTTGTAAGGGTTTTCGATCAGCTTGCCATCTGGGCCTGGTACTAGCTTGGCCAATGCCAGATAAATATCCTTGCGGCTTAAAGTCATAGGCTCCGTGCCTTTCGCGTTAGCCAACACGATACCATCATAACCAATCAGCACTTCAACAATGTCTTTAACCCCATTTTGCTGACATTGATCAAATTCACTTTTCTTAATGCGACGAGACGCATTCGTTATATCCGGGTTTGCAACACCAACACCTTTACAGAAAAGCTTCAATCCACCGCCAGAACCAGTAGACTCCACCTTTGGAGCTTTGAACTCAGTAGACTTACCGAATCGTTCAGCTGCCACGGTCGAAAATGGGTAAACAGTTGATGAGCCCACTACACTAATTGTGTCGCGTGCCTGTGCAACTGATGTGCCCATTAAAGTAGAAGTTACAAGTAACCCGAAAAGAAATTTATTCACAATTTTCTCCAATTTAAGATTTCACTATTAAGAATGGTGAGTATCTTAATTATCGCTTGTGACAGTTGTATTACAAGACGCCAATCGGTTGTCAGTCCGTGGCAAGACAACTAATAAGGTCTTTAAACCTAATTAGAGGGCTTTTGGCCGGCTGCAATGCTAACAAAGGTATTATCGATGTCAAGGTTTGTCTTGAACCAGTACATAAGGGGCGACCACCACCGACCACAATTCTGAATCAGACTCGTACCACGCACGCGCTTGGTCATTCGAAGGTTGCCGGACAGTCAGGTTAGACAACAAGGGCTCAATTTTCTCGGCTTTGTCTTCAGCAAACAAAACCGCGACGGCAACTAGGTCTAAGCTAGGGTCGACAACTAACACCGAACCTTGTGCAAAAAAACGTTGCAACTCATGCCAGCGCATTTTAGCTGTTTCGGCCAATAATTTTTCCGTTACCGACCCGAATTCAATATTTTCGTCATTCATAAATTAGAAATAAGCGTAAAGCACTTTTTATTGTAAAAAGCGGCTCAAAGAGTTGCCATAAAAAAGCCTCGCTATCCATACGATAGGAAGCGAGGCCATTTATAAAGATCTATTTTTACTTACTCAGAGACAGGAACTTCCTCAGCCGCCGCTTCAGCGGCTTGTTCAACCAAGTCGTTACCGCCTTCTACTGCGCCTGCGGCCATTTCTTTAGCACCAGTGACTGCATCACCGGCCATACCTTTAGCACCTTCGACGGCATCACCTGCCATGCTTTTAGCACCTTCGACTGCATCGCCGGCCATGCCTTTGGCACCTTCGACCACCTCACCAGCACCATCGGCAACGACAGCACCGGCATCTGCCGCCATGTCTTTCGCGCCTTCAGCCATATCGCCTGCGCCTTCGGCTATTGCTGAGCCTGCATCAGCGGCCATTGTTTTAGCACCGTCTACCGCGCCAGATGCCATTTCTGTCGCGCCATCGACCGCATCACCAGCCATTTCAGTTGCACTGTCAACCGCATCGCCAGCCATGTCTTTAGCGCTGTCTGCCGCGTCACTTACCGCACCTGCCGCAGAGTCGACGGCATCTGTAGTAGCATCCACCGCACTTGATGCGGCTTCTTTAGTTGCTTCAATTGCGTTAGTTATAGACGATGACTCATCAGAGTCACCACACGCAACAAGCCCTAATAAAATGACCATCGATGCTGCTAATTTACTTGTAACTTTCATTGTATTTCTCCCATAGAGTTAACAATACATTTGATTTAATTATTATTGTCATTCTTTCGTAACCCATCAATTTCAGAAGAGCTGACGCGGATAAGCATACCTCCCTAACCCTCTTGATAAAAGGATCTTTATACCCAAATTAGCAGTAACGACAAAATATTAAACAGACAAAGTTACAACATTTACATGTTGAACCGAACAATTCACCACTAACGGCCAATAGTGTGTTGATTAAAGTGAGCCTTTAGTGTAAAAAAGCTGCTCGATTTTTCAGACGATTATTAACGCGATCACACTGTTGATCAAAAGGTAACCGATTTGAAAAAGCGCGTAGAAAAGAAAGGCAATGAAGGTTGGAATGCGATTATTTCAATTTTCTACGCACTGGTTTCTACGTGCTGGTTTCTACGCACTAGCTTTGAACGAAATCTTCTTATGTTAAGGCCTCTGAAGTTAAGTAAAGACTTATTTAGTAAAGACTTCGCAATAGAGTTCGAATTCAAAGAATTGAATAAATTGGAAATACTGTGACGAAAAAAACGACAGCAACAGCAAGTCAAAATGCTGACAATTCGATTCATGGCATCGCTCCTTATAAGGAGAAAGCTCGTGAAAAGTACATGAACCCTAAGCAAACAGAGCATTTTCGTAATATCTTAGTGGCTTGGAAAGAGAACTTACTTGACGAAGTATCGAAGACCATTCATTTGATGCAGGATGAAAATATTAATCATCCGGACCCAAATGATCGCGCTAGCCAAGAGACAGATATGTCCTTAGAGCTTCGTAACCGCGACCGAGAGCGCAAACTCTTGAAGAAAATTGATCAGACCATTGTTAGAGTCGATGCGGATGATTATGGCTGGTGTGACCGGTGCGGCATCGAAATCGGCATTCGCCGTTTAGAGGCACGCCCGACAGCGGAATTATGCGTTGATTGCAAAACCTTAAATGAAATCAAAGAACGCCAAATGATTTAAAATACAATTATTGATTAAATTTAATCCGCTTACTAAAATTTAATTAAGAAAATAAGCTAAAAAAGGAAGACTGGTTGTCTTCCTTTTTTAATTCTATGGCCATTATTTATAACTGATTCGACACTAGTCGTTCATTGCCGAACCTTCATTGTCGAACCTTCATTGCCGAAAAAAGGTCATGCGTATTTCAGCCAAATTTGGTTTTTCATCGTCTTTTTCAGCATTAATTTGGGTAACATCCACACCATAATTCTTATACAGATCGTCAATCCATCTTACCCATTGATTAAAGTCGACACCTTCAAGGACAACGCGAACATCACCGGTTTCCTGGTTCGGCACCATTTGTTGTATAGCGCCCCTCACCTTGGATTGGTTTGCCGTCTTTTCAACCACCGCCAAAAGTGACTGATCTGCCCCTCTGAGTGCTTTCTGAGAACTTTTAGCCCCGCTTTTTTGTATATCCTCAAGACGCTGTTCCATCCATACGTGATTAGAGCGCAAATCGCGTACAGACACTTCCATAAACCCTAGGGCTTTTTGCAAAGGTTGCCATAGCAGTGCGTATAAAAGAATAAAACTAACTATAATGGCGCCCCAAGTCAGAACCATTCTCTCGCGTGGCTCTAAAGAGAGCCAGTATTCTTTAATTGCCTGATTCATGTTTAACCTCTCTCGCGAATACTGTAAGTGGCAACAACTTTTCCATCTTCAGCGGACGAACCTTGTAAGTTCGCCAGCAAGGACTTACGACCATTAAACTGTTTAGTGAGTGCATCAACTTGAGAAAAATCATTTAGAACACAGGTTAATACCAGCTCGTCATTTTGATAATTTATTTCAAGTAACGTAGCCTGCATGCGCCTAAGTACGCCCGAGGCATCCGCTAAGGCTTCATGAAAACCGCGTTTACCAGCGCCGCTCTGGCCCTGATTTATCATCCTTTGCATGACTGAACGAGCATCGCCTCCTGCCACGCCCTGCACGCCTGGTATTGCCCTCCCTAACAACTCGACCATTTGAGAATCCAAACGACTCACCTCAGTTCGAAGAGCGTAATAGCGATACACGTCATACCCAACAAAAAGCATTATCGCACAAACAACAATGAGTGCCGGTTTTATAAATGGTCGATTACCATACCTAGAAATCTGTGGCCGATAATCATCTCCCCATAAGTCTATGGTCGAGGTCGTTTCGTACTCCAACCAATGGCGCAGCCGGTTACCAAACGGCCAATGTCGGAAGTCTCGATTCGAGTGCTGACTGATTAATTGTTGTGTCAACTCTTCATCATTAACAGCGATAGTATCGCCAATGGGTACCTCCATTAACCAGATGTCTATTAGATTTTGATCTAATGTGACTCCACCTTGCTCTGCGTGTCTGGCAGTCACAATGGCATTATCTAATGCTATGGAGCATTCTGCTGATTCGTGAAAAGGAATCAGAGCATAATCTGGCATTAGCTGTGCAACTGGCAATTTATGATTATTGGCCAGAGCCTGCCACTCTCGCATTTTATCTTTAGCAACCGACAAAACCGTTACCTCTGATGACGCAGCCCAATCCACACAAACCAAATGCATGTTCTCGATATCTTCTGAAATCGAATCTTCAAGTGCGAAAGGTAAAGCCTGATTGAACTGCTTACGAGTCTTAGTCGGCAAGGTCAATCTATGAGTGGTAACCCATTCACCCGGCACGATTCCGACAACATCATCATCTTTGTTAATCGGACACTCTTCTAAAGACAGAACCTCGCCAAAAGCCTCGACGGAATTGCCGGTAACGCGAGCCCATTCAAACGGTGGCTCTAATCTAACGTATATCTTCATCGCTACTAACTTCGTCCTCGCCAACTGAGTTGTTGGCTTGCTCTTCTGCACATACCGTGTCTTGCTCTCGGCTTAACACACTTATTGTTTGATCCCGTAGATTGTCACGATCATCACTATTACGCAACACAATGGTACGAGTACACACCTGTCTATCACCCAATTCTACTTTAGTATTGATTTGAAAAAACTGACTATTTACCTGCAGCATATTAGGTATTGAGTTTGAGCCTGGTGACACTAAATTGATGGTCGACTGTGCATTTTGAATTTCACTCGCCTGAAAGCCTTGAAACCCAGGTTCCTGTTTACGACTTAAAAAAGCATCGACTTGGCTAGCGTCCGCTACCGCCCCACCAGCTAACGATGCCAATACCTCAGGCTTCACCGTGTTTAAATTAAGCGATGCTCGCTGCACTGGTAATACTGTAACAAAGGGGAGGAGCTTGCGAATTACTTTCTTAGAATAACCTTTAACGTACTTTAACTCGCCTATATTGCTCAAGGGTTGGTCACTGGCAAAGTATGGCGTTGATCGTACTTGATAATCACCGCTTTCCGCCCCTACACCTGCACTTGTATCGTTTTCATCAAGCCAATCTAATAAGTTCCAGTAAAGTTCATTTCTATCTTCTTGAAACTCGCCAATCTCAAGAATTTGCAATAAATTTAAGAAAATACGCCTTTGGTCTTGTGGCGGCGGATCATCTTTTTTAGCCGCAACCAAGTTGTTTAAATTAAACCGACCCTGCAGATCTTCTATTGTCACTTCTAAGGTGTCTATCCCAAAATCTATGGTTGGCCTTTCACTCTCTTCATCTTCGTCAGGGCTAATACTTGAATCTAAAGAAAAACTGCCTTCTTCACCCTCTTCTATCTCAGGCTCCGGACGACCAAATTTTGCCCATTCTTCTTGTTCATGATCAATCCTTCGATTGTCATCTTCGTGCAAAACTCGTAAAGCCCAAGCCGTTAAACCCTGTGAATAATGATGCCCTTGTTCAGAAACCCGTTGATTGCCAAT
Organism: uncultured Gammaproteobacteria bacterium; assembly: GCA_964516915.1. Lineage (GTDB taxonomy): Bacteria > Pseudomonadota > Gammaproteobacteria > Arenicellales > Arenicellaceae > Arenicella. The sequence continues at coordinate 21,345 of CAZEXS010000018.1, forward strand.
TTGGCGAATCAACAGATGTTGATCTTCCAGTAAAACGGCGAGTAAGGTGATCATCATGACCACGATCCCCACCACCATCAGCATCACCAAGCCTTGCTGACGTCGTGGAATTGAATAATGCGACTTAGTTGGAATACGCATAATCTTATATATTGTCTGTAGATGAGTCTGGCTCAGGCGAAACAGCATTTGGGTTCGATTGATTACCCTGGGTCGCTTGCTGTGAGATTTCTTCGGCTTCTTTTCTATCGCCGCCTAACATGGTAAACGCTCGCTCATAATCAATGCCGTTGGCCATCTCTACCGTCACTTTAACCATATTCGGCAACCGCTCTTCTTCTTTCCAGCGCTTACTCTCCGAATCGCGGCCGTCTTCAATACTAAAGACCTTTACTTCAACATCGTCGACGTCGCTAAGCAAGGCCTGCCTGTAAATTCGTGTATCACCGTCAGGGTCCATTACAGGATATTGAACACGATATAAAACCTTGTCTTCTAACACCCATTTGACTCGTCGCGGAATGCCCGCCCCGTCTAAGTTAAAATCTTGGTACGAGGTTGTCACTTCAAGCAGACTGTCTTCACCAACCAACATTGTTGACTTAGCCAGATCACCAAACTCATCTTTGCCTAAGCGATTGACCGCAAAGCTTAAGTCTCGTGACATAAATAGAAAGGTTTTCTGCAACGAGTTAATCGACTCGTTTTTCTGATTTATTCGCTCACGGATATCCAAAAACTGAATCAATGCCGGGAATGCAATCGCCGCAATCAACGCAAAGATCGCAATCGCGACCATGATCTCAATCAGTGTAAAGCCATGGCTCACTCTGGATGATCGTGCCAATTGGTTACCGCAAGGCTTAAAAAACCTCAAAGATCTCATGCAGGTCATAGGCCGAGTAATCGACCGAGCTGATTTAGGCCAACGCGATTCATAAAACTTTAATAAGGAGGCCAATATCATTACTCGAAATTCTCCGTAATGGCCGTTGTGTAAACGATGTAAGGCGTCTTTTTATTAGCATCGGCTTCGTCAAATACTTCAACGTTTAATAAATACACCCGTTCAACTTCAGTTTCAGTGACCTTCGCTTTAGACCGCCATTGATAGCCGCCCATTTTTACTCGTTCTGTTTTATTACCCGACTTAACGCGATCCGTTTCGGCTGCAAAACGGATTTCGGCAATGTGATTACTGGCGACCCAAGACGCCAACACACGCTTTTCAAGCTCGGTGATATTACCCACATACCCGGTAATAACCTGAATAACAGTGACGATGCCCAACGCGACAAACACCAATGCCACCATCACTTCAATCAAGGTGAAGCCGGTCATTCTATGGGTATTTGGTGTTGAGTAACGCATGTTTAATAAAAGTTCGTCGGTCGGATATCCATCGCCAATACGCCATCATCATTAAGCTCAACAATGAAATCATCGTCGTCACCACCAAATCGAGCCTTAAACGGCGTAATTTCACCCAATGGCGAAATGAACACTTGCGGAGCTAACTCTATTTCTGCTGATTCTTCATCCAAATCATCTAAGTCTTCATCGTCATCATTTAGTTCTTCAAATACTTCCCATTTAAGCTTAACGCTTTCATGCGCTCTGCGAGTTCTCAACAAAACGTCAGATGCTCCTCGCGCCGCTGGCTGGCCACCGTGCACATTAAAACCATAACTGACATTGCCTTCGTCGACACTCAGCGTAAACGTTTTACCGGAGATAACCGCCTCATCCCGCACTTCATTAACCACCGCAATAAACCGTTGCGCTTCAAGCTTGGCATTACGATCACTATTGCCTTGGATCGAGCTGACCACCAATGCCGACAAAACCGCAAAAATAGCCACGCCGACCATCACCTCTATTAAGGTAAAGCCCGGCTGATAGGCGCTATTAGCGAGCCGACGACGATTGTTTTTAGTTGCGTAATTCAACGAGAGATCGATTCTGGATTATTGAAGAAAAAGTTTAAGTAATATAACAGCGCTGACCAACTTAATTTTGATATTAGCACTGCTTGCAATGGGTAAACAGGGTTTAACTCCTTACTTAACAGTCTAGTAACACTCTAGCAACACTCTAGCAACAATAGGCTTAGGCACCGCAACACGGGCGTTTATAAATGTGCTTGTGTAAATGCACTGTTAAAATGCAAGGCGACAAGCTATTGGTTTTGCTTTAAAGCTTTGTGTATTTAATTTGATTCCCTTTGGATTTGTCGACTGGGTATTTGATCGCGTTTTTGATAATTTTCTGGTCAGCGGCTTCGATCAAGTCAATATCCAGTTTGTCAGCCAAGCGTATCAGGTAGATAAACACGTCGGCCATCTCGTCTTGTACTTCTTGCTTTTGTTCCTTAGACATATCAAGAGACTGTTGTTGGCTCAGCCATTGAAAATGCTCTACCAGTTCACCGACCTCGCCGGTCAGCGCCATGACTAAGTTTTTAGGTGATTGAAACGGCTGCCAATCACGTTCATTAACAAATTGCTCCAGCTTACGCTGCACATCCTCAATTGTTTTCATTCGTACTCCGCACCCCTGCGCACTGTAGTCATCTATTAACTAACCGCATACACAAAAATCACCTACACAAAAAAGAAAAGGCCCGCTGAGCGAGCCTTTTCTACCACTGGCTCGTGCTATTAAAAATAACACGATCAGCAAATTGACAATACAATTAGCCGTTATCAACCGCTTTCATAGAAAGCCTAACACGACCTTGACGATCAACTTCAAGTACTTTAACAGTCACTTCATCGCCTTCAGAAAGGTGATCAGAAACGTTTTCGACACGCTCGCTTGAAATTTGCGAGATATGCACCAGACCGTCTTTGCCCGGCAACACATTAACAAACGCACCGAATTCCATGATCTTCACAACTTTACCGGTGTAGACGCGGTCTACCTCGATATCGGCCGTAATTTCTTCGATACGACGACGTGCTTCAGCACCGGCAGCGCCATCCACAGAGGCCACATTAACGGTACCATCGTCTTCTAAATCGATGGTTGCGCCAGTTTCTTCGCACAGCGCACGAATCACCGCACCACCTTTACCGATCACATCACGAATTTTATCAGGGTTGATTTTGAACGTGATGATGCGCGGTGCATGGTCAGACATTTCTTCGCGATGCGTATCCAGCTCTTTGGCCATTTCAGCCAAGATGTGAATACGTGCGTCTTTCGCTTGCGACAATGCCTGAGTCATAATCTCTTCGGTAATACCGTCGATTTTTATGTCCATTTGCAACGCTGTGATGCCTTCTGGCGTACCCGCAACTTTGAAATCCATATCGCCTAGATGATCTTCATCACCTAAGATGTCTGTAAGAACCGCAAAGTCGTCGCCTTCTTTAATCAAGCCCATTGCGATACCGGCAACAGGCGCTTTAAGAGGCACACCCGCATCCATCATCGCGAGCGATGAACCGCAAACCGACGCCATTGAGCTTGAACCATTTGATTCAGTGATCTCTGAAACCACTCGAATAACATACGGGAACTCTTCAGCCGAAGGAAGTACCGCAGCAACACCGCGACGTGCTAATCGACCGTGACCAATTTCACGTCGTTTCGGTGAACCAACTCGACCTGTTTCGCCCACTGAATAAGGAGGGAAATTATAGTGCAACATAAAGCGATCAGTGATGTCGCCTTCTAATGCATCAATGCGTTGTGCATCGCGCTCGGTACCCAGAGTCGCGACAACAGCCGCTTGAGTTTCGCCACGAGTGAACAGCGCAGAGCCGTGTGTACGAGCCCAAATACCCGTGCGCACATCAATACCACGAACGGTCGTTGTGTCTCGACCATCGATACGCGGCTCGCCTTTAATAATACGGCCACGAACAATGTCTTTTTCCAAGCCTTTAAACGCAGCATTGACTGCGTCGATCTCAGCAACCGATGAATCGTCGTTTAATAAACCAGACAAAACATCACCGTGTGCCGCTGAGATTTTCGCTACACGATCAACCTTACTGGCAGTCGAGAATGCGTCTTCTAACGCGGCTTTTGATATTTCAGCTACCTTAGCGGTTACTGACGTGTCTTCAACTGGTGGCGTCCATTCTTTCATTGGCTTGTTAACTTCAGCGGCCAATTCTTGAATAGCTTGAATCGCTTTTTGCGACTCTTTATGACCGTACATAACGGCGCCCAGCATGACATCTTCAGACAAGATATTCGCTTCAGACTCAACCATCAGAACCGCGTCTTGCGTACCAGCAACAACTAGGTCTAGATCAGACACTTCTAATTGTTCCATAGTCGGATTCAGCAAATAGTCGCCATTCACATAGCCAACGCGTGCTGCGCCAACAGGGCCATTAAAGGGGATGCCTGATGTGGCTAGTGCCGCTGAGGCACCTACCAAAGATACAACTTCAGAATCGATATTCGGGTCGATCGACAAAATTGTAATCACCACCTGCACGTCATAACCAAAGCCCTTAGGGAACAATGGGCGCAATGGACGATCGATTAAACGACACGTTAAAATTGCCTTCTCAGAAGGACGGCCCTCACGACGGAAGAAGCCACCAGGAATTTTACCTGCGGCATACGTGCGTTCTTCAACGTCGATTGTAAGTGGCATGAAATCTCTTGGCTCACCGGACATCTTGTTGACTACGGTGACCATAACTTGGGTATCGCCACAGCTGGCGATGATGGCTGAATCAGCCTGACGAGCGATCTCGCCCGTTTCTAATTTAAATTCGTACTCGCCGAATTGAAAGGTTTTCGTTACCTTTGACATACTATATTTACCTATAAATTTATCCGCCCGCACACCCTATTGTGATTGAGCTTCCTACAATTGGCTCTAATTTTCTAATCTAATAAACTGCTTTTCTACGCTATAAAACGATTCATAATTAAACGTTTAAACGAAAGCCGTTAAGAGCCGGCCTATAAAAAATAGAAGCCATTTTGAAGTTGCTTCAACTGAACTTAAATTCTGTATTGCTTATAAGAGTTGCTTAAAGAGCCTCAGCTTTTTTTTAACAAGAGCCTCAGCTTCTTTTAACAAGAGCCTCTGCTTGATTTTAAGCCTCAGCTTTAAAAACAACATCCTAAATCACAAAGGCCTTATCTCGCGATAAGGCCTCGATGAATCTTTTCTTACTTACGCAAGCCTAATCGCTTGATAAGTGAGCGATATCTTTCAACATCGTTACGCTTCAAGTAATCAAGCAACTTACGACGACTGTTTACCAAACGCAACAAACCTTGACGCGAGTGATGATCGTGTATGTGCTCTTTGAAATGTGGTGACAAGTCTTTAATTCGAGCTGTCATCAATGCGATTTGGACCTCTGGGGAACCCGTATCGCCTTCCTTTACTTGATATTCTGCAACAATCGCTGCTTTATCTGTAGCATTCAATGCCATGATTATTTCCTCTTCAAAATAAACTTACTAAATCAATAAGATAAGTGAGCTATAAGTTTAAACAAACCGCATTCCCTGAAGGGTGGAAATGGGCGAACGAACTTACCCTAGGCAAAACCTAGAATAAGGCGTGTATTCTAATGATTTGTTGCTCAAAAGCACGACTATTTTGTTAAAAAGGCCACTTAATTTGACTGAATTGCGCGATATTCCGCTAATCTAAGCTATTGAACATCCACAAAAATCCGTTGTGTCTTAATTTGGTCATTAGGGAGCACTTCCCCCAAACCGAATAGACGGCCGTCAGGCGCATAAAAACGAGTTAATTCAGCGGTTTCGAGACCATCGGCATCGGTCTTTTTGCCACACAACAAACTGTCAATCTGGTCATCAGAAATGTTGAGCTTTGGCATGTCAGGCAACAGAACATCAATCGGCAATAGTAAGGCTTCTAATGCTGCAGAATCGCCCTCAAGCTCACTAAGTGCTTCTAAATCATGAGCCATCGCAAGGTCAATTGACTTAATGTGCGTTCGACAAAGCTCCACTACGTGCGCTCCGCAACCTAAGACTTGGCCAAGATCATGGCCCAGCGAACGAATATAAAACCCGCTAGAGCAATGCACATACAAACGAACATGGTGATCATCAATGCGCTCTGCTTCAAGACTAAACACGGTCATATCGCGCGCAGGCAATTCAACTTCATGCCCTTTGCGCGCCAATTTATACAAGGGTTGGCCATCTTTCTTTAAAGCAGAATACATCGGCGGAACCTGCTTGATATCACCACGAAATCCTTCTAAGGCTTCTTGAATTTGTGCATCGCTGACATCGACGGCATGCGTTTCAATAACCTGCCCTTCAGCATCACGAGTATCGGTCACCTCGCCCAATTTAATAACAGTGGTGTATTTTTTATGCGAGCCAAGCATGTATTCGCTTACTTTGGTCGCTTGACCAAAGCAAATCGGCAGCAAGCCAGTCGCCAATGGGTCTAGCGAACCTGTGTGACCCGCTTTTCTAGCTTGGTAAAGCCATTTCACTTTCTGCAAGGCCGCATTAGAACTTTGACCTAATGGCTTATTTAATAGTAGTACGCCGTGTATCTGCTTTTTCTTACTCTTCTTTTGCGCCATAAAAACACCTTTATCCTATGCCTACTTTGGCACGCAGGCATTTGGATCAGCCCGTTATACGCTCAATCCAAGCGCAACGGTGACTTAGCTTCTAATCTTTATTCAGAGCCTTATCAATCAAGGCCGACATACGTGCGCCTTCTGAAATAGAGTTATCGTAGGCAAACACCAAATTGGGGCAATGACGCATATCGATAACCGCAGCGAGCTTACGACGAATGAACCCATTCGCATTGTCCACCGCACCCATGGTGTCTTCAACATCAATGTCACTGTCATCCATGCTGGTAACAAAGACCTTGGCTTGGCGAAGGTCTTTGGTTACTTCAACGTCGGTAATAGTGAGCGCACTGACGCGCTCATCTTTAACCTTGGTGCGCATGATCATCGCCAACTGACGATTAATCGTCTGCGCAACTCGGTCGCTTCGTGCAAACTCTCTAGGCATATCAAATAACGTGGCTAATAAGCTTAAAGAGTAACCTTAACTTCAACTTTCTCGAAGATTTCGAGTTGGTCGCCGACTTTGATGTCGTTGTAGTTAGTCACACCGATACCGCACTCGGTACCTTGTTTTACGTCTTGAACATCGTCTTTAAAGCGTCTCAATGAATCGATAGTGCCTTCGAAAATCACCACACTCTCTCGCAATACACGAACAAATGCTTTCTTACGCACCAAACCTTCCGTTACGTAACAACCCGCAATAGTGCCGATTTTCGGTGCTTTAAACACTTCACGCACTTCAACATAACCAATGAAATCTTCACGAATTTCAGGATCAAGCATGCCTTCCATTGCCGCTTTCACATCATCGATGACTTCATAAATAATGCTGTAGTAACGAATTTGCACGTCTTCTTGTTCAGCTAATTTACGAGCTTGCGCATCAGCGCGCACATTAAAGCCAATTACCACGGCCGAAGAAGCCATCGCAAGATTAATGTCAGATTCGTTAATGGCACCAACCATGCCGTGCACCACGCTGACTTTTACATCCTCAGTAGAAAGCTTAATCAGTGATTCACTGAGTGCCTCAATAGACCCTTGCACGTCACCTTTAATCAATACGGTAACGGTTTTGGTCTCGCCTTCACCCATTTGAGAGAACATATTCTCTAACTTGGCGGCTTGCTGTCTGGCCAATCGAGAATCACGTTCTTTGTGCTGACGGAATTCAGCCGCTTCACGCGCTTTACGCTCGTCGTCTACGACAATCATCTCGTCGCCGGCGGCAGGCACACCGCTCAAACCTTGAATCTCTACCGGTGTTGATGGTCCAGCGATCTTAATATTGTCACCAGCATCGTTAACCATCGCTCGAACACGACCGGTTTCTCGACCAACCAGCACAATATCACCGTATTTTAATTCGCCGTGCTGAACCAATACAGTACAAACCGCGCCGCGGCCTTTATCTAGCCTAGCTTCAACCACACGACCAGCTGCGTTGCCGTCAGGGCGTGCTTTAAGCTCCAAGATCTCAGATTGCATAGCAACCGACTCTAATAGCTCTTCTACGCCTTCACCGGTGTGTGCAGAGACTGGCACCATCATTACGTCGCCACCCCAATCTTCAGGAATAACTTCTTGAGTGGCCAACTCTTGCTTTACACGTTCAGGGTCAGCCGACTCTTTATCCATCTTGTTAATCGCTACAACCACGGTAACACCAGCGTTTTTAGCGTGCTTGATGGCTTCAATTGTTTGCGGTTTCACACCGTCATCGGCCGCCACCACAAGAATAATAAGATCGGTAGCCTGCGCACCACGAGCACGCATTGCACTGAAAGCCTCATGGCCTGGCGTATCTAAAAAAGTAACTTCGCCATTACTGGTGGCCACTTGATAGGCGCCAATGTGTTGCGTAATGCCGCCAGCTTCACCATCCGTAACTTTGGCCTTACGAATATAGTCTAGCAATGACGTTTTACCATGGTCAACGTGCCCCATGACCGTCACAACTGGGCAACGAGGTTCCCAAGAAGATTGATCTTCTTCGACTTCCTGAGTTTGAGCAATGAACGCTTCTGGGTCATCTTGCTTGGCTTCTACAGCCGAATGCCCCATCTCTTCAACCACTAACATCGCTGTGTCTTGGTCTAAGGTATGGTTAATCGTCACCATAGTGCCCATTTTAAACAGAGCTTTGACGACTTCGGCTGCTTTGACCGACATTTGCGCCGCCAAATCACCTACGCTGATGGTTTCACCGATCTGTACTTCGCGCACCACTGGCGCAACTGGGCGCTCAAATGCGTGCTGCTCAGAAGTACTGGTAGTAATGTTATTTGGTCTGCGCTTTTGTTGCTTACGACGCTTGCCCTTCTTCGATACATGAAGCTCTTCACGACCAGTAAACGGTTTACGCTTGCCTTTGCCTGCCTTGGCGGCTGGTGCCGCTTCAGGCGCAGCCGGTTTTGGCTCGGCTTGCTTAATAATAGGCGATGTGCGCTTTCGATCACCGGCTTTACGAATAATCGAAGGCATCGCAATTTCACGTCTAGCGCGGCGTGGTTCTTCTTTTTTCGGAGCGACTTCTGCTTTTGGCTCTTCGCTCTTAACTTCTGCGACTGGCGTTTCGGCATCAGCGGCAGGTTCAGCCACTTTTGCCGGTTGCTCGTCGCCTGCCTTATCTTGATCTTGAGCTTTACTTTCTGCTTCAGCTTGCGCAGCAGCGGCGGCTTCCGCTTCGGCCTTGGCAGCCGCTTCGGCTTCCGCTTGTGCCGCTGCTTCCGCTTTCGCGGCCGCTTCGGCTTCTAAAGTTGCATTCTCTTCCGCTTGAGCCGCCTCTGCTTGTTGTTGTTCGGCTTGCTGGAGCGCAATTCGTTCTTGCTCAATTTGAGCCGCTTCTTCAGCCTGGCGCTCACTTTCAGCCTGTTGCCGTTCAGCCTCTTGCTGTTCTAACACCTCTCGCTTGACAAAAGTACGGCGCTTTTTGGTCTGAACTTGAACCGTGCGTGCTACGCCAGTTTTTGTTGTTTGTTGTATCTCAGAGGTGGTCTTCTTTTTAAGCGTAATCTTGCCACGCCCTGCTGCTGCGGCAGCCGGTGCTGCATCAGAGGCTGAACCGCCGCGTAAAAAGTCCAGCAAAGTACGCTTTTCTTCGTCACGCAAAGAGTCATCTACGGTTTTACCGGCGACACCAGCATCATTGAGCTGTTTAACTAAACGCTCAGGTTCGATACCTATCTGTTGGGCAAAAGCTTTAATGGTAATAGTTGACATAATAGTGTTCTGTTTTGTGTGTTTGTCGAGTGGCGGAGCGGTGTACTTACCTACTGATAAGAACCTACTTTAATAACCTAGGCTTCAGCCTCGGCTTCCTCCGCGTCAATGCCCATTTCTTCAAACCATGGGCGGCGCGCTATCATGATTAACTCTTGAGCACGTTCTTCAGTGATGTCTAACCCTTCAATTTCGAGCACTTCGTCAGTGGCCGCTTCAGCGAGGTCTTCCATCGTTTTAATACCGTTGATCGACAGATACTTTGCCGTGGTCTCGTCCATGCCTTCCATGGTCAATAAATCTTCAGCAGGGTCGGCACCTTTCAATAGCTCTTCTTTTTGAATCGCCATGGTAACCAATGCATCGTCCGCTCGTTTACGAAGTTCATCTACTAAGGCTTCGTCAAACTCTTCGATTTCCAGCATCTCTTCACGAGGTACGTAAGCCACCTCTTCTAAGCTAGAAAAACCTTCTTGAATCAAAATGGTTGATACATCAGCATCAATGTCGAGCTTTTGCATGAACATTTCACGCACATCAGATGACTCTTCCTCAAGCTTTTCATTGGCTTGCTCGAAAGTCATGATATTGATTTCCCAACCCGTGAGCTCGCTAGCCAAACGTACGTTCTGACCACCACGACCAATTGACAACGAAAGCTGACTTTCGTCAACGATCACATCCATAGCCGCCTTGTCTTCATCAACCATGATTGACTCAACTTCGGCTGGCGCTAAAGCATTGATAACAAACTGCGCGGGGTCTTCCGCCCATTTGATAATATCGACGCGTTCGCCATTAATTTCATTGGAAACGCTTTGCACACGTGAACCACGAATACCCACACATGCGCCGACTGGGTCAACCTTGCTGTCATTCGACTTCACGGCAATTTTTGCTCGCATGCCAGGGTCACGTGCTGCACTGATGATCTCAATAATGTTTTCGCTGGCTTCGGGCACTTCAGCACGAAACAGTGATAACACCAAACCAGGCGCAACGCGGTCTAGCACTAACTGTGGCCCACGATTGTTTTGTTTTACTTCACTCAGAATGGCTCGTACTCGATCGCCTGGGCGCAACGCTTCGCGCTGAATCGTGCGGTTGCGAGGCAATACGGCTTCTATACCACCGAGATCAATAATGGTGTCGCCACGCTCTTGGCGCTTGACCACGCCCGATAGCATTTCACCAACACGCGGCTCAAATTCTTCTCTGATCTTATTACGCTCGGCCTCGCGGACCTTCTGCATAATAACTTGCTTAGCTGCTTGTGCGGCAATCCGCCCAAATGGTACGGCTTCTAATTCTTCTTTAACAAAGCCACCGATATCAAGATCAGCATCATGTTCTTTGGCGGCGCTCAAGCACATTTGCTTAGTTGGAAACTCCAATTCAGCATCGTCTTCAATCACCTCCCATACTCGGTAAGGTATATAAGAACCGTCTTCTTGATTAATCGTGCAATGCACTTCAATATCTTCACGATGACGCTTACGGGTGGCCGTTGCCAATGCCGCTTCGATTGCCTCGAAAATAATCTCTTTATCAACCGCTTTTTCCGTCGATAAAACGTCAGCCATCATCAATATTTCGCTTGCCATGTTTCTAGCTCTCTTAAATTGAAGTTCTAAATATAAATTTCTTAAACGTTAAACGTCTTAAGTATTAAAATCGTAAACCGGCACTAATCGCGCGCGATCCATTTCGGTAAAAAGCAGCTCACTTTGTTCGCCATCCACTTCTACCACAATAAATTCTTCATTGGCTTCAATCAACTCGCCAGAAAACCGGCGCCGACCATTAACCAAGGTGTTCATTTTGATCTTCACATCTTGCCCAACCACTGCCTTAAAATGCAACGGTTTAGCCAAAGGACGATCCATACCTGGCGAAGACACTTCCAAGGTATAACGATTAGAGATAGGGTCTTCAACGTCTAAAATAGCACTGAATTGACGACTCGCTTTTGCGCAGTCGCTCACATTAACCCCATCGGGTGAGTCTATATAGACACGCACAATAGAAACATCGCCACCACTTAGCTCAACACACACAATTTCGTAGCCCAACGCTTCAGCGCCCGGCAACAACAAGTCTTCAATATGTGGAACGGTTAAAGCCATTACTACTAATCTCTAATAATCTGTAAAAACAGTCTCAAAAAATTCTAAACAAACCAAACGTGCGGCATAAAAAAAGGCGAGCACTGCTCACCTATCCAGCAACCCAATAAAACATTGAATTACTCACTACCAAGAATTCGTTCAAGACCAACCAAATATAGGAAAACCTTAAACAAGGTGCGATTCGTTAACACGAAGCACCGATTCAAAAAGCACTTAAACTTTCATAATCAATTTCAATTCTATAATAGTAGAAACACGAAACCCCGCAAAAAGCGGGGTCTCCAGTGAGCTTAAAGCCTCGACTTTCGTCAATTGCTTCAACCAAGTTTGGTTACAGCGTGCTGAATAAAAGCAGACCTCATAAAAGGTCAAACTAAATCAAACAACAAAACACCGCGGTAATTAGCTTAACAAATATAATTGAGCAGTTAATGATATTTGCGTGACAACTAATTCACTTGGTAGCGGGGGCGGGCTGCCAACTGGACAGACTCTTCACTGCTAAAGATATAACCGCACGGCTAACAAGTGGAAATAAGACGTTACTATCACAATGTGAGGAAGCTCGCCCTAATCAGGGGCGCGATTATATACATAATCATCCATCACTGACAAGGGATGTTGATTAGATGGCGAAAAAAGATTTTAATAAGGCAAAAAAGGCAATCACAGCTCGATTTCTATTTACTTCGATTGGAAGCAACTCGACGAGTTAGAAGAAGTTTGCAAAGGCCAAAAACGTGATACGTGCATGAAAGAAATTGTAACTAAGGCCCGAAAACGATTTGTTAAACGTTATGCCGACCTTGACCGCATTTTAATAGCCAATATCCAAATGCTGTTCGACCAATCTCGCAGGGCAATCGCATGCTATAGTCTTGCACGAAAAAGACGGTAGACGGCATGCACGCTGCGTCTGGCCACGCATAAATCCTGAAAGTTGAACGACGGCCAACATCTCGAAAGACCACCTTAAACTCAAGTCTGCCTCAAAAGAGCTATTTATCGAAAACAAGTGAGATATATCCAAAGGCCTCATGAGTTGTAAACTCAGGAGCCTGCTAAATTTCACCCCGAAGTTGGGGAAAAAGCTCAGCGCACCGATCAAAACCCCACGCCTAAAATCAACAAACAATGGAAATCAAGAAGAGGATTTTCGAACTATTATTTCGGGTAAGTATCCATGCTCATCGAACCGTTGGTTATCGGCCGTATCTTCAAGCATATCGATCAATATTTTTGTAGCATGACTCGCAATCTCATCATTAGGCTGTTTGGCTGTGGTCAACGATGGCCAAGTTTGTCTAGAAAATGGGCTATCCTCAAAACCAGCAATCGAGAGCTGTTCAGGTACCTTTACCCCATGAATTTTGGCTGCGAATAGAGCTCCAGCCGCTATTTCATCGTTACATGCAAAGACAGCAGTAGGCACATCATTAAGAGATAGAATTTGCTTAGCGCGCTCAACACCTGATTCAAATGTATAGTGACCATCTAATACTAATTCGTCTGAGATTGGTATCTTATAATCACGCAGAGCAGACTTATAGCCCTCTAAACGTTCATCGCTCGATAAATGCTCTGGATCCCCGTTAAGAAATGATATTCGTCGATGTTTCTGTTTAATCAGATGCTCGGTGATTTGATATGCAGCCCTGCGGTCATCAATAAATATTGTTCTTTCGACATCTTCTGGTGGTTCAGACCTGGAAATGATTTTCGAGAACGTAATACCAGCATCATCTAATTTTTTAATTATTTCTGCGTTCTCTGAAATTGGCGGCGTCAATACCAGCCCTGCAACCATACTTCGCCGAGTTAACGCCAAGATTTCATCAAAAATAGACATTGGGTCAGACGTTGTCTCACAAGGATGCACCACCAGTTCATAACTATTCTCGCGCGCTGTGGCAAGAATTCCGTGCAACATGGTAATTACATAATTACTGTTTGGGTTGTTATAAATAAAACCAATAGTGGCAGATTTACCCCTTAAGCGCCGAGCTGATAAATTCGGCTGGTAATTTAATTTATCAATCGCAGACTGAACTTTTTCACGCATCTCAGTCTTAACACCAAGCTCTCCATTTACCACCCGTGATACAGTCTTAAAAGACACACCGGCCAACTGAGCAACATCTTTTATAGTAACCTTCATTTTTATCCTAAGTTTGCAATCATGTACACGTTTACGACTTCAATCTAATTTTATATCCATGCATCGAAAAAAGAGCAAAAATAAAGCCATCATAATAACAAAATTGTCACAAGACCCATAGATCCGAACTCAATAACTTCTCTATGAATCAGTCATTATTTAGGTTCCAGGCTACATTTCTTCGCGTCGCACTGTTTTACTAAATGATCTAGTTGGAAGCGACACGTAAATTGCTGGAAAGCACCCTAATAACAAGCCCCTTAGCTTTTAAAAACTGGCTCTCATCCAGTTCTTTCAATCGCTGCTCGCTTATCACAAATAATCCGAAAATGTTACAAGCATCTTCTTCTTTGGGCTTAACACTAACGACCTTACTCTCAATAGGCTCTAGGTCATTATGTTGTTCAACAAAAGAGTTGAGTTTGCTGTCCATGCGTTCGCAATTCAATCGCATCAGAAATTTGCGACTTTAGTAAGCTTGTATGATCGCACCTTCGTCAAAAAGTGGTTCTCCGATTTCTTCACTAGTCCAATCAGATTTTTCTTCAACGCACACCAAAACTTCGCCCTCGTTCTCGCTATTGTGCAGCAAGAGTATTGCAAAGTCTGTTGAGCTAACTGGTGTATATTTACCGAGCTATCCAATTCGGGCGGAAAAGAACAAACTTTGTTGGCTTGGTTACTGTTAATACTACTGACTGCACGTGATCATCTCGCTCTGGCTTCACAAACACTACCGATTTTCACCACAAGCTGGTATGAATTCACTAACGAAAGCCGGCATCATATGTATTTTTTCTGTATGTGAGTAACTGATATTAGAATGCATTTCAAGACGTCGATAGGCGATGTTATTTAAAGGAACCAAGGTGGTCATAACCGGATTACTATTTAGGTCTATTTAATGGCCCGGGCGGAGATTAATACGCACTATTTAGACAAACTCATGATGCATTTAGTTTATCTGGCCATCCCTTGGTCAGCCCTGCATTTTCGATACTCATAAGGTAAAAACTCAAATGTTTACGGCACTGTTTTTTTTCAACTAGGACAAGTAAGTACAGGAGAAAATCCTACTTCTATAAATACTACAAAATGAATTCAAAAATCCGATTAAAGTTTCACTATCATATGGGTTAAGATGTACTTTTCTCAGTTTAAAAGACTGTTTTTCAAGCATTTTTTACTTTATCAATAAATTTAGGCAAACAATCCAATCGGTGAATCCCGCTATGAGAAAACAACAAGGTAAACACGATGAATTGAATAAAACGATCGCCTTGAATCAGGCTAAAGTGAAGCAAAACCCGAAGGACATTGAGGCCTTAGAAATGCTCTGTGGAGCCCATTTAAAATTGCAAAATTATCAGGCTGCTGCACAGCTACTATCTGATGTATTAAAGATTGATGCTAAACAAATTTGGGCCTATCAAAAACTATCCAATATCTATTCACATTTTGGGAAGCATGACGAAGCAAAAAACCTAATACGCCAAGCACTATTGATTGATTCTAATGATGCAAACTCTCATCTGATTTTTGGAACACTTCTATCAGAGGAGAACAATCTAGTCGCTGGAGAATGGCACTTTAGACGTGCGCTCAGCTCGACTAATTTAGACCCAGAAATAAAATCCAAACTTGCGCTGTGCTTAATGCAACAAGGAAAAACGGATGAATCCTATACACTTTTTGAACAAGCCTCGACGCTTGCACCGCACGATTTCAAAATTCTGGCCCAGTGGTCAAAACTTTGTGAAGTCACAGGAAATCTAGAACAAGCAACTAGCTTATTAAATACGGCTTCGTCGATCGCTTCTCCGGATGCCGTCGATCTCTTACGATCGAGCTATTATGCTCGTACTGGAAAGTACCAAAAATCTATCGATGTGATTAATAAAGCCAAGAACCCAAGCGGCGACGCTTTGCTTGAGCGTGGGAGAGCTTATGATCGCATAGGTGAATATGATAAAGCTTGGTCAGACTTTACTATTGGTAAACAAAGGATCGTAAAAGAAGCACCAAACCTAAATTATCAAAAACAAGCCGTCGAAAATTTCTTTTCTGAACTAAGCTCTTTTATTACACCGGAGATTGTATCTCAATTGCCTATAGCAAATGTCCGCGGTGATTGCCCTCAACCTATTTTCATCTTTGGAAGTCCTCGTTCAGGGACCACTTTAACTGAACGAGTATTGAGTGCTCATTCACAGATTTCAGCAGGCGGAGAGCTTACCTTTCTTCCTGAGTTGCGAGAATTGGCAAATAAGGTACTACCGACTTCAACGTTCCCCAATAATCTTGCCTTCAGTTGTACTGCTGACTTTCGCCACGTTGCAACACTATTTAGAGATCAATATCTAGCGCGCGCAGAGTCAGCCGGATTATTCAATTCGTCAGCCGATTTCTTTACCGACAAAATGCCTTTCAATGAAATCTATTTACCGATTCTTAAAATGGCCTTCCCTGAAGCGCCGATTATTCAACTAACACGAAACCCTTTAGATGTTTGCGTTTCAATGATGTCTCATCGTATTAACCATGGCTTTCATTGCGCATATAAGCCAGATGATATTTTCCACCACTTGAATGCAGTGTGGAACTTAAGGCAACACTATGAACGAGCTATGGAAACTGATATCTTATTCTTGAAGTATGAAGATTTTGTTCTTGAACAAGAATCCGTAACTGAAAGAATGATTAAACACGTTGGACTACCTTTTGAAAAAGCGTGTTTAAATTTTCAAAAGAACCGCACATATACGCCAACGCCAAGCTACATACAAGTTCAAAGCAAAGTTAATGATTCGGCAATTGAACGACATAAAAATTACAGCCAACATTTACAAGCTTACGAAGATCAATTTTCAAACTTACTTTTAAACCAAGGCTACTAGTTTCTTAATCGTAAGTAAGCTTCTATATCAGGTGCGTTCAAAGCTTAGTGCAACATTTTATCACCGGCTTTAGGAACATTGATATTAGAACCAAATAAGCCCTGCTAATTAGCAGGGCTTATTTGGTTGATGAGAAAATGTAGCGATTTTCTGTGGGGCGAGAGAACCTACATTTTCATCACCTAACTAGAACGAATAACTCAATCCAGCATAGATTACGCGACCATTTTTATACGTGGCACGATGTTGGGTTTCATTCGCACCAAATTGACGAATCGTCTCATCAGTGAGATTAACCCCTTCTATGGTTGCTGTCAGATTATCGGTAATATTGTATGAAATAGACGCCTCTACAAAGCCGACCGCTTCTTGACTCAATGGCGTAGATCGGTCAATTGTAATAAAGAAGTCAGATCGATAGTTATAAGCTAGCTTTGCGGAAAAGCGCTCTCCTTCATAGAAAAATGAACCATTAAATGAATCCTCTGAAGTGCCCGGTAATGGCAAGCCAGTTTCATCATCTTCAGAATCAACATACGTGTAGTTAGCTTGCAAACCAAACCCGTTTGCTAGAGGCACTACCGCGGCCAACTCTACTCCAAAAACGCTTCCACCTTGCCCGTTTGCTCGTTGGTTAATAGCGAACGGGCAATTGAACAAGTTTGGTGCACCGGCAGCAGTACATGCTGCGTTCGGAGACGACTGAGCTGATAACTGCAATGTTTGGTTCGACAACTCATTGGTTACAAAAGAAGTAACATCTTTGTAGAAAACCGCCGCTGCGAAGGTCGAATCTTCGGTAGGATAATACTCAATCGTTGCGTCAAACTGGTTAGCTTCAAATGGGTCAATGTCAGGATTACCACTAGTGCCACTTAGCGCTCCAGGGTTCAACGAAGATCGAGGAGTAATGTCAGTGAAATCGGGTCTTGTTATTACTTTAGCAGCAGAAAATCGGGCAAGAGTGTTGTCGTTTATACTGTACGTCAAGTTTAAGCTAGGCAGTACATCGGTATAATCGCTCTCGACAGATAATGGGTCAAATGCTCCAAACAAATTAGCTACTGAACCTGTTGGGCTAAGTTGTGCACCTTCAGATGTGGTTTCCGTTTTTACAACCCGTACACCAACGTTACCGCGCCATTTGTCTGTCTCAATATTGGCCATTACATAACCGCCAAAAACATCTTCTTCAACTCTTAGCTGTTGTTGAGGGTATGGGATACGTCCATTACCAGCTGCAGTTGCATTGGCCAAGTTGTTGAATAAAAAGTCCCTGGTACGACCTTCATCAATAGTAAAGTACGATGTGATTCCTGAGTCAGTAATGCCGTTTAAGAAATCACCAGGTGTTGTAGAGTCTGAGGCAAAGACCGATGATGGAGATGAGTTAATTGGCACAAAAAAGCCACCATAAGTGGTCGCATTAAAGCGTAATTCACGTTCGTGCGCAGTGTACTTAGCACCAAGTTCAATCGTTTTGAAAATACTGTCGCCGCCTAGGTCAAAACTGAAATCAACATAAGCATAATCTTCTGAGTCATCATTTAGCACTTCATGCAATGACGCAAAAATAGGTCGTAAATCGTTCAGGTCGTTTGGATTAATATTGTTGTAGTTAACTACTGGAGTTCCACTACGAAGGTCAAAGTCAAACGATGCTGGAGCTCCGAATTCGATAAAAGGTTGGTCGTTTGTATTACCAATTGCATCAGTGGTTCCGATCCGGAAACTACCTGATAGGTTATCAGTAAACTCTACGTCGACATCGAGATCAACGTTCGTCGTCTCAGCAACCGCGTCTCGCTGAATAACGTCATATACCGCGCCAAAATCCTGAGTACCGTTATTCAGGGAAGCAATAGTTCCTGCTACAACCGTTCCATCTTGAATTACGGCATTGCTCAGAGTGCCGCCATTGCCAATAGCGCGTACACCCCAAGCTATAAAATTGGAATTTGTGTTCTGCGCCTCGAATTCTGAATACAAACCGTTCAAGTTTACTTCTACACGATCATTAGGAGCCCATTGCAATGCAATGTTACCCGTTGTACGAATGCGCTCCTGAGTAAATAATGCAGCGCCAATCAATGATGGAATCTGAGCATCACCAGCCGCAGCAGCATTTTCAAAATAACCTAAGGTCTCGATACCATCACGACGTATATTTCTTTCTTGACGTGTTCCAGATACTAGAACGCCAAAAGTACTATCATCGTTCTTCCAACTATATAGCCCTGAGATATTCGGATCAGTCTCATCAGACAATTCAGAATAGGCGTACTGCACTGAAAGTGCACCACTACCTGCCTCTTGATCAAAAGGCTTACGGGTAATCACGTCAACAAGACCACCTACACCACCTTCTTCGATATTAGCTTGTGGACTCTTATAAACTTTAACCTGTTGAACAATGTCAGAAGGCAAAATTAGATAGTTAAAACTACGGGTTGCATTTAGTTGATCAAGAATGAACCAGTCGGCCGTGGCAAGCGAATGACCATTGAGCTGTGTGCGCGTTAAGTTTGGTGATGTGCCGCGAATACTAACCCGCTCGCCTTCGCCAAACTCTCTATTGATAACAACACCTGGCACACGCTGAATCGCTTCAGCCAAATTCTTATCAGGAAATTTTCCAATGTCTTCCGCCGTAATCGCATCAACGATTGCGTCCGAATTACGCTTCGTATTAAGTGAACTAATCAGACTGCCTCTAATTCCAGTTACCACGATTTCTTCAAGAGTATTCTCTTCAACTACATCTGCGCTTTGAGCGATTGCTATATTTGCTGGCGCAAGCATTGCTGCCGCACCTAGGGCTCCATATAACGCAGGGTTGCTGATTTTTTTCAGCTTGGCGATATACGGTATTTTTTTTATCTCTTTGGTCATTCTCGTCTCCTACCTATGGGTATTTTCGCTAACTTTTGTCAGTATGATTCTTTCATTATTGGCTAAAAAAACGCACAAACGCTTACCTAGCAGGAACAAAATACAAATATAAGACAACGTTGTCAATTGCTTGTTATCGAAAAAGCGATTTTTTTGTCAACGTTGTCATATTATGAGTAAAGATGTCTGAAATTAGGCCTCTAAACGATTACTAGGCTGCGCCTACTGACTTAGTAGTTACTCTTCAGCAATTGAGTTCCGCTCCATGACTCCTTTGGTTCAAGCTCGATTTTTCCTGCGGCAATCACAGATTCAACGCAAATCATTTTTAAATAGTCGCCATCTGACATATCGTTAATATTCACAGCGCCCTCGATCCATGGGTTCCACACAACCGTTTCGTTAAACCCAGAGAACCCGATTTCAACCCTTCTTCCGGGAGATTCTAGAACCAAAGGCCTACTTTGTTCACCATTTAAATAGATGCGATCGATTTCGCCCCGAATCTCAATCAAGTCATTATCTTCTTCAAAGTGCCTGCCAGTCTCAATGTATTTACACCCTTTCAATCCCTGTAGGTGAGTTTTATAGACATCATTTGTAGCAAAGTATGTATGCAAACCGCCACTAAAATCGAACGAAGTTTTACCTCTGTTAGTAAGGTCATAACTCAGAAGAATGCTTGCATCCGATAAACCAATTGATAGTCTCAATTGAAAATCATGAGGCCAGAAACGCCTTGTTTCATCATTAGCCGAAAGCCCAAGATTCAACACATGACCCGCCTCAGTCTGCACATCACTTATATACTTCCATTTAAGTAATCGTGCGAAACCATGATTTGGTGAATTATTCTGAGCACCAAAATGAGGGAACAACACGGGCACTCCGCCTCGGATTGCAGATGTGCCATCCATTACTGCCTTTTTACTCAAGTACAATTGCTCTTCTTGGCATCGTGATGGCTTCCAAGAAAGCAAATGCCCACCGTGCATAGAAACCAGCGCGCTGGCTCCAGCTTTCGTACTCAATTCAAAACAGCTTAACGCCTCATTAAACTCTACAAACATCGAGATCTCTCATTAAAAAACTCGAAGTATAAACGGCTTGATCCCAAAATTACCATCGCAACAAAAAGCTCAGCTTGTACAACCAAGCCAATATAGGAGATAGACGGGTTTCGAATTTAGCTATCTAAAATGCCTCTAGAGCTTGACGACAACTCAATTTTTGTAAAAGGCACCACACATTAGGCTAATGTTCAGCGAGAGGATAGTTCAACAGTATTAGCTCAATAAAACAAGAAATCGCAATATAGTACCAGTGTCCTTTGGAAGCATAACTCACCTTCATTTCACCTAGCGCGACACCAACACACTATGGCTGTGTTGGTGTCGCGCGCATTGAAATTTGCAGGTTCAAGCTACAATCGCGCCGGCTCTGCACAGTATTTGAACAAAATCAATTCAATCATTTTCACTTTTTATTGATGTTGTTTGCTTTAATTGTGAAACGATTCCAGGAAAAATTTAAAGCTCGGTCTATTGCTCTAAACTGAGACCTTTGCATTAAAAAAGATTTTTATTCAAAGACAAGGCAAAAACGCATGGAAAAGCGGAGTTTACTGGAGTAAATGAGAATTTGAGTACGTTTTTAACGACGTATTTGGGCAAAAAAATTTTAAGGCTTCAGACTGCTTAATTAAACTACAAAACTGTGGAAGCTATACGCCAACTCACCCGCGAACAGGTTTTAGACGCTTAATGACTTGGTCAATTACTTGGGATGCATACGAAAATGGTGTATTTTCTACATCCTATCGAGCATAGCTAGATCAAAACCAATAAAATTTTTATTCACCTTTTGTGATTTTGAGTGTCCTGTTTGGGCACCCTTTCTTTGCTTATAGAATACTGCCTACAGAATTGACTACGCACTATTTAGTACGTCAAAAGTCAGATGTAAACAATAA
Organism: uncultured Gammaproteobacteria bacterium; assembly: GCA_964516915.1. Classification (GTDB taxonomy): domain Bacteria; phylum Pseudomonadota; class Gammaproteobacteria; order Arenicellales; family Arenicellaceae; genus Arenicella. The sequence goes on from CAZEXS010000018.1 coordinate 43,175, forward strand.
GATATAAGATATGAAAATTATACTAATCGGCCTTGGTGACATCGCCCAAAAAGCATATTTGCCAATAGTGAGCTGCATTGAAAATATTGAACTAGGAATATGTACTCGCAATGCCATTTTGCGTAACAGTTTGTCAAAACGCTATAAAGCCAATGAAGTTTTTACCAATTACCGAGATGCAATAGAGAGTTGCCCCGACGCGATTATGATCCACAGCAGCACTGATAGTCATTTTGAAATTGCACTCGCGGGGCTGAATGCAGGGATCGCGGTCTTCATTGATAAACCCGTAAGTTACGATATAAAACAAACTGAAGAATTACTGGCTATTTCTGAACAAAAAAATACCCCTTTAATGATTGGTTTCAATCGACGTTACGCGCCTCTATACCAAGCGCCATTAAATGCACAAGCAATACAATTAAGATATCAAAAGAACAGACATAATTTGCCTGGTAAAATTAGAGAATTTATTTACGATGACTTTATCCATATCCTAGATTTCGCACTCTGCGCCAGCAAGCCTCTAGAGTTACCAACGCTTAACATTTTCAATCGAATGAAGGCAGGTGAAATAGAACTATTAGATGTGTATTGGGAGCATAATGGAGCACACTATGCAATCAGCATGAATAGAATCAATGGAAAGGAAGAAGAACGGCTTGAATACATGGCTGAAAATGAAAAATGGGAAATCAATCAACTGAGTGAAGGGTTTAAGCATATGGCCGAATGTAGTTCAAAAATCACTTTTGGAAACTGGGAATCGACTCTTTACAAAAGAGGCTTTGTGACTATGGTCAATAAATTCATCTCTCTGGTCGAATCAAAGCAGCATGATTCAGAAATGAATCATCAGGTTTGGCAAACGCACCGCCTCTGTGAAGACATCGTCGATCACATATCGCCATAGTCGGAGCCATGACAAGTAAGGACATATTCATAGAGCTATTTCTTAGCAAGCCTATATCAGATGTAATTTTTACACTACGTTTATCAGATGCAAAAATGCGCCTCTCAAAACTAATCTGTTAGTTTAACGACGGTTCCTTATATAAGTTAAAAATACTCGTAACATTTAGCAAAATGTGACCGAATCTAGCCCAAGCATATAAAAATGAACTTGGTTTAGATTTCTTTGCAGATCCATATTAAATGATAATCTGATTTACTCTTTACATTTGAACTAAATCATACAATAATTGACAACGTTGTCACTCATTGTGAGCGAAGAATTTAAATGTCTATAAAAACTGCGATCAGCGCCGATAGAATCTTTGATGGCGAACATTTCCATCAAAACTGCGCGATACTTATTGAGGACGGCGTAGTAGTTGATATCTGCTCAAAAGCTTCCGTCCCAATATATTACGAACTTGAACAATGCAGCAATGGAGTTTTAGCGCCTGGCTTTGTTGATTGGCAGGTCAATGGCGGAGGCGGCGTTTTATTCAATAATGATACGTCAGTCGAGGCGCTGAGAACGATAGTTAAGGGGCACCACACTGGTGGAACAACATCATTACTGCCTACAATAGTTAGCGACACGTTGGAAACAAGACAACAAGCTGTTGATACTGTCAGAACATATCTGGCAAATGGAGAGAAAGGCGTTGCTGGGCTGCACCTCGAGGGACCATACTTTCCTTCTGAGCGCCGAGGCACACACGATGAGACACATCTTGGCTCACCTTCGGACTCAGAAATTAATTGGCTGGGTTCTCTAACGGATATAAAGCTACTGGTTACCACCGCTCCTGAAATGCTTATGAAGGGACAGGTTAGAAACTTAGTAGATCAAGGCGTTATTGTTTGCGCCGGTCACACAGACGCTAATTCAGAACAAATCCTATCGGCATTGGACGAAGGCTTAAGAGGCTTCACTCATCTCTATAATGCAATGAAGCCGGCTACGGGGCGAGAACCTGGCGTTGTTGGTAGCGCGTTAATTGATGAACAAAGCTGGTGCGGAATCATCGTAGATGGGCACCACGTACACGCCGATATGGTAAAGCTAGCACATAGAACTAAAGCAGTCGGGAAACTGTGTTTGGTGACTGATTCAATGGCAACTGTTGGTTCAAGCGATCGCTCGTTTGAACTTTATGGAAATAAGATAACGGAACAGAATGGTTGCTTAATTAATAGTGAAGGCCGTTTGGCAGGCTCCGCCATTTCAATGATTCAAGCCGTGCGCAACAGTCATCTAGACGTAGGGATTGAATTGGCAGAATGTCTTCGTATGGCGTCTTTATACCCTGCTGAATTTTTAGGGCTAGAGCATATTTCGGGCAGGCTTAAACGAAATTACAGTGCTGATATGGTTCACTTCGATGACCGTTTCAATGTGATGCAAACATGGGTGGCCGGCGAAGCCATGCTTCAAACCGTCAAATGTTAGAGTTTTAAAATGCGAGTTATAATAGTCGATACAGCCAAAGACGTTGCAAATACTGCTGGAGATCTGTTTCTAAAACAACTTGTAGTCAAGCCTTATTCAGTATTCGGTTTGGCTACAGGCTCAAGCCCTCTCGAGCTTTATAAATATTTGGTTTCAGCGCATGTAGATAAAGAAATATCTTTCTCAAAAATCGTAACATTTAATCTGGATGAATACTTAGGCTTGGACGGGAAGCACCCTCAAAGCTATCGTCATTTCATGCAAAAAAATTTGTTTGATCATATCGATATCCCGATTGAATCTACCCATGTTCCGGATGGGGCTACCAACGATCCTACCGAAGCGTGCCAACAATATGAGAAGAATATTGAACTCTGTGGTGGGATTGATATTCAGTTACTAGGAATTGGACGCAATGGACATATTGGGTTTAATGAACCATCGTCATCTCTAACATCCCGCACTCGAGTTAAAACACTAACCCAAGCTACGATCAAAGACAACGCTCGCTTCTTCGCAGCTAATGAAATCCAACCTAAGCTATCTTTAACGATGGGAATTGGCACTATCATGGACTCATCTCAAATTGTTTTGATCGCAACCGGCGAGAGTAAAGCCGACGCAATTAAGGCCACCATTGAAGGTGCGTTAACCGCTTCCTGCCCAGCATCAATTTTGCAAATGCATAGCAATGCGGTTGTTATAGTCGATCGAGCTGCCGCAAGTAAATTAGAAAACCTTGAATTTTATGCCTTTATTGAAGGTGAGCGACAGAAGTTAGAGCAGAAGATTCAAGAGAGTCAACGCGAAGCACAATTTCATACAAACTATCCCCACTAAGAAAAATACTTCGAATTTCATGGTGCTAAGAAAAGAATTGAGCTTTTATAGTGCTTTTAGGTGTAAAAACTGAACACACCCATTTGAAACGCTCGTTAAGTCTGGCAGACGTGCATTTTACGCATGGCCAATTAGATTTAATGCGCGATAACGTTTGGGCTTGCACGTGATCACTGCACTATTGAAACCATTTCTCTATTTCTACAGGATTCTGTTCTATGAATTTATGAATTGCATAGCCAACCAGCTGGTACGCCGCCAATAATATCAATAGACCAATACTATCTATACGCGTAAATACGCCTTGAAAATATAGTATTAAAGTTGCTATTGCCATAAATGAGATAAAGATAATCCAATACATTTTAATCTGATTTTCATTCATATTTCTATCAATATCAATACGGCGAGTTATACCATTTATTAGTAAGGCTAATGCGACAACAACTAATATAAGTAAGAACGAATAGATATTTGCACCGAACGTAAACGGTTCGATAAATATTACTATTCCAAAAATCACAATTAGGAAAACTAAAGCTGCAATTCTAATTTTATTCAATTTCAAAAATAACTCCTTTGTTCGGTTTTGTACATATAACAGTTGCTTATCCGATGACATTGATGTCGCGACACTTGAAATACTTTGATACTCTAAGTTTGCACATCGTGAGATGATTAAATGATGGAAGCGAGTATCATTCTGCCTTTTTCGAAAGCAAAGCCTTGCTGTAAGACTTCGTCGAATTTCGATTTTTGTGACACCAGGTCGAGCTCAAACTTTGCATATTAGAAACGCAAATAGGCAATGCTTTGTTAAAAACTTTCCCTCTCACTCAGAGGTCTATAATTATTCACAAATATCGTTTGTACTTAAATTGGTTTGGATAGCGCTCTAAGTTTTATCTACGCTAATTCGATTCATTCCTCTGATCATAATAGCCATTGATACCAGAAATATAAGAATAAGCCCTGCACCAAACAGGTACTCCAAGCGCAATAGATAGCCTATCCCAAACATACCAGCATAGATTCCGATGCTACCCAAAACAAAATACAGCATAGATTCTGCAAAGCTCCTCGGCGCAGAGTAGCCTTTATTTAAATCTTTCCAAAATCCAATGGGTTTCACTTTTCTAACAAATTCTTTAAGAAAATGTTCATCGACAGCGGGCGTTAAATAGGTCGCTATTATTGATGCTAAAGCAGAGAATATAGAAATCCAGCAGATTACATGTATCGGATGACTGGCAATGCTAGTTGGAAAAATTGATATTTGGCCTTCAGGCAACATGTTATTGAACGACAAGAGGTAATTACTTAACGCTAAGATTAAACCCGTTAACATTCCTCCGATTTCTGTCCACGCATTTGCTCTCCACCAAAACCAACGCAGTAGATGTGGCAAGCCTAAGCCTGCCATCATACCCAAATATAGATTCCACATTTCTCCTACACTCTTTATGAACGAGGCTACAATAATGGCTGTAAAAGTGATGCCTAATGTGGCAAGCCGGCTTACAAATAGTAATTTTTTATTAGACGCCTTTGGGTTTAGAAAACGCATATAAAAGTCGTTGGTTATGTATGACGCTCCCCAATTAATATGGGTCGATACCGTCGACATAAATGCTCCCATTAGTGCCACAAGCGCAAGACCTAATAGACCCTTAGGTAAAACGTCTTTGATCATCGCTGGGTAACTGCGCTCACGATCTTCTCTAAATTCAACAACTGGCGCAGCTCCTTCCCGAGTAACCTCGGTTTTAAAAAGCAAGCCATATTCTTTAATCGAACAGTTATAACGATTATCCATACATTCATTCATTGCAGCGCTACAGACCGTTGAGTCTTTTAAGCACGCGTTGAATTCAGCCGCAACATTATTCACATCAGCTCGCGGATAAATCACCAAGGCGGCAACCCCTGCTATGACCCAGGGCCATGAGCGAAAAACAAAGTGCGCGAGGCCATACCACATAGAACCTTTTTCAGCTTCGCCGCCGTTCTTAGCACTGTAAAGGCGCTGGGCGAAATACCCCGCTCCATCAACATTGCCGTTAGTCCACCACATGAATGTCAAGGTGAGAATAAAAGCACTAAATGGTATTCCTAAGCCGCCTGTGCTGCCATCGGCGAATGACGGGATGAACGAACTAATCTGTTCGTGATTTAAAAAGACTTTCCCGTCTAAATCGGTAGAAGTCATGCCTTTAGGATACGTCTCTTCGAGGGCGCTCCACATACCTTCTAGCCCACCGAGACTACTGACCGCAAAGTAGCTTAAAACAATAGCCATTGATATTGCCAAGACAAACCAAACCATGTCGGTAATTAAAATAGCGCGCAAGCCACCTAAGGCTGAATAAAGAAGCGTAATCGTTAACAATGTAAAGATAGTAAGGCTAGTATTTAGATCGTTAAAAATTAACGCGGTGGGATACGCTACTTCTAGCGCATGATAAACACCATCACCAAGTAAGTATTGCCAGTCCATAAATGGCTCAGCTATTTTCGACATTCCAGCTAAGACCCAACCGAGAATTATGCAATTTACGACGACTGAAAACACAAATGCCTTGCTGCTCCGCAGTACCATCGCGGGCTTACCACCATAACGAAGCTCTGCGATCTCGGTATCGGTCACAACTCCAGTTGAGCGCCACACGCGCGCGAAAAAGACAGTAATAGCAACAATGCCTACGGCACCGCCCCACCAAAACCAATTCCCAGCTATGCCATATTCAGCCACCCAGCCTGTAATAAGCAAGGGCGTATCAGAGGCAAATGTTGTAGCGGCTATCGACGTACCAACCAACCACCATTTGGCATTTCGGTTTGCTGTAAAAAACTCTTCTACACCACCCTTTCCTTCTTTGTCTTTTATCAGTAGGCTCGCCGCAAATGTCAATACGAGAACAATGGCAATAATCGCCCAATCTAAATTTGAGAGTACGGTGAGCTTTATCATTGTTATTCTATTGCCCCAATCAACTGACTATGATTTCATCAATATACAATGGAGTTGAAATCATTTTTTCATCTTCGTATGAGAAAATTCGGTCTTGGTTATTAATTTTAATTCGTAAGTAGCGAGTTACTTCTTCGTTAAACATTGCCTCTGCTCGGCCTGGGTTTTCAGCTCGACTTAATTTACCTTTTAACTGCCAATTTTTTCTATCAAGAGAGCATCTAAGGTCTACCGATCTTGGAAAGTATAATTTCCGGCCAATAGCGCCATCAAACCCAAGACTCACCTTGGATATTTTTATTTCTCTACCAAGATCCAATACGAGTTCAAATTCAACGCTATCTTCAAACAAAACCCAGTTCGAATGTTGGAATCTTTGGCCTTGCTGAGGCTGACCATTGGTAAGAAGCTCTAAGCTTTTGATGCGTTTATTTGAACCAGCTAATTCGATGTATTCGACACCGCAATTCAAAGCTAAATGAGGCGATACAGTAACCCGATTAACGCCAAATTGCTTGCCACTTTCTTTTTCGATAGAACAAGCACTGATAACTGAATGTTTGTCGATCGTAAAGCTCGATTGAAATTGAGGTGATTCATGGTCTGGCCTAGTTCCATCGAGAGTATAGTGAACATCAATGTCAGAATACTCACTAAAAATAGTGATATTGAAAGTTCTATCGTTATTTTGTTCGATATTAAATTCGGGGACAAAGATTGACCGCGCCGCGTTAAACCCCAACCTATCAAAACGATTGTATTGTACTTTTAAGCGCTCTTTAAAATCGTTCCAGTTTTGCAATTCAATCGGAGTCCATAAAATTTCAGCTAATGCAGTCATTCTAGGCAGAATGGCATACTCAAGTTGATCTTGTGTTTTAATGTACTCTGTCCATATATTGGCTTGTGCCCCCAAAATACTATTGTCATTTTGCAAGGGATTATACTTATACACATTTTTCAGTGGAGCATGTCCATGAATAGAAAACGGTTCATCAATAGACATTGATTGATAAAAATCGAAGTACAAGTTTGTTTGCGTCATGATTAGCTCATGACCACGACTAAGCGCCTCTTCAGCTTTATCTTCGCCAAGCCATGACATAATCATAACGTCAGAGTTTAAGTTCTTTGATTCGAGTACATCATCCCAACAAATTGCTTTTTTACCTAAAGACCGCAAGATATCCACAACCTGTTCGATAAAATACCCTTGTAGTTCATCGGTATCTCTTAGCGACTCAGATTTAATAACACCTTGGCAATCAGGGCACTGCTTCCAATGCGTTTTTTTTACTTCGTCTCCACCAATGTGAATATATTCAGAAGGAAACAATTGAGCGACTTCGCACAAGATCTCTCGAAGAAAATCGAAAGTACTCGCCCTATTGCATAAAACATGATTAAAAATTCCAAAATGCGTTTTCACAAATGGTGAAGTCAAACTATTAACACAACCATACTCTGGAAAAGCTGCAAGCAAAGCTGAGCTATGACCTGGCAAGTCGATTTCAGGAATGATGGTTATATAGCGTTGCTCTGCGTAATCAACTACTTCTCTAATTTCCTGCTGAGTATAGAATCCTGAGTGAGGAACTAAATCGGTTTTCGCCTCAGAATCTAGAGTATGACCAATTACCGTAGATCTTCGCTTACTACCTATTTCTGTAAGCTTCGGAAACTTGTTAATTTCGATACGCCAACCTTGATCATCAACTAGATGCCAATGAAAAAAATTCATTTTGTGCATCGCCATCAAATCAATCAAACGTTTTACATCACTAACAGGCCTAAAGTGGCGGCTAACATCTAGGTGTAAGCCACGGTAGCCACAACGTGCTTTGTCGTGAATTTCTAACGCTGGCGCAGAGATCGGGTGTGAAGTAAAAAGCTGAAGCAATGTTTGAATTGCATAAAATACACCGCTAGCTTTTGCGCTTGATATTTGAATGACGCATGGCTCAATTTTGAGCGAGTAAGTCGCCTCACTGTCATCGCTACCGTGAAGGCCCAGCGCTATTACTCCTTTTTTATGGCTAGTTGAAACTTTCGAATTTATCAACTCAGGGGTAATATTATTTATCGCCCCAATATTCAACTTAACTAATTCATCGCTTAGGTACTTGCTCAATACCCGCAGTCTTTCATCGTTATATTCTATCGCCTCAACAAGCGACAAGTCACAATGACCTTGTTTTAAGAAAGTACATTCAGACGGTTTTGGAATTAGGCCAAGGGCTGTTATTGAGTTTTGAGGCGTCATGTTTTTAGCGCATCAGTGATCACTGATGAACGAAGTCTAATTGCAGTTAAAGTTGTTTAAACGAACGAATGCATTGAGTTGCTTTAGATTGAGCAAAATAGATAGCGCCATCTTGAGGTGTGTCAATCGGGTCGCAAAGATATTCCTGAATATCTCTGTCCAACCAAGGCAATAGTTCAGATCTCAATCCCCCAATCAGACTTAGTCTCCCTGAGTGTGTTTCCATAATCTTGCGTGCCATATTGTTTAAATAACCAACCCCTTCAGTTAACACTCTGATCGCTACCAGATCTCCATTTTTGGCTTCTTCAAAAACCAACTTTGCTAAGTTCGCAAATTCCTTTGTTGGCTTGTTCGTCATTTTGTCAGATATTTCAAGTGGCGTTGTATTCAGCTCGCTGCAGACCCTATCCAATAATGATGTTTTTCTCCCCAAACCGTCATAAGCGAGAAGCGCTACGGAGATAGCTTGTAGACCAAACCAGGCGCCACTGCACTGATCACCCCATGGAAAACCATGCGCTCCGTAGGTCTGCATTTTAGAACCTGTGATAGAGATGCCGCACGAACCAGTACCGGTTATAATCACAGAGCCGTCTTGCCGGGCATGAGCCCCCAGACACGCGATATGAAGATCCGTTGTCAGAAACATTTCCTTGAAAGGATGACTCCAACTGCTTACTTTTTTATACAAAGATGGGAGATTTACCCCAGCCAAGCCCACTCCAGCGCTGGCATGCTTAAGCGCTTCTAGCTCCAACCCTGCGTCCAGAGTAGCCTTTTCAGAACAGTCAACTATTGACTCTATTGTTTTATCTAAGCCATGAACTGGGTTTGCTCTTCCAGAAACTCCGAAGCCTATCACTGTTCCATCTGAAGAGACAATTTTCGCACGACATGAACTCCCTCCACCATCGATTCCAATAAATAGGGCTGGAGTATTTGAATTAGTTTCTGTCGTTGTCATTAAGATCATAATTAGCGGTCATCATGCTAAAGAAAAACAAAGCATTACTTTAGCGAGTGGAATCAATTGCATCGTATGTATATAATCATATTCATAGATGACAACGTTGTCAACAATTTAATGGATCTTAACTCATGAAATCTTCGACTGCTCGTTTTCTCGCTCTTGATATGTTTCGTGGCATAGCAATAGCCTCAATGATTCTTGTAAACACGCCTGGAGACTGGGGCCATGTTTATTCATCATTACTTCATTCGAGTTGGCATGGACTGACTCCAGCTGACATTGTATTTCCGTGCTTTTTATTCATTGTTGGCGCTTCAATATTTTTTGCATTCAGAGCAAGCAACTTCACCTTAAGCCCAGCTTCCTTCGCTAAGATAGTTAAGCGATCGGCCTTAATGTTTGCCATTGGCTTTAGTCTCAATATTTATAATATGCTCCTTCTTGACACTGATTCAGTTCGAATCATGGGCGTCCTCCAACGAATTTCTTTATGCTATTTTTTAGGAGCCTTAATCGCACTGTCGTTTCAAATCACCACTGTTTATTTGATTTGCGGGGCTACTCTTAGTGCCTACTATGCTCTATTTGTTCTGCTAGGAGGCGACTCTCCGTTTAGCTTGGAACACAATATAGTTGCTCTTATCGATCGTTCAATTTTAGGCGACTCCCAAATGTGGAAAATGAACGGTATATCTTTTGATCCCGAAGGAATTCTAAGCACACTGCCAGCAACGGTAACGCTATTACTGGGCTTCGAAACTACTCGTATTCTTACCAGATGTACAAACACGCGCTCGGCATTAAAACACCTAGTCTTTCTTAGTTTAGGGTTGCTACTAGTTGGTTGGGGCGTGTCTTTTTACATGCCGATTAATAAGAATATCTGGAGTGCCTCTTTTGTCCTTGTGTCGGGAGGGTTAGCAGTATTAATTTTGGCATTATGTGTGTGTTGTTCCGATATTTTAAAATTAAGCACCATCTGTGAACCATTAAAAATTTATGGCACTAACCCTCTTTTAATTTATTGCTTATCATGGATGTTAGCGACCGGTCTTATGGCATTAAAACTTAGCCTACTTGGTGCCTCTTCAACAGAATCAGCTTACAGTTGGCTTTGGCAGTTACTACTGCCTTTCATGCCCCCTAAACTTGCATCACTGCTTTTTGCCTTAGCGCATGTACTGCTCTTTTGGTTACTTGCGCTATGGCTTTATCGCCGCAATTTTATCTTGAAGCTTTAACCCCTTGTTCGCCGAACCTTGCCGCATCGACCAAGGAATTAAATATTTGTATTTGAGACTCTAACGAATGGTTTTCAGTATTTGCGCCTAGTGCCCAAACAAAGAAGCCACCGTACCCCTGCTCAGCTTGCCACTTAGCACGCGACTGATTTTCAATGAGCGGCATTACAAAACCTCCGAATTGACCCCATTGACGATTTATAGACATACCCAATCTTAAATCGGCCTGCACGCCAATAGCATTAAAGTAGTTATTTATTGAGGTTTGGTAATCGTAGTTTCGGCCAGCGTCATAGGTCATGACATTATAGAAATCGAATATGCCTTTGCTTGATTCTAATAAACTAAGCACTTCTCCATGATGAGTAGAGCGACCTTCCTCCCGGAACGAACAGTTTTCAATTATCTCGGAATTACCACAATTTACTGGGTCCGCTCCAACGTGATAAGTCGTTAACACAATGGATTTTGAATTTCCAACAAGTTCTCGAACACGGCGCGCAAGAAAATCTAGCTGTTGATTTTTCTCTAATGTCAGCCTAGCCGCTTGCTCAAAATCAAAGTCCACCCCCGATAACTGTGTGTGGCCTACAAGCTGATATTTTTCTTTACAATCATACCCATCACATTCAATGCTAGAACGCTCTTGGTATACAGGGAAATCAGTTGTTAGTAAATCGGCAATATTTTGAGCGATTTTTTCAGAATGATCTTTGTCGCCCATTGTGTCCCATATACCTTCGTAATCCTGACCACCAAAAGAAACAATCATCTTTGCACTCGGGTTTTGATGTGCAATTTGAGTCCAAGTTAAGTAGCCTCTCGGAATACGACTCAGCGCTTTAGAAGGCTTTCTAATCACATTGTCAGACGACGAGATAACACCCTGTTTATCCCACTTGGCAAACGAAATCATATATGCATCAGCCTTCGATTTTAAAAGCAATTCAGTGGCATTAACTGGCAGCTGCCAAGATGTTAAATAGCTAATATACTTAGGATTAAACTCTTGTGATCGCTTTACATGCTCTTCGTTTTTTTCCTTAGCAATGAGTTCGGCAGAGAGAGATGAATTTATAAACATTAATGTGGCAATGCCAATCAAGAAAGAATTAAAGGAAGAATTCATAAGTTAGCCTTTTGGGTGAAAATTTCTCGGTGTGTCGAAATCGACATTCGCATTTATGTTGTTTATATCAAAATATCATGTAAAATGACAACGTTGTCAACTATTTAATTTAAATTTACAGTACTCGGTCGGGTTTTGATGGTAATCCCATCTGATTTTCAAGCTTTGATTATAGAAAAAGCACTAATTACTGAATTCTATTGCCGGGAAATTTAGATTAACTTAAATAAATGGGTATTTGAATTATGTTTAATTGGGCAGTAATAGGCACTGGTGGGATTGCAGATAGGTTTACATCAATACTGGGCTCTGAACGCTACGGAACGCTTAGTGGAGTTCTTGCTACAAGCCAATCCAAGGCCGATGCGTTTATACAAAAACATCAAACTGCAATATGCAATAGCGTAAGCAACTACAACGACGTTACAGAATTGATAAACGATGATGAAATTGATGCAGTGTACGTGGCAACGCCACACACGTCTCATTACGACTACACACGACGTTTATTAATGGCTGGCAAACCAGTTTTATGCGAAAAACCTTTAACCGTTACGGCGCCTGAAACACAAGAGCTCATAGAGCTATCTAAGACAAATGGCGTGTTTCTAATGGAAGCCTTATGGACTAAAACCTTACCTGTTTGGCATCGAGTTAAAGAGCTCTTGTCAAATGATGCTATAGGACGTGTTGATCACTATTCTGCTGATATGGGGTTCTATTTTGCCTACGACGCATCACATCGCTTATTCAATAAAGAACTCGCTGGCGGCATTTTACTTGATATGGGAGTGTACCCAATAACCTTGGCTAATTGGTTATCTGGCGTACCAATTGATCTTTCAGCGCGAAGCGTGTTATCGGAGCAAGGAATCGATCTTAAAACAATGGTCAATATGACATTTGAGCATGAAGCGACTGCAAATTTCACATTAACAACGAGAAGCACCACAGAAAACGCGTTTTGGATTTATGGGCACAAAGGAAGGATACGCGTAGATGACCTATTCTCTGAATCGCAAGGGCTAAGTTACGAGGTTGATGGTCAAAGTTTTAAGGAGTCCTACCCATTCGAGATTAACGGTTTTGAGTACCAAGTCCGTGACGTCGTAGATTGTATTGCTGAAGGTGTAATCGAACATCCGAATGTAACACATAAAAATACCCTAGAGGTCATGACAATCGCTGACCATCTTCGACATCAAATTGGGCTGGATTACTAGTCGCAATACTCACTCTAGCAAAAGTAGATTAATTAAAGGTTTTATCATGCAAGACAAAATTTATAAGGTGTTTAACGACATTCAAGCAATGGCTCACGTGAACACGGCACAATACAATGAGGTGTATAAGCGATCTATTGAAAGCCCAGACGAGTTTTGGGCTGAGCAGGCCGCTGAATTCATTGATTGGATTGAGCCTTGGAAAAGCGTTAAAACTGAAGATTTTAATACCGCCCAAATCGAGTGGTTTTCTGGCGGCAAACTCAATGTTTCAGTTAATTGCATTGACCGTCATATCGATAAACGAGGTGACCAAGCAGCGATCATTTGGGAAGGCGACAATCCCAATGACTCTGTCATCATAAGTTATCGACAACTACTAACCGAAGTTTCTAAGCTTGCCAATGGATTAAAAGAATTAGGAGTCGCTAAGGGCGATCGAGTGTGTCTTTACATGCCAATGATTCCTGAAGCCGTGTACGCCATGTTGGCTTGTGCGCGTATTGGCGCTGTGCACTCTGTGGTCTTTGGAGGATTTTCCCCAGAAGCGTTGCGTAGTCGAATAAATGATTCGGGTTGCAAGGTAGTGATTACTGCGAACGAAGGTGTGCGTGGTAACAAAGCAATACCACTCAAGGCAAATGTAGATGAAGCTTGCATAGAAACGCCTACGGTCGAAGCCGTTGTCGTATGCCAAGCTACTAATACTGGTAAGGTAAGTTCAACGGCTAAAGATGTTGATTACTCAGAGTTAGTTTCCAAACAATCTAGCATTTGTGTTCCCGAGGTGATGGATGCTGAAGACCCGTTGTTCATACTCTATACTTCAGGCTCTACTGGAACACCAAAGGGAGTAATGCACACGACCGCAGGGTACCTACTTTATACAGCGATGTCTTTTAAATATGCCTTTGACTATCAAGACGGAGAGACTTATTGGTGTACCGCTGACGTTGGCTGGATTACTGGCCATAGTTATCTCAATTATGGCCCTCTCGCAAACGGGGCGACAACCCTAGTATTTGAGGGGGTTCCCACGTACCCTGATGCCAGTCGTTTTTGGCAAGTTATAGACAAACATAAGGTCAATATTTTTTACACAGCCCCGACCGCTCTTCGAGCATTAATGGGAGCTGGAGACGAGTATCTAGAAAATTCTAGCCGTGGCAGTCTACGCATTTTAGGAACGGTTGGTGAACCGATAAACCCTGAAGCATGGGAGTGGTATTTTCATAAAGTAGGAAATGGTCGGTGCCCAATAGTAGACACGTGGTGGCAGACTGAAACAGGCGGGATAATGATCGCACCTTTGCCCGGCGCCATTGCAGCCAAACCGGGTTCTGCGACATTGCCGTTCTTTGGCATTGAACCAGTGTTGCTTGATGACGAAGGTAATCAGCTTGAAGGCGAAGCGTCCGGAAATCTTGCTATTAAGCATTCATGGCCCGGTCAAATGCGCGGTGTATTTAATAATCCGAAGCGCTTCTACGAGGCCTATTTTTCTATGTACAAAGGGTATTATTTTACCGGTGATGGCTGTCGACGCGATGCAGATGGGTACTATTGGATAACAGGCCGTGTAGATGACGTTATCAATATTTCAGGTCATCGAATGGGGACGGCGGAAGTTGAAAGTGCCTTAGTTTTGCACGCTTGCGTTGCTGAAGCTGCGGTTGTCGGCTTTCCTCACGAAATTAAGGGCCAAGGAATCTATGCTTATGTCACTTTAATGGAAGGAACTAACTATAGCGACGACCTTAAGAGGGAGCTAACAGCCCACGTAAGAAATGAGATTGGCCCTATTGCAACACCAGATGTAATTCACTGGGCCCCTAGCCTACCGAAAACGCGGTCTGGTAAAATCATGAGACGAATACTTAGGAAAATAGCTGAAGGTGATACCAAGAATCTTGGCGATACAAGCACCTTAGCCGACGCAGCAGTAGTCGATAGCTTAATCCACCGGCATATAAAAATCCCATAGACTGATGTATCAGCATCATAGAGCCACCATTGTCGAAACTCGATGCTTCAAAATCTCGCTACATACACAAGACTTGATACATTCAGGTGCCAAAACAGTGATTAACAATCATCACCAATGAAAAACATACCAAGTGCCAAAAACGCACGTCACTCCTATGAATGAACAAGCCGAATGGGTGAGGCACGATCTAACAGAGCTACGGATAATTGTTCAGAGACTGTGGGATACCACCAAAGCTTGGAAAAACAACCTCACAAAACCGCTAACGGTTTACAGAGCACGAAACGCCCGTTTCATCTACTTTCTGGACTTTTACAGTGAGGTTGTTGTACAGGTAACAAGAGCACTATGGCCGCACTAGTGCTCGCAATCAGGGTTAAACGGCCTGTGACAACAAAAATATTAAATCCGAGCTTCTAGAAAACGCTGTTCTTTATGCGCTGCAAACAAACTTAATTAGAGACAAGTAGATAGAATCCTTTACTACCAAATACACAAACCACTTCAACAAACTTAAAAGTGCTCAGGACATAGATATTAAAAAACGTCAGCGCAAACTCACAATTTTAATGACAGAATACGAAAACCTTAGTCAGGCTCTCAAAGATGGCATCCTCTCGTATATTTTCGAGCGCATAACCACACAGACTTAGAAACTAGAGAGTAAAACACAAAATAGCTGAAGTGTTGACGAGAAGCCGTTTCGACACCCGAAAGTGGCTCACTGTTATAAAGCGAAGTTAGGCGCCTTACTCAAGCACTAAAAGCACATGAGGGTTAAGCAGAAACAAAAGAGTATGTGCGCGCTCGAATAAATAAAATCACGCCTAACAGCCTGTCAAAGGCGAGAAAGACCTGTTTGCAGATCTTTACGACGATTTAGTAACGATATTAAGGTTTGCTGAGAACCAGCATAAAAGCGAAGTAACATCAAAGTAAATGACTGAGCAGTATGGCCAAAAACTCAACACGTCCGTAAACGAGTTCTTGATGGTAGCGGGGGCAGGATTTGAACCTACGACCTTCGGGTTATGAGCCCGACGAGC
>CAZEXS010000019.1:0-8563 GCA_964516915.1 uncultured Gammaproteobacteria bacterium
CACATGATCGAAGATCGCTGTGGTGTGTCTATCTCAACCATTTTCGATATCGAAGGTGAAGACGGCTTTCGCAAGCGTGAAACTAAAATGTTAACCGAATTGTGCGAGCGAACTGGCGTTGTGTTGGCGACCGGCGGCGGCGCGATTGCGACTGAAGAAAACAGGATATTGTTGCGTAAAGGTTTTGTTATTTATTTAAAGACCAGCATCGAAACGCAGATAGCGCGTACTCAAAAGAATCAAAACCGCCCGCTTTTAGATAATGTAGACGCCGAAGAAAAGCTCAAGGAACTAATGGCCGAGCGCGGCATTTTGTATGAGCAAGAAGCCGATCTAGTGGTGGTTTCGGGTGATCGTATTGTGTCTAAGGTTGTGGATGAAATTATGGGTGCAATGGATCGTTGATTCGTGCCTCGCATTACCTTTGGTCATAAACCGCCTAAATATTTATCATTCGTTCAGGGATGCCGGACTTGATGACATATTCTCTTAGTTAGCGTATACTACGCGTCCAAATTGGCTTAGGCCGAATTTTATTCGGTTGAGATGACAGTATCGAAAATAAGATTCAGCTTGCGTCAGGTGTTGTTCTGGGTTTGCGCGGCCATCTTATAACGTTCGCATTTTCTTTAAATCGTCTCAAACCATTCACCACTCACGACTAACTACGGCGTAGTTAGGGCTGAGTTCAAAGTTGAAACAAGCTATCAGACTTGTATCGTACATATTAACTATGTGCGAGGGTCGCTCTTCGGCGGTCTAAATACGCGGCTATGTTTAAAAATGGCCTAGTTCAAATGGTAAACAGCCATAGACTTTGTGGGCTACGCGCTCACTGCGAAACTTAGAGGTATCGATTCATGACCAATATGTATCATGGAAAAGGCGGTCTCTACCGTCCTGAATTCGAAAGAGATAATTGCGGCTTCGGTTTAATTGCGCAAATGGACGGTAAGCCGAGCCATTGGTTAATTCAAACGGCAATCAGTGCCTTGGCTCGACTAACGCATCGAGGCGCAGTGGCTGCTGACGGAAAAACCGGCGATGGTTGTGGCATTTTGATGGCCATGCCTGATGAGTTTATGCGTCGCGTCGCCAATGAAGAAGGGTATTCTTTAGCTGACGACTTTGCGACCGGGCTGGTTTTTCTGCCAAATGATTCAATTCAAGCTCAAAAAGAAAAAGATCAGCTTAGTCATGAATTAGAGGCAGAGGGTTTGGTAGTCGCTGGGTGGCGTGTTTTACCGACAGATGAAAGCGCACTTGGTGAGCAAGCAAAGCTGTCGGTACCTAGTATTGAACAAGTATTCGTTTCTTCGGCTGATGGTGATACGCAAAACGGTTTCGAGCGTAAGCTGTTTTTAGCAAGGCGCCGAGCTGAAAAAAATATTTGGCAAACGAATCCTGATTTTTATATCCCCAGCCTTTCAAGCAAAGTCATTTTATACAAAGGCTTAGTCATGCCGGAGTATTTGCCAGTCTTTTATAAAGATCTTAACGATCAGGGCATGGCATCGTCAGTTTGTTTGTTTCATCAGCGATTTTCCACTAATACGCTTCCGCAGTGGAGGCTAGCGCAGCCATTCAGATACTTGGCGCATAATGGAGAAATCAATACCATTCAAGGTAATCGTAATTGGGCAATCGCGCGCGGTGCAAAGCTAAAATCGCCTGTTTTACCAAACCTTAAAGATGCCGCGCCATTTGTGAATAAAGCAGGTTCGGACTCGATGAGTTTGGACAATATGCTTGAAGTGTTTCTCATGGGTGGCATGGATATATTTCGTGCAACTCAAACACTGGTACCGCCAGCATGGCAGAACGCAGAGCACATCGACCCAGACTTAAAAGCGTTTTATCGTTTTCAGGCCATTCATGCAGAGCCGTGGGATGGCCCTGCTGGAATCGTATTAACTGACGGGCGATATGCGTCATGTGCATTGGACCGTAATGGTTTAAGGCCGGCTCGCTATGTGGTTACAAAAGATCGCGTTATAACGCTGGCCTCTGAAGTAGGTGTATACGACTACGATGAAAAAGACGTAGTGGAAAAAGGCCGCTTAAAACCCGGTCAAATGATGGCGGTCGATACCCAAACAGGCGCTATCATTAGCCCTGACGATGTGCACCAACGTATAAAATCACAACACCCATATAAGGCGTGGTTGAAGAAAAACGTGGTGCGCTTGAAGTCTGCTCTTACCGAACTAGAAGAGACTGTTTCGCTTAACTCTGCGTCTCTTAAGATTTATCAAAAACTCTTTCAAGTTACTAATGAAGAATGTGATGATGTGATTCGTGTGCTGGCTGAATCAGCGCAGGAAGCCACAGGCTCTATGGGCGATGACACACCAATGGCGGTATTGTCGATGCGCCATCGTATGTTAAGTGACTATTTCCGACAACAATTCGCACAGGTAACCAATCCACCGATCGATCCATTGCGCGAACAAATCGTCATGTCTCTAGAAACCTATTTTGGTGCTGAGTCAGGTTTGTTTGAGCCCAATGAGCGTATGGCGAAATCAATTGTTGTTGATTCGCCAGTTCTGTCTACCGGAAAATACTTGAAGTTGACGAGCAGTGGAGATGTTAACTTTAAAACTCACCTTATTGATATTACCTATAGCGAGACGGAAACGCTGGCCGATACGATTCAAGCAATTTGCGAGCAGGCGGAACAAGCTGTTCGTGGTGGCGCGAAGATTATTGTGTTGTCCGACCGTGAAATTGCTAAAGACCGTCTGCCTGTTCAAGCTTTGCTAGCCACTGGCGCGGTTCATCATAGGCTTACGCAGCAGGGCCTTAGATGCAATGCAAACATAGTCGTTGATACGGCGACGGCCCGTGATTCGCATCAATATGCGGTTCTAATCGGCTATGGTGCGACCGCGATCCATCCTTATTTGGCTTACGAAAGCATCAACGACATGCATCGTCAAGGTAAAATAAAAGGCGAGCTAACGGTGTTGTTAAGGCAATATCGCAAGGGTGTGAATAAGGGGCTGTATAAAATCATCTCTAAAATGGGAATTTCGACTATCCACAGTTATCGTGGTGCGCAACTCTTTGAGGCCGTGGGTCTTTCTGAGCAAGTTGTGGATACTTGTTTTGCTGGCACAACCAGTCGTATCCAGGGAAGTAATTTTGAACACTTAGAGAATGATCAGCGCGTATTGAATACCTTTGCCTGGAATGCACAAACCGGGCTTGAACAAGGTGGTCTGTTAAAGTTCATCCACGGCGGCGAATATCATGCCTATAATCCGGACGTAGTGCGCACCATGCATGCGGCAGTAGAAAGCGGTGATTATTCTTTGTATCAAGATTACGCTGACACGGTAAATTTGCGTAAGCCTATGGTGTTGCGTGATCTACTGAAACTGCGTGACGATATTGAGCCTGTAGAGTTAGATCAGGTCGAAGCCTGGGAAGATATAGTCCTGCGTTTTGACAGCGCCGGTATGTCGCTGGGCGCACTTTCTCCTGAAGCACATGAGTCTTTAGCCGAAGCGATGAATGCCCTCGGTGGGCGCTCAAATTCTGGTGAAGGTGGTGAGGATGCGGTGCGCTTTGGCACTCCCAAGATGTCAAAAATCAAACAGGTCGCGTCAGGCCGTTTTGGTGTCACACCTCATTATTTAGTGAATGCCGAGGTGCTGCAAATTAAAGTGGCCCAAGGTGCCAAACCGGGTGAAGGTGGTCAGCTGCCCGGCCATAAGGTTAATGACTTGATCGCCAGACTACGTTATTCACGGCCTGGCGTTGCACTTATCTCACCGCCACCTCATCATGACATTTATTCTATTGAAGATTTAGCTCAGCTGATTTTTGATTTGAAGCAAGTTAATCCTGATGCCTTGGTGTCGGTTAAGTTGGTTGCTGAAGCCGGCGTAGGAACCATCGCCGCTGGTGTGGCGAAAGCGTACGCGGATCTTATTACGATCTCGGGTTACGACGGCGGTACCGGCGCAAGCCCATTAACCTCGGTTCGCTATGCAGGTTCGCCCTGGGAACTTGGTCTCACCGAAGCTCACCAGACATTGCGTGCCAATGATTTGCGCGACAAAGTACGCTTACAGACCGATGGTGGTTTGAAAACCGGGCTCGATGTGATTAAAGCGGCGATACTTGGCGCTGAAAGCTTTGGGTTTGGCACCGGTCCAATGGTAGCGTTGGGATGCAAGTATTTAAGAATTTGTCATTTGAATAACTGTGCCACAGGTGTAGCAACTCAGCACAATGTATTGCGCCAAAAGCACTACGTTGGTACGACTGAACGTGCGGTTAACTATTTTAAGTTCATAGCGATGGAAACTCGCGAATGGATGGCAAAGCTTGGCGTCACTAAGCTCACCGATTTGATTGGTCGTACAGACTTGCTTGAAGTGCTGGATGGTGAGACAGATAAACAACGTGGTCTTGACCTATCGCAGATATTAGCTAACGAATATGTATCGGCTGACAAGCCTCAGTACTGCGTTGCGCCAAAGAACGAACCGTATGATAAAGGTGAATTGGCGGAACAAATGGTGGCTGATATGTTGCCCGCGATTCAGGCTAAATCCGGCGGAGCTTTTGACTATCAAGTTAAGAACATTCATCGCTCAATTGGCGCACGTTTGTCCGGCGAAATCGCACGAGCACACGGCCATGAAGGCTTGATTGATGCGCCTGTGACCTTGAATTTAACTGGTAATGCCGGTCAAAGTTTTGCGGTTTGGAACGCAAATGGCTTGAATATTAACTTAGAAGGTGATGCTAACGACTACGTTGGTAAAGGCATGTCGGGTGGCACAGTTGCTATTTATCCTGCTCAAAACACGCGTTTTGTGGCGGCAGATTCCGCCATCATTGGTAATACCTGTTTGTATGGTGCAACCGGAGGTGAATTGTTTGCGGCTGGAAGGGCCGGTGAACGATTTGCGGTTCGAAACTCGGGCGCCTTTGCGGTGGTTGAAGGTTTGGGCGACCACGGTTGTGAGTATATGACGGGTGGCGCGGTTTGTGTGTTAGGTGAGACTGGGGTGAATTTTGGTGCTGGGATGACTGGCGGTGTGGCATTTGTATTAGATGAAGATCGTCGATTCATTGATCGATACAACCATGAACTGATTGACACTTATCGACTGATGCCTGAAGCCATGGAGTCATACGCGATGTTTCTACAGCACATGATAGAAAAGCACGTTGCTGCGACCAACAGCGTTCGTGGTGCTGAGATTCTTGAAGATTTCAGTGACTTCCTACCGAGCTTTTGGATGATTAAGCCAAAAGCCAGTGACTTGGAAACACTGATTGATTCATTGCGAGCTGCGGCATAAGGCGCAGTTGCGAAACAGTTATTATTAAAGCGGTCATCATGAAAGCCGCTTTTACGAAAACGGCTATTACTAAACGGTTAGTACTATGAGTAACGATTTTCAATTTTTAGATCTGCCACGACAAGACCCTGAAAAGGTACCGGCTCAGCAACGCAGTAAAGAGTTCAATGAAATTTACGGTGAGTACGATGCTGATCAAGCTGGCGCTCAAGCGGAACGTTGTTTGGGCTGTGGTAACCCATATTGCGAGTGGAAGTGCCCGGTGCACAATTACATTCCCAATTGGCTGAAGTTGGTTTCGGAAGGCAACCTTTTCGAAGCCGCTGAACTGTCTCATCAAACTAATTCATTGCCTGAAGTTTGTGGCCGTATTTGCCCTCAAGACCGTTTGTGTGAGGGTGCCTGTACGCTTAATGATGGATTTGGCGCTGTCACCATCGGCTCGGTGGAAAAATACATTACCGACGAGGCTTTAAAACAGGGTTGGCGCCCGGATATGTCGAATCGAGTGTGGACAGACAAAAAGGTCGCCGTGGTGGGTGCTGGCCCAGCTGGCCTTGGTTGTGCCGATATTTTGGTGCGTAATGGCGTTAAACCCGTGGTGTTTGATAAATACCCAGAAATCGGTGGCTTACTGACTTTTGGCATTCCGCCGTTTAAGCTTGAAAAAGAAGTTGTTAAGACTCGACGTACCTTATTAGAAGAGATGGGTGTTGAATTTAAACTTGGCGTCGAAATTGGTAAAGACATAGATTTTCAAGCATTGCTTGATGATTATGACGCGGTTTTTCTCGGCATGGGTACCTATACTTATATGAAAGGTGGCTTTGTTGGTGAAGACCAGTCTGGCGTGCATGAGGCTTTGCCGTTTTTGATATCGAATATCAATCGTTTGATGGGCTTTGAAAAAGACGCATTAGACTTTGTTGATATGAAAGACAAAAAAGTCGTGGTTTTGGGTGGGGGCGATACTGCGATGGATTGCGTGCGTACTTCGGTGCGTCAAGGCGCCACATCGGTAATATGCGCGTATCGGCGTGATGAAGCCAATATGCCGGGTTCTATGCGTGAAGTTGCCAATGCCAAAGAAGAAGGCGTGGAATTTCTATGGAATCGTCAGCCAATAGAGATTGTTGGCGAAAATGGCAAAGTAACCGGCGTAAAGTTAGCCACAACTCGCTTAGGCGAGCCGGATGAGCGAGGCCGCAGCCGCCCTGAAGTCGTGCCAGGTTCTGAAGAGATCATCGATGCTGACGATGTGGTCATCGCTTTTGGGTTTCGACCTAGCCCAGCCGCATGGTTTGGCGATTTCAATATTCAAATTAACGAATGGGGCGGCGTGCAGACAAGCTCAGACCTGTCTGTACAATTTCAAACAACCAACCCAAAAGTGTTTGCTGGTGGTGATATGGTGCGAGGCTCTGACCTGGTTGTTACGGCGGTTTTTGAAGGGCGTGAAGCAGCTCAGGGCATTTTGAATTACTTGAACAAACAATAGCCATAAAAAACACTTAAACATCGTGATGCGTAAAAATGCCGCTGCCTATAGCGGCTTTTTTATGTCTTTTTACGCCATCGCTGATCTTAGCGAGTTATAATCCCCGACATGAATGAAATGACAAATGATTTATACCTTCGAGCACTTCGTGGGGAAAAACTAGAGCGAACTCCAATTTGGGTAATGCGTCAAGCAGGGCGTTATTTGCCAGAATACCGAGCAACGCGCAAACAGGCAGGCGACTTTCTTACATTATGCAAAACGCCTGATTTGGCCTGTGAAGTCACGATGCAGCCGATCGACCGCTTCGGCTTAGATGCGGCAATTTTGTTCTCCGATATTCTCACTATTCCTGACGCAATGGGTTTAGAGCTGGTACTCGAAGAAGGCATAGGCCCAGTGTTTAATAAACCTATTCGCAGCCAGGCCGACATCGACGCCTTAGGTGTGCCAGATGCCGAACAAGATCTTGGTTATGTGATGAACGCCGTACGTGTCATTCGCGCTGAATTAGACGGGCGAGTGCCGTTGATTGGCTTCACTGGCAGCCCGTGGACGCTTGCCAGTTATATGGTGGAAGGCAGTGGCAGTAAAGAATTTCGGCGCATCAAAGGGTTGATGTTTGAATCACCTAAGGCCATGCATCAATTATTGCAAATTGTTACCGACTCAGTGATTCAATATTTGAGAGCTCAGGTGGCCGCAGGTGCACAGTCTTTGATGGTGTTTGACACTTGGGGCGGTATGTTGTCGACGGCAAATTACCAAACGTTTTCTTTGGCTTACATGGCGCAGATTGTAAAAGCTATTAAGGCTGACCCGGTTTGCCAAGGCGTACCTATCGTGTTGTTTACCAAAGGCGGTGGACAGTGGCTAGAGTTGATGGCTGACACTGGTTGTGATGGCTTGGGCTTAGATTGGACTGTCGATATTGCCAATGCAAAAGCACGGGTCGGTGACCGAGTGGTATTGCAAGGCAATATGGACCCTGTATTGATGAACACCGGTGCTACGCAAGTGGCTGATCATGCGATGCAAGTATTGCAAGGTTATGGTCAGCATACAGAAACCGACAAGGGGCATATTTTTAATTTAGGGCACGGTATTCAACCCTTCGCGAAGCCAGACAACATGCAGGCTCTAGTGCAAACCGTGCAAAATAACAGTGCTCAGTTTCACGATTGATTCTATCCCTAGGTAAAAACCTCTAACAGATATAGTTTTAAACATTTCGCGAACATAGATAACGACCTTGCTAACAAAATAAAATGATCAACTTCAGCCGCATAGAACCGAACATTTTTATTGGCAGTGCACCGCAAAATGACATTGATGTGGGGCGTCTGACTCAGATGAAAATAACCGCAGTGCTGTCTCTTCAAAGTGACGCAGACCTCAAGTCACATGCGATTGATTGGGAGAAGTTGCAAAGTTCATACGCCGCCAGCGGTCTGTCGGTTGAACGATTTCCAATTATTGATTTTGATGAAGTGGATCTTGGCAAGAAGTTGCCTTCGCCAGTTAAAGCGCTTAATAAGATGTTAAGCGTAGGGCATCGAGTATACGTTCATTGTAATGCTGGGATTTGTCGTGCACCGGCCACAGTGTTAACGTATTTGTGTCACTTCCGAGGCATGGGTCAGCAAGAAGCGCTTGAGTATTTGCGCAGCCAACGACCGCAAGTTCACCCGTATATGATGTCGGTCGAGTTAGCATTATTATCGCTGGGTTCAACAGCAAG
>CAZEXS010000019.1:8663-27956 GCA_964516915.1 uncultured Gammaproteobacteria bacterium
ACCCGTATATGATGTCGGTCGAGTTAGCATTATTATCGCTGGGTTCAACAGCAAGTTCTTGAGCCAAGCCTGCTTTATGAGCTAAATCGATATCAAGAATGCGCTGAGTATGGACTCTTGACTGCCGAGTTTCTAGTTCAACTTTCTAGGTCACCTTGCTAGTGCACCCTTTCAGTCCATGCCTTTCAGCTTATACCTTTAAGCACATGCCTTTAAGTACAGGACGCTAGCGCTCGTACTACCGCAGGTCTAGAAAACATCGAATCTCTGTAGGCTAAATAGGGTTCGGGTAAGGTGAACTTAAAGCGGTCGGCCCAATCAAAAGTCTGCGCAAGTAAAATATCCGCGAAACTGAACTCGTTACCAATTGCGAATTTAATGTTTGGGCTTGTTTCAGAACTCACATCTAATAACTTTGACAGAGCCGCTAGGGCTTTATTAAACTCCCATTGCGCGGTTTTAAGCATATCGGGTATCCGTTGTTCTTCAGGTAGTGCGAAGCGGTGTTTTCCGGTGCTCCAAAGGGGTTGTTCCAGTTCACTCAACACGAAAAAAGCCAGTTCATCGTAACGTGCATGGGCCTGCCGCTCAGTGGGAACAAAAGACCGATCGTTTGATTCTCTACTCAGTGCGTTTATATAGTTTAGAATGGCCGCGCTTTCAGTAAGTACAAAATCATCATGTACCAGGGTTGGCACTTTACCTTGTGAGTTGATTTTAAGGTAGCCCTCAGATTTTGCGCCAGATTCATCAGTAGCGGCCAAATCTAACGATACAAAGTCGTAAGGTAATTGGGCTTCTTCTAGCGCCCACAGGCACCGAAATGAACGAGAAGGCCCTAAGCCATACAGCGTTATGCTCATATTTTAATCCTCTAATGGGTTGTGTTCTTCTAAAAAGTTCGCGACTAAGTCTCGAATGATCGGTTGGGTGATTTCGGTCGGATGTAAGCCGTCCTCTTGAATATAGCCCGGTGTTTCCAGAAAGCTGGGTTGGAATAGGTCGAGTAGAGGAATATCGTGTTGCAGAGCTAAGTCTGCATAAACACTGCGAAATTCGTCTATATAGCGTGGGCCATAGGCGGCTGGTAGGCCGATGCTTGCTAAAATGACAGACGCTCCGGATTCTTTGATCGCATTGATCATTTTGTGCAAATTCTGTTGCATTAATTTCGTCGAGTAGCCACGCAATCCGTCGTTAGCTCCCAACTCTAAGATCACCAGATCGGGCGATATTTCTTTTAATGTCAATGGCAGGCGCGCAAGCCCGCCGGCACTTGTTTCTCCAGAGATACTGGCATTTTTTATGGTGTGAGTGCTTGCTAAAGATTGCGCTAACAGACTCACCCAACCCTTTTCTTGATCCATGCCATAGGCGGCACTTAGGCTGTCACCATAAACAAGTAATGTTTTTGCATTTGCATTGCTGCTTGCCCAAAGGCTAAAACAAAGGCTTAGACAAGTGAGAAGACAAATCGAAGAAAGTGTACTAACTGTGAATTTTCTTAGCTTAATGTTGAGTATCATATGGCCTAGTATAAATATAAGTATCAATATATTTTATCCAGCTCATGTGAACTGGGTAGCTACAAATTGTGAATTAATAGATTGCGGTCGTTACTAAGGTTTTCATTTTGTTCAATTACCTACGTTAGAGCTAAATTTTATTTTAGGCTCAGGTAGAGAGTACATCGAATTCTTGGTTCTAACGAACGTTTCTGTCTAACAATGCTCTGATCTAACACTGCTGTGATTATGAGCACAACCTAAATAGTATATAAATGTCGGATTCAATTTTACGTGTAGAGTCTTTAGATAAAGTGGTTCGTACCGCAGATCAAGACCTTACCATTCTTAAAGGCGTGTCTTTTGAGCTAAAACAAGGGCATAGCTTGGCAATTGTTGGGCCTTCAGGTGCCGGAAAGTCCACCTTGCTCGGGTTGCTCGCGGGCTTGGACGAGCCCAGTAGCGGCCATATATGGCTGGGTCAGCACCAAATCACCGCAATGGATGAAGAGGGTCGCGCAAGAGTTAGGTCTGAATTAGTGGGTTTTGTGTTTCAGACGTTTCAGTTGTTGGGCAGTTTGACGGCTCTCGAAAACGTAGCTCTACCCATGGAGCTTGCTGGGCAAAAAGATGCACAAGCACGTTCCCGTGATTATCTAGCAAAAGTAGGCTTGGCCGAACGCACCACGCATTACCCTAAGCAGCTTTCCGGTGGTGAACAACAGCGTGTTGCCGTTGCTCGCGCTTTCGCCTGTGCGCCGAAGTTATTATTTGCCGACGAACCAACGGGTAATTTGGATCAAGCGACAGGCGAAAAAATATCCGATCTGTTGTTTGAGCTTAATGAACAGTCCGACACAACCTTGGTGCTGGTTACGCACGAACAGCGTTTGGCTGAGCGATGTCAAACAATCATCACCATCGATGGTGGTGAAATCAGTAACACCGTTGAGAAATCCGTTAAAGAAGCTCCTAGAGGCGCGGTTGCATGAGCACTATTGATTTAAAACTTCTGTACCGTGATTGGCGCGGTGGCCAGCTAAGCTTGGTGATATCGGCCTTAGTTTTAGCGGTAACGGTTGTGACTGCCGTGAGTTTATTTGCCGATCGAGTTGAACGCGGAATTACGCAACAAATAAGTCAATTTTTGGCGGCTGATTTGGCCGTTCGAGGTGGCATTGAAATTGCCCCTGTGTATCGCGATAAGGCAAATGAATTGAGTTTAGTCACGGCCGACACAGTGAGCTTTAGGTCGATGGTATTCGCCGGTGATAATAATCATTTGGCATCCGTAAAAGCGGTGAGTCAGTCTTACCCGCTGCGCGGTTCGGTGGAACTTAGCGATAATATTCAAGGGCTCAATATTAGAATGTCCGAGCAAGGGCCAGAGCCCGGTGAGGCCTGGGTTGAGCCCCGATTACTCAATTTGCTCAATATTAATCTTGGCGCAACTATTGAAGTCGGCTACCTCTCTTTAAAAGTCACTCAACTGATTATCAATGAACCGGATCGAGGCACCGGTTTTGGTGCGGCCGGCGCTCGAGTGATGATGAGTAGAGCTGATCTGCCCAAGTCTAAATTGATTCGTCCCGGCAGCCGGGCTTCGTATCGCTTGTTATTGAGCGGCTCTGAAGGTGCCGTAGAGCAATATGAACGATGGTACGCCGCCAAAGCCTCAAAAGAGGAGTCTGAAAATACCGTTCCACATTTCAATTTAGTCACGCCAGAAGGGGCAGAAGAGCAATTAAGCGAAGCGTTTACCCGTGGTCGCTCTTTCTTGCTGCTAAGCGGTACTATTGGTGTGTTGTTGGCAGGTTTGGCGATGGCACTGGCAAGCCATCGATACGCCAATAGGCTAACAGATCAAGTGGCACTCATGAAAGCCTGGGGTCAGCCTAGCTCAGCCGTGCGTCGAAGTCAGTTTATTAGGCTGCTAGTGATCGCATTGGTGGCGACTACCATTGGAATGTTGGTTGGTTGGCTGGCACATTATTTGTTGCTAGAGCTGGCTAAAGGATTATTGAATGTAGAATTACCAAACCCCAGTTGGCGGCCATGGTTGGTAGCTTCTATTACTGGAATCACCTGCGTTCTAGGCTTTGCTTTGCCCGCACTTTGGCATTTGCCAGCGATTGCGCCACTGAAAGTGCTGAGGCGTGATATGCCCACCTCTTTAGTCAGTCAAGGCCGTCGATTAGCGGTGGGGGTTCTGGCCCTCTTTTTGTTAACGGTTTGGTACAGTGGCAGTTTGTTAACGGCAAGCTTATTTTTAGCGGCGTTGTTTTTATTGTTTGCGGTATGCGCGGTGGTTGCATTGCAGTTTTTGCGTTTAGTTAAAGGTCTAGGTGCTTGGCAAGGCAGCTATTTGCGTTTGGGCTTGGCAAATTTGTGGCGAAGACGTGCGCAAACCCTGGTGCAATTAGTTGGTTTTGCCACCACCTTAATGTTGCTACTAATCGTCACCGGTATGCGGACTAGTCTTATATCCGAATGGGAAGCTCAATTGCCGGATGACACGCCCAGTCACTTTTTGTTCAATGTCGCGAATACCGAAGTTGGTGAGGTTAAACAGCTGCTGGTTGACGAGCAGTTGGAAACGACGGATTGGTTTCCTATGGTGCGGGGGAGGTTGGTTGAAATTAATGGTGAGACGATCACACGAGAAAGATTAGCGAAATCTGGCGGTTTGAGCCGTGAGGTGAACTTTACTCAAACAGCGACCTTGCCGGCATCTAATGAATTAGTCGAAGGTGAGTGGTGGCAAGCGCCACCTGCGGGGCCTGAGTTTTCAATGGAACAAGATGTGGCGGCCGAAATTGGCCTGAATATAGGAGACGACGTCACCTTTAGTATTGGTGGCTTAACGTTCAGCGCTAAATTAGCCAGTTTACGAAGTGTGAGCTGGCAAAGCATGAATCCTAATTTTTACGTCATTTTCTACCCAGGTGCGCTGGATAAATATTCGCCCAATTGGGTCACCGCGGTTAGAGCCGGTTCGATCTTGGATCAAAGAGCCGATGATTTAACTCAACAAGCGCCGTTTATCTCTGAAATGGTTCAGCGTTTTCCAACCGCTATTGTATTAGAGCTTACCGATGTTGTGTCTCGTATTCGAGATGTGATTCAACGTGTTACGCAAGGTTTAGAATTGATATTAATGCTGGTGCTGGCTTGCGGAGCTATGGTGTTATTTGCATCTATTGGCGTATCGTTTGATGAACGTCTGCGTGAAAACGCTATTTTGCGCACACTTGGTAGCTCTAAAAAGGTGATACTAGGCGCACTGGCCGTTGAATACGCTGCCTTGGGTTTTGTCTCGGGTTTGATTGCCAGCGCAGGGGCAGAAATAGTATTGTATTTTGTTCAAACCAAGGTGTTTGAGCTCTCAGCTCAATGGCATCCATTGCTTTGGTTGCTTGGCACAGTGTCAGGTGTTGTATTAGTGACCCTACTCGGTCTACTAAGAAGTCGGGAAATCATTTCAGTTCCGCCCTTGGAGTCGTTGCGCAGACTAGCCTGAAAAAAAACTGTCGAGGATGAAATTATGTTGTATTTAGTTCGAAGTACCTACAGTCGCTCTCATCGTCATTCTAAGGTTTGGGTAAATATGCTCTTGGCGATTTCCGTATCGCTCATGGTTCCTGCACTGCAAGCGCAACAGAGTTCTACTATTATTGGTGGCGAGTCTTTTGCCAGCGACTGTTATCATCGTTCGCAAAGTGCCGCTGTGTCGCGAAGCGCATCTCGGCTGGATATTGAAGTGTGTGACCGGGCTGTGTTAGACGGCGGCTTAGTCAAATCGAAATTGGCCGCGTCGTATACCAATCGCGGTGTTATCTACATGGCTATGGAAGACCTTACCAAGGCTTACAAGGACTATGAAAAAGCATTGAAGATAGACGGTACCTTAGCCGAAGCGTATTTAAATCGAGGTAACCTTTGGTTTGCCGTCCAAAAGTTTGAAAATGCGATTAGCGATTATGACAAGGCATTGCATTACGGCACCAGTAAAGTTGAAATCGCTTTTTTGAATCGCGGCTTAGCACGCGAGAACATCGGCGAACTGGTGCTAGCAAAAAATGACTATCAATCCTCGTTAACCGCCAGGCCTGAATGGCAACCGGCTTTGGATAAGTTGGAACGCGTCAATGGCAAATTGATGAAATCCAAATAGCAATGACAAAGCAGGTTGAGTCCGCCGTCGGACGATGGATAGAATCCGTGGTGATCGATTTGAATTTGTGCCCATTTGCCAAGCGAGAATGGTTGCAAAAAAAGGTCAGGCTACAAGTTAGTCAGGCAAATACACAAGAAGCGCTATTGCAAGACTTGGTACTGGAATTGGTATTGTTGAACCGAAGCCCAAACATCGAAACCAGTCTATTGATTCACCCCGATTGCTTGACTGAGTTTGAACAATACAATCAATTTTTAGACTTTGCTGATGCCGTTATCGAGCAAATGGGGCTGGAAGGTATTTACCAAATTGCGAGCTTTCATCCAGACTATCGTTTCGATGGGGCAAGCGACAATGACCCTGAAAACTTCACCAACCGTTCTCCATATCCGATGTTGCACATTTTGCGCGAACAAAGTTTGGAGTTGGCTGTGCAAGCGCATCACGATACGGCCAGCATTCCAGCCGATAATATAGAGCTGCTAAGGCGCTTGGGTGCTGCTCATATGAAGTCGTTGCTGAGCGCTAGTTACGGTGAGTGAATCGCCGACGCATAAATTTAGCCTATGGACGTTGGTAGCGTTGGTAGTAGGCAATGCCGTTGGCGCTGGCATCTATACAACCTCAGGCTTTTCACTGGCTGAGTTAGGGTCCAAAGAATGGGTGATGTTGGCCTGGTTCGTGGCCGGTTTGGTAGCTTTGATGGGCGCGCTATCTTACGGCATGCTGGCACAAGGCTTCACCGAGTCGGGTGGAGAGTACTTATATTTATCCCGTTCTATCCATCCGCTCGCGGGGTTTATTGCTGGTTGGATTTCTTTGTTGGCGGGCTTTCCGGGTGCAATCGCATTTGCTGCGTCAGCGTTCGAAAGCTATTTGAGAAGTGCCATGGATTTGCATTTTATCAGTAACGATTTTCTGGCTATTGCAATTGTGCTTTTCGCTGGGGCCATACACATCTTCAGAGTTAAGACTGGTGCACGAACCCATGAGTTGATGGTTGTATTAATGCTTGGCGTATTATTACTGATCATCATTTGGGCGGGTATCAAGTTTGCTAGTGATGACAGCCTTCCGTTTGCTTCCGATTCACCTACCGAATTTTCGTGGTTAGCATTTGCTAACAGTCTAGTTTGGATATCTCTCAGTTACGCGGGTTTTAATGCCGCGGCCTATGTCGCAGGCGAGGTGCGTAATGCCAAGGCTACTGTCACGCCTGGAATGGTGATTGGCACATTGATCACCATGGTTTTATGCTTATTGGTTAATGCCATTATGTTGTATGGAGCGCCAGCAGAGCTTGTAAAAGGGCAGCCGAATATAGCCAGTATTTCGGCGTTTCAGTTGGCGGGCGATTTGGGTAAGAGAATCATTGAAATCGTGATTGCGATTAGTCTGTTGACGTCGATCACAGCAATGGTTTTAGCTGGGCCTAGAGTTTATTCTAAAATGGCCGAAGATGGCGCACTACCGAGTTTCTTTAAAGTTCGCGCTGGCGAGCCGCCGAGAGCATCGATAGTTTTGCAAGTGGTAACTGCCCTCGCTCTGGTGCTACTTGCTGACCTACAGGACCTTTTATCATATTTAGGGTTAACCTTGTCGCTGTGCTTAGCATTGGCGGTGTGCAGTTTGTTTGTCAGACATTGGCGACTCGGTGAAGTGCCTAAGTCAAAATGGTATCCCGTCGCGCCGATATTGTTTGTGCTGTGTACGGTTCTGTTCGCGGTACTTTCTGCGATTTCTCAACCTACGAAACTGTTTGTGGTGCTGCCTACGATATTGACGGGGGCATTGGTTTACACGGTAGTCAAAAGAAAAGGTGGCTCATGAGACTAATCTGTGGGTTAATTCGCCGATTAATATTTTTTCGCCACTAAAGTGGTTTCGCTTAATAAGTTGTTGCGCAAAAGCATCAATCACGACGAAAGTAACAGTAAACAAAAAATCTTGGTAAGTTTCGACGATACTGTCGATTTGCACGTTATAGTCGGCGCAGAACCCTAAATCAGGCACAGAGCTAGTACAGTTTAAAAATGATAATTAGAAAATCCATAGCTATGTTTGGCTTATTGGCCGTATTGACGTTTTCGCAGAACCTGCACGCATGGAGTGAGCGAGGACATGACTTAATTACCAGAGTCGCAGTGCAAAAAATGCGTGCTGACAGTGCCGATCTACGTCTGTTGCAGCCGTTTTTATTGCGTGACCATATGCTTGCTCATCTATCTAACACTCCCGATACCGTTTGGGTTGCTGACTATATGAGTGACGAAGCGAAGTCGTTAAACTCTGCAACGCAGTTCATTAAACTTGAAAAAATCATAGACGGAGTAGAGCGATGGGATGACTTTCCGCGTGACTTTGTTAAATACGAATATTTTTGCAAGTCCAGAGGCTTTGAGACAAGTGAGATCGGCACCGCGCCATGGCGCGTATTGCAATTTTATAAGCTTGTGGTGAATGAGTTACGAAATCTGGATGCCAAGCCTAAACTGATTCGTGAACGTCATATAAACCAAGCGTTAACCTATGCCGGTTTAATGGCTCATTTTGTAGGTAAGCTGGCTAATCCACAGTACACAACAGAAAATCAAGATGGTCAGCTTACTGGCAATGCGGGCCTGCGGGAGTATTTTGATTCAATGGTTGTGTCAGAACTGTCGTTCAGGCTGCCGCAAAAAATACTGAGAAAGTCTAAAAAACGACGACTCTGGCTACGCAATTATTCGAGGAGCGAACGAGCAGAAATATTGAGCGATCCTCAAAAACTAGTCTGGGCTCTGGTGGCGAACAGCCACAATGATATGGATGCCTTGCTGCGCTTGGATAATCGTCATTCTATAAAGTCAAAGAGTGATGTGCAGGATAATTATTCAACTTCGGCAGAACGAAAACCAGCCAGCCGTGCGGCAAGGCGGTACGAGAAATTCGTAGTTAAACGTATGGCCATCGGCGCAGAAGCCTTATCTCGGCTTTGGACTTTGGCATGGCAAGACGCCGGTTCGCCCGACATGTCTGGCTATCAAAGTTCGTATTATTCACTGCAGCCACCATTCATTACGCCGTCTTATATCGAACAAAATTAGGTTATGTCTATGATATGCACGCGGATTAGCTCAAGAAGCTTAAGTTTGTTAAAGGCCTCTAGTGCAATTGGTGCAATGATAAGCGCTTCCATTTTCGCTAACGAAGCTGTCACGGATGGGCATGATGCTTTGTCTGACCTTAAATCATCGGCAGAGTTGGTCGCGCAATTGCCAGAATCGGCTTGGCGACGGTTGATGCCAGATAATACGCTTGTCATGACCTTGCCGTCGGGCGAATTAGTGATTGAATTGGTTGAAGGTTTTGCTCCGAAGCACGTGGAAAATATTAAACTTCTGGCGAAAGAAAAATACTTCGACGGGACCTCGGTTATTCGCTCGCAAGATAATTATGTTGCGCAATGGGGTGATACTTCGGACATCAATGAAGATGAAGCTTCCGCGAAAGCAAAACCTTTAGGGTCTGCTAAAAAAAACATAGAAGTTGAGTTTTTCCAGCCCCTTGCTAATACTGCTTTCACAAAAATCGTGAGTCGTGATGCCTATGCTAAAACGGTGGGGTTCACTAATGGAATGCCAACGGCCAGCGATGGTGATAAGGCTTGGTTAACTCATTGTTATGGCATGGTGGGGGTGTCTCGAGGTATGGACACCGACAGTGGCAACGGGTCCGGCTTGTATGCAGTCACAGGGCATGCGCCCCGGCATTTGGATCTCAATGTAACCTTGGTCGGCAAAGCGTGGCTGGGTATGGAGCATCTATCGAGCTTATCACGTGGCAAAGGCCCACTTGGCTTCTATAGCGACCCTGATCAATACGTACCGATATCATCGGTGCGTTTTCTAGACAAAGATCGCGAAATCAAAGTTATGCGCACTGACACACCTGAGTTTCAAAAGTTTGTAGAACTGCGTACCCATCGAAATGAAGACTGGTTCATAGAACCAACTGGAAAGATAGAGTTATGCAATGTGGCGGTGCCGGTTCGGCATTAGTTCTGTCTTATCCAAATTGAAGTTTAGCGCTAAACAATAACAGCCTCCAGGAAATACATATCTGAAGGCTGTTACCTTTAAATGGCTGACTGTACTAGTTAGCGTGAACTCGTTTAACCTAGAATGCCTTCGCGTTCATAGAGTTTCATTGCGATCAATGACAGCACCGCGGCTATGGCTAAACTGCACCCTGCCGACAGGGCGACCATATGACCGGCGATTGGCTCTCCCTTCAAGGTTTCAATCATGATCAATGCCTGACTGAAGCTTGGAATCCACATATTAGAAACCGATGGTTCTGGCGAAAGGAATGCCAGGAAGATTAACGGCATCACTGGCAACATGGTAATAAAGCCAAGATAAGATTGCGCTTCTTTATAGCTCTTGGTGAATGAGGCTACTAATATCAGTATCGAACTGCCGACCATAACAAAGGGTGAACAGGCTAAAAACACATAAAGTAGTCGCCCTGGCTCAATTACTATATCGATCGAATCAACTGGCGCGTAATTTAACGCTACTGCGAGGCCAGAAAGCGCCAAAAAGAAGGTCAACCCCGAGAAGAAGGCAGTGGCTAAAAGCTTAGCGAGCAACACGTGGCCGCGCTCTACCGGTAAGGTTAATAGTGATTCTAGCGACCCTTTCTCTCGTTCCCCGGCGGTTGAGTCAATCGCCAAATACATGCCGCCGAACATGATCATCATTAGGGTCAGATACGGGAATATACTTAGTATTTGCGTATTACGAGATTCGGGAGTGGCAACATCAGAGATATTCACCTGAATGGCTTTTAGAATGCCTGGGTCAACGCCTCTTGCTTGTAAACGTAACGCCCCCAGCCGACTGTTATAGGCCGTGAGTGATTGCTGCACCGTGTGCATGCCAAGCTGCTCAAGCCCAGAAATAGAGCTGTCGTGAATCAGCTTGATTGGTGCGGGTTTGCCCGACTCAAAATTGCTGGCGTAAGACTCATTCACCACCATTACGACCCGTCGATCTCCTTTTTTTATCGAGGCTTCTGGGTCACTTGGTGGATCAATGATGGCGATATTATGCTGCTCTAACCAACGCATTAAATTAGGTGCGTGTTCGGCACCAATAACCGGCAATTCAAACGCTTCTGCAGTCACTGGGTCTGTTTCAGTTTTCACTTTCTCTTCTGCGAACCATTGGATCCCGATAATAAATATTGGCGAAATAATAATCGAGAAAGCAAGTGTCATTAAGGTGCGGCGATCGCGAAAGTTATCCAATATCTCTTTTTTTAATATCACCATTAATCCGTGAAAACGATTTAATGACTCATTTAAATTCGAGTTTAGTGTGGTGGTTGTCATTAGATTAGTCCCTCCTCAGAGCCAACGGCTTTAACAAATGCATCTTCAAGGCTAGTTTCGCCTGTGGTTTCGAGTAGTTGTGTGGGTGAACCTTGAGCTGCTATTGAGCCCTGCGCAATGATGACAATTTCGTCGCACAGTGCGGCAACCTCTTGCATAATATGGCTGGAAAAAACCACACAATGACCGGCTTCTTTAAGGCGCGAGATAACCTTTCTCAGCCCTCGGGTTGCCATAATGTCTAAACCATTCGAGGGTTCATCAAGCAATATGTTTTTGGGTGAATGAACCAATGCGCGTGCAAGAGCGACTTTGGTTTTTTGGCCTTGAGAAAAGCCTTTGGCTCGGCGTTCTATGAAATCTTGCATTTCCAGCATTTCAGCAAGTTCGTCGATACGACTATCAAGCGCTTTGCCGGCCAAGCCGTGCAGCTGTCCAAAGTATCGTACATTTTCACGCGCGCTCAAGCGTTCGTAAATACCGGCGCCGTGGGTGAGCACGCCGATGCTAGACTTAACTTGCAGCGATTGTTTTTGAATATCAAACCCATCGACTGTCGCGGTTCCATGGTCAGGTTTAAATACTGTGTAGAGCATGCGCAAAGTGGTCGATTTTCCTGCACCATTTGGGCCTAAAAGTCCAGTTATCTTACCGTCTTCGGCTGAAAAACTAACCTTGTCTACGGCTTGAACATCGCCAAAAGACTTACTCAAATTATCGGTTGCTATCATGGTCTTGGCCCCGTCAAAGTATTAAAAGTTGGCATGTGGTTCTCACGTTCTGTGCATGTTTCGTCAACCCCCTCAAAACTCGCTGTGTTAATAAAAAGGTTGACCAGGTTAGGTACACAGCCACGAGCCATCACGCCATGCCCATGCGCCGGCACCACAATATGTTTACTATTTGAGAACATGTTTGAAGCTATTTCGCCGTTAGCCGGGGGCGTGATTGGGTCAGTTTCTCCAGAGAGAATCAAGGTGGGTATGTCGCTGTTAAACGGCTGATGAAATTGATCATCTAGAACGCCTTGAGGCCATGCATCGCAGGTGGCTAAAAGAGACTGTGACATCAGTTCTGTGGCTATGGTTCCTTTCGCCCTGGCTTGATCTTGCTTGGTGACAAACGGGGCGTCTTCAGCGCACATTACGGAATTGTGCATGCCTATGGCAAACTGATCTTGGAATATGGATTCTAAGATGATGATTTGACTTGCGGCAAATCGATAGTTGCCCTTCAATGCTTCGCTTAATAAGAGTGGAATAAGCGCTGACCCTTCAGTGCTATAAGCCATCAAGCGCATCGCAATAAACAAGCTGTTTTCATTGAACGTATAGTCCGTTTCTAAACCGGTTGTCGGGTGTGGCAGGTTAACTTTTACCGGCTCAGCCTTGAATCGGTCTTGAAGTGCGTTGTAAGTGGTTCGCAAATTACCATGGCTGCTATTGCAGTCATTGTCGTTTTGGCAGCGTTTATTTATTGATTCGAAACTGTCTTCCCAGCGCCGTGCAATTTCGGCGCCGGCTAAATTTAGACCGACCTGTACAACGCCATCTATCACCGCAGACCTCGCGCTGCTCGGATATTTTCTCAAGTAGTGTTGAACCACGCGCGTACCGTACGAAACTCCGTACAAATTAAAATGCGAATAGCCCGCGGCTATTCTAAGCGCTTCTAGGTCATCGACGGCGATGCTGGTGGTGTAAAACCGCAAGTCATTTTTGACCGATAGTTTCTCTGCACACTCCTTCGAGAGCTTCTTGGTGTAGGCAAGATCCAATTGACTGGAAAGATCATCAATATCACAAGTAAGTAGATTTGAACGTCCGGTGCCGCGTTGGTCAATGACGATGATGTCTCGTTTACGTCGAATTTTATCCAATACGTGGTTATAGGTGACCGCTAAGTCGATCGAGGAACCCCCGGGCCCTCCCTGTATAAGAGTGAATGCGTCGGGTGTTGGCTCTGAAGAATGTGACGGTAGCTTGATGACAGAGAGTTCAAGCAGCTTACTGTTCGTGTCGCTGGGATTTTCATGACGTTTAAAGGTGGCGCACTCAGCATCAATTTCGATGCTTTGTACAACCACACTGCAGCGCTTGAATTCCAGTGTCGCTGACGGTTGCGCACTCGCCGAGCTCATTAGTGATAAACTGATTGTTGCTAAGATCGCCGTGCATTGGATAGCGAAGAGATTGCATACTCTGCCTTTCGTAATGCCCATTGGTTGCTCCTTAGAAGTGATTGTTTGTGTGTGAGACAAAGTTATCACATCTAAACACTAAGAACAGAGCATGTCAGGTGTTTGTCACGAGCAGGTCATATAACTGTCATATAGCGCAATGCTTAAAGCCGCGTCGCGCGCCTGGCCGTCGTGTTAGTGTCGCGTGAGTGTC
This sequence comes from uncultured Gammaproteobacteria bacterium, assembly GCA_964516915.1. Lineage (GTDB taxonomy): Bacteria > Pseudomonadota > Gammaproteobacteria > Arenicellales > Arenicellaceae > Arenicella. The sequence continues at coordinate 22,116 of CAZEXS010000019.1, forward strand.
GTGCTGAATCGTGACAAAAGAAGTTTAAATGTCAACTGCATATACAGAGCTGAACATCCTTGCAGCAGGTCACGGCCAATAAATTTAATGTTTTTTATGTTTGTCAGGGTCTAGTTTATCAAAGTCCGAACTTTGCATGTCCACACTACTTACTTGTGGGTTTAGTTTGATGAATTTTGGACTGTTAATATGCTTCTTTATTTCTTGTTTTAATCCGTGGTAAAGCGTTTGCAGAACCACATCGTCTGTCGATTTGGCTATCTGAACCACTTCTTGCATCAAGTCCTTACCTCTAAGCTCTAGAACTCTTCCATCTAATTGTTCCAGTGCAACCGCAAATTTGCTGATTTGGGTCAGGCAGGCGGCATTCAACTGACTTAGCGCTAGATCAGATATATTGATTTTATATGCCATACTCCTAACTCCCTCTTGCCGTAAATCACAATAGTGTTGCGTGAACAGAAAGTTTGTTTGGATCCATTTGCCATTCAACTGCTACTGTTTGTAACTGAGCCTTACGAACAACGTAGACAACTATCCAATACCCAGACTGCATTGTCGTAAAAAATGAAATGACTGCAAGTTTTTTTTTCAAATAGTGTTTTTTTATGCCAAATGCACTTCAAATCCGCTACAAATGCCTAGTAAATACAGGCAGAGTCTTTACTTGAACATCGTTGAATAAGGCTTGATAATCACCGCCTGAAAATATCCGCCACACTTAAATTTACCATGCAGTCTATTGAATCCCGTATCGCGAGTGAGTTATCTCAAGCATCCACCCCAGTAAATCAAAAACAGGTTATTGCAGCCGTTGCCTTACTTGATGAAGGTTCAACGGTGCCGTTCATCTCGCGTTACCGTAAAGAGGTAACGGGTGGTTTAGATGATACTCAACTTCGTACATTGGAAGAGCGTCTCAAATACCTGCGCGAACTCGAAGAACGTCGTGTAAGCATACTAGGCAGCATTGATGAGCAAGGCAAACTGACCGCCGATTTATCCAAAGCGATTAACGCAGCCGAAACCAAAACTGTGTTGGAAGACTTATATCTTCCGTATAAGAAGAAACGGCGTACGAAAGGACAAATTGCGATCGAGGCCGGTTTGGAGCCTTTAGCGGCCGCCTTGCTGGACGACCCAATGCTGACCCCGGAAGAAGAAGCGAGTAAATACCTGAACACATCCGACGAAACTCCGGTGGTGGATGTAAAAGCGGCACTAGAGGGCGCAAGAGCTATCTTAATGGAGCGGTTTGCTGAAGACGCAGCGTTGTTGAATCAAATTCGTACATACTTAGATGAAAACGCAGTTGTGAGTGTCAGTGTTGCGAAAGATAAAGAACAAGAAGGTGCCAAATTCCGAGACTATTTCGATTACCAGGAACCCTATAAAAAAATACCATCACACCGAGCCTTGGCCATTTTTCGCGGGCGCAATGAAGGCATTTTAATCTCTACCCTAGATATCGAAGCACCTGATGGTGGCTGGATTGGTGATATAGCTCACCCGTGTGAGCAAATGATTGCCAAGAATTTTGGTATTTCTGCACAAGGTAGGCCAGCTGATAAGTGGTTAGCGCAAGTTGTTGGTTGGACGTGGCGAATTAAGATTCTATTGCATATCAGTGGCGACTTAATGATGAACTTAAAAGAGCAAGCCGAGGCTGAGGCAATTCGAGTTTTCTCTATGAACTTAAAGGACTTGCTGCTTGCGGCTCCGGCCGGCGCAAAAGCCACAATTGGTCTCGACCCGGGCTTACGGACCGGTGTAAAAGTAGCGGTTGTCGACAGTACCGGCCAATATAAAGATCAAGCCACCATTTATCCACATGCTCCGAAAAATCAATGGGATCGCTCAATTGCCGAATTGGCTGTTCTGGCGAAAAAGCACGGTGCTCAATTATTGGCCATCGGTAATGGCACGGCGTCTCGCGAGACCGATAAATTGGCCGGTGATTTAATAAAGCGGCACCCAGAACTAAAGCTGCAAAAGGTAATGGTGAACGAAGCCGGCGCGTCGGTGTATTCCGCGTCAGAGTTCGCCGCTAAAGAGTTTCCTGACTTAGATGTCACTATTCGCGGTGCGGTATCCATAGCGCGTCGTCTTCAGGACCCATTGGCGGAATTGGTCAAGATTGAACCTAAGTCGATAGGCGTAGGCCAATACCAACATGATGTAAATCAATTTCAGTTAGGGCGCCAGCTTGATACCGTTATTGAAGACTGTGTAAACGATGTGGGTGTGGATTTGAATATGGCCTCTATGCCCCTGTTAAAACGAGTTTCAGGCCTTAATGAAACCATTGCCAATAATATAGTGGCGCATCGCAATATTCACGGTGAATTTACCTCACGCGAATCACTCAAAGAAGTACCTCGGCTTGGCGATAAAACCTTTGAGCAGGCCGCTGGTTTTTTACGCATTATTAGCAGTAATGCCAATCCATTGGATTCTTCGGGCGTGCACCCAGAAGCCTATTCAGTGGTCGAAGCAATCGCGAAGAAAAGCGGTCGCGAAATCAATTCGATTGTCGGCGACTCATCGTTTCTAAAGACCTTAAGGGCCGAAGACTACACCACTGAACAATTTGGTGTGCCGACAATCACAGATATTATTAATGAGCTGGACAAGCCTGGCCGAGACCCTCGGCCCGAATTCACAACGGCCAACTTAAAAGACGGTGTCGAGAGTATCAAAGATTTAGCTGAAGACATGGTGCTTGAAGGGACGGTCACTAACGTCACCAATTTCGGTGCATTTGTTGATATAGGTGTGCACCAAGACGGCTTAGTACACATTTCATGTTTGGCCGATAAGTTTGTTGAAGACCCTCATACGGTTGTTAAAGCAGGTCAGATCGTTAAAGTGAAAGTTATGGAAGTTGATGTGCAACGTAAGCGAATAGCCTTGACCATGCGCCTTCAAGATACCAAACAAGATCAACGAGACCGCAGCGCAGGTTCGGGTGCCCGAAAGCCGAACAATGCTCGCCCTGTACAGAACCGGAAACCTCAACAAGCCAAGCCCATGGGTAATAACGCCATGGCGGCAAAGTTAGCGGCCGCACTTAAAAAATAACCTGATCGATGACTACGGTTTCTAATTGCCGGTGCTCGACGAGTGCCGTTGTGCAGTTTTTTTGATCATAGTGTTCAAGTTATATCAATGTTTGTATGACTGCCAAGCTTATATAGTGGTCTGGTGAGGTCGTTTTCTTAAAGATAAGCAGTTGGAGAATACTCGACCTGTACTCAATTCGCAGAGCCATGGCAAAACAGTTTTAATAGATAGCGCTCTGTAATTAACTAACTACTTTAAGGAGCGGAACAATGAAATTTCGAAAACTGTTTTCAATAACGGCAATCGCAGGGGTATGCAGTGTGGCGTTGATGCCCACTGTATCTTTTGCTGACGCATCGACTATCTCTAAGCCCAAGGGCGCGACTGGTATGGGGAAAGTGCAAGTAGGGCAGGCGAAAAGCAATCGGTTTTGGTGGCCCGACCAACTGGATCTTAGTGTTTTACGTGATCATGATCAGCGTTCAAACCCACTTGGTGATGACTTTGATTACGCCCAGGCCTTTTCGAATCTTGACTTGGAAGCGGTAAAGAACGACATCGACGCATTGCTTACTGTGTCGCAAGATTGGTGGCCCGCCGATTTCGGCAATTACGGGCCGTTTTTTATTCGTATGACTTGGCACAGTGCGGGTACTTATCGAACCCTTGATGGGCGCGGTGGTGGCGACGGTGGCCAACAACGTTTTAACCCGCTAAATAGTTGGCCCGATAATGGCAACTTAGACAAAGCGCGCAGACTGCTATGGCCGATCAAGCAAAAGTACGGCGAATCCATTTCGTGGGGCGATCTGATTATCTTGGCGGGCAATGTGTCAATGGAGAATATGGGTTTTGAAACCTATGGTTTTGCGGGTGGTCGGCATGACGACTGGGAACCTGATCTGGTTTATTGGGGGCCAGAAGTCGAAATGTTAGCCAGTGATCGTCGTGACAGCAATGGTAAGTTACAGCGTCCACTGGGTGCGGCGCATCAAGGTTTGATTTACGTAAATCCTGAAGGACCTATGGGCAAGCCAGACCCCGTCGCTTCAGCTAGAAATATACGCGAAGCATTTGGTCGTATGGCGATGAATGATGAAGAAACCGTTGCATTGATTGCCGGTGGACACACCTTTGGGAAAATGCACGGCGCGCATAAAGCAAGTAAATGCGTCGGCGCAGAGCCGGGTGCGGCGGGTATTGAAGAGCAGGGTTTTGGATGGAAAAATAGCTGTGGTAAAGGACACTCTGAAGACACTTTCACCAGTGGCCTAGAAGGTGCCTGGACACAAGCACCAACGCGCTGGACGTCGCTTTATTTAGTAAACTTGTTGAACAATGATTGGCAACAAACGCGCAGTCCGGCGGGGGCGATTCAATGGGTGCCCGTGGATGAAGCTCTGCATACTTCGGTGCCAGACGCGCACGTTAAAGGCAAGAAAAATCCACCGGTAATGACGACGGCCGATTTGGCATTAAAATTTGATCCGGAATACAAGAAAATTTCTGAACGTTTTTTAGCTGATCCGGCGTTATTCAGTTTGGCGTTTGCCAAGGCTTGGTATAAATTGACTCATCGCGATTTGGGTCCGCGGGCTCGTTATTTGGGCGCTGATGTACCAAGTGAAGAACTAATCTGGCAAGACCCAATCAGCAGCGCTGATTACAAAGTGATAAATTCTCGCGACGTATCTAAACTTAAAAAGAAGATCCTTGCCTCGGGTTTGACAGTGCAAGAATTGGTGAGCACAGCTTGGGCATCTGCAGCGACCTTTAGAGCCAGCGATATGCGTGGTGGTGCCAACGGCGCTCGAATTTCTTTGGCGCCTCAAAAAGATTGGTCGGTTAACCAACCCGTTCAGTTAGCAAAGGTTTTGGATCAACTGGGTGCTATTCAAGCAGACTTCAATAAGACATCAAGAAGTAAGCAGGTTTCTTTGGCTGATTTAGTTGTTTTAGCGGGATCCACGGCGATTGAAAAAGCCGCGAGTGATGCTGGTGTTGATATTGATGTGCCGTTTGCGGCGGGCCGTGGTGACGCCACCCAGGCTCAAACTGATGTTAGTTCATTCGATTTGTTAGAGCCAAAAGCCGATGCGTTTCGAAACTATTTTAACGCCACAACAAGCTATAAATCTCCCACCGAAATGCTCATTGATAAATCTGATCAATTGGATTTAACGGTTCCTGAAATGACGGTTCTGTTAGGTGGAATGCGTGTGTTAGGCGCCAATGTGGGCGGCAGCCAACACGGGGTGTTAACCGACAAGGTTGGAACCTTAAGCAATGACTTTTTCGTGAACTTGGTGGATATGTCGACGGTCTGGAGTAAAACTGACGTCGAAGGTGTGTATCAAGGTGCTGATAGGTCAACTGGCGAAGTTAAATACACTGCAACCCCGGTAGACCTGATCTTTGGTTCAAATAACGAGCTGCGAGCCGTTGCCGAGGCCTACGCTTACGATGGCGCTAAGGAGCGTTTTGTTAACGACTTCGTTAAGGCATGGGTAAAGGTAATGCAGCTCGATCGCTTTGATCTTTAGTCGCTAGAGTTCGTATACATTTCGAGTTCTAACTCTTTTCGCAAAAGCCGTGGTATGAATTGTGCCGCGGCTTTTTCGTGTCTTGGGGCCCGTTCGGCTTAGCGATAAAAGTGGCGTATCGCAAATTCTAATACCAAGTTCGGTAAACTTTATTTCTATTGATGAGCCACCGCTTTGCTAAAGGTTTGAGCTTTGAAGAACATCGGAGAGGTGGAGTTGTGGTGCTGGTGTCCGA
>CAZEXS010000019.1:28056-31529 GCA_964516915.1 uncultured Gammaproteobacteria bacterium
AAGGTTTGAGCTTTGAAGAACATCGGAGAGGTGGAGTTGTGGTGCTGGTGTCCGATTTTTTGTTATTCAATAGTGACTAAGCCGAAGATGTTTTGATAGCTTGCTTTATAATCACACTTTTTGAAGCCTAACGAGTAATGAGATCAAACAAGTGGCATTAACGGCTAGCACCAATATCAGTTTGGCACCAATGGAGGGTGTGATTGATGCTGAAATGCGTGAAGTCTTCACTTCACTGGGCGGCATAGATCGCTGTGTCACCGAATTTGTGCGCGTGACTGAGCAAAAAATTCCTGAGCATGTGTTCTTTCGTTTTTCGTCGGAACTTAAAAAGGGGGGTGTCACTGATTCGGGTGTGCCTGTCTACGTTCAACTATTGGGTGGCGATGCAAAATGGATGGCGATTAATGCCGCCAGAGTTGCCCAGCTTGCTCCACCGGGTATCGATTTGAATTTTGGTTGCCCATCTAAAACCGTCAATAGACGAGAGGGCGGTTCAGTGTTGTTGCGTGAGCCTAAGCGGGTAGCGCAAATCGTCGCCGAAGTGCGCGACGCAGTTGAACCGAGCATTCCAGTGACCGCCAAAATTCGGCTCGGCTTCAGTCACACAGAAGATCTAGAAGAAATCGCTCAAGGCATTTTCGATGCCGGTGCCAGTGAGCTCTGCATTCATGCGCGCACTAAAGAAATGGCGTATAAACCACCAGCCCATTGGCATGAAATTGCTCGAATAGCCAGGTCGGCTGATTTGGCTGCAGTGCCGTTAACCATCAATGGTGATATCTGGTGCGCTGATTCGGCTGACCAAGCGCTAAAGCTAAGTTCGGCACAGCATTTAATGTTGGGGCGAGGTGCTTTGCGGATACCAGATTTGCCTTCACAGATAAAAGCGAAAGCTAATAATGTGCAATATGAACCACTGGCTTGGTCGATGGTGCTCGAGGTGCTAATAAGCTATCTTAGTCGCTCTAAAAATCAGCACCCACATTTTGTGGGTAATCGCGCTAAGCAATGGTTAGGCTTTCTTAAGGTTAACTACGGTGAGGCCGAGTTTGCCTTTCAAAAAATTAAAAAGTTAAAAGATGCGGGGGAAGTTCTGAATGCCCTCGACCAGTGTGTAAACCTTATCTCGAACTAAGTGTTGGTTAAATTTCACACAGGGTTTCGACTAAATCAATTCCACGGTATCGCCGACGCGTATTTCTCCAGTGCCTTCATGCAAGGCATTTTGGCCAAAATATGTTTGTCGGTCTCGCCGACGAGTCTGTAAAAGCGTTTGATTGACCTGCATTTCTTTAACGCCGGTATCAGGGTTGATAGACGGCATAATGCAGCGTGAGCATGCTTTGACAAGACTGAACTCAATGTCATTGACCTTTATGCCGGTCCAGCCGTCTTCCGCGTAGGGTGCGCTGCCTGATATCACAATATTAGGTCGAAAGCGTCGCATGTCGATGGGGGGTGATGAAGCCTGGGTACCCTCGTCTATTTGCGCCATATTTGACTCTGCACGTTTCGCTAGTTCGATGTTAAATTCATCAAGCGATGCTTGGCCAACCACCAGGGTGGGAAAGCCGTCCGCGAAGCCAACTGTTTGGTTCTGGTTGGCATAATCAGGGTCAACTAAACGGCATGTCACGTCCGACACGCCAACCAGCCTGCACTCCTTGTCTAACAACTTACTAAGCCAAGCCGCAACTTCATCACCATAGTCGAGGGCTTTCACACGGTCACCCCAAACTTCGACATCAATAATTTTTCCGCTTGAGGATGCGACAATGCCTGTTGTTGCAGGTGCGGATAAATGAATTGTCGCTGGCCCCGTACTAGACGCTTGAGGTGTTGCTCTAATCAGGCACATTTTCGGTAGTACTCGTTGGCTAAGAAACACACCATTTTTATCAACAATCATCCATTGGCGATCAAACTGAGGGCCGAGATTTGTGTACATTATCGACTCAACCTGGGTGGCGGCCGTGGATTTGATAGGGTGAATATAAAGCTCAGAAATTTTCATCGGCAAAAGTAGGTAGTGAAAGTAGGTAGCGAAAGTAGGTAGCGAAAGTCGGTAATTGGCCGTAAATTTAGCCATCAGTTTATATTAAATGCGTTCTCATCAGCGACCAAACAATCTAGTACGCAAGATGATTAAATTTTGTTGGTGTAATCCCGTTAATTCAAGCTGCGAGTACGCTGGATGTGTTGTATTGTATGGTGTCTTGGCTGTGGCGCACTGTTAAGTGCTTATGCCGCACCAGAAAAGCTGAGCAATAAGCCTACTATGGCTGACCAATTAATTACAATTGTAAGCTTAGCAATCAAAACCCTTAAATAACTTGAACCAACCTAAATTAGAAAAATGGCAGAATTAGTAGAATTAACCCACGAAGCGCACGGCGACCTAAAGGTAAACACTCAGGCGGCCATAGCTGTTGCCAAGAATACTCATATATTAAGCTTACGTGTTTCTGAAGTCAGTCGTGCGGCCTGTGAGTTACCCGTGTTTTTAACCAGAACCGATGCTGAAGCAAATTGGGTTATTTCGGCCATCACTTCCTTAGAAGTCGAAAAAAACTTAATGGTACGTGATGATCAGTGGCAAGGCATTTTTCAGCCCACCTCGATGATGACGTATCCGTTTTTCTTGATGCGACATGCAACCGAAGAAAATAAATTTACCATCGGTATTGACCCTGAGCATTCAGCATTTTCTAAAGATGATGGCGAGCCATTATTCGAAGATGAAAAAAAAGCGGGGCCACGTTTATCGCGTATCACGCAGATTCTTCAAGAAGATATGCGCAATGATCTGCATACCTTTCAATTCACCAAACACTTGGATGAAATTGGTTTGATTAAGCCAATCGATGTGTCGGTTAACTACCAAGCCGGAAAAGTGAATACCTTGAAAGGGTTGAATACGATTGACGAGGCTAAATTAGCCGAACTATCGGAGGAGCAATTTAAAGAGCTGCGTGAAAAAAATTATTTGGCACCAATCTATTCATTATTGATCTCATTATATCAATTGAATAATTTGATTCGATTCCATAATCAATACAGCGATGGTGAGAAAATTGCGCAAATTTCGATGGGTGCAGAAAAAGATGAAAATGCGGCGGCGCAAACGCCTAGTTAGCGTCACAAAATTATAAAACGGGCGCTTACCTAATTCGGTAGGCGCCTTTTTTATGGCATTGAAATTCAGCCAACATGCGCTCATTGACTATATTACGCAGCCATGTATTGCACACTAGTGAACAATAATTATCAACGAGCGCGGATATTGATATGTCGCGTTCACGGTTCATGACTTTTGTCGTTTCAGGTTTTTTATGAAAATTAGGTTTTCTGTCTGTGTTCTTACGCTTTTGTTTTCGATTTATTTCAATGTCGCGGCAGCCCAGCATAGTTCTAGAGAGAGTTCTAAAGAGAGCTCAGAAAACAGTGCTAACAATAAGTTTGTGCCGGTT
>CAZEXS010000019.1:31629-54736 GCA_964516915.1 uncultured Gammaproteobacteria bacterium
AGAGAGTTCTAAAGAGAGCTCAGAAAACAGTGCTAACAATAAGTTTGTGCCGGTTAGCAACAGTGAATCTTTTGTCGAGACGCTTGTGGTATCGGCGACTCGCACCGAACAGCCCTTGCTTTCGGCGCCCAGTAATATATCGGTTATTAATTCTCAGCAACTTCTGATTACTCAGGCTGAACACATTCAACAGCAGCTCAGTCAGGTTCCCGGCGTGAGTTTGCAGCGAGGTGATGGCCAAGAATCGTTGCCGGGTATTCGCAGTGCCGTATTAACCGGAGCGGGTGCTTGTGGCAATGTGTTAATCATGGAGGATGGCCTGCCCGTGCGGGGACCGGCGTTTTGTAACGTGAATGAATTGTTCGATACACATTATGAGCAGGCATCACAAATTGAGGTCACGCGAGGCCCAGGCACCTCCTTTTACGGCTCAAATGCGCTCACTGGCAGTATAAATGTTCAACTGCCTGTTAATCCTACAGACAGTATTAGTGTTGAGATCGGTGAACATGACTATCGACGCATCAAAGGGGTGTTTTCCTACGGTCAGTCAGCGATCGATAGTGCGCAGGGCGCGCTGTATTTGACCAGTACTGACACTGATTCATTTCGCGAAGACTCAGGTTACCAGCAACACAAATTGAGTTGGCGACACCAGCAAATGCTTGCCAATTGGCAGGTCAAAGCAGGGCTTACTGCGACCCGTCTGGATCAGCAAACCGCTGGTTTTATAGAAGGGCTAGACAGTTTTCGCGATTCGACTTTAGCAGCGCAAAACCTGGACCCTCAAGCTTTCCGTAAGTCTGATGCCTTACGAGCCTGGGCAAGTTTTTCGAGAACCATTGCGTCAGGGCATCAACTGCAAATCACGCCTTACCTACGTGCCACGGATATGGACTTTCGCTTGCACTTCTTACCGGGGGACCCTTTAGAACAGAATCGACAATTTGGTGCGGGCTGGCAAAGTTCATTGCGTGGTGAAATCAACGACAACGTTAATTGGGCGATAGGGTTCGATGCGGATTTTACAGATTCAGATCTAATTCAATCACAAGATGAACCGACTCCTGGGTCGGCGTTTTTGCAAGCCACTGTACCGGTTGGTGTGCAATACGATTATACGGTGGACGCACAGCAGTTTGGCTTGTTTGCGCATTTGGATTGGCGGGTCAATGACCGCTTAAGTGTGTTAGCTGGTGCTCGCGCTGAGCGTTTAAACTACGATTACGATAATAATAGCCTGGATGGGCGTACTCGAGACGATGGAACCGAATGCGGTTTTGGCGGTTGTCGTTATTCTCGGCCAGCCGATCGTAAAGACTCGTTTTCCGACTTATCACCTAAGTTGGAGCTGCGGTATCAGTTGAATGAATACGTTCGCGTATACGGTTCGCTCGCGTCATCATTCCGAGCCCCACAAGCGGCAGAATTGTATCGTTTACAGAGAGAGCAGCAAGTGGCTGAATTGGAAAGCGTAAATGCACGCAATGCTGAAATTGGCGTGAGCTATCAACGGCACGATTTGCAGTTATCGGCGTCAATTTACTCACTCTCGCAAACCAATGTGATTATTCGAGATAGCGACTTTTTTAACTTAGATGGCAATAAGGTTGATAGCCAAGGTGTGGAAGTATCGCTTGACTATTTGGCTTCTGATCAATGGCGTTGGGCATTGTCCGGCACATGGTCTGAGCACGAATACGCGTCAGATCAAATTTCCGGTGGAATCAACATTAATGGCAATGAAGTGGATACCGCGCCTAGTAGCCAAATCAATGCTGCCTTAACTTGGCAACCTAGATCTGACTTGTCTATGCAATTGCAGGTTCAACATGTAGGCGCGTATTTTCTTGAGCCAGAGAACTTGCGTGAATACCCGGGGCATGAGGTAGTCAATCTAAGGCTGACTCATCAGTTCAGCCCTCGTTTGCAGTTAAGTGCTAGATTGCTTAACGTGGCTGATCAAGCCTACGCCGAACGGGCGGATTTTACCGCGTTCACCCAAGAGCGGTATTTTCCCGGCATGCCGCGCACGGCGTTTGTCGGTTTGCGTTATCAGTTTGGTGAGTCTACGCTATAGCTCATACTCACTACGACAATGCCGATACCAATGCCAATCTTAGATTCAAGGTCTAAAAGCCTAAAAGTCTAGGACACGGTTGAGCTAGAGAGTCGGCAGGCCCATAATTTGATTTTATCGATGGGCGTCAATATCACCGCGTTACCCACTAATACTAATGTGAATCCGAGGAAGGTATTGCTCGACCAAGTGAAATCCTCAAACAAGCTACTCAAAAGTACCGCCACAGCTGGGAAAAGCACAATCGCATAGCTGGCTTTTTCCGGCCCCATATCGTTGAGCAATGCGTAGTAGGTAGCGAACGCTATCACCGTGCCGAATACGGCCAAGTACAGCAATGATAGGATGTATTCAGTTTGCCAAGAAGCCGAAAAATCAGCCCCCGTGAAGACAATCATCAAGGCGAGTGCCAAGGTGCCGTAGAGCATGCCCCAAGCGTTAACAGCCAGCAAGTTCATGTTGGCGCGTGAGTTTCTAACACTCACCATATTGCCAATTGAGGCAACTAAGGCTGCGCCAAGCCCAAACGCTAAACCGTAAAATGCGCCAGAGTCATTGAATTTTAGGTCATTCCAGAAAAGTACAACTAATCCAAGTAAGCCTAAGGCTGCCCCGGCATAGACTTTTGGCGCAATGGTGTCGCCAAAGAATAGCTTGGTATTAACGATGTTCATTACCAGCATGGTGGAAAACACAATACAGGTCATGGCCGATGTTAAGTAAACCTGCGATTGGTAGATCAGTACGTAATTCAAGCTGAAGTTAAACAGGGCCAGCAACAGAATAAAGGTGTGACCTTTAAGTGAGAAGCGCATGTTTACCTTAAAACAAAGACAATAAGCCCACATTAATACTGCGGCAATCGCAAACCTGTAGAACACTGAAGCAAATACCGAGGCTTGGCCAACTTGATATTCTATGGCTAGCCATGTTGAGCCCCAAATTAAAACGGTGCTGACATACAAAATAGCATTTCTCATTGTGGTGCTCTCTATGGCTGTGGTTAACGTGATAAAACCAATTTATAGTGAAATCTGTTTACATAACAGATACAGATAAGGTTAAATGTAACCTATACAGATTTTTGAGCGAATAGAACCATGCCCACAGCAATTCAAACTAAACAAAATGAGTTTCTATACCAGCAAGTGATTGCGATGGTTCTCAGCATGCGAGACTCGGTTGCGCTCAGGCCTGGCGATAAACTGCCTTCGCTGCGATCGTTTAGTCGCTCTTTGAATGTGAGTATTCCGACCGTCAGGCAAGCCTACATAGAGTTAGAGCGCTTAGGCTTAGTCGAGGCGAGGCCAAAATCGGGATACTTTCTAAGGGTGCCACAGGGCGATATTGTGGCACCTAAAAAAGTGCGTGCTGGGCGACGCCCGCGTGCCGTGAAAAAACAAAGCCTGATTGAAGATGTATTCGACGCCATTCATCAACCGGGTTCAATTCCATTGGGCCTTGCCAACCCGTCTTCGGCCTATCCATCAGACAAGGCGTTGGCGCGAATCATGCGGCGTGTGTTGGCCAGTTCGGGCGAAAAAGCGCTTACCTATGCGCCAATGGAAGGCTTTGTGCCGCTTCGGCGTCAGCTTGCGCGTCGCTATTTAGAGTACGGTTTGAATATAGACCCTGATGAAGTAATTATTACAAATGGTGGTCAAGAGGCGATTGCCATTGCGGTTCAGTGCGTGGCTAATGCGGGTGATGTTATAGCCGTCGAATCTCCAACCTATTTTGGTGTGCTTGAGTTGATTGAAAGTTTCGGTATGCAAGCCCTAGAGATACCGCTATGTCCGCAAGATGGCGTGTGTGCCGACGATTTAGAGGCCGCATTGTCGCGTCACAAAGTTAAAGCGGTCGTGTTATCCAGCTCGGTGAGTAATCCATTGGGTTCATTTCAAAGCGATACCCAGCGAGCAAAAATAGTCGCCATGCTAGAAGCCAAGGCAATTCCGCTCATTGAAGACGATGTGTATGGGGATTTGTATTTTACCGAACAGCGTGGCAGCTTGGCACGCTGTCATTCGAACGATGACTTGGTTTTATCGTGTTCGTCTTTTTCAAAAACTGCCGCACCGGGATATAGAATTGGGTGGATGTTGCCGGGGCGTTATCTGGCGAAGGCAAAACGCATTAAGCGCGCATTATCATGCTCATCATCGTTGCTGAACCAATGGACCTTATCGGATTTCATCGCCAGTGGAGAATACGATCGCAATTTAAGAATGCTTCGAAATGTACTTAAAACCAACAAACAACGGGCACTTGCCTTAGTGCAAGAGCATTTTCCCGCTGGCACCAAGGTTAATGACCCAAAAGGTGGCAGCGTACTATGGGTGCAATTACCCAATGGCTGTGATGGAAGCCAGCTGTTTAAGAGCGCGTTGGAACACAATATTAGTATTGCCCCCGGTGATCTATTCTCGCCCGGTGATAAATTTAAAGACTTTGTGCGAATCAGCTTCGGAGTGCCGTGGAGTGATCGAGTAGAAGCAAGCTATCAGCGCTTGGGTGAATTGATTGATGAACAATAGCCAGAATTGAGCCTTCGAGTGCTTTCTGTGGCTTTATTCTGTTAGTACTATTCGAGTACACTACCCACTTTATTTTTTGTCATTATTAATGGCCGTAAATGATGGCGGCCAGGTTGTTGCGAAATTCCCGTGATTGGTAAGTTATTTATTATTTCTGCGCCGTCTGGTGCCGGTAAAACCAGTTTGGCCCGTGCGTTAATCGACGGTTCTGCAGACTGTAAAATGTCTGTATCGCATACAACTCGGTCGCGCAGGCCGGGCGAGGTCGATGCTCAGGATTACTTTTTTGTCGATCGAGACGAATTCTTAACAATGGTAGAGGATGGTGTGTTCTTAGAACACGCACAAGTGTACGGAAATTACTACGGTACTTCCCGAGTCGCGGTTGAGGCCATGCTGGCTCAAGGCATTAACGTATTGTTGGATATTGATTGGCAGGGCGCTCGTTTAGTCCGCGAGCAAATGCCTGATGCGGTAAGTGTGTCTATTTTACCGCCATCGGTAACTGAGCTAGAACGTCGCTTGCGCAATAGAGGCAGCGATTCCGAAGAAGTAATCGCCGCTCGAATGAATCAGGCCTTGGCTGAGATGCAACATTGTTCTGAAGCTGATTTTATCGTGTTAAATGACGATTTTAGTGAGGCTTTGAGCGATTTAGCGCTGATTCTTGCTGGTGAAAGTGATAATATCCGTCCCCTTACGCTGAATGTTCGAGACTTGATTGGCGATTAGCCAGTAAACACAAGCTCCAAGATTGAAAGCGCAAATTCTAAAACGCCATTCAAGGGTATCCGTTTAATGCAGCAAAGCTGGCGCTAAGCGTAAGATACCAATTGGATAGATTGAGTCAGATGGCTCAATGTGTGTGATCAAATTTACAAAATCATTCAACGTCCATAGACGGTGAATACTATTATTTATAGAGGTGGGTTATGGCTCGAGTTACTGTTGAAGATTGTTTAAGCAATGTGGATAATCGATTCCAACTGGTGTTGGTTGCAACCAAGCGCGCGCGTCAAATTTCGTTGGGTTCAGAGCCTTATGTTGAAGAAGAGAATGATAAGCCAACGGTGATTGCTTTACGCGAAATAGCCGATGGCTTAGTGACTCGCGATATTCTTAAAGAGCCGACTGAAGAAGAGTTGTTAGAAGCGATTACGACCGAAGAAGAGCCAGCAGAACCCACTGAGTTGGATGCTTTGACAGCGGCATTGCAAGCCGAGCTTGCGGGCGCTACTGGCGGTACTGCCGAATAGACAATTTAGCCACCGGCCTCGGTTTACGCCTGCTCGGCATGAAATTTGAGGTTATTGAAAAAGGGGCGATGCCCCTTTTTTTGTGCCAGCTGATAGAGCCCATTATCAAGCAGCATACTCGGTAAATTATCCATTAGGCAGTTTAATCTTTGATAGTAAAACCTTCTCCATATAGCTTATCTAAGCGCCGTTTTTTTACTCCTTCGCCGGAGAAGGCGATTCGTGCGGTTTGTAAAAACCGACTTACCCCCTATTTACCTCAAGACGCGATAGACGATGTCTATCATGCCTTTGTGTTTGCTGAGAAGTACCATCGTGGCCAAACTCGTAAATCGGGTGAGCAATACATTCATCATCCCATAGAGGTTGCTGAAACATTGGCTGAATTGCGGATGGATTCGCGAACATTGATGGCCGCATTGTTGCACGACGTTATCGAAGACACCGATGCAACTAAAGAAGAAATAGTCGAACAGTTCGGTGAAGACATTGCGTTGTTAGTCGACGGCGTAAGTAAGATTGGCCAAATCAAGTTCGAAAGTAAGGAAGAGGCCGAAGCCGAGAACTTTCGAAAAATGCTGATGGCAATGTCGGAAGACGTGCGAGTAATGATCATAAAGTTGGCTGACCGGCTGCACAATATGCGTACTCTGACAATTATGCATGCCGACAAGCAGAAACGCATCTCTCAGCAAACCATTGATATTTATGCCCCTATTGCCGAGCGTTTAGGGCTTTATCATTGGGCACGAGAGCTCCAAGACCTGTGTTTTAGCTATCTTTATCCAAAGCGACATTCGGCCATTTTAAAAGCCATTGATGAGCGAGAAGGTAATCGAAAATTAATCGTTGAGAAGCTGCAAAAGGCGCTTAATCAAACTATTGAAATTGCGGGTCTAGAAGATTTCTCAGTCAAAGGGCGCCGTAAGACCGTTTACAGTATTTATCGTAAAATGACGAATAAGAAAAAGTCATTTCACGATCTTCATGATATCTACGGTTTTCGAATTATCGTCAACTCAGTAGATGAATGCTATCGGGTGCTGGGCATCATTCATAATGTGTATAAACCCATTCCCGGTCGGTTTGCAGATTATATTGCGATTCCCAAGGCGAATGGCTACCAATCGCTGCACACCGTGGTATTTGGCCCGCTGGGAGACAATATAGAAGTGCAAATTCGCACTAAAGAAATGGATCACGTAGCAGAGGCGGGCGTAGCCGCGCACTGGGTTTATAAGCAAGGCGAAGGCAGTACTGAAAATTCCAGCCATTTGGCGCGTCAGTGGTTATTGGATTTGCTTGACCCGAAACATCAAACCGGCAACCCAGTTGAATTTTTAGAACATCTAAAGACCGACCTTTATCCAGATGAAGTGTATGTTTTTACGCCGCAGGGCGACATCAAAAAAATGCCGCGCGGCTCCACCGCACTCGATTTCGCTTACGCCGTGCACACCGATGTGGGCAATCATTGTACTGGCGCACGAATCAATAAATCTCTAGCGTCCTTGCCAGCCGTATTAAATAACGGTGATAGTGTGGAAATCATCACCTCGAAGAATTCCTGGCCGACCACTTCATGGCTGAATTATGCGGTGACCGCTAAGGCTCGTACCCAGATTCGAAATTATCTGAAAAACCAAACCATTGATGACGCTCTTAAGCTGGGTAAGCGCCTGTTGGCTGGCGCAACCAAGCAACGTTTGTTTGGGCGTCGTAAAATACCCGCGGCTGTTAAGAACCGACTGCTGAGTGATCTGGGGCTTGATACATGGTCTGACCTACTGATTGAGGTGGGTTTCGGCAATCGTTTGCCCGACTTAGTAGCGCGACAGATCGCTCAACTGACCGATGATGGAACACTCAATGAGACAACGGAACAGGTGCCGCTGATTATTCGCGGCTCAGAAGGATTGCTGGTTACCTATTCAAAATGCTGTTGCCCGATTCCCGGTGATTCGATCATGGGCACCTTTACCGTGGGGCACGGCTTGGCAGTGCACACCACCGATTGCCCGAATATCAGCGAAGTACAACGTCAGCCTGAAAAATGCTTAATGGTCGATTGGGATAAAGACTTGGATCAGTCGTTTCATGCTCGTTTACAAGTAAAATTGAATCATGTTTCCGGCGCGTTTGCTGATGTGGCAATGGCAATTGCTGAGAA
Organism: uncultured Gammaproteobacteria bacterium; assembly: GCA_964516915.1. Taxonomy (GTDB): domain Bacteria; phylum Pseudomonadota; class Gammaproteobacteria; order Arenicellales; family Arenicellaceae; genus Arenicella. The sequence goes on from CAZEXS010000019.1 coordinate 39,673, forward strand.
TGGCTCTAACATTAATCATGTTGATTTACACGAAGGCACTGACAACCTTAGGCAAATGGACTTTGTAATCGATGTGGACGATAGGGTGCATTTGGCGGCAATTATTAAAGCCATCTATCGCACTTCAAATGTGAGCAAAGTAATTCGTCACAAGGGTTAGATTTAGTCGCAGTTAGAGTGTTGGTAGGTTTAAAGATCTTGAGAATCTGTGTAACTACTGCCAAACTTGCTGCATGAAAAAAATTGTCCATACTGATAAAGCACCAGCCGCCATCGGTGCATACTCGCAGGCGGTGATTACCGGTAACACTGTGTATGTTTCTGGCCAGATACCACTTGACCCTGTGACTATGCAAGTGGTCGAAGGTGGCTTTATTGACCAAGTTCATCAAGTATTTAAAAATTTAATGGCGATTACCGAGGCGGCCGAAGTGTCTCTGGCTCACGCGGTTAAACTGACTGTTTATGTGACGGATTTGGCCAACTTTGCTGATCTTAATGCTGTGATGTCAGACTATATGAAAGAGCCATTTCCGGCGCGGGCGGCCGTTGAAGTTTCCGCCTTACCTAAAGGAGTTATGGTGGAAATTGACGCCATACTTAGCACGAGTTAGCGGTTTGTGTTTGTTTCAAGGCCAACATACTTTGAAGTCTTCACCACTCGATGGAATGCTGCTTGGTCAGTGCTGAATATCACGCCGTCGTTTACTGACGGTTTTCTTTTTAACATTAGCAAAAGGAATTGCCAATGACATTAAAACTAGATGATTCAACGGTTGTATTAAGCGGGGTAGGCCCGCAGATGGCGGCTAAATTAGCTCGGCTGCACGTGCACACGGTTCAGGATGTACTGTTTCATTTGCCACATCGCTATGAAGACAAAACCACGGTGTCGCCGATAGGCTCACTGTTACCCGAGTTGTCAACGGTGGTAATAGGGCAAATTGATTTAACCCAAGTGGTGTTCGGTCGTCGGCGCAGTTTGCTGGTGAAAATCAGTGATGGCACTGGCAGTTTGACCATTCGAATGTTTCATTTTAATCGTTCCCAAGAAAAGAGCTTTCAACGTGGCTTATGGGTGCGAGCATTCGGAGAAGTTCGGCGTGGGGCAAAAGGTTATGAGCTTATTCACCCTGAATATCGCGTCACTGCTCAAGAACCTAGCGGTGGCTTGGACACCACATTGACGCCGGTTTATCCAACCACTGATGGCGTTAGCCAGTTACTGTGGCGCAAAGTGACCGACCAAGTTCTTGGCTTAGCGCCCACCGAACTATCGGAACTCATCGACCCGCGTTGTTTGCCCACGCAAATGCAAAGCGCCTATGAAGCCACCAGTTTGGCAAACGCACTGAAAACACTGCATAGACCCAGCGCAGATCTAAACCTCACATCGATGCAACAAGCGGGCAGTGCCGCGCACCAACGGCTGATTATGGAAGAGTTATTGGCCCACCACTTTAGTTTGCGTAAAACACGTGCTTTACGCGAGCGTGACCGAGCGCCCTTGCTTGAGCCTGATCAGGGGCTGAATCAACGTTTTTTAGATCAGTTAGGGTTTGCGCTAACTGGCGCTCAGCAACGCGTGTGTGCTGAAGTTGCTGGCGATCTTGCCACGCAAATGCCCACCATGCGGCTGATCCAAGGCGATGTTGGCTCAGGCAAAACCGTGGTGGCGGCCGCCGCGATGTTGCAGGCCGTCTCCTGTCGAGTGCAAACGGTATTAATGGCGCCAACCGAATTGTTAGCCGAGCAACATTTTAAAACCTTGTCTGAATGGTTTAATACACTCGGCATCGAGGTCGGTTGGTTGGCCAGTAAAACCCCAGCCAAGCAAAAGCGTGAAACCATGGCCAAGCTAGCCAGTGGCGAGTTGTTTGTCGCGGTTGGCACGCACGCGCTTATTCAAGAAGCCGTTGATTATCGTCTTCTTGGTTTGGTGGTGATCGATGAGCAGCATCGTTTTGGTGTCGAGCAGCGATTGGCGTTGCGCGCCAAAACCCCTGATAATCAAGTGCCGCATCAGCTGTTAATGACCGCGACGCCCATTCCAAGAACACTGGCGATGACCTTTTACGCCGACCTTGATGTTTCCAGTATTGACGAGTTACCGCCGGGTCGCAAGATTGTTGAAACCGTGGTGATTCCGGCGCAAAGCCGTCGTGAAGAGGTGATTCAACGGGTCAAAGTCGCATGCGAGCAGGGTCGTCAAGTATATTGGGTTTGCCCGTTGATCGACGAGTCTGAAGTTTTGGAAGCTCAGGCCGCAACCGACACCGCCGATGAGCTCGCGCAAATGTTGCTTGGTTTGAACGTTGGGCTGGTGCATGGCCGATTAAAATCCAAAGAAAAAGAAGACGTAATGGCCGAGTTCCGTGCCGGCAATATACAGCTATTAGTGGCAACCACCGTGATTGAAGTGGGTGTCGATGTGCCGAACGCGAGCTTGATGGTTATAGAAAATGCCGAACGCATGGGCTTGGCACAATTGCATCAGTTGCGCGGGCGTGTTGGGCGCGGAAGCGAACAATCGTTTTGCATCTTGCTGTACCATACGCCGCTAAGCCAGCACGCAAAGCTGCGTTTAAAAACGTTACGAGAAAGCAATGATGGCTTTGTGATTGCGCAAAAAGATCTGGAGATTAGAGGTGCCGGAGAACTATTAGGCACGCGTCAAACCGGTAGCATCACGTTCAAAGTGGCGGACCTGATACGCGATCAACATCTGTTGCCAGAAATTGAACACAGCGCCAGTCAATTGTTAGAGTTGACGCCGCAAAACGTAGAACCACTTATCGAAAGGTGGGTTGGCAGCAAAGAAGATTATGTTAATGCATAGAAAGCAGAATTAAGCTTGCAGAGTGATGTTTGACGCTAAGCTTTATGACCAGCAGAACAGATAAAACAATGATAGACAAAATCCCACATTATTTAGCCCTGATGCGTTTTGATAGGCCTATTGGCACGCTGTTATTATTGTGGCCAACTCTTTGGAGCCTGTGGCTTGCTAATGATGGTGCTCCTGCTCCGCTGGTTTTCTGGGTGTTTGTTCTGGGTGTTTTCATCATGCGTTCAGCGGGCTGCGTGATCAATGATTACGCAGATCGAGATATAGACCCGTTAGTTGAACGCACTCAAGACCGGCCATTAGCGGCTGGCCACCTTAAAGCAAAAGATGCATTACTGTTGTTTGCTTTTCTCGGCGTAGTTGCCTTGGTCTTATTGTTTTGTTTGCCGAGTCGGGTTTGGCCTTGGGCTGTGCCAGCCATGTTGGTGACCATAATCTACCCCTTTATGAAGCGATTTATTCAAGCACCCCAAGCCGTGTTGGGAATCGCATTTTCATTCAGCATACCCATGATTTACGTTGCTGCGGATCAAACGTTTAATGCTGCATTTTTTCTATTGCTGGGCTTAAATTTTTGTTGGGTTATGGCATACGATACCGCTTATGCAATGTCTGACCGTGAAGATGACCTAAAAGTGGGGGTGAAGTCGACCGCCATTCTATTTGGCCAGTACGATAGGCTGATAATTGGCTTATTGCAGCTGGTGGTCGTCATTTTATTGCTGGTGCTTAAGGCCGAGCAGAACTTGAGTGATTGGTTTTTAGTCGCTATAGCCGTGGTTGTGGCGATGTTTTACCACCAACAAGGCCTTATTGCCGAGCGAGATCGGGGTAATTGTCTTAAAGCCTTTCTAAATAATGGGTGGGTAGGCGCCGTCATTTTCCTCGGTTTATTAGGCGGTTAGCGTATTTTGGGCCCCGATTGAGCTTTATGGTTCTATTTTACTGAGAGATTGGCTTGTTATTCGGTGGTTTTCGTTGAATTTGGTTAAAAAATGAAACGGCAGACTATGCCACGTTGGCAAAAAAATGAAAAAATAGTATGCTCGCCAGCAGATAAACTAATAAAAAAGACATAGTAATTGCGCCATTCTGGCGTTTTACCGCTATTGTTAGGAGCCTTGCATGCGTTCAATTCTAGTTGTGAATCCGAAGGGTGGTTGTGGAAAGACCACCATTGCGACTAATTTGGCGACTTATTACGCGGTGTGGGATACATCTACTGCCCTGGTAGATCTTGACCCTCAACAATCAAGCATGGAATGGCTAAAGGTAAGGCCTGAATCTGAAAACTATATTCAGGGTTTCAATGGCTTGCTAGGTAAAATCTACCCTGATGAAGACACCCAGCGGGTGATTTATGACAGTCCGGCTCGCACCGACAGTAAAAAAGTTGCGCGCTTAATGGAGCTAATGGACGTGGTCATCATCCCGGTCATGCCCAGTGCGATTGATATGCGTGTTGCCGCCGCGTTTGTGGCCGATATTTTAGGTCAACTGAAAAAGTCTAAATCAAAAGCAATCTTGGGCGTGGTGGCGAATCGCACACAAAAAAATTACGCCTCTTACCGTGCATTAGCCAAATTTCTAAAGGCCTTAGACGTGCCATTTGTCGGTGCATTACGCAATTCACAAAATTATATTAAGGCCGCTGACAGCGGCATAGGTATTTTTGAAATGCCTTTATCGGATGCCAAGCCTGACATGAAAGAATGGGAGCCTATTCTTAATTGGGTAGAAGGCAAGCGAGTCATTAAGAAGTAGTTTTAAAGTTAGGTTGTTGCGCCTGCTAGGGTGTTTCAGCAAGCGTTTATTTTGATGTTGTATTGAGGTATTTATGGCCGTAAGTAAGGTTTGGCGTTTCGCTATTTTGGTTTTAAGCATTGTTGTCTTACAAGGTTGCGCAACAAACCCTGTGACCGGTGCTCGCACATTTGCCATGGGCGAAGATTGGGAAATTCAAACCGGACGAGCCAATCACCCAAAGATTCTGCAAGAATATAGCGTTTATGAAGACCCCGAACTTCAAGCCTATGTAAACGAGATAGGCCAAAAACTGGCTGCAAAAAGCCATCGCGCTAATCTGGATTTCACCTTCACCTTACTCGACAGCCCACAAGTGAACGCTTTTGCTCTGCCGGGTGGGTTTATCTATATCACGCGTGGCATCATGGCTTATATGACCAAAGAAGCGCATCTGGCTGGCGTAATTGGGCATGAGATAGGGCATGTGACGGCCGCCCATGGCGCACAACGTGCCGCACAAGCGCAAATTGGTGGCATAGCGACTGCCGCCGTGGCAATTGCAACAGGCAGCCAAGAATTGGCTCAGGCATCTCAAATGCTTGGCGGGGCTCTGATTAGCGGCTATGGACGAAAACAAGAGCTGGAATCCGACCGTTTAGGCGCCGAATACATAGCCCAAAACAACTACTCACCCGACGACATGGTGGGCGTAATCGGCATATTAAAAGATCAAGAATTATTTGCCGCTGAAAAAGCCCGGCGCGAAGGTCGACAAGTGCAGGGTTATCACAGCCTATTTTCGACTCACCCCAAGAATGATCAACGATTACAAGAAGTGATCTCGGCCGCAGACCGCTTGCGAGATACCACTAAACCAACGCCTGATGACGGCCGTTTTCTGCGCCTAACCGACGGCATGGCTTATGGCGAAAGTGAAAAGCAAGGCATTACTCGCGGCAATAAGTTTTATCATAAGTCATTAGATTTGTTTATTGAGTTTCCAGAGGGGTGGCGGATTCAAAACGGTCAGTCGGTGTTGGCGGCCATCGCCCCAAGCGGCGACAAATTGATCCAATTAAGAATGGATTCTGTCGCACCACCAGTTGATGGTGTTCGTTATTTAGGCACTAAATTCCCTCAGTTTCGAGATGCGCAGAGAGTACCCACCAACGAAGACCAAGCGGTCTCTGGTGTAGCTACCATCAGCGATCAAAATACAGGTCAGCAGCAGAATCTAAGAGTCGCGATGATAAACCGAGGCAATCAAGCCTTTTTATTATCCGGTGTGGGAAAAACGGCAATGCCTACTCAAGAAGTTTTAGACGTAGCCAAAAGCGTACGCCGTTTAAAATCAAACGAACGAAAGTTAGCCGAAGGCAGAACGATTAAGTTAGTCAGAGTAAAGGCCGGCGACACCATTGCCTCGCTAGCAAGGGCATCAAACTTAGACGACTACGCCGAGGCACAACTGCGACTAATCAATGACCTCTATCCGAGCGATGAGCCTAAAGTAGGGCAGTTAATCAAGGTGATTAAATAGCTTAATCCGTAGTTTGGTGGTTTCCACTAGTTTGGCGTTTTTCTTGATAACCATGACAATTTCTCAGTTCCCATACTTTTTATTTGAAGGGTGCTTTTTGAAATTGAAAGTTCGCGCATAATGTTTCCAAGTAGTAAGCATACTAAACTTTATACGGATCAAAAGTTATGACTGCATTGATGAAAATCTTATCTGACGAATGTAGACTGCTTACGTTTCGACCGATCAAACTAGACAGTTCTATCTTAAATTCCTATTTGATATTTGGAATAGTTTTTACCTGGCTTTGCGGAATTGGTAGGTACTGGGATAACCCCAAGGCCGAGTTGTGGCAATATCTAGGATTAGGTTCGGTAGCATATATATTTATTTTGGCTTTAATCCTGTGGTCGATTATATTGCCTCTAAGACCAAAAAACTGGAGTTATAAAAATGTACTTATTTTTGTTTCTCTAACTGCGCCACCTGCAATTTTATATGCAATTCCGGTCGAACAATTTTTGACGCTTGAATCGGCGCAGCGGGCAAATGTGTGGTTTCTTGCTGTCGTCGCGATTTGGCGTGTTGCGCTACTATTGAACTACCTTTATCGTGTTGCGGATTTGTCTGGCCTTAAAGTGATAGTCGCAACTCTTCTGCCTTTGACCCTTATAGTCACACTGTTAACGATACTAAATCTTGAACACGTTGTGTTTAAGATTATGGCTGGTCTAGAAGATCATGAAAGGTCGGCCAACGATAGCGCGTATATGATATTGCTTCTAATAACGACGTTTTCAGTTATGGCTTCACCAATTTTATTGGGGGCTTATGGCTGGTTAATTTATGATGACAAAAAAAATAATACTTTATAGATATGTTAAATAACCGAGCCTCTGGTTTACTCGATTACATATTCACCGCGTCTCAATAAGTGGGTGTTAGTTATACAAAATGATTAACCAACGAACTAATGACTTGCTTGAAATATTTTTTGAAGAAAAATATTACTATGTTGTCGTACTGACTAAGATAGTCATGTTCGGAGGAAATATTATATTTATATTTCATGGCGACGGCTCTAAAAAGAACTTAGATAGCCTTTTATCTGAAGAAAACCCAACTGGATTTAATTGGTGCTCTGATTTACTTCTTGCTAAAAAGCAGGGGAAGGTAAGCCGTTTATCGAAATTAGATTCTGTCGATAAATATTGGAAAACAAAATTTCTTAAAAACCCTATTGGCGCACTTCAATGGGGCGATAAGGTCAAAGGGTGGCTTATTTATCACGTCGATGACTTGAGAAACCCAATAGCGAAGAAAAGGTGGCTATTTTCAAAGTACAAAATGGCGATGGACAAAGGCTGCAGTAGTTTTGATATTGTTGCAGAACGTTCACTTGAAGGTTTTACTCCGGATCAATCTCCCTGGATAACCTGGAAAATCAGCAAAGAAGAAAAACTAAAACGGCAGCAAATTTATTCAGGCACCTATTACAAAAACAAGTAATTAACTAAATGCCACGCCCTCTATTTAATAATTTCTTCTCAATATGATGTGTTTGATCAGCCGAATTTACCGTGCCAACGAGATGTGATTTCAAATACTTGATCTAGACCTTCGGTCAATGCGGCTGGCCCTGGTTGTAATATCACCGCGGATTTTATTTCGTAGATTTCATTGTTAACTACTGCAGGCACATTCGACCAGCCGTCGCGCTCGCCAACCTTTTCAGGGTGAAACCGTCGTCCACACCACGAACCGATAATGATGTCTGGCTCTCTAGCCACGACTTCCAGTGGGTCGGCAATGATTCTGTCTTTACCGCCTTGGTGCTTGGCATTTTCTGCGTAGCAATCAATTCCTCCACAGATTTCAATCAATTCGCTAACCCAGCCAATGCCACTTATTATCGGGTCGTACCATTCTTCGAAATAGACCTTTGGCTTTACCTTCCACTTTGAAGTCTCCTCCTTAATGGACTCAATTCTCTTTTCATACGAGCTTGCGAGGGCATCCGCTGCATCGGCCGCGTCAACCAGGCGCCCTAGCGTTCGAATCATTTGCAGAATGCCGCCTACGGTTCGATGATTGAAAATATAGACTTCGACACCGTGTTTTATTAATTCAGCAGCTATGTCCGCTTGTAGGTCTGAGAAGCCGAGTACTAAATCCGGTTTTAAATCCAGAATCTTGGGAATCTTGGCGCTGGTAAAAGCCGACACCTTGGGTTTTTCTTTTCGGGCTTCGGGTGGTCTCACCGTGAAGCCGGAGATGCCGACAATCCGGTCTTGTTCGCCTAAGATGTAAAGTGTTTCGACCGTTTCTTCGGTCATGCAAATAATTCGTTGTGGCCAGTTCATCGCTATTTTTGAATGATTGTATAAAGTATGGGGGCTTCAGGTTTTGGGTTATTCGACAGATATTGTTTAACTTGCCATTCTCTTTGGCTTGCTGATTTGTCTTGTGGCAGCTCGCGCAGCCAGTTTTGGATGGCCTTGGTTTCAAGCGCGCCTTCTTCGTGGCCGGGGTAACAGATCAAGCATATCAGCCCTTGCGGCGTTAGTAAGCTGAGTGCTGATGATAACGCCATAACGCTGGTTTTACTCATGGTAGTGATGGATTTATCAGCATTCGGCAAATATCCAAAATTGAACATAGCACAGGAAAGCTCGTTCGAAACGTGGTCTTTTAAATGCTCATGCCCTCGTTGCACTAAATTTACATTAACACAGCCAGCGGCGTGTAATCGGCTGCGGGTGTTTTCGATTGCGGTGGCTTGCACGTCAAAACCTATAACGTTTTGGAAGCCAAGCTTAGCTAAAAACTCGGTGTCGTGGCCATTGCCGCAGGTTGCGTCAATCGCTAAACCTTTTGGTTTGTCTGAAAAATGTTCTCGCACCAATTGATGTGCCAGCCGAGTTAGAGCCATTGGGTTATTTCCTTGGGCAGAGGTGTTTGCTTAAGCAGGTTTTCACACAGTAGATCGACGTAATGCGGGGCAATTAAGCAGCCTTTGCTGCCAAGACCGTTTAAGCAATAGGCATGATCAAAATTACTAAGCGCGCCAACAAAAGGCTTTCGTTGGGTGGTTGAAGGGCGAATGCCAACTTCGTGCCGACTGAGGCTGGCTTGCTGTTTTGTATGTTGTCTGAACTCGTTTAAAAAAATCTCAGCCGTTGCTGTGTTTGTCTCTAAACTTTGATCGTTCCAAATATAATTGGAACCCAATTTCATATCACCATTGATTAATGGTATCAGCCATTTGCCCCAGCTAAGCATACGGTTTATGGGTGCATTGGGCTTTACTGTCAAAACTTCGCCTTTTGCCAGCTTGAAGGGCAAGTGGTTGAGCCATGGGTTATTGGTGGCCTGATACCCTTCGCAAAACACGATCTTTTCAGCTTCAATCATTATCTCATCGTCATGGTATGACACTTTCTTTGAGCTTGAATTTGAGCCTGATTTAAGGCGGCTGTAGTCGAATGATACTGGGGCTAAGGCATCGCGTTCTTGCAACCAAATGCGCATACAATGAATGAGAGTTTTTGTGTCGATGACCGATGTTTCAGAAACGCCGATTGCGCCAAAAGGGTACTCTTGCCTATCGCTAAACCAGCCGCCTGTGTCATCAAGTTCGTTTAAAATATTCTGATATGGGCTTTGCGATTTGCGCTGTTCTAAATACGTGGCTTGCCCTTTGTTTTTTATCAATCGAGTTTGTTTTATTGGGCGGTAAACAGAACACCCCAGGTCGCGCTCGATTTGCCAGTACAGCTTTTTGGCCTGTTTCACGTGGTCAAAAAAGCCATCGCTTATGTTCAGGCGGTGGCCGGTGACGGGGTTTATTAGACCTGCGGCCACTTTAGTTGCGCTGTTTTTATGGTCATTATCTATTACCAATACACGCTTGCCGCGCTTGATAAGTGAGTACGCCAGTAACGAGCCAGCAAGGCCTTGACCAATAATAATGAAGTCGCACTTGCGCATATGGGGTGTGTCGCTCAAGGCGGTTGGTTTATGGTAGTCTTTCTATATTGAAAGCAGATTATAACCATTGAGTTATTGACGTGTTGATAAATCAATAACTTGGCTATAACAGAGGCCTTGGAGGCTACTTTGGCAAAGAATTTGATTGGTGAAAAGCGGTTTTTGCCATATTTCTGCACCCAATTTTTGGGCGCGTTTAACGACAATATTTATCGTTACGCGTTTGCAATTCTAATTACCTACTACCTAGCAAAAAACAATCAAGACGGCGCGGTCATTGTGAACTCCGCCTTGGTGGCGTTTATTGTGCCGTTTTTTATATTTGGTGCGCTGGCGGGTCAATTAGCCGATAAATACGAGAAAGCGGTGTTAATACGGCGCATCAAAATCGCCGAAGTGCTGATAATGTGCTGTGGTTGCTTGGCACTTTATTTTGAGTCCACTTACGGAATGTTGGCGATTTTATTTGCATTGGGCTCGCAGTCGGCATTTTTTGGCCCTATCAAATACAGCATATTGCCTCAGCATGTGAGCAAGGAAGAATTGCTTGATGCCAATGCGTACGTAGAAGCGGGCACATTTATTGCCATCTTACTGGGTACTATTCTTGGTGGTGCTTTGGGCGACCCTTCGTTGGTTTACTATTTAATGGCGACGATTGTCTTCGTCGCGATACTAGGGTGGTTTTCTTCCCGCATGATTCCGTACGCTCCGCCTGCGGTACCTGACTTAAATATCTCATTTAATCTACCTAAGGTTACTATTGAGATTATTAAGCAGACTTACAAGAACCGCCCAGTTTTCATCAGCATTTTAGCGAACTCTTGGTTTTGGTTTTTCGGCGCTATTGTATTAACGCAATTCCCATACTTTGCCAAAGATGTGTTGGCTGGTAACGACGATGTGGCGATACTGCTGCTGGCTACTTTTTCCTTAGGAATTGGCCTTGGGTCTTTCGCTTGTTCGGTGTTTTCACGGGGCCGAGTGGAGGTAGGCCTAGTGCCGTTTGGTGCAATTGGTATTAGCTTTTTCACCTGGCAATTGGGGCGAACCGACATTGAAACGGCCGAACAGCTTAGAACCTTAGCTGAAATTCTGGCAGTGCCAGGGGCTTGGTGGGTAATTGTTAATCTAACTATGATTGCCTTTTGTTCAGGCCTGTTTATCGTGCCTTTATACGCGTTTATGCAGCTCTACAGTGATGAAGAACACCGCTCGAGAACCATCGCTGTCAACAATATTCTAAACTCTCTGTTTATGGTGAGCGCTGGAATAATGGCGGGAGCATTACTGTGGGCTGGTTTTAATGTGCTGGAAATATTTAAGATTGCCGCGGTGATGAATATGCTGATGGCAATCTACATATTTTCGCAGATTCCTGAGCATTTCCTCCGCTTAGTTAGCTGGCTGTTAATGCACAGTATTTATCGAATAAAAAAAGAAGACCTAGACAAAATTCCAAAAGAAGGCCCAGTGTTGATTGTGTGTAATCATGTGAGCTTTTTTGATTCACCCATCATGCTGGCGGTATTGCCACGCCCAGCCAGATTCATTATGTGGTACGGGTTTTATGAGTTACCGGTTGCTGGCCGATTGTTTAAGTGGCTTAAAACAATTCCCATTGGCAACGCCAAAGAACGCGCCGATTTAGTGCCACTGGCCTACGATAAAATAGCCGAAGAATTAGAGGCTGGTCACATGGTGGTGGTGTTCCCTGAAGGGCATATTACAAAGAATGGTGAGCTGAATGCCTTTCAGCCAGGCGTTGACAAAATAATCAAGCGTACGCCTGTGCCAGTAGTGCCGATGGCCTTGCGCGGCATGTGGGGTACTTGGTCATCGCGCCGCAAGGGCCGTGCTATGAAGGGCTTGCCAGGTGCTTATTTGCGCAAGCTTACCGTGGTTGCAGGTGATGTTATCGCGCCAGAAAATGCCAGCCGTACAGTCTTGTATGATCGCGTTCTTGAACTCAGAGGTGATGAAAAGTGACGATTCGATGTGAGTGGTGTGTCGGCGACGATCAGTACGAGCGTTACCATGATGAAGAATGGGGCGTGCCGGTATACGATGATCGCGAATTGTTTGAAATGCTCAATTTGGAAGGTGCGCAAGCTGGCCTGAGCTGGATCACCGTGCTGAGGAAGCGAGATCATTATAGAAAAGTATTTGATGGTTTTGATCCTGTAAAAATGGCCGTTTACGATGAATCTAAACGCGCCGAGTTGCTTTCCGATCCGGGCATTATTCGAAACAAGCTCAAGGTCAATGCTTTCATCGTTAATGCGCAGCTCTACTTGGAAATGCAGGCCAAAGCCGACGCTGGTGACGGCCCCGGTTTTTCTGAGTTTCTGTGGTCGTTTGTTGACGGTAAGCCGATTGTTAATCGTCCTAAGAGCTTGTCAGATATTCCGGCAAATACCGCTCAGTCCGATGCGATGAGTAAAGCATTAAAAAAACTGGGGTTTAAGTTTGTGGGCAGTACGATTTGCTATGCCTTTATGCAGGCCTGTGGGATGGTGGATGATCACACAGTAGATTGCTTCAAGAGTAGCGGTTAATCGATTACTTAGACCGCAAAACGGCTTACAACATTGATCAAAGAAAATAGCACTTCTAGTATCGGCCTAAAGGCAGTTGGCTTGTTTGCAGTGCTTGTTTGTTGGTGTTTGGCTGATACTGTGACAGCGCAAACAAATCTATCTGACCTAAGTCAATATACGCAAACCAAGATGCTTGAACACCAAGTGGTTGGCGCATCGATTGTCGTGATCGAAAATGGCCGAGCGCGCAGTTCACTGCATCTGGGTAATGAATCAGCTGATGCCGAAAGGCCGGTGAATAAGGGCTCAGTTTTTCAGGTTGGTTCTATTTCTAAGCCCGTGGCTGCATGGGTGGTCATGACATTGGTGCGAGATGGCAAAGTCGATTTAGATACGCCCGTGGCGCAATACCTGACTCGATGGCGTATACCGAAGTCTGACTTTGACGTAAACGGCGTTACTCTGCGGCGGCTGCTGTCTCACACGGCCGGTTTGCGTTTAGCCGCGTATAGCGGTTTTCCTGAGCAGCAAGGCTTACCAACATTGGAGGCGTCTTTATTGGGCGATACCAATGGTGCCGGGCCTGTTAAAGTGGTTTTCGAACCGGGCGCAAATTATCGATATTCCGGCGGCGGTTACTCGGTTATTCAATTGCTGGTCGAAGAAGTGTCTGGCATGTCGTTCAGTGACTATGCTCAAAAATCGGTATTGACCCCGCTGGGGATGACTCGAACAAGTTTTGAGCCAGACGGCGATTTAATGAAATCAAGAGTCACACCGCACGGCCATCATCGAGACACCGTAGAACAGCATCATTTTCGAGCACAAGCCGCCGCGTCATTGCACACCACCGCTGAGGATTTAGCGCGTTTTGCACTCGCCAATATGTCTTCTAACCCGGTCTTGAGCCAAGACTTAGTGTCGATGATGCACACATCAGTAGCGGATGCAGGTTTTGCTGATATCGGCTTGGGTTTTTTCATTAGTGGTGAAGGAAATTTGGTCGGTCACGGTGGGTCAAACCTAGGCTGGCGAGCTGAGCTTCAACTTAACCCTAAACAACAAAACGGCCTAATAGTATTAACTAACTCTGAAGGCTCAGCGCGCTTTCTAAGCGAAATTAAATGCCACTGGGATTCGACGCTAACTAATCCAGTCTTGTCTAAGCCCTGTGCAGATGAGACACGTCACCTCGCTCAATCACGCACGTTGGCTAATTGGTTGACCATTATCGTGGCGCTTTTGATTTCAGCCTTGGTTATTAAGATAGTGCGGGGCTACAGGAGCGCAACCGTGGTGTTTGAGCGGCCAAGCACCGTTTTGAGATTGTTGTTATTGCTGGTGTTAGCAAGTGCCACATTGTTCGTTGTATGCTTTATTTACACGCCATTAGGAATCTATCTTGTGGCAGGTTTTCGGTCAATTTTCGCTACCATTTATTATGCGCCGGTGTGGCTTGGCAAGTTGGCGCCATGGTTGGTTGGCTTGTTAGTCACGCTTTGCGTAATGGTTTTATTGGTGCCGAGCAAAGATGTTAAATCCTAGACCGAGAAAATCACTGTGATATAGTCGCGCCGTGTTACGCTGTTGCGGGTTTCTAGTTACAAATACGTGTAAAGAAAGACGCTCGTGATAGCAAAATAGCGTGCCTAGCAGAATAATGATGAATGAGAAGCTTCGAAACCACCCGTTAAATGGAATCGGCCTAGACGCCTTATTAGGTGATTTAGTAAGAGAATACGGTTGGGATATTTTGGCTGAGCAATTGCCAATTTCATGTTTTAAGAATTACCCTAGTTTTGATTCTAGTATTAAGTTTTTACGTAAAACCGAATGGGCGCGTGAACGTCTTGAAGATCTTTATTTATATAAATACTTACAATACCCGTTGCCACAAGGTGTGGAGAGGAAGTCGGCGCCGCGCAACCGAATTATTGACGATGAACGCTTAGCCACAACGCCATTTAAGATAAGTCTTGGAGACCCTGAATTTTTTGCTGACCCAAAATCGCCTAAGAGTCGCTTTAAACCTCAATCAGGCTCACGTCGAAAGCCGGCCGCTGGTTCCAGAAAGCCCACACAGGCGAAACCCGACAGTTATCGAAAACGTGCTGATCAAGCCGACCGAAAACCAGCCGCTGATTCAAATGCTGAGGTCGGCGCTGACCCTTGGGCTAAGTGGCGTAAAGACTAAAATTAGTTAGGCGCAGGTCTTGTTAACCGTAAATACTTAGACTTGATCTGACAAAACCTATTTCCGAGTTCAAACATTGTCTGGCAACTAATGATGGATGAATTGGCAGAAAGTTGCTCTAGCCCTATGTGGCCATTTTTCTCCAAATTAAAACACTGACAATTAATTTTAATCTTGTGGCTACTAATTTGAGTTGATGTTCTAATTTAGGTTGCCCCTCGCCGGGG
>CAZEXS010000020.1:0-54347 GCA_964516915.1 uncultured Gammaproteobacteria bacterium
GAAGAATTGGAAAAAGCCAATATTATTAATCAATTGAATCAGCTGGCAAGCACGACCAGCGATCATGAGCTAGCCAGACTTGTACCTCATCTCATGCGTTTTTCAAAAAAAGACCAACGTGTAAAATTAGCAACTGAGCTGTTATTGCAATCTAGCTCAGAACCTGCCCGAAACGAAGTATTGAGCGGTATTAACTCTGGTTCGATTCCCAAAAGCGATGATCTAAAAGCAATGCTGTTTGAAATAGTCGCTGACCCTAATGACGTCTTAAGCCAAGAAGCGGCCGAAACACTCGAGTATTCATTTGAACTCAGTCGGCAGGAATACGCTCAATTAAATGCGCACTACTGAAAGCCGAGCCTGACGCTGGCCTTACAATGTTGATGCGCAAGCTGTCGGCCTCAGTGCGCATAGTAGACGGGCAATCAACTAGTCTTTCTCTGTCGTCAGCACACCTAGCTTTCCTCTGGCTAATAAATTGAATAAAAGTGGGTAAAGCTAATTAAGTGCCGGGTGAATTATAGAGCCACTAAGTGAATTCACCTGCAGAGCGTTGTCGCGTATAGTGTATAGCTACAGAGGTTTTGAATAAGTGACGGTATATTGAGTTGGCTTTGGACCACCTAGAGAACGTATGAAAAAATCGACCAGTGTATGGATTGGGTGGGTGTTGGTTGGGCTATTGATAGCCGTGCTAATCGGTTTTTCAGTCGGTCGATCTATCTATACATACTCCGGCGCCCCGCCGCAAAGCAATTTTGACGCACGTTACATCGAGCACCCTCTTATCGCTGGCTTGCATATGTATGCGGGTATACTGTTTTTAATTTTGGCGCCGTTGCAGTTTAGTAAAAAGCTCCGTGCTAATCATATTTCGATGCATCGCATCTTGGGAAGAATTCTCATGGTATGTGCGTTGATATCTGGTCTTTATGGCATCGCTGCGCTAGTGGCGCTTCCGGCATTCGGGGGCCTTGCTACTGAAACTTCTGGTTGGTTTTTTGGATGCATTTTTTTATTCTCGATAGCGCGCGCTTTTTGGTGCATAAAGAACAAAAAGATAGCATCACATCGTGAATGGATGATTCGAGCTTTTGCACTGGGCCTGGGCGTGGGCACACAGCGGCTTGTATTGGCGATATTGATGATGACCACGTCGTATGGATTCGAACAAAATTTTGGTCCTGCGCTTTGGCTGGGCTTTGCTATCAATATGATAATTGCAGAGTTCTGGATCAACATAACTCGGTCACAAACAAGGTCTTCTAAGTAAATTGATGAGGGGAAGTGATGAGCGCAGATCTAATGTTTGATCTTTTTGGAAAGCTAGTGATACCTGCTTGGCTGTTGCTGGTTGTATTGCCGTATTGGAAATGGACCGAAAAGCTGGTTTTTCATGTGTGGATACCGTCACTGATTGCCATCGGCTACATTTACTGCCTTTATGCAGCGCAACCACTACCAGAAGGGTCGGGGTTCGGGTCGCTGCAAGCGGTGATGACGTTTATGCAATCACCATACGCGGCCTTGGCTGGTTGGATACATTATCTCGCCTTTGACTTATTTGTAGGAGCTTGGGAAGTTCGAGATGCCAGACGACGAGGCATTCATCATTTGGCTGTGGTTCCCTGCTTGGTACTCACTTTTTTAGCCGGCCCAGTGGGTTTGCTTTTGTATTTTATATTTAGGTTTGCAAAGGATCGATCGTTGACTACCGCAGAAATGCTAGCTTAAATGCAGATTGTGGCTTGTTCTATTTCGTGTCTAAAGATAATGACCGCAGTAGGTTATAATATCAATCTACTGTAATTACATACCTGTTTTCATGCTCAGTCTACTCATTACTTTTTTTGTTCTAGCGATTTTCTTTTCGTTTCTTTGTTCTTTGTGGGAGGCGGTATTACTTAGCATTACTCCCACTTACGCGCGGATTGAACAAAAAAAGGGCACCGCCCTTGGGCAGACTTTGCAAAATTTCAAAGAAAATATCGATCAACCGTTAGCGGCGATACTTACTTTAAATACCATTGCTCATACTGTGGGTGCGATAGGCGTTGGTGAGCAGGCGGCGGCGATTTGGTCTGATAGTAATCCTCTGATAACGCGCTTTTTGGTGCCAGCGGGTATGACGCTGGCGGTGCTGATATTTTCGGAAATTGTGCCTAAAACGATCGGCGCACTTTATTGGCAAAAATTAGTGTCGTTTACCGTGGCGTCGCTTCGTGTATTGATGTTTGTGTTGGCACCACTGGTCTGGATGGGGCAGCTCATTACTCGCTCGATCAAGAGCAACCATGATCAGCCAATTCTTACTCGCAATGACTTTTTAGCCATGGCGGAGCTTGGCGCTCAAGAGGGCGTGTTCGAAGCTTCCGAATCACATATGCTCGACAGCATGCTTAAGTTTAAAAGTATTGAGGTCAGTGATGTTATGACACCTCGAACGGTTGTGAGTGCAACCATCGAACAACAAACGATCGGCGAATACTATGAACGTAGAAAAGAACATAACTTTTCGCGCATACCAACTTTAAGCGCTGAAAATAAAGATTTAATCACGGGTTATGTTCTTAAGGTTGATGTGATCGAGGCCCTATTAAATAACCGCGGCGATGAGCCTTTGAAGAATCTGCGTCGAGATATCGTCGCCGTTGATGAGTCATACGAAATAACGGAGTTGTTTAAGGTCTTAACCGAACGAAACGAACACATTGCCGTGGTGCTCGACGAATTTGGCGGTATGGACGGCATAATAACCATGGAAGACGTTATCGAAACTCTATTGGGCATGGAAATAGTCGACGAGACGGATGCGGAAACTGACATGCGCGCTTTGGCTCAACGCCATCGCGAGAAACGCGCAAAAGTATTGGAGACCTTGTCGACAACAGAAGATCTCACCCAGCAAGAGCCTAACTTGAAAAAAAGTTGATGCCTCGCATTCCAGCGTGAGTGTTAAATGACGTCTTAACTAGGATAATCTGACAACTTCGCTTATAAGCTATACTTAGGCCTGGTGCGATAGATTTTGACTATCTGTAAGAGCGATGGCTAGACTCAGATAGATGGCTTTGGGTTATTAAACAAGTAAGGTGAACGATGAGTTTTTCAGGTCCACTAGAAGACCGTCTAGAATTAAGAGAATTGTTGGATGCGTATGCTGACGCTGTTTGTCAAAATAACTCCAGTGATTGGGGTGCTTGTTGGTCAGAAAACAGTTTTTGGAGTATGCCTGATAACGACCAATTTCCTGATCAAAAAGGCCGAGACAATATTGTGGAGTTTTGGGTGGGTGCGATGTCTCAATTCCCTGGGGTTGTATTTGTGGCTACGCCAGGTCACATGATAATCGATGGGGATAAAGCCGAAATGCGCAGCTACACCTCCGAAGTGTTTGAGATCGAAGGCAAGGTTCACCGTGTTCGAGGCTATTATGAAGACGAGTGTATTCGCGAAGATGGCCGATGGGTGTTCCATAAACGCGTTTTCAAAAAGGCGCACCATCAAATAGAACAATAACCGTCTTTCGGTTTGATCTGACTTCCTTATGAGTGGTAGTGCAGGTGTATTTTCTGCCGTTCCACCAACTCGCTATGGAAAAAATGGATAGCGTTCTTGGGCTATTTTTATATGCCGTTTAGGCGGTGGCATTTAGGTTTCTGCTGTATTGATTTCGCTCACTGTTCAACGTCCCCTTTTATTTTGAAGACTTATCTAATCAGCGCCGAAAGATAAGATATTCTCGATTTAAAATGGTGCAAGAATAATACTATCGTTCTGACATAAGCGTTCGCGACGTTATCGCTCATGCTAAGTCTTAAGGAGGTTGTGCTAAGTTGTAAGGTGCAAGTTCTAAGTTCTGGTTGACTCGCCACGCGAATAAAACAAACGCCTAGCTATTTCCGAGCCGCGTGTTCTGAGAGCATGCTTGAATTTTAAAGCATTTAACTGGGTGATATTATGACTCTGTGTACGGTCGCGAGTGCTACCATTGAACAACAGATAATTAGCGCTTACGTACTCAAGGTTGATGTGAACGAAGTCTTGTCGAAAATAGAAGAACAAAGCTGACAAAAACTAGGATTTTAGTTCTACTTAAGCCCTTAAAGTGCCTTGATCTTTCGTATTAGGTTGGGTGTTTAGGTGAAGCTAAATTTGATTGCCATACGGTTTAGTATGATGAGGCTTTATACTTTATTCGATAGTATTTAGTCGACCAGTAACAAATGATTAACCTTTTATTTTTATGATAAAAAACTCTCTCTTCACCCTGTCTGTTGTTGTCTGTGTAGCCGCGGCGCTGCTTTTCCCTGACGCTTTTCGCTACATTGCGGGCTATAAAACCACAGGTCTGATAGTGCCATTGTTGATGATTATCATGTTCGGCATGGGCACTTCGGTTGGCATAGATGACTTTTTACGCGTACTTAAAATGCCAAAGAGCATAGCCGTTGGTTTGGTCTGCCAGTTCACACTGATGCCACTAATTGCGATTTCCCTAGTGATGATCTCAAGCCTTCCACCCGAAATCGCCGCTGGAATTTTACTGGTCGGATGTTCGCCCGGCGGGCTTGCATCCAATGTGATGGCTTATATATCTGGCGCAAATTTAGCGCTGTCTTTGTCACTTACCGCGTGCTCAACTTTGCTGGCGCCTTTTCTAACGCCTTTGTTGATGTCTTGGTTAGCGAACGAATACGTGCCGATAGACACATTAGCAATGTTCTGGAGTATTACTAAAATTGTCATTTTACCGGTGCTTGGGGGTCTGATTTTTAACCACTTTCTACACGGAAGATTTCCATTGGTCGATAGAATAATGCCGAGAATTTCGATGATTGGTATCGTCATTATTATTGCGGTGATCACCGCGGCCGGCAGAGATAGTTTGATTGCACTTGGCTTTGTTTTGATTGGGTTGGTGTTATTACAGAACTTGCTGGGCTTGGCCTTAGGCTATGGTACGGCAAAGCTGGCGCGGATGGATGAGCCGTCCGCACGTGCTATCGCGTTTGAGGTCGGCATGCAAAACTCAGGTCTTGCATCAGGCATTGCAGTAGAAATGGGAAAGGTCGCCACCATGGGTATAGCACCCGCAATCTTTGGGCCAACTATGAATATTAACGGCTCAATTTTGGCTTCGTTTTGGCGTAAAACGGCCGATCAAAACAGTGCTCAATCATAGTAATAGCGTTTTGCAATTCATTGCCTTGCTTGAATGACCAATATGGGTTATCTAATTAAAAGATGATTAATATCAATGTTACCCAAAAGCTATACAAAAAGTTCGACCTTGATGAGAATGGGCATCTAAAGGAAAGGTCGGAAGGGCCGAATGCGCCAGACAAGACTGTAGATATTAACCCCCTTCGTGATTGGCACGCTAATCTTGTCATGATTCAAAGGAGGAACTGTGTGCTTTTAGTTCATGACCAAACTCGATTTGTGGTGTTTATTCCGTGCCTAACGAAAAAGGGTTTCTCGGCCTTTCAGCATGAATTCGAATTTGCCTTTATGAACACGATATTAAAGTGCGGCGCGAATGAACAGCAAATGAATATGGCTCATAGTCTGTTAGAAAAAATCCAAATAGATACCAACTGTTGTCGCTCAGTGCAGGGTACTCAGAATCAAATGGTTCAATACGCAAAGCATATGGTTCTTTATGATGATATCGATATAACACAAATTACCGGTCACCGATTGGGCGCGCATCTAGCCGATACGCCTTGTACGGTGAAAGGGCGTAAAGATACGGTCTGGCCAAAACGTGACATGCTTGGGTTGTTGAGTATGGGTTAAATTCAGATGTGCCGACTTGAGACTTTCAATCGCAACATGCCGGTCAACCAGTTCAGCAAGTTCAAAATCATCACCGAGTGATTTCTCGCATATGGATATTGGAACCATGGTTCTAGGTGTCGAGTGCTTATTAATGCTGCCTGAAATTTAGGCTTTTCAAAGCCGGTCATTCAAAAAACTGCTTTGAGCCTGAATCGTATAATTGTTCCATAACCAGTAAATGTGATACATTTGACCACTAATAATAAAAAGAAGTAGGTAGAGTTTGGCTATGCCCTAAAAAGGGATGATTAAAGTCGTAATTCAAACTGCTAGTTTAAGTTTTAGGGGCTGGGTGTTGTTGGGAGATCAAGTCGAGAAGGAAGTAAAGCCTGCTGGCGAATTAGTGGTTCGCATTGGTGCTGGAGACGCTTCTGCCGAATCTGAGTTGGTAAAAAAGTATTGGAAAAGCTTATATTTCATTCTTAATCGCCGCTGTAATGATAACCAGTTGGCTTCGGATATTGCGCAAGACGCATTTATTGTCGTTATTGCTAAGGCTAGAAATGGCGAAATAAACACACCAGACGCCATTGCCGGTTTCATCCGTCAAACCGGTGTAAACCTTTTAATCGCACACTTTCGTAAGGAATCACGAAGGGCAACTGATACACATGGAGAGGTAAGTTTTGAAATTCCCGATGATAAAAGTAATGTTGAACGCGTGGTCGAGTCGAGAGATTCGTTAAAGCTAGTTCAACAGCTCATTAGTGAGATGACTGTAGACCGAGACAGAGACCTATTGATGAGCTACTACGCAAAAGAAGAGGAAAAGAGCAGCATTTGCGAAAGGCTTGACCTCACCCCAGCACATTTTGATAGGGTTCTATTTAGGGCAAGGTCTCGACTTAAACAGCTAATTGACTTTAAGTTAGGAGACAGTAATGCCTCTAGTTAGAAAAATATTTCGAATTATCATGAGAGATCGCTCACTTTCCAGTCACTTAGCCATCAGAAGTACACATAAAAGTGCACCAACGAGGGGAGTAACCCGTCAGCCACAAGCGGTGGAGGTGCATTCTTATGGATAAAAATTATATAGAAGAAAATGAAATTGAAATCAAATACTTACGTAATCAGCTTACACCTGAAGAGCTCGATGGGTTTGAAGTGTATTTGATGGAAAACCCAGACATGGTCGAGCAACTTGAATTGCATCAGGCGTTTCTTGAAAACTTACCGAAGGCTGAGCTTGTCAAACCTGGTGAATCCAATCTGATTATGCGGTTACTGGGTGGTCTTCTCAATACGCCTCGCCAATTAGTTGCAGGTTTTTCCGCAGGGGCAGTAGTGTCGATGTTGCTGGCTAGTACTGTCTTTTTCAACTCAGGTCATCTTGAACTTAGTCAGGTGGGGACCCTTTCCCAACTAAGGAACTCCGATGACCCTTTCAAGGGTCGGACAATACTCGAGTTTCCAGAAGATAGCTTTGGGTATTTCAGTAATGAGGTGTTTGTTTTAACAGTGCCCGTAAATATGGAGGCGGGAGTTTTATATAACGCCACTATATATACTAAAGATAGCGAGAACGAAAAATTGTCGATTGATGTCGATCAGCTTCAAGCAGACGAGTTTGGGTCTTTGTATCTGGCGCTAAAGGTTAGGGGTTATACACCGGGGATTTACTTGGTAGAAATAAGCCCTAAGAGTTTGGATTATGCAGTATTAGGTGTCGATAAGTTTGTTTTCGAAACAAAGGTAAAAAAATAATATGTTTGGGGGAAAGTTAAATGCATCGTCGCAAACTGAAGTTCTGAAAAATAGGCTCAGTTTTGATGTCTCTTCTGATGTAGATCTGAACTCACCGCTTATGTTTGGCGATTTGTTAGACTGCCATCTTAATTATTGGTGCTTGAATCAGTCTACAATGAAAGATATGGCGACGTGGATGCTCCACTTGGTATCTTGTGACCCATACCCGTTCGGTACTGGAACAGGTAGCTGCGTCCCGGCTGGATACACATATATCGGGCAGATGCTTACGCACGACATCGTAAGAAATACTTCGACAACGGATAAGCGAAAAGTCACGCCATGGCTCAATTTGGACAGTATTTATCCTGATGTTCGAAGTAACGAATTTGTTGAGTTCTTAGATGAGGATGGACGTTTCTTTTTGAACCTAAAAGATGATTGGAAAGGGTCATGGGACTATTTTCGAATGGCAGAGGCTGAAAATTCTCAGGACAGGCCTGCTGCGATTTTGGAGCCGCGAAATGATGAAAACATCATTTTGTCTCAGATCGTCGTCGAATGGATGAAGTTACACAACAAGGCGATTGATTTTTTACTATCTTGCGAAAGTAAAAAAGAGGGATCCAATCCTGAGTTAAAGAAAACGAATTATCTCAGGGCTAGAAGTTTTGGGGTCATGGCGTTTCAATGGTTTGTTGTGAATGATTACCTTCGCCACGTATTAACTCCCTCGGTATACAAGTACTACTTCGATAGCGCCAATAGTGGGGACGGCTGTAGAAAGTCATTTTATAACAGCTTTAAATCTTCTAGTGATTTAGTGCCATTGGAGTTTTCGCATGCTGCATTCCGATTCGGACACTCGATGATACGCGATACTTACAATATTTCGAGCGTGGTTGGAGATACTACCTTAGATCAAATGTTGCGGAAGAATAAAGCATTGGAGGAGACTGATAAAATCGAATGGGATAGGTTCTTTTTCTCTAAATTTGATTGTCGTAGAGAAGCCCAAAACGCCGATCACTTGAATTTCGCTACTCCGATAGACATTTTTATAGCGACGGACTTAGGAAGCATCGGGATTGAAGGAGTGTTAGAACAAGCAAAGAGCCTTAGTTCCATCGAATTTCCCGCGAGAGAAGTATATATTGAGCTGAATGCGTTTGAAAATTCCCAGCGGCTTTCAGATATAGAAAGTGCGGATGCGACCTCATTTGATTTGGACGATTCGGCTTTAGAGAAAGTCTCTTTAGGTTGTGATATCGACTTTTCGAAGCTAGTAAAGGGGGGGTTAGTTAACCTAGTAATTCAAGACCTTCTAACTTCATCCAAGGTTCCGACAGCGGATGATTTGTTTCATGCGATATCCACCGATGAAATAAACGGATCAAAAATTTTTAATATCATGGGCCTTGATAAAAACCACTTAGATCAGTTTAAGTCTAATATATTTGACGGTATGAGTACGCAATTTCTTAAACCTGTCGAAGTATTGGATAGAAAAGGAAAGCCCCAAAAATTAGCAATGGAAAATTGCTCGCTCTGGCTATATACCTTGTTAGAAGCACAACAATTTCCGCTGAAGGCAAAAGGCGAGGTCGACGAACCAGATGTAGAAAAACTTGGTCCGCTGGCGAGCTTTATAATTGCGGATGTTCTAAGCGCATCAATTCATGACTCAAGTATTTCTATCTATAAAAAGACGGGCAACAAAAATAGCTTAGGAGCGCTAGAAGATCCTCTAGAACGATTGAAGAAGTTATCATTGAGCGATGATGGCGATTTTTCATTTTGGCAAATCAAGAATTTTGAATTTTAATGTAAAACCACACTTCGAGGACTAATTATGGCATTTGACTGGGAAAAAACTAAGCAGCTTTGTTTCTGGGAATCTAAAATTAAAGTATCTTCCTACGGGTCGACGATCGTACCTTTGAATAAGGCACTGGCCGATTACTTACCTTCCTTTTGGATGAGAAAAGGTAGGCATGAAATCACCCGGATTTTGATTCCAGATGGTGGTGAACATATAAAACTTCAATCTACAGACGTTGCAGACTGGAAATCGCTAATTGAAAAATATTTCGAGAAGATGCGATTTGAACTCGCTCTTAATGATTCGACAGACCCTAAAAAGGGGTGGTATTTGAACGCCACTAACCTAGAAGAGCTGAAAGATACTAGATTTAAAGAGCACAAAGTTCTTAGTTGGAGCATTAAAATTGTCCCAGATGGAGACAGTATTGGATATTTCGAATCATATCAAGTGTGGGCAGATGCCGATGGTCACGAATATAGAGCATCATATAAATGGCCACCAAAAGACGATTAAAAAACCGAACCTAAATATGAGATTTTTGCTGATATTAGTCAACCACTCAATAAGTTGGTTGATTATTATCGGCATTTTTCTATTTACAATTGAATCGAAAGCTTCAGGCGAGTGGTCAGTCATTTCGTCTTTTGATTCTCACGTCGAAACTGGAATTTTAGTTGAGGTGGCGTGCATTGCAGACCCGGTCATTGTCACTTTGTTTCAGAACAGCCAGGAAGGGAGCGAGGGCAAAAAAGAAGTTTCAAGGCAAAGGTTTCCGCAAGAACGAGGGACGGGAGGCATATTCTACGTAGCCCCTAGTGGCGTTGAATCCTACTCGATAAAAGTTAGGAAAAAATATCGTTCCGGAGTGGAGTTTGAGCCTTGTGTCAAACTTAAAAGCATCGATCACTATAGATATGGTAGTGATCTTGGCAAAATTCAACATGAAATTAGTGGCTGGCACAGTAGCGCGAGAAAAAGAAGACTCACAACTCTAGCTCATCTTCAAAGCTCTCTGGAGAACTTATCCAGTGAGCTAGATATAGTAGAACCTCTGAGCGTCACTATATTTAGGATGATGTTGGAGTTGGAGAAATATGATGAAATTGAGGCTAGATATATAGAAGACTATGGAAGGATAGAGAGCTTGAGTCTTACTCATAGAATGGAAATCGATCTTGTTCGTCTTATAGCGCTTAGAGAGTCTTTTGATCTCACTACCGCAGAGGCCATCGCACGAAGAATGGTCACAGATTTGGATGAGGTTGTTGATTTAAACTTTACCGAGAAATTAATTAGAGAAAGAATCAGGGGCGAGCTTGCCACAATATTGATGATGGGAGGTTCCTTCATGAAAATCCCTGAGAAACGAGACGAAGCTAAACAAGTCCTAGAAATAGGGCTGTCAATCGCTCGTCAGCTTAATGATAGAAGATTAGAGGCCGCCCATTTAAATAGTATCGGTACATTTTTCTCTGAGAATGATGACTATAGTGAAGCGGAGAGATACATTATCGATTCCATCGAGATTCATGAACAGGCACAGAGCAATCGTCTGCTCAGTGACTCCCTAAATAATTTAGCGAAGCTTTATCAGTCCATTGAGGAGATTGATAAAGCCGTATCCGCACTTTCTCGGGCTTTGGCAATCGAAAGCGAATACTCTGACGACGGGCAAGATATTGCAACATTGCAGTTGCATCTCGCTAAACTCTATATAGATATTGGAGATCATCGTAGTGCTGAGCTTTATTCATCGTCTTCATTGGAGATATTTTCATCTGCAGAAAATCGGTTTTATGAAGCGAATGCTAGAAAATGGTTGGGGTTGGCTCAAGTGGAGCTTAAAAAGGAAAGTGAAGGCTTATCTAATTTATACTTGGCAAGCGATTACTTTCAGCTAAATGGTCATCCTCAATATGCATTTTTGACAAGTATTGATATAGCCCGACACCATATTTCCAATAGAAACTTTATTAAAAGCGAATCAAAAGCTGAGCTATCTCGAGCATTGAAGATCATACGAGAGTTTGATAGCGGAACACCAAAATATGAAAAGGAAAGAATTGAGAAATGGATGCTCTACGCGGAACTGGAAATGCAAAATCAGAATGGGGCTGTATATGAGCAATATGAAGGTTTAATGCGAGAATTCTTCTCAGGAAAAGGTGCGCGTCAATGGAGAAACGAAAAGCTTAGGTTTATAGACCTAGCAATGCGATATAGATTAAGCCGAAAACGATTTGATGAGCTGGAGAGTTTAGCAAATGAAGGGTATCAAATAGCGGAGAAGGTGAGTAGTTCTTTAAGTAGCTCAAATCTCGGTGCGAAATGGACCAATAGAATTAGTAAAATTTTCGACGTGCATTCACAAGCTTTGTTGAGAGAGTGGCAGTCGAGCGGTAATGAAGAGATTATTCATAAAGTGTTCGAGTTAGGTGAAAGGTATCAAGCCGCACATTACCGAAGCCACAAACTATTGGAAGAATATTCGAAATTGGAAAGTCGATCCAAAAAGAAAAGCCTACTGTCACAGAAGCAGAACATCCTCAGTGCTGTGAATGCGACTACTAGCCGGGAGAAAGAATGGGCAGTAAAAGGCTATCTTAAGCAAGAACTGAATTTGGAAAAAAGCATACCCAGCGTTGCGAGTATGCCGGGTCAAACCTCAATATCAATTCGTAAAATTCAAGAAATTATGGGAGAACAAGATGTAGTTCTTAGGTTCATTGTGCGTAAATATTCTTCGTTTATGATTATTATTCACAAGGAGCAAATCACGGCACAAGAATTACCCAGTAAATCAACATTGAGCGACTCAGTTTTACGTGCTCTTCGAGCAGTATCTGAACGAGATGATGAGGCAGCCATACTAATCGCCGACTTGTCTGATCATTTGTCGATTAGTAATGAGTTTCTAGAGAGTAAATCAAAGCTGATTTATCTCGCAGACGGGCCGCTGGAGTTGTTCCCTCTCAGTCTTATCGAAACTACTGCAGAGAGTGGCAATCAAGCTGCCATAATCGATAGGATGGAGGTAGTTCGGGTGCGGTCAATTTCAGAGTATTTTAGTGAGAAGGCCGCAGCGATTGATTTTAATTCAACCGATCAAGACATCGCTATTTTTGCAGACCCATTGTTTCGAAGAGAAAGGCTAACTAGTAAACTGTTACACGGTGTATCAAATGATTCAATGGGCTTAAGGTCTTGGACAAAGAAGCTTTCTCGATTACCGGGCACAGCGCGTGAGGCCGTTGCCATACAAAATATTTTCTTAAATAGAAAAGTAGTTACGGCTCTTGGAAGCCGTGCGAGCAATAGTACATTTTTATCGAAGGAATTTCGAAACTCTAAGGTGCTGCACATTGCCACACATGGATACTTCAATCCAACTACTCCTAATATATTGGGGCTAGCCACAAGCTATGATCCCGAGTCTGAAAATGATGATGGCTTTCTCTCAATGGCTGAGATCGAAGAGCACCCTTTCAATTCGAATTTAGTGGTCATTAGTGGGTGTGAAACTATTTTGGGCGAAAATATAGATGGCGAAGGTTTGATGGGGTTAGATCGAAGTTTAATGTTGCAGGGGGCTGGCTCGGTGATAGCCACTCATTGGGCGATTCCTGATAGCTCAACTTCATACTTTATGAAATTATTTTATCAGCGATTAAAGAACAATAACGGCAATGCAAGTGCCGCATTAAGTGAGACTAAAAGAGTTATGAAAAAATCTCGAAGATATTCTCACCCCTTCCATTGGTCCGCGTTCACGCTAACTTCCTCAAACCGAAGTTTTGATTCCAACGTGTTTAATTAGCCCACAGTTTGCCAATAGGGTCAGCTTCAATCAAATTAGCAATGATATTCATTACGCCTTAGCTAGGCGTTTAAGTGTTCCCAGATCTTAGTGAGAACCAAACTGCCATCAGCACGATGTAAGTCTACTAAAACTCCTTCTTTGGGAGTAAATTTTCTTTCGGTGAAGCTCGAGTCTTGAAATTTCTGTAGTCTAAACCAAATTCGTTCGACAGCCTTATGCAAACCTGTTGCTAGAATTCTCCTCCTCCGTCGCCACAACTGTTCATTGCTTCATTCGTTGCTCTAGCTGTTGCTCCTGCCAGTTTTCGTTTGCCATCACCAAAAACATAAGCAGGGCCGCTGCTATTACAAGAATCTTTGTCGTCTCCTTTGCGGCCAGCGACAAACTCCCCGAAGGAGTTAAAACTCAATATAGACTCGAGGTCAGATAGTTCTTCACCTCCTCGACGAACGACATTTACTTGTCGTTTTACACCAAAGCCCATAGCGCCATTTGGACGGCTGTTGTCGTACCCTATAACTCCAAATGCTCAGTCGCGCCAATCTCGGCCCCCTATAGCGCAGGCTATTGGGGCGATGTTTGATGGTAGCCGAAGAATTTGCAAAGCGATGACTTCGTTAGTGCCCTTCGACAAGCTTGAATTCTCTCTACTGGTTGAAAGTGATAATGAGCGGGAGAGCATTCTGGGTGCTAGCCTTTGATCTTGATTCTCACACATTTTCACAAGAACCTAGACTTCCCAGTTCTATCAAAAAGTGGATTGATTAGTAGAACATTGTCGCTCTAACTTAGTCTAAGAAACGATGGTGCATCCAATGCGCATGAGTCTATCGCGTATAATGAATGTGGTACTGTGAGAAGAGAGCTTCACTAAGTGGCGATCCCGAAATTTTGTTGATCGACAATGAAATTTATAATGATGATTTATTACATTGCCGATTTCAGAATGAAATGCTTTTTTTAGCTTGTTTGTTCATGTGCCCACTGCGGCCAGCTTGCTTCATGATTTTGTCTCATAGCAAGCTTTCGCTCTTCTGGTGAGGCAAGTTCGTTATCCCAGCGTTCAAGTGCCGGCATGATAATAAACTTATGCCATATAGGTGGTATTAAGGCCGCAAAGAAACACACAAATACGCTCGGCATTGGTATCCATTGTCTGTCAGGTGTTAATTCATGAAACTTCGCAAAGCTGTTGGTGTGATGGTCGGCGTGGTTTGTGATTTCAAAGCCCATAATGCGCGAGAGTGGTTTAAGATGATTCCATACATGGCGTCGGCTGATTGCGGATCCTTCCAAACGGATAAGCCCGTAGTGTTGAAAGTAATTAAATGACTCGACCCAGAAGCGAGCGATGACCATTGCTGAGAGTGCGATGGCGACCGCAGCCCAGCCGCCGATTGAATAGAAAATACCTTGGGCGATCGCTTGCGCAAGAATGGCTTTCCACACTCTATGTCGAATCGACCAGCGTCCGTAACCTTGCTTTTCTAATGATTCGCACTCCATTTTGTTAGCCTCGATTGTGCTTTGGACCACAGCTCGAGGGGTAAATGCGTAAAGTGTCGCACCACGTTTGGCGGTATCTGAATCTTTTTCGGTCGCCACATCTATGTGATGTCCGACAACGTGTGCGATCTCGCGCGTGCAATCAAGGTAGCATATTTGTGAGAAGCGCCCCACAAAACGTCGAATCTTGCCTCTGGCGTGGTACAACTCATGACTGGCAGGGACTAGTGGCACAACACTGAGCCACGCAACGGAGAGAATCGCACCGACATATTGTGAAGTTGTGATGTCGGGTGTTCTTTGTACCCAAATCGCAGCTACTACATATAGACCAACGCACATAAGTGTGCATGCCCAGACTGGAATGTCAGCGACAAAGCTGTCAGTCATCTTGCGTGGCTTCATGTCGTTGGGTAACAAACTATCGATGATGCCTAGTAACGGCAAGGTTGCGACTCCTAACCATACCCAATTTCCGCCCAGTACTAAAAAGCTGGCATAGACTAGCGATAGCAAAAGAACAGGAAAATAATAGCGAAGGTAGTCCATCTCAGTGTCCTAAAGTTAGTTTGAATTTTGTAATAATGCGTATATACTATACGTGTTATTGATATTTGTCATCCCTGAACAGTAAAATTTTAATTTTTGAAGGGGGTTCTGCTTTGAAGTTACAATGTCACAATGAAAATGCGTCAGTTAGAAAAAGAAACAGGAGTCCATCGTGAGACTATTCGTACTTATTTGCGTCATGGCTTGATTCCAGAGCCTGAGAGGCCAAAGCCGAATGTGGCGGATTACGACAATAGGCATGTCAAAGCCATTGCCGCAATACGCGACCTACAAAAGAACAGCTCGCTGACACTGCCGAAAATTAAAGCCGTTATCGGCGGCGCAGCGCCTGATCGGGTTGAGGCAAGCGCGTTTCAGCATCTTGAGACTCTAGTAGCCACACGCGTAGGCCTTGATGCACAGCCAATTTTGTTAGAGTCGATGTGTGTGGCGTTTCCGAACGCGTTACGCGATTCGCGGAGCCTTGCCAAAGTGGGTATCGTGGAGTTAATTGATACTCACGATGGCCCTGCTTTAAGCCTGACCGATTCTAGATTGGTGGCCATATGGAGTGAAATGCGCGCAGGTGGTTTTACTGAAGAGCTGGGGTTTACTCCGGAAATGCTGACGTTTTATATAGAGCCTGCTGATCAAGTGGCTTCGAGAGAGGCTGCTTTGTTTTTAGAACGAGTGGAGGGCTCGCTAACTGAGGAGGAAGCTGCAGAAATGTTGCAGATTGCTTTGAGAGCCATGTTGGATTTTTTTGGCTTAATGCGAACCAAGAGTTTTCTGCGACACATCGGTAATGCACAGAAAAAGAAGGCCGACTCTAAAGATACTTAAGATTGGCCACTCATTTCACCTTGTCCGGCATGAGCCACAACAAAATCGATCACGGTGATTTATTTTGTTGTCAGATTAATTGTAATAAACAGAATAAATAGATATGAAAAAAATAGTCGTAGCCAAACCAGGTGGCTTTGATAACCTTAAGGTTATCGAAGTAGCAGATCCAACCCCTAAGCATGGAGAGGTTTTAGTTCGTTGGCGAGCCACGTCCTTGAACTATCATGACTTATTAGTCGCAAACGGTTCTATTCCAGTCGAAGAAAACCGTGCGCCCATGTCCGATGGTGCTGGTGAAATCGTGGCTTTGGGGGAAGGGGTTAGCGGCTGGCGGATTGGCGATAAAGTAATGTCTTTGTTTTTCCCGAAGTGGGCCGACGGGCAGGCTACCGCGGCTAAAACTGGTTCTATATCGGGTGAAACTTCGGATGGTTTTGCGCAGGAAATGTCGTGCGTTAGCCATGATTCGATCACGCACATGCCGCAAGGCTTCAGCTTTTCGGAAGCGGCTACCCTGCCATGTGCCGCACTGACGGCGTGGAGAGGCCTGGTTGTGGCTGGTCAGATCAAAGCCGGAGACAAAGTGTTGATTCAAGGCAGTGGTGGTATGTCGCTATTTGGTTTGCAGTTTGCCAAGCGCTTTGGTGCCTATGTTTATGCCACAACGTCATCTGAGGAAAAAGCGCATAAGCTGATGGAAATGGGGGCTGATAAAGTTATTAACTACACCGAGGATGAGCGCTGGGGCCGCACAGTTTTAAAAGACTCTGGCGGGGTTGACCATGTGCTGGATGTTGGTGGGCCAGTGACGTTAGAGCATTCGGTTGAAGCCGTGGGCTTTGGTGGAAAAATCACCTTGATTGGCATATTGGGTGGAACAAAAGGGGCATTTATTTTGCCGAAGCTATTTTTCAAACATGCTTCAATGCACGGCATTGCGGTTGGCTCGCGAACAATGCAAGAAGACATGGTTAGAGCGTTAAATGTCGATCCGATTAAACCAGTCATTGATCGCACTTTCGCGTTTGATGAGCTTGCCGATGCGTTTCGCTATCAACAGTCTGGTGCTCATTTTGGAAAAATCGTAGTGGAAATTTGAACCCTAAATACCAAGAGGCGAGAATAATCGGGGCGAGTAAAAAAGGCACAATGAAAAGAAAAAGAGGAGATGCGCCGATGCATCTCCTCAGGCAAACGGTTTACCGAACACTATTAACTAGTAACTATTAACGCATCACGTAAATGGATTTGCGTTGTTGATAACCTTCGATTGTCTCGTGGCTAAATTCGCAGCCCAGCCCACTGGCTTTAATGCCACCAAACGGTGCCCCTAGAGAGGGCATATAGCCGTTTACGCCCACAGTGCCACTTCTTACTGCTCTCGCAATATCCGTCGCACGCTCTGAGTCTTGGCTCCACACTGAACCGCCTAAGCCATAGTCTGAATCATTTGCAATCGCGATGGCTTCAGCGTCATTTTTATAGGAAATGATTGATAGAACTGGGCCAAAGATTTCCTCGCGGGCGATTCTTGCGTCATTGTGCACATCAGCAAACACCGTGGGTTCTACGAACCAACCGTTATCTAGCCCAGCAGGTCGACCACCACCGGCCACTAAGCGCGCTTCGTCTTTGCCGACGTCGATGTACGACTCAACGCGGTTGCGATGCGCAGCCGATGCCATTGGGCCAATGTGCGTTTCAGTGTCTAAAGCATTGCCAACCACCAGGTTTGATGCCAAGGCAGAAACCGCTTCAACAACGTCTGAATATCGGCTTTCGGGTGCGAGTATGCGTGTTCCGTTAAAACAGGCTTGACCATTGCTGAGCATGCACGTCATGGGAATTTCGGCTACGAATTCATCGAGATCCGCGTCATCCAGTACAATAGCGGCGGATTTTCCGCCGAGTTCCAAGCTTACGGGTCTAAGTAATTCACCACAGGATTGAGCAATGCTGCGTCCTGCCGTGCTTGAGCCCGTAAAGGCTACTTTATTTACCCCAGGGTGGGTTACGAGATAGCTACCAACCTGTCGGTCTGCGGCTACCCAGTTGAGAACCCCCGCTGGCACACCAGCGGCAAGTGCGGCCTCAGCCAGAATATAGCTGTCGAGAACCGTGCCAGGTGAGGGTTTAATCACCACGGTGCACCCGGCGATCATAGCGGGGGCTATCTTGCTTAACGCCAGCGTCACTGGAAAGTTCCAAGGAACAATTGCCGCGACCACGCCCACCGGTGCAGCGCTGACCAGCGTTGTCTTGCCTGCTTGCGATGGACGATGTTCTTCAGCGTTAGAAAGCTGGCTGCCAACTTCAGCGTAATAGGCCATTAGGCCTAAGGCAAACTGGCCTTCCAGTGCGGAGCTGATTGCGATTGGCATGCCATTTTGCACACTCACCGCTTGATGCAATTCCTCGCCTCGCTTAGCAAGTTCCTGCATGAATGCAGTTAATACTTTAGCGCGTTCAGTAGGGGTGGCATTCGCCCAGGACCCTTCTGTAAACGCGCTGCGAGCTGTGGCTACGGCATGATCAATGTCTTGTTCTACTGCCTCAGGAACGGTCGCCACTTTTTCACCGGTGGACGCGTTGACGATATCGAATTTTCTGCTTGAGCTGGCATTGCACCACTCGTTGCCTATGAAAAAGGCCTCTCTACTTTCTATCATTTTTCCTCCTAGTTTTCGTCTGATTTTGTGCTGGCGTCGGTAAATTTGTCATAATGAATATCGTCTAGCGATATTCCTAATTCATTCAGCGCGTGAATTCCAGCGTCGATCATGGGTGGCGGACCGCACATATACCCTTGGGCGCCACTGCCAAGCCTTTCAAGCGCTTTTGGCACGTAATCTGTTACGAAGCCATGCCGGTATGAGTCCGACTTTTCTTCAGAAAGCACCTCCCAAATGTCAAAGCCTGCGGTCCAAGAGCTCTTTATTGCGTCCAGCTCTTCTCTACCGTAAAGGTCGTCACGGGTTCGCGCTCCGAACAGCAGAATACAATCTCTACGCACCATTTTATTGGCCGCATCCGACAGCAGGCTTAGAATAGGCGCTAGGCCGCTGCCGCCACAAATGCAAATAAGAGGGCCATCACCGTCTCGCAGCCAAAAGTTTCCGTGTGGGCCGTCGATCTCAAAATTCATGGTTTCGGTGTCGTCTTTGAAGAATCGATCAGTTAGCATGCCGCCTGGCACATGGCGCATGAAAGTCACTATTTCATGACTGCCTTGCTTACTAGGAGCGGTCGCGAATGAGTAGCTTCGGTGTGTTTCTGAACCGTCCCAGTGCACATTCACGTATTGGCCTGCACGCCAGAAGACCGGTTTTTCAACGGACCATGTGATTTTCTTTATGTCGTGAGTTAGGTCCTGCGTGACCTCTAATGTGGCGCTTTGCTTCGCCGCTTTAATCTCGGCCGACGTAATGTCTACCCCAAGTGTCAAATCAGTCTTTGCCAATGCTTGGCATGCCAATATGTAGCCAGACTCAAGTTCTTCTTTGCTTAAGGTGTAAGCAAAGGGTGTGATGGCTTCAACTTTACCTTCAATGAGTTTTGTGCGACAGCTTCCACACGTTCCAACGGTGCAATCGTGCGGATACGGAATTTTGTTCTTCAATGCACTCTCCAACACCGTATTTCCAGGCGGAACGTCATATGATGTTTCGCTATCGTGAATAACGACTTTATTTGGAGTAGAGCTAAAAAGCGATTTTAAAAACGACATAGTAAATTAGTAAGGATTATTACTTGTTAATCTTGCTGAAGGTTCCCTAGTTATAATATTTATTGGCTATCAATGCTACAAATATTAGTAAACTAGTTGACAATAGTAAAGGCGTGTTCTATTTTTCCAGATAAATAAATATTCCAAAATAGATGTTATTTGAGCTGTGGCGTCTTTAACAAGGCAAATTCAGGCAAAGATTTCTATAAAAAGCAAAACAAGACAAACGGAGGAAAAATGGGTACTCAAAAAGTATATAAATACGGGGTTTTATCGTTGCTGGCACTGTGCTGTCAAGCGGGCGCTCAACAGATAGAACTAGAAGAGATCGTTGTTACAGCTCAAAAGCGCACTCAAAATTTGCAAGACGTTCCGATTGCGGTTACGGCAATCACTGCGAAAGATCTTAAAAATCGAGGCGCGTTTGAAACCTCAGATTTAAATCAGTCAATGCCAAACCTTCAAGTCAGTTCACCTTATGGGCAGCAGCAGCCCAACTTCTCGATTCGCGGAGTTGGGGTTGGCACTGAGTACAATGCGAATGCTGCCTCGCCAGTGGGTGTTTACGTTGATGAGGTATATCAAACATTTCGTGCCTCTCACGGTCAGCAGCTCTATGATTTAGAGCAAATCGAAGTTATTAGAGGATCTCAAGGTACTTTGTTCGGTCGAAACACCACGGGGGGAGCGATCGACTTTTCTACCGTTAAGCCCAACTTAGAAGGGAGTAGAGGTTATGTCACCCTAGGCTACGGTGATTACGATAGAGTTGCTGTAGAAGGCGCTGTGGAATTCACCCCAGTTAAAGACGTTCTTGGTTTTAGAATTGCGGCTAATTATGTCGAGAGTGATCCATTTGTTGAGAATCTATTGGCAGCGGGTACAAATACGTCAGCGGCGTTTGGAGCCTCCGGTTTGAACTTAAACACCGGGCGCGATCCGGGTGGCTTTGAGAGTGAAGGGGTTCGTGCCAGCATGCATTACGTACCTAACGAGCGCACGGAGATAAATATCAAAGCGTATCATGGTCGTACCGAAGGAGGCACTGAAACGCCACTTCCAACCGGCCAGTCAACACAGAATGATGTGATAGATTTTTTGAATCCTAATGGACTGTTATCAGGGCTTTTTGCTCAACTAGCGCCAGCAGGATTATTGCCTTCGAGTTACAGTGCGGATGCTCGAGGACTGAATGATTTGCAAATTGAAGCAGATACCATTGGAGAAGCCTTAACAGAAGCTCAAGGTGTCGTGCTAAACGTTCAATACGCTTTGAATGACGCATGGAGCCTGACCTCGATTTCTGGCTATGACCAAGGTGAGTATTTGCAAACGCAGACTGATTGCGACTCAACACCGTTGCGATTTTGCTCAATTGGTTATGGATCAGAGTTTGATGCGTTTAACCAAGACCTACGCCTGGCATATGAATCTGAAAAAGTGACTGCGATCATTGGTGCATACTACGGCGAAGACCAAATTATTAGCAACAACAGACCTGATTTCTTTAACTTCATGAGTGATATTCGCGCGGCCGTCGGTTTGCCTGCGGATTATTTTAATCCTGGTGGCTTTTTTAGCGGAGCCGGCCTATCTGCAACGTCTTTGCCCACCGGTATTCGTGGTACAAATAACTCAACTCAAGAACGCGAGTCAATCGCGCTTTATTCAGAAGGAAGCTATCAAGTTTCAGATGCTATTAAGGTGACGGCGGGTCTCCGTTTTACTTCCGACGATATCTCATTTAGTGATGGTGTCACTACTTTTTTTGACGACAATGGTACGGCAAGGTTGATTACCGTTTCTGACTTCCAGCAAGGAGGGCAATTTTCTCCTTATTTCCTTGAAGCGGTGAGGGACGAAGCAGGTAATGTCGTGATTCCTTCGTTCCAAGATCTGGGTATTCCATTACCTGATGGTTTGGCCCGTGAAGATTCTTCGGACGAGTTAACTGGTCGGGTTATTGTGGATTGGAAGCCAAGTGAAGAAACCCTTGTTTACGCGAGTTTTAACCACGGTTATCGCGCAGGTACCTATAACGGTCTTGGCTATGGTACCGCCAATCAAATTTACTTCGTGCAACCAGAAACAGTCGATTCATTTGAAATCGGTTTCAAATCAAGATTTTTAGACAATCGTCTTCAGTTGAACGGCGCGCTGTTCTACTACGACTATGAAGGCCAACAAGGTCAGGTTGTTGACGCTACGGCTACCGCAAACTTGATTTCTTTTGATGGCGAAGTGCAAGGTCTAGAGCTAGAGGCACTTTACGCTCTGTCTGAGCGACTAACTTTCAGCGCGGCTCTTGGCCTATTAAGCACAGAGTATGACGAACAAGATTGCCCGAGTGCACCAATCACTGCTTTCCCAGCCCAGGAAGGAAACTGCGTTGTCTCGGCAAGAGGTGCAGTGAGCGTTGGTGGTAACTCATTTGCATTCGCACCAGAAAGTACTGTTAACCTAGGGTTTGATTGGGATGTTATGCAGTCAGCTGATGCAGGCTTGTATCTGCATGTCGATATGAACTATTCAGGCGATTATAATTTTGATTCCTTCGAGAACTATACTCGAGGTCCACTACAGCAGATTTCCACTGGCGAATTTGCTCAGGGAGAAGGTGACTATTGGATAGGTAACGCTCGCTTGACCTATGAAAGTGGGAATTACAGCGTTGCTGCTTTTGTCAAAAACTTCACTGATGAAACCTATTTCCCTTACGGTATCTCGCTCGAGAACCTGTTTGGTAACGGTTACCGAGTTCGTGCAGCACCTCGTACATGGGGAATTGAAGCATCGTTGCGCTTCTAATTTGATATCAACGCACCTTTGATATTTTATTACGAGAAGATGAGGAAAAACGCTCATGTACAAT
Source organism: uncultured Gammaproteobacteria bacterium (assembly GCA_964516915.1). Classification (GTDB taxonomy): domain Bacteria; phylum Pseudomonadota; class Gammaproteobacteria; order Arenicellales; family Arenicellaceae; genus Arenicella. Next base: position 22,679 of record CAZEXS010000020.1, read on the forward strand.
GAAGTTAAACTATCCAGGCCTAGTCTCGCAATAGATTCGCTTCACGATGGGCGGCATGCGTTATCGCATGCCGCTATTGCTCGTGAATCGATACCCTATTTGATTCATCTGCCACAAGAAGGCTTGGCCACCTTTACCTATACATGGGTAAACGGCGCAGGCGAGGCAGGTGCGGCATTTGCTTTGTTTGGCCCAGGCGTAGGTGATCAACCGATACAGCAAAAATTGCCCGACCGGTTGGTGTCGGATGATATGAATTTTTCTGATTGGCAAATCGAAAAGTTCTCAATGCAGCAAGACCTTAAGTTTAAAGATGCCAAAGTACGATGGGAAACCCCAGAAGCGTCTATCGACTTTGAATTTTCTGCCTTGCATCCCCCCTATGCTTACGGCAGCAACAAAGACGGATGCCCGCCTTATGCTGCAACTGACCGGGTTGAACAGAGTGGCCGTGTAAAAGGGACGCTAGAGCTTAATGGCAAGACTGTGGCTTTTGACACAGTGGGTCATCGAGATCACAGTTGGGGTACGCGGGTATGGAGCACTTTCCAATACTATAATTGGTTTCAAGGCCAATCGGAGGATGGGGCGATTGCCGTACACTATTGGCGGTTTTTTGCCCTCGGGCGAGAGCATCTTCGAGGTTATGTGCTAAAAGATGGCCTGATGGCTGAGGTGGTCGGGTTGCAAACCGAAGTCGTGTTTGACGACAAGCTGCAACAGCAGACGTTGATGAGTACCATCGTTGATGACGCAGGCAGAACCACGGAGCTCAGGGCTGAGTTTTACGCACATTACACCTTGCTGCCGGTGCCAGAGACTAGCCTTAGAGAAGGCGCAGCAAAGGCTTCGTATGATGGTGCGCCGGGCGTTGGTTGGATGGAAGTGGGTTGGCCAACCCAATACCTTGAGCTCTTGGCTGAAAGCGCTAAAACTTAGGGTGGTAGCGTTATGAATTTGAATTTTGATGTTGAGCCAGCGCATGAGGTGCTGATTAATCGACGCATTAAGATTAGGAAGAAACCAGCCTATTCAGCTCGCAAAACCAGTGACGTCAATGATGACCTGCAGCGATTTTTCGTGTCGAAGGAACCTGGGTCTACGGTGGGCGGCGTACAGAGAATGGGGGGCGGCGCGTCGAAAGAGCAGTTCTTGTTTACCCTGGCCAAGGACGATGATGAGCCAGTAAAGTACGTATTACGCATGGACCCGCAATGTGCGATTACTGAAACTGATCGCCGGCGAGAATTCGAGATTTTAGAGGCCATGCAGGGCGTTGTTCCAGTGCCTGAGCCGGTTTGGATAGATGAGCACGGTGATACCTTTGGTCAACCTGCCATTATTATGAAATTTGTTGGTGGTGTGACTAAACCCAGTGATTCTGATCTTAAGGTGTCAGGTCTAGGCACTTACTTGGGGGAATGGCTTCGTGAGAAGTTAAAAGGCCAATTCTTAGATTGTTTGGTGGCCGTGCATGGCGTTGACTTAGACAGCGTAAATTTACCTGGTTTTCAAATACCCAACTCCGACCCGTATCAAGCTGCTCGATGGAGTTTGAATTACTGGAACGCTTTATGGGATATTGACAGTGTTGAAGAAAGACCGATATTTTCCTACGCTCGGCAGTGGCTGCAAGACAACTTGCCAGCGTGCGAAGAGTTAGTGATCACTCACGGCGACTATCGCACGGGTAATTACCTGTTTGATGAAGATAGCGGCAAAATCACGTCAGTGTTGGATTGGGAGTTTGCCCGCATCGGTGATTTTCATGAAGATCTGTCGTGGGTGTTGATGCAGGTGTTCGGCACGAATGAAAATGGTGTGTTCCGTGCAAGTGATTTGTATGCAAGGGCCGAATTTATTGAGGCATACGAAAAGACTACCGGGCGAACTGTTAACCTAGAAACACTGCATTTTTACGATGTTTTGGCATCTTATAAATGCTATATCATCGTGAACGCCAATGGCTTGGCAGCCGCGCGAGCTGAGCACAATCACCAGGATGTGTTGCTCACATTTTTGTCATCAACGCAATCCATGTTTTGTGACGACCTCTGTCGTTTACTATCAAAAGGTAATTAACTATGACTCCTTCGGTTGATGAACGATTAGCGAGCATTATTCGAGCGTTAAATGATGTGATTGCCCCAGCTCTGCCTGATGACGCAGGCTTGGCTAAAGAGCAATTACAATTGGCCGTTGGCCACATGCAAATATTGCGTGTGCAATTAGATTTGGCTGCTGATTTCGAATCAGAGGAATTGGCTGATGCTATTAGCTTGGCTAGCTCTCTTGAATCGGTGACGGGTTCTACCGCGACTGATCAATCGATTACTAAGCTGAAAGAGACCTTGAGCGCTGCGGGTAGGGCCAGCGGGCCACAAGAACTACGCGCTTCGAGAGTTGACCTGCATGAAAAAATTGATGCATTGGTTAAAGCCGTATTTGCAGATGGCTATGCAGAGAGTTGTGACGTAGTTCGCCAAACTATTTTAGAGCATGAGTCTGCGCGAGTATTGAAAGATCGGAAATGGCTCGCGCCGTTCGGTTTCGATACGTTTGAAATGAACTAGCCTGTAGCCCCAGTTTACGCGGACGACCATAGTCATTAATAGATAAACAATAATAAATATACGCCATTGGAGGTAAGTTATGAACCAAGCGATAGCAGCAATTACGACCGAGCCTAATTCTGAATTTCAGATAGAGTCCGTGAGCATAGAAGACCCTCAAGCTGGAGAGGTTCTTGTAGACATCAAAGCCGTTGGCGTTTGTCATACCGATTTAGCCATGGTGGCCGGTGCGTTTGGCACTCAGTTCCCGGCCGTGTTTGGTCATGAAGGCGCTGGAATAGTGGCGGCTGTCGGAGATGGCGTTACCAAAGTAAAAACGGGTGATAAAGTCTTGCTCACCTTTAATAGCTGTGGTGATTGTAACCGTTGCGACAGCGACCAACCATCATATTGCGAGCAGTTTATGCCGATGAATATGGGGTGTGTTCGTTCTGATGGTTCGACACGCATCACCATGGGTGACCAAAAACTGTCGGATAACTTTTTTGGCCAGTCGTCGTTTGCCAGTAAAGCCATCGCAAATCAGCGAAATATTGTTAAATTAGATGACTCAGCTGATCTTGCGACTATGGCGCCTTTGGGGTGCGGGGTTCAAACGGGCGCAGGCGCTGTGATGCGTTCTCTTGACGCTCAACCGGGGCAGTCCTTGGTCGTTATTGGTGGTGGTGCGGTCGGGCTCAGCGCAATACTCGGTGGCAAAGTCGCCAAGTGTGGCAGCATTATTCTTATAGAGCCCACTGAGCATCGTCGCAAACTTGCCTTAGAGTTGGGTGCAGACCATGTCATCGACCCTGCTGAGGGTGATACGGCTGAGGCGGTACGTGCTCTTATTCCTGCTGGTGTCGACCTGGTGGTGGACACCAGCGGTTACGTGCCGGCTTTGTCGTCGTCGGTTAATATGCTGGCAAACAGAGGGAAACTTGGAATTATTGGTGTTCCCTCGGACTTGCAAGCGGTGTTGCCGGTTCCGATTATTCAGTGGCTTGCTATTGGTGGCACCTTGCGTGGTATTAGTGAGGGCGACAGTGTTCCTGATGAATTTATACCTGAGCTTATTGAGCACTATGAGAATGGTGATTTGCCTTTTGATAAATTTGTTACCATGTACCCATTTGAAGATATTAATCAAGCGATTGACGACGCCCATTCTGGTGAAGTAGTAAAAGTTGTTCTTACTTTTTAAGGGGTGCTCGTTGTGGAAAACTTAAGACATTTTGTGTATGCACTGATATCGCTCGTGTCATTAATATTAACTTGGCAACACGCTTTTGACTGGATTGCCCAAGGCGGTAATATCGCTAACCCAATGTCGTTTTTTATTGACGGGATTAACTCCAACTCTGCGGCTGCATTTTTAAGTATTGATATTTTGGCGGTGTGGCTCGTTTATTTAATATGGGTAATACCCGATGCAATTCGCATTGGTCTTGGTCTGAAAACCGGGGTGGTGTTCTTTTTCCTTTCCTACTTAGGCACTTGTTTTGCTTTTCCGCTGTATTTAATAGTGCGCGAGCGGTTTTTAAGCAAGCTAAATACCGCTGGCTAACTATGCTTGTAAAACCAGCGCCTAAAGAAATTTCAGCGAGTTCGATTAATTGCTGGCTAGAAGGCTCAGCCGTGAGCCACCTAGGCCTGACGGTTCAGACGGTCTCGGAAGAGAAGATTGCGGCAACGGTGTGTTTGGATGAACGCCATGTTCAGAGTATGGGGCTTCTGCATGGTGGCATTTCTTGTGTGATCGCCGAAACGCTTGGCTCGGTATTGTCGAATTTGCTCGCCGCACAAGTAAATTGTGTGAGCTTAGGTTTGGAAATTAACGCTAACCATATCAAGTCAGCGGCCATCGGCGAGACAGTTACAGGGAAATGCAAATTCATTCATGCTGGCCGATCTTCTCATGTTCTGCAAATCGACATCTATAACGAGCGTGAAGAACTGTTGTGTTTGTCTAAACTAACCACGTTTTTGCGTAACATCGATTAGACATAGCCTCCACTATTTCCTGATTTGCACCATCCCCATTTTGTTTTGCGGTATCTACGGTGTCAGGCCTGATAATCAAATGCACGGCGGGTGTTGAAGCATTACAGCTTGCGGCTGACCACCTCTTTCATTATTTCAGAAGAGCCGCCGTAAATTCGTCTGATTCGCGCATCTCGCCATACTCGTGATATTGGGTAGTCATTCATATAGCCAGCACCGCCATGAAGTTGCATGGCGGCATCCACAATTAGCCACTGAGTTTCTGAATGCCAATATTTTGAAGCGGCGGCTTCCTCGACCGTCAATTGTCCCCGAACGTGTTTCTCGATTGCCCAGTCTAGATGCGCCCAGCCCACTTGCAGCCTGGCCTTCAAGTCGGCCAGGGTAAAGCGGGTGTTTTGGAAATCGATTATTTTGGTGCCGAACGCGGTGCGTTCTTTTACGAATTTCACCGCTTCATCGAATGCTCGTTGAGCCGCGGATTGGCAGGTTACGGAAATCGAGAGTCGTTCTTGGGCGAGTTCGCTGACCAAGCAAGTGAAGCCTTGATGTTCTTTACCAAGTAGATTCGTCGCGGGCACACGCACATCTTTAAAGAATAATTCCGAAGTGTCGGCAGACCATTGGCCAACTTTCTCAAGATTTTGGCCTCGCTCAAACCCATCGCGATCAGACTCAACTAAAAATAGTGAAATGCCTTGCACGCCATCGTCACCTTCAGTCTTAGCCACCACAATTACCAAATCCGCGTTTTGCCCATTGGTGATGTAGGTCTTTGAGCCGTTTAGAACATAGTAATCCCCAACTCTTTGTGCGCGAGTTTTAATGCCTTTTAAATCCGACCCAGCCTCTGGTTCAGTCATTGCAATAGCCGTGATGATTTCTCCTGAAATCATTTGAGGGATCCAATGATGCTTTTGTTCGTCGGTGCCGTAGTTGAATAAATACGGGTAGGTGATGTCTGATTGCAGCATCAGGCAGTCAGAGGCTGCCGCGTAACTTAGCTCTTCATTAATAACGCAGTTGAAGCGAAAATCCAGCTCTGCGCCGCCAAGTTTTTCAGGTGCCATAGGGCAAAGTAGGCCAGCTGCTCCCGCACTTTTCCAAAAAGCCCGAGTGACTTTGCCGTTCTTCTCGAAGTCGACTAAATTAGGTGTCAGCTCCTTAGCGATAAAACGGCGAGCCGATTCACGCAACAGGTAATGCTCGTCATTAAAGAAAGGCCGGTTTGATGTTTCTATCATGACGCTGATGTCTCATTTTTTAGGTCGTAGTTAATGTTGGCTTAATGAGGAATATTGCTGACGCTTGACGAAAAAAGCTCACACTAGTAAACTTGTTTATTATATTAACAGAATCGGTAAAAAAATAAACCGACAAGTAGTGACACCCTTAGGAGGTTGTATGATCTTAGAGTCAATGAGATTAGACGTGAAAGATCAGCTAGCAACGCTGACCTTCACAGAAAGTCAGCGAGGAAATCCTATAGATGGTCAGTTTTGTTCTGACTTCGGGGAGATGGCCGCGCATATCTCTGAACATGAAGGCTTGCGCGCTGTGCTAATTAAGGCCGCGGGGCCAGTATTCAGTTATGGCGGCGATTTAGAATCCTTTGTCGAGCACATGAATAAACTGCCGTTGATGATTAAGCGTTGGACCACCACTCTGCATTCCGGCGTGGCACGCATGCAGCGCATTGATGCACCTATCGTGGCTTGCGTTCATGGTTTGTGTACTGGCGGCATGAGTGCTTTGGTTGCCGGTTCAGATCTGGTTGTCGCGTCTTCAGAAGCAAAGTTCTATTCCGCTTATGCTGGCATAGGGTATTCCTGCGATGCAGGGTCGTCGATCATGTATACGCGCCGCATGGGGCTTGCAAGAGCCAGGCGTTTTTTGCTGATGAATGAATTACTGTCTTCTGAAGAGGCGCAAAACGTGGGCTTGTGTGATTGGGTCGTTGAGCATGACGAGGTTGAAAACAAAGCCTTCGAAATCGCCGCAGCGCTTTCTCAGGGGCCTACAAAAGCCTACGGTGAAATACGGCGGCTTCTGCTCTCGGCGGGCGATCAGCCTTTAGAAACACAATTAGAATTAGAAGCACAAGCACTTTCTCGCTGTGCCAGCTCTCAGGATGCGCGCGAGGGAATCACCGCATTCAATGAAAAAAGAAATGCAGTATTTATTGGAGGTTAAGAAATATGTGGGTATATCCAGAAATTCGCACGCTTGGTGAATACAGTGAGTATTATGCTCGCCATACTCCCTCGAAACCCGCTCTGATAGAAGGGGAGCGAGTTATTGATTTTGCTGAATTCGACCAAGAATCAAATAAGGTGGCTAATGCGCTTTTAAAATGGGGTGTTCAGGCCGATGATCGGATCGGTTTTATTGGCATGAATAGTGCCGATTTTTACTTCGCATTGACTGGCTGCGCTAAAACGCGAGGCGCCTTTACAGTGCTGAATTGGCGATTGGCTGCACCAGAATTGGCGGCCATTATCGAAGACTGCCAAACCCGCCTAGTGATTGCTGAGAGAGCTTTAGAAGAACTTTGGAATGCGGTATTAGGGCTATGCGTATCCGATATTGAAACCATTTGGATAGACAGTGAACAAACGCTGTCGGCAATAGTGGCTGATCAAAGCGCGGAAAAGCCAAGTGGGTTTATCAGTGAAGATGACTGCGCCATACAGCTTTATACCTCTGGTACAACGGGCAAACCTAAAGGCGTGGTACTCACGCACGGTGGCTTTAATCGAATGCGCCTATGCGAGCATTTGGAGCCTGCTTATGATTGGCAAGAAGGAGATGTTTTCATCAACGCTTTGCCTAATTTCCACTTGCTGTGCATTGGTATCGCTTACCAGTGCTTATACAACGGCGTGGCTATTTCGGTATGTAGGATGTTTGATCCGGCTCTTGTTCTGAAAACCATTCAAAAAGATCGTCCAACCCTATTAACGTTGACGCCAACAATGTTGCAAATGTTGTTGGATCACCCAGATGCGCAAAACACCGACTTTTCTTCCATTCGGACCACCTTATACGCTGGGTCGGCCATTTCTCTAGGCCTTATTAAGCGCGCAATTGAAAAGATGCCGGGTGAGTTTATGCAGTTTTATGGTGCTACGGAAGCGAATGGCGCATTCTCTATTCTTCGCCCTGATGAGCACAACTTGGATGAAGAGGAAAAACTCAAGAGTTGCGGCCGCCCATTACCGTTTATTGAATTTAAAATCGTTGATCAAGATGGTAACGAAGTTGAAACAGGCACGGCGGGTGAGTTGGTTGCGCGCTCTCCGGCCATCACGTCCGGGTATTGGAATCAGCCAGAAGCCAGCGCTAAGGTGCTGGTTAACGGTTGGTATTCCACGGGAGACGTGGCTAGACAGGACGAAGAAGGCCTGTACTACATTGTCGATCGTGTGAAAGACATGATTGTGTCAGGTGGCGAGAACATCTATTCGTCTGAAGTGGAAAATGTCATATCGACGCACCCCGATATCTCAATGGTCGCCGTTATAGGCGTGCCTGATGAGAGCTGGGGTGAAGCCGTTAAAGCGATGGTCATACTCAATAGTGGCGCAAGCATCAGCGAAGAAGAGTTAATAGCCTATTGCCGCTCCAATCTAGCTGGCTACAAAGTGCCAAAGAGTGTGGAGTTTGTTGACGAGTTTCCACTGGTTCCCAGCGGAAAGGTTTCAAAGAAAGAATTACGCGAACGATTTTGGGGCGATCAAGAACGGGGAGTTGCTTAGCGAAACTCTCCAATTAATTTATCCGGTAAGCCTGCGCTTTAATTGGGTTGGGGTGCGCTTATGGCCCTGAGTCTTATGGACTTTGACTCGTGTGGCCATGCCTCTAGAACTGCGAAGGCAGTCTAGAGGTTTTTTTTTGGCATTATAAATTTTCAGATGGTATACTAGTATACTAATTACAATGACCACTCTGCTTGTCGTTCAATGTCATGTTAAAAAGTGGTTTATTTTGATAAGTCGTTTATTGCCGTTTGACGTGTATTTGATGATACAGGCATGTATTTAGGCCACAAATATAATCCTTTCTCGGTCCGTAGGAGCCCTATGTATGTCTGAATCTGCAACTCTAACTCAGCACCTTGATGCTGAAGGCGTGCTCACTCTGACGATGAATCGTCCGGAAGTGCATAATGCGTTTGACGATCATCAAATTCAGAAAATGATTGACGTGCTTGAAGCGGCACAGCGCGACAGCTCGGTAAGGGTTTTAGTGCTTGGCAGTAAGGGAAAATCATTTTCGGCGGGCGGTGATATCGATTATATGAAACGCATGGGCGAAAATTCTCGTGTCGAAAATTTGGAAGATGGCGCTCGCCTAGCGAAATTGATGGAGCTGTTGAATTTCTTTCCAAAGCCTACTATCGCTCGAGTGCAGGGCGCCGCTATGGGAGGTGGGTTTGGCCTAGTTAGCTGTTGTGATTATGCCATTGGCACTGAGGTGGCTAAATTCGCCACGTCTGAAGTTAAATTGGGCATGGTGCCTGCCACGATTGCGCCATATGTCGTCGCCACCATAGGCGAAAAAAATGCACGTAGATTGTTTATGTCAGGTCAAACTATCTCGGCAGAACAGGCCTTGCAAATGGCTGTGCTTAGTGAGCTAGTGCCCGAAAGTGAATTGGATAATGCCGTAGATAAACTAACCAAGATGCTGATAAAGAATGGGCCGAATGCGGTGTCTGAATCTAAACAGTTGGCGATAAAGATGGCTAAGTATCCCGTTTCTGAGTCGCTTAAAAACGAAACGGTCAAGTTGATTGCAAAAGTACGTGATTCTGATGAAGGTCGAGAGGGCTTACGTGCCTTTCTAGAAAAGCGTAAGCCGAATTGGATTCTATCAAATTAACGTTAGTGATTACTAAGTGATACCGCTGTATAAGCCAATGAGCAAGTAAAAATGGTTAAAGTTTCTAACGCTCCAAAGTTATGCAGAGGTCTCTAAACGTTGGAGTACTATTATGAGTAACGATAAAATTATACGAGTTGCCAATGCGCAAGGGTTTTGGGGCGACAGTTTGTTGGGTCCCGTAAGGTTGGTGAATGAAGGGCCGGTAGACTATCTGACGTTCGACTATTTGGCTGAGATCACGATGTCGATCATGCAGAAGCAGAAAATGCGCAAGCCAGATATGGGCTACGCGATGGATTTTATTCCAATGCTGAAAGAGATTCTGACAACTTGTCACGAAAAAGGCATAAAAGTAATCGCAAATGCGGGTGGCGTAAACCCGAAAGCGTGTTTGGCCGCCACCAAGAGCGTTATTGAAGAGTTGGGCCTGAATGGGATGAAAGTCGCCATTGTCGAAGGCGACGATATCATGTCGCGGTTGGACGAATTTACCGCCAAAGGCGAAGCGCTGAGCAATATGGATACCGGCGAAGCACTGGACATCGTTAAAGACAAAATAACCAGCGCGAATGTTTATATTGGCGCTCAACCGATTGTTGAAGCACTACAAGCTGGGGCAGACATCGTAATCACGGGGCGAGCCAGTGACCCATCTTTGGTTGTCGCGCCGTTGGTGTATGAATTTGGTTGGTCAATGGACGATTACGACAAAGTCGCAGCGGCTACGATTATGGGGCATATCACCGAGTGTGGCCCTCAATGCACTGGTGGGAACTATGTCGGCTGGCGAGACGTGAAGGACTTTGCCAGAATAGGTTATCCAGTGATTGAGGCAAGCTCAGACGGCAGTTTTGTCGTGACAAAACACGATGGAACCGGTGGCCTGGTTTCTGTGGAAACGGTGACATCTCAACTTTTATACGAATTGGGCGACCCTGAAAATTACTTAGGCCCTGATTGCGTTGCTGATTTTACCAGTATCAATATTGCTCAGGCTGGCGAAGACCGCGTTGCGGTTTCTGGTATCAAAGGCGGCCCTGCTACGCCAACGTATAAGGTGTCGGTGTCGTATGAAAAAGGCTACAAGATTTTAAGCACACTGTCGATCGCTGGCCCAGATGCCGTTGAAAAGGCTGAAGTCATTGCTGACATGATTTTTGAACGCGTAAAAATGCATGGCTTTAATATTCCTAAGGAAGATCGTTTTGTCGAATTGTTTGGCACCAATGTGCTCTACAAAGGCATTGTCGGCGAGAACCACCAGCCGCATGAGTTGCTATTACGAATTGGTGCGAAAAGTGATAGTGCCAAGGCACTCAATACCCTCGGTATGGAAATTGCGCCGGCCGTTACCAGTGGCCCACCAGGGGTGACCGGTATTGCAGGTGGGCGTGCAAAAGCAACAGGTGTGGTAGGTTACTGGCCTGCCTTGATCGATAAAACTCTGATTGAAACAAGCTTTACGCTTGAAGAGGTGAACTGTGCCTAAAGTCAATTTATTCGAGATCGCCATAGCGCGTTCTGGCGACAAAGGTGACGGAAGTAACGTCGGTATTATGGCCAAGTCTCAAGAAGTCTATGATTTTTTGCTGGAGCAGTTAAGCGAAGAGGCTGTCAAAACGTTTTTTAAAGACATCTGCAAGGGCGAAGTTACACGGTACGAGTTATCCAATTTGCTTTCGCTTAATTTTATTTTAGATGATTCACTGGCCGGTGGTGGCACGGAGACACTCATTACCGATGCGCAAGGTAAGGTTCATGGGCTGGCTCTGTTGCATATGGAACTCGATGTTTCTGAGGCATTACTGAAAACGGTAAGCAGCTAGGGGTGAGCCCTTGGTCTCTAAATCCGAGTAAGGATTAAATGCGAGAATTTGCTAAGCAGCTTAGGTTAAGGTCGCAATCGAGCAAGCGGCGGATTATTTTCCCAGAACACGGCGATGAACGCGTTCAGGCCGCAATTCGTCGTTTAGTTGATGACCAGCTTTGCCAGCCAGTCATACTAGAGGCCGGCTCACGCCATCTCGAGTGTGAGATATTCTCACAAAATGAGCGGTCTGAATCGTGGTTCGAAAAAGCTTTACGTGCCCATTCTGATGGCTTGTTGCTAAAGCGTCGTACGCTTTCAGAGACCAAAGAGTTGTTGCAAGACCCACTGTTTCTTGCTGCAACTTTGGTCAAAGTGGGTTATGCCGATGCCGGTGTGGCTGGTTGCGTTGCTTCTACAGCAAAGGTTATCAAAGCTTGCTTGTCGGGTATTGGTTTACGTGAAGGAAGCAAACTGTTATCCAGCATCTTTCTGATGGAACACCCTTACCGACTGATGACTTACGGTGATTGCGCGGTTAACCCAAACCCAGACGCGCAAGCGCTTGCTCAAATTGCCATTGATAGCGCCAGATCGCATGAAACATTAACTGGCGAGCAGGCCAAAGTGGCCTTACTTTCTTTTTCAACGCATGGGTCAGCAAAACACCCAGACGTTGATAAAGTGACTGACGCCTTGAATATACTCAAACAACGTTCCCCGCAACTGCAGGTGGATGGTGAGTTGCAGGCTGATGCCGCATTAGTACCTGAAATAGGCATGGCCAAGGCACCCAGCTCAGATGTGGCTGGCCACGCCAATGTGTTGATTTACCCAAATTTAAATGCCGGAAACATTGCGTACAAGTTGACCGAAAGGCTTGGCGGCGCCACGGCAATAGGCCCAATTTTGCAGGGGTTGGATAAGCCTTGGATTGACTTATCCCGCGGTTGCAGTGTCGATGATATTGTTAGTGCGACACAGGTTGCTGCCGCGTTGGTGGATGGCCTGTAGTTTGAAAAAAGACCTTGTCCTCTTTTAAGCCTTAGCGTCCTTAAGTCTTAGTGCCCATTAGCTTTAGCACTCGTTAGTAGAGGCAGACAGCAGTGAACCCATTTCGTAGGCCAATGAAACAGGCCCGCCCAAATACGCAGGGAAGCCCGTGGTGTTAACAATAGCGAAGTCGACCATTGTTTGCTCTTCGGTGCTCAGCGTATTTCCCAGAGCTCTGGCTGTTGAAATGATGGCGTCCAGCGCCACTAAATCAGCAGTCTGCTTCAGGCCGCGAAACCAATAGCCTTCGACGACTCTTTTTTGCACAGGCTCGCAGGAAGTTTGATCGTCAAACGTAAAACCCATTTTTATTAAGTTGTCGTTCGCGTTCAGCGCATGCAATTCTTTAGAAAGTTGTTGTATCGCGCTTTGCGCGCCCTCGCTGAGGCGGTCTTTTTTAACGGCTCTTTCGTAGGACAATTTTCCGCTAAACAATGTTTGAATCATATTTCGTGGTTCACGTCTTTGAATAAGATACGAGAATAGCGACATTTCGGTTCGAATAGCGCCGTCAAAATCTTGCGCTAGGCCTTGCTGTAAGCAATCTAAAATAGCCAAGGGTGCAGGGTAGTGACCAAGTGTTTGTTCGAGGTATTTATCTCGATGTGGCTGAAGAGTATTGGCAAGTTCAACGGCGCAATGCGGTTGATAACCTTCTTGGTCCCACGCTTGGGCAACATCGTGCTGCTGTGCCAGTACCCACTTCTCTGCCGCCGCCAGTTCGTCGCCAGCACTGACCAATTCATTGGCCAAGCCTGCCTCCAACGCGTCTTTGCCACTTAGCCGCCCGCCTTCGAGCAGTATTGGCAGAGAGGCTTCTACGCCGATAATTCTAGGGATGCGTTGTGTGCCACCGGCACCCGGGAATAGGCCAACCAACGATTCAGGCAAGCCTAATGCCGCTGAAGGCGAATCCACCAATACTCGGTAGTGCGTGCCTAAGACCAGTTCGCAACCGCCCCCGAGTGCTAAACCAGCAATGGCGGATGCGACCGGCTTGCCGCAGTTTTCTAACGCTCTGATCGCTTGGCTTAGCGGAAAGAAATGAGTGTAAGCGATGTTAAAGCGGTCTTGTTTGCGCGCCTTAACGATCATGTCATACGCTTCGCCAAGTTCGCTTAGGTCTGCGCCAACGCAAAATGCGTTACTTTTTCCTGAACACACAACCACGCCTTTAACCCCGCTGTCTGGCAACCAGTTGGCGAAGGCCCCCAGTTCATGAATCGCTTTATTAGAAAAGACGTTCATGGTTCTGTCTGGCATATCAAAAATCAGATGAGCAACCTGATTTTCGGAGATTTCTATTCTAAAATTATCTAGTTCGGGAAGTGATGCTGGCATGATTATTTAAGATGATATCTTGTTGCGGCTACAGTGTTTCTTTAAAGTACTGTAGCCACTGTTGTTCTAAATTGTCTCTGAGCGCTGGCTCAGAAATAGCGATCAGGGCGCGAGCCCTTTCTTGGTGACTTTTGCCGGACAGTTCTGCTGCGCCGAATTCAGTGACCACAACATCAATGTCCATACGGCCCAGCGAAACAGGGCCTTTTGTTTGGCCTGGACTGATTATTCGACTTTGAATGAAATCTCGCCCAAAACTCGATGGCAGTGCGACGACGCGCAAGCCGCCGGCATTTTTTGCGCCTGTGGCGAAGTCCGAAGCGCCACCAGGCCCTGATGCAAGACCAGAAGAGCCCCGCTCAGCGTACGCCTGACCGAAAAGATCCACTTCGAATGCTGAGTTAATCGAGACAAACCCATCTATCTGTGCCATTAGGTTTGCGTTGTGGGTAACGTCCACCGATTGAAAATTAAATTGTTCTCTGGTGAGGTTGTCGTACAGGCATTGAGAGCCGATGGCAGCGCCGACCGTGGCGCAGTCTTTTCCAGTTAGTGCCCCTGATTCAATCAGATCAAGCGCCGCATCGCCAACTAAACCTGTGTGTAACTTCAAGTTCATGCGGTCCGCCACGGCTCTGAGAACTGCGCCAGGAATTTTGCCGAGCCCAGTCTGTATGGTATTGCCATCTTGAATATATTGGGCAACATTAAGGGCAATCGACTTGGTTTTCTCGTCGGGCATTGGATCACTGGTGGTCAGCAGGGTTTGTTCTTGTTCAATATAGGCCGTTAGCTCATCGAAACGAGGCCCTGGCTTTCCCCGAGTAAACGGCATATTGGGGTTTATATGGGCAATTTTAATCGGGATTTGATCCCATAAATCGGCCGGAAAACTGTATTCTGTGCCGAAGCTGCAACGGCCATTGTCATCAGGCGGTGAAAGCATCACCAATGCTGCCGAGGGCTTGAGTTTTTGCAGATGCTTAAGTATGTCGTTATAACAAAGCGGCAAGAAGTGTACGGGATGTTGCGCACGTTTAAGATCTGGCGTAAGAAAAAAAGTCAGTACTTCAGCGTCTTGGCTATGCAGAAACGTTTCTTTATTCAAACCAGAGACAAATACCCCGGAAAAACACATGTTTCCCAAGCGGTCTCCAGCGGCTTTAACGGCCTGTGCCAAGACGCTTGATTCAGCCGAACAGGAAGAAACCAAAGTCAGCCCGCCAGGCTCTAGAACCTCGGCGAGCTGCGCGGCTGAAATGTGCCTAGGAGCCACTGTCAGAATTACTGGTTACTTGACGTATTTATGAAAATCCGGAGTTCGCTTTTCGTTAAACGCATTAACGCCTTCTTGAGACTCTTCAGTGTCGTAGTAAAGCTTAACGGCCTGAAGCGCAAAGTTACTGATTCCGCGAATGCTGTCGGTGTCGGCATTAAATGATCGCTTAGCTAATGCCAATGCTGTTGGCGAGCGTTCCGCGAGTGTGTCGGTCCAAGCTTTTACCGCATCGTCGAGTTCGGCCGCTGGAACCACCTTATTGACTAGCCCCATTTCGTAGGCTTGCTGAGCAGTATACCGCTCGTTGAGATACCAGATTTCTCTCGCGCGTTTGTCGCCAACGTGGCGTGCTAGTAATGCGGTGCCCCAACCGGCATCAACCGATCCAACTTTAGGGCCAACTTGCCCCATCTGTGCTGTATCGGCCGCGATGGTTAAGTCACACAAGGTTGCGAATACATTGCCACCGCCAATCGCAAAGCCGTTTACACGAGCGATGACGGGTTTTGGTACGTCTCGAATGATGCCTTGCAGTTCATCAATCGGCAGGCCAACAATACCTCGCCCATCGTATTGCCCTTTGTGCGCACTTTGATCGCCGCCGGTGCAAAATGCTTTGTCTCCTGCGCCCGTCAAAACGATGGACGAAATGCCTTTATCGCTGCCGGCAATTTGAAATGCTTTGATAAGCTCTTCAATAGTTTGTGATCTAAACGCATTATAGAGTTTAGGGCGATTAATAGTGATCCAAGCGGCGCGGTCTCGCACCTCATATAAAATATCTTCAAATTCTACTGTCACGGTAATGTTCTCTGTATTAGTGTGGTTGGTGAAGGTTCGCGGGTATCAAACCATGTTCATGCCACCAGAAACAGAAATGGCCTGTCCGGTAATGAAAGCGCCATCATCTGAAGCAAGCAGGGCTACAACACCGGCGTAATCTTCCGGCTCTCCCATGCGCGCCAAGGGGATGCCTCTGAGCATTGCATTTTTCCATTTAACGGCCTGCTCACCTTCACCCAACACATCCTGCATCATTGGCGTGTTTGTCGGGCCAGGACAAACGGCATTGACCAAAATGTTATTGCGAGCCAGTTCGCGAGCCATCGATTTGGTGAATGCAATTAACCCACCTTTACACGCTGAATACACGGCTTCATTGCTAGTGCCAACACGTGCGGCATCCGAGGCGATATTTATAATGCGGCCTTGATTGCGCTCTGTCATCTTCGATGCGACAGCATAATGAGTGTGTAGCGGGCCATAGAGGTTAATCTGTATGATTTTGTCCCAAAGCTCAGGCTCCGACATCAGAAATGGCATGGGCTTGTCCCAACCTGCGTTATTCACTAGTGCCCAGATCGGGCCAAGATCCGCCTCTACTTGATCAACCGCTGAGCTTACGGTGGCAAGATCACTCACATCTACTGAATACGTCTTTACAATAGCGTTGCCAGCCAGTTTGGCCGTTTCTTCTCCGGCTTCGGGGTTAAGGTCGAAAATGGCGACCTTGCATCCTTCTATTGCGAGCCTTAGGCTCAGTGCTCGGCCAATGCCTTGGCCGCCGCCTGTGACAATGGCTACTTTATCTTTCAAACTGTTCACGCTATTTCCTCGCTATAATTAATGTTCGTGTTGGATTAGCTTAGTCTTTGTATTCAGTTTCAAGTAAGTCCAACAATGTATGCTTAATGGTAATAAGTGTGTCAGACGTTTTTTGGACATCTTCGTCTGGCACCTTTTGCAGAATTTTTTGCTCTACTTGAGAGACGGCCGTGCGTATTTGCTTAACTAACTGAAGTCCAGATTTGGTTAAGTAAACACGTCTAGCGCGGCCGTCCTCTTGGTCAGCTCGGCGCACCACGTATCCGGTTTTTTCGAGTCGTTCAATATGACCGCCAATCGCCATTTTGGTCAGATCCAAATCGGCCGCCAATGACGTTTGAGTCATGCCATCACGTCTCGATAAAAATGCCAGTATCCACCACTGAGAACGAGTTACCCCAACAGGCTTGAGCGCCCTATCAACCACAACTCTTCTCAATCGCGAGACATCATGGAGTAAAAAGCCAAAACGCAAATTAAAATCTAAATCATTTACCAAAACAGCCTCTTGATATTTGCTTAACATTGTTGTGAGATCAATTATGAGTTGTTTAAGTGCTTAATTCAATTTAGTGGCAGTGATGGGTTAACACGATTATTTTTTCGGTAATCTATCTTTAAACATTTCACGCGCAATAATCGTCTTCATAATCTCTATCGAGCCACCTGCAATTTTCACAATGCGCGCATCGGCATAGGCACGACAAATTGGGTATTCCCACATGTAGCCCCACCCGCCAAAAAGTTGTAAACATTTATCAACCGCTTCACAGTGCAACTCCGAGGTGATCATTTTGGCTTTCGCTGCGTCGACTGGATCTAGTTTGTTCTGCATGAACAATTCAATGCACTTATCGGTAAAGATGCGCGCGCTGGTCGCTCGTGCATCTAGGTCAGCCAACACGAATTGGGTATTTTGGAAATCTGCAATAGTCTGACCAAACGCTTTGCGTTCAGCGGTGTAGTCGGCTGTCCATTCAATTACAGTTTCTGTGACCGTTGCTGAACGAATGGCTTGAGCCAAGCGCTCTTGAGCCAGCTTGGTCATCATAATGCCAAAGCCTTTGCCCTCCGAACCCAGCATGTTGGTGGCAGGAATGCGCACGTCGTTCAAAAATATTTCCGACGTGTCTTGTGCTTTCATGCCAAGCTTTTCGAGATTTTTGCCGCGCTCAAAGCCTGGTCGATCACCTTCAACAATGAATAAGGTAACGCCTTTGGCACCAGCGGAGCTATCGGTCTTGGTTGCCAATATAATCAAGTCGCACATTTGGCCGTTTGAGATAAACACTTTCTGGCCATTAATGACATAGTCTTCCCCGTCTCTCGCGGCACGAGTACGGATTGCTTTCAGGTCGCTCCCCGCATGAGGTTCGGTCATGCCTAATGAGCCAATTGCTTCGCCGGTTACCATTTTAGGAAGCCATTTTTGCTTTTGCTCTTCGCTTCCAAAGGACACTAGATAGGTGGCAACCAAATCGGTGTGAATTAAAAAGCCTGGACCGCTCGTACCGGCACGCCACAGCTCTTCAAAAACCACTACGTCAAACAGATAATCCAGCCCCAGGCCCCCGTATTCTTCAGGAACGGTACAGCACAACAAACCCGCTTCGCCCGCTTTAAGCCACAGCTCTCGTGGTACTTCGCCTTCTTTCTCCCACTGTTCGTGAAAGGGGATGATTTCTTCTTGAATGAAACGTTGTACTGTTTCGCGAAACAGCTCATGTTCCTCGCTGAACATCGTTCTTTCGATCATTTAGTAATTCCTCGGAGATAAATGTTTCAACATTTGATTAGTTTGCTGGTTAATTTGCTATTCGGTTTCAGCGTTGGCTTTTTGACGCGGCAGTCGATTTTTCAATCGCTTCTCGCGCTGCTTTCCAGTCTTCGGGTGTCATTGAACAAAGGTCTGCGAACGTTGATGGCGCCGCAAGGTGCTGTCCGCCATCGATAGCAATGGTTTGTCCGGTCATAAAATTGCAGGCATCCGACATCAGAAAAATCAGCATATTACGAAGCTCGTCCATTTGCCCAAACCGCCCCATAGGGATGGTGTCTGGTGTGGTCGCTGTAGAGCTTCTGTCTGGCAGCGGGTTTAATTTCTCCCAAGCTTCTTCCGTTGGGAACGGGCCAGGTGCCGTTGCGTTAAGTCGAATGCCGTACTGTCCCCATTCAACCGCCAGCGACATGGTCATCGAATGCAGTGCTGTCTTTGCCATCGCTGACGGAACCACAAACGCAGACCCTGTCCATACCCATGTGACTAAGTTGCTTACAATCGAGCCCTTAATGCCTTGCTCGATCCAGCGTTTGCCAATCGCTAATGTTGAATAGAAACTGCCGTCCATTACTGTTGAAGTGATCGCTCGATAAGCCCGTGGGCTGAGCGAATACGTGGGCGCAATAAAATTAGCAGCCGCGTTATTCACTAAGCCTGTTAGCGGGCCGTGTTCCCAGCATGCATCCATTAGTTGATCAATGGCATCTGGGTCGCGCACATCACAAGCATGCCCAAAAATATCGGCCCCGGTTAGCTCTGCCAGCTCAGTCGCCGAATCTTCAATCATCTGCTGGCGTCGCCCACAAATATGCACTGTGGCACCCGCTTTCGCGAGCCCGAGAGTGATCTCTTTTCCGAGCCCACCGCCGCCGCCAGTTACTAATACAGATTTACCATTTAAGGCGTCACTGTTGAAAATATTTTGATTCATTGATTTTGCTAATGGTTTATTTATTCGGCCAAATATAAGGCATTGCTTAATTAAGTGATTTAAGTTTTATCTTGTAAAAGGCCACCTTCCTTTGGTAAACTAGTTTACTGTTTGATCCGTGAAAGTCAACTATTATGAGAAAGTGTTTCACTAATTTTGTGTCGAGATTGTCTTGGGGTTTAGGGCGTCGGGCGCTAGAGGGAGTCTGTTGTGATTGTTGAAAATCGTTATATTTCAGCCGTTGGTGGTTACCTTCCATTATTGCGTTTAGATCGTCGTGCTGCTGCAAAAGCGTTGGCTTCGACCGGGCTCGGTTTGCCCAAAAAAGGTGTGAAGGCCGCCGCAAATTGGGATGAAGATGCGCTTACCATGGCGGTTGAGGCGGCTAGGCCGGTATCACGAGCTCAGTCTGTTGATGAGGTAGTGTTTGCTTCAACATCCGCTTTCTTTACGGAGCGGCAACAGGCCGCCATCATGGTTGATGCGCTCAACTTACCGCGAGATATCAGAACGCAAGACGTGGCCAATTCGCGACGTGCGGCTGTTTCAGAGCTGTTACGCGCGTTATTAGGAGGGAGTAATTCATTGCTGTGTGTTGGTGAGCGTAGAGCAACTACTGCTGGCAGCCCACAAAACCTGAATTACGGTGATGGTGCCGCGGCGTGCTTGGTATCTGACAGTGGCGGGGCAAAGCTGTTGGGTTTCGCCAGCCGATCGTTCGACTTTGTTGACACCTATGCATCTGTGGATCGCCGATCGCCTTATCAGTATGAGGCGCGCTTTATTCGTGATGTGGCGGTTGAGCAGGTTATTGCTCCGGCGATTCAGCAAGCTTGTGATAATGCTGGGGTAACCGCTGCCGACATTGATTACGCAGTGATTCCTGAGCCGAGCGCTGGAGCCTATCGCGTGTTGGCCAAAGCGCTTGGTTTGCAAGCAAAAGACGTAGCGGGAGACCTGCATACTAATGCGGGTGACTTGGGAGCAGCTCACTCATTGTTCGCGCTTGGGCTTGCGCTTGGTCAGGCCAAGCTTGGGGATACCATTTTGCTGTGCGGGTTTGGCGGTGGTTGCGACGCGCTGGTTTTGAAATACGAATCTGAGGTACGGGGCGCGTCAGAATTGCAGGATTATTTAAATCAAGGCGTTGTGTTTTACGATTACCTCCGATTTTTAAATTTGCATGGTGCTCTAGATATTGATTGGGGTATGCGTGCTGAATTTGTACAGAAAGCACAAGGCTCGGTACTCGCACGCAAGGGGCGTGACATGATGGGTTTTGTCGGTGGACGCGACAGCGAGGGTAATGTGCAGTTTCCTAAAAGCCCATTGCCAGTTAACCCAAAACTAAAAGAGCCGCAAGAATTCACCGATGTGCCTCTTGCTGATGAGTTGGGCAAGGTAGTTTCGTGCACGGCAGATCGCCTTAGTTATTGCCCCGATCCGCCTTTTGCTTACGGGCTCGTGCAATTCGACAACGGCGCCAGAGTCATGATGGAATTTGCCGATACGAATGGCCGCCCCCCTCAGGTGGGTGAACAAGTGCGCATGCGTTTTAGAATTAAGTCAAAAGATGGCTCGCGCGGGTTTAGAACTTACTTCTGGAAAGCGGCTCCAAAGAACAGAAGCTGCGTAGAGGCAAGTTAAGTGAGCACTGGAATTCGAGATAAAGTGGCGATCATTGGCATGGGGTGCACCCAGTTCGGTGAGCGTTGGGAATCTGGGGCAGATGACTTGATGGTCGAAGCATTTAATGAGGCCTTGGCCGATTCTGGTATTGACCGCGATGAAATCGAGGCGGCTTGGTTGGGCTGTGCGCTTGACTCCATTAATGTCGGAAACTCAGCCCTGCCTTTGGCGCACGCCTTGAGGTTGCCGATGATCCCCGTGTCGCGTGTGGAAAATATGTGCGCCACGGGCACTGAGGCACTGCGCGGCGCCAGCTATGCCGTTGCGTCAGGCGCGGCGAAGATTGCTCTGGCACTTGGGGTGGAAAAATTGAAAGACACGGGTTATGGGGGCTTACCGCAAATGACCAAGGGTCTGCATAATGATTTGTGGATGCCATACGGGGCGGCGCCTGCGACATTCGCTCAATTGGCCGGTGCCTACACCTCTCGACATGATGTGCCTGCGGCTGAATTGAAGAAAGCGATGGCGCATGTGTCTTGGAAAAGCCATGAAAATGCGGTGACTAATTCGAAGGCGCATCTGCGTAAACGTATCGACTTTGACGCCATTATCAACGCGCCTCTAATCGCTGATCCGTTGGGCTTATTCGATTGCTGTGGTGTGTCAGATGGCGCGGCCTGCGCCATTGTAACCACACCTGAAATTGCGCAGGAGTTGGGCATTGATAATCCGGTAACCATCAAGAGCATACAGCTTGCTGGCAGCAATGGTTGGGAGATGCAGCACTGCGCGTGGGATGGTGCATTCATACCAACCACACGCGAAGCCGCCCGTCGCGCCTATGCCGAAGCGGGTATTAAAAACCCTAAATCGGAAATAGATATGACCGAAGTCCACGACTGCTTTTCCGTCACAGAATTGGTGACGATGGAGGACCTGCAATTGTCTGAAGACGGGCGAGCGGTGTTTGATGTGTTGGATGGGCAGTTTGACGCGGGTGGCGAAACGCCGTGTCAGATTGATGGTGGGCTCAAATGTTTTGGCCACCCAGTTGGTGCGTCGGGCTTGAGAATGGCCTACGAAGTGTATTTACAGTTACAAGAGCGAGCCGAGGAACGTCAATTAAAGAACGTGCGCCACGGGTTGACTCACAACCTTGGTGGCGCACCCTATAACAGCGTTGCCGCGGTATCAATCTTTGGGCGTTTGGACTAGGCATGAGCATGTCTAAGGCGCTTAAGCAGATCAGGTAAACCTGATCAAAAATGAATAGCAAACAGAAGAGATAAAAAATGACAAATCACGCAACATTACCGTCAGAAGAGGACTTGAATGCCATAAAAGATGGCGTTGCGTCGGTTGTTAAGCAATTTGATGACGATTACTGGTTAGCGAGAGATGATGACGGCAAATTCCCTTTCGAGTTTCATCGAGCAATGGCTGAAGGGGGGTGGTTAGGCATTACCATGCCTGAAAAGTATGGCGGCGCTGGACTCGGCGTTACTGAGGCCGCGGTCATGATGCACGAGGTGGCGAGCCACGGGGGCGGCATGGCGGCGACTTCAGCGGTACATATTAATTTGTTTGGGCCGCACCCAATCGTGGTGAAAGGGTCTGCTGAGCAGAAAGAACGATGGGTTCCGCGCTTGATCTCTGGTGAAGATCAAGTGTGCTTCGGTTTTACCGAGCCCGACGCTGGCCTTAATACCACGCGCATCAAAACCTTCGCTAAAAAGGTCGACGGCGGGTATCTGGTTAATGGCCAAAAAGTGTGGACATCAACCGCGCAGGTCGCCAACAAAATTATGTTGCTGACGCGCACCACCAAGTATGAAGACTGTGGTCGTCCCACTGAGGGCATCACCATTTTTTACACCGACTTAGATCGCTCGAAAATTGACGTGCAGTTGATTCCGAAAATGGGGCGCAAAGCGGTGGATTCGAACGCGATCTACATCGATGACTTGTTCATCCCTGATGAAGACCGCATTGGTGATGAGGGCAAAGGCTTCTCGTATATTCTGCACAGCCTGAACCCAGAACGCATACTCATTGCGGTTGAAGCGATTGGCATTGGCCGAGATGCCTTGCGCCGAGCGGTTAACTACGCCAAGGAACGAGAAGTATTTGATCGGCCGATTGGTCAGAATCAGGCGATTCAGCATCCATTGGCGGAAAAGTGGATGTATCTGGAGTCGGCTTGGTTGATAGCAATGAAGGCGGCAGAGTTGTATGACTTAGACCAACCCTGTGGAGCCGAAGCAAACAGTGCCAAATTTTTAGGTGCAAGAGCGGGCCACGATGCCGCTTGGCAGGCGGTGATGACGCATGGCGGGTTTGGCTATGCAAAAGAATACCACGTCGAAAGGTTGTATCGAGAAGCTTCGTTAACTCGATTGGCACCAATCACAGAGCAACTCATTTCGAGCTTTATTGCAGAACGAGTGCTGGGTTTACCTAAGAGTTATTAGAGGACGTTAATTATGATGTTGAATGGAAAAGTGGCGGTAGTGACCGGTGGGGGGCGTGGCGTTGGCAAAGGCATCGCGCAAGAGCTTGCAAAGGCGGGTGCTGCGGTTGTGGTAAATGATCTGGGCGTGTCTCTGGATGGCAGCAGTGAAACGCAATCGCCAGCGCAGCAGGTGGCCGAAGAAATCGTTGCGCAAGGCGGGCAAGCCATTGCCGACACCGGAAGCGTGGTGGAGCGTCAAGATGCCGAAAAAATGATCGAGGCGGCCTTGGATACGTTTGGACGAATCGATATTGTGGTCAACAACGCGGGGAATTTGCGCGATGTTTTCTTTCACAAAATGTCGGAAGAAGAGTTTGATGCCGTAATTGCTGTGCATCTTAAAGGCTCATTCAATGTGAGTCGTGCGGCGGCGCCGCACTTTAAACAGCAAGCCTGTGGTGCGTTTATCCACATGACGTCTACTTCTGGTTTGGTCGGTAATTTTGGGCAAGCAAATTACAGTGCGGCAAAACTGGGTATTGTTGGTTTATCTAAGTCGATTGCCCTTGATATGCAACGATTTAACGTGCGTTCTAATGCGGTTGCACCGTTTGCATGGACCCGAATGATCGACTCTATTCCGTCCGATACGCCGGAGCAAAAAGCCCGTGTGGACGGCCTCAAAAAGCTGGTTCCTGAGAAAATTGCGCCGTTTGTCGTTGCCTTAGCCAGCAATGAAGGTCAAAACGTGACGGGGCAAATTTTTGGCGTTCGCAATAACGAGATATACCTTTTCTCTCAACCACGGCCGATAAAGACAGCGCATACCGCCGACGGTTGGACGCCGGAGAGCATTGCTGAGCGTGTATTTCCGCAATTTGCTGATGATTTTTATCCTCTGCATCGTTCTGGTGATGTATTTACTTGGGACCCGGTGTAGAACGATGTCGTTCAACCCTAATGCGCTGCGTGAGCATCAGTTCTCGCCACTAAATCACCGTTATTCAGAACGAGATGTCATGCTCTACGCCCTTGGCGTGGGGCTGGGTCAGAACCCGCTGGAAACCGCGGAGCTTGACTATGTTTACGAAGGCGCGCTGCGTGTGTTGCCGAGTTTTGCGATTACTCTCTGCTCGCCGGGTATGTGGATTCGCGAACCTCAATTCGGCGTGAACTTTAATAAACTGGTTCACAGCGCTCAGTCCACGGTCTTTCATCGTGACTTGCCAACCGATGGCGATATGGTAGCAACACCCAGCATTACGGGCATTTATGATCGTGGTGAAGGGCGTGGTGCGATTGTTCAAGTTGAGCGAACCATTTTGGATGCGCATAGCAAAACCGAGTATTGCACCACTAAGCAAACGATCCTCCTAAGAGCCGATGGCGGGTTTGGCGGCGACGCTCCGCCCAACGAACCACGATTTGCAACGCCATCGCAGGCGCCAGACCAACAGGCCAGTTTCAACACGTCTCAACGTGCGGCTTTAATTTATCGTCTGTCGGGCGACAGAAACCCCTTACACGCTGACCCTGGTTTTGCCAAAAAAGCAGGGTTTGACCGCCCCATCCTTCATGGTTTGGCTTCATACGCGATCGCTTGTCGGGTACTGGCAATGGCTGCCGATAGAGACCTTGCTTCTTTGACGTGTCGATTTTCAAGTGTGGTTTTCCCTGGAGACACATTGACTTTTTCGCTCTGGAAACAAGACGAAAAGCTAGGCTTTATCGCACACGTGGGGGAACGTAAGGTTCTTGATCAGGGCTTTGCAGAATTTAGATAAGAGAAAACTATCTATAAAAAACATAACTACTATGAAATATAACTCGGTATTTGCCGCTCAACTATTTTCAGGAAAGACCTACATCGTAACTGGTGGCGGCAGTGGCATGGGCCGGTGCACGGCACACGAACTTGCCGCGCTGGGTGCCAATGTCGTGATTGTTGGCAGAACCAAAGAAAAGTTGGATAAAGTCAGCGCAGAAATCGCAGAAGATGGCGGTGAAATACATGCTCTGGTGTGTGATGTTCGAGAAGAACAACAGATTGCACAGACGATTGATCAAGTGCTTGAAAAGTACGGCGCGCTGGATGGCTTGGTGAATAACGCCGGCGGCCAGTTTCGCACGGCCATGAAGAATATTTCCACGCGTGGTTTCGAGGCTGTTATTAGAAACAACTTAACCAGCGGTTTCATTTTCATGCGTGAAGCGCATGCTAGATGGATGGCCGAAAATGGTGGGGCGATTGTCAACATCATTGCCGATATCTGGCATGGTTGGCCTGATTTCGCTCATTCAGGCGCGGCGCGTGGAGGTATGTTGACACTCAGTGAGTCGGTGGCCTGTGAGTGGGCGGCTGATAACGTGCGTGTTAATTGTGTGGCGCCGGGTGGTATTGCCTCCAGCGGTTTCGATACTTACCCGCCAGAGGTGGCGCCTAAATTGTACGAGTTTCAAGAGCGAGTGCCGCTGCAGCGATATGGCACAGAGTCAGAAATTTCGGCTGCGATTGTGTTTCTTCTTTCCCCTGCGGCGGCGTACATAACTGGCTCGTGTCTGCGGGTGGATGGCGGAACCCCGAATGCTCGCCAAACCTGGAACTTAGAAACCAGCAGTAACAATCAGCCATTTGAAGGGTTTCATCGAGCGGTTATGCCGAAAGTGCTGATGAATCGAAAATAACCGGCTGTTTCAAACCTAAAGAGCAAAACTAAGAATAACAAATTCATGGTTCTTCTAAGTTCGGTAGAGCCATGTAGAAAAAATTATAAATCTGATCACTAGGAGGACGTCATTATGACCACAAATGCCGATATGGCTATTATGAGCAATCAAGATTATTTCAGGTACTGGCGAGCATGCGCGTTGTCTGGTCCTGTGTTTCTTATTGCGTTTATTTTTGCGTGGGGAGCCCTGGGGCACAATATTCCGCCAGTAGCGGCTGATGCAAGCGCCGATTATATGGCGGAATTATTTAGAAATAACGCCAATGGCATTCGAGCAGGCATGGGTTTAGCCATGGCGTTTGGTTGCCTGTACCTGGTTTGGACTTTGTCGATTACTAAGGTCATGGAACATATTGACCCCAGGCACAACAACATATTGCCTACCCTGCAGCTCTTTGGCGGCGCAATTACCGTTGTTCCGCTAGTAACTTCTTGTGTGTTTTGGTTGACTGGGGCCTATCGCCCAGAAACGTTGAGCCCCATGATTCTGCAAATGCTGTATGACATGGGTTGGTTATTGATAGATATGTTTTATTTTATCACCACCATTCCGATGGTGGCATTGGGTGTTGCAGGGCTGCGAGATGCACGCTCTAAGCCTCTGTTTCCAAAGTTTGTTTGTTGGTTTTCGATTTGGGCCGGTATCAGCTTCCTATTTGAATTACTGATGCCGTTCTTCAAATCTGGATTGTTTGCACGTCAAGGCTGGCTAAATTTTTGGGTCGAGTTTTTGGTGTGGTTCATCTACATCGTCTTGGTCACAATTTGGGTGCTAAAAGCAATACCGAGATTGGAGCAAGAACGTGCAGAGGCATTAGGCCTCAAACAACACTAGCCTATTATTAAAAACACAATAAATTATTAAATTAGGAGGAAAGTTGTATGACTATAAATACAGCAAACACAATATTGAGCAATACCGATTACTTTCGTTATTGGCGAGCTTGTGTTTATTCAGGCCCTATTTTCATAGTTACATTCCTGATATTTTGGGGAATAATGGGGCACAACGTTCCTCCTATAGCGGCCGACGCCAGTGCCGAGTACGTCGCTGAATTTTACCGCAACAACACCAATACTGTTCGCGCAGGCATGGCGCTTGCAATGTTATTCGGGTGTCTTTACCTACCATGGGCGTTGTCGATTACTAAGGTGATGGAGCATATTAGCCCTAGGCAGAACGATATTTTGCCAACCTTACAAGTATTCGGTGGCGCGCTAACGGTGGTGCCTGTGGTGGTGTCAAGTTTCTTCTTTTTAGTGCCGGCATTCAGACCTGAAGTGCTTGAGCCAGTGTTGATCCAAATGTTGTACGACATGGGGTGGTTTACGGTTGATATGCTGTATTTTGTTACCACCATTCAAATGGTTGCGGTTGGCGTTGCGGGCTTAGGTGATGAGCGTATAAAGCCATTGTTTCCTAAGTTTGTTTGCTGGTTTTCGATTTGGGCCGGTATCAGCTTTCTATTTGAATTACTGATGCCGTTCTTTAAATCTGGCTTGTTTGCACGCCAAGGTTGGCTTAATTTCTGGGTCGAGTTTAGTGTCTTTTTCGTCTATATGGTTCTGATTACGGTCTACGTTTTAAAAGCCATTCCACGGCTAAAAGCAGAACGCGCCAGTGCTCTAGGCCTTTAAATTTTCAGACGACTATGTTCGATAATAAACCAGACTACTTTTTTCAGGGTAAGCAAAATGCAGGCCATCAACCCATTGTGCTCGAGGATAACGACACACAGGGCTCCAAAGGGTTAGATTTTTCCGGAGTGTTGACGTTTGTTCTAGCGGACATGACCGTTTTCTCTCTGTTGTTTTGCGCCTTTCTTATAGACAGGTCTTCAGCGATTGATCTATTTACCGCAGGCACACTAAGCCTAGACCTAGCGTTTGGGCTGTTTAACACCATTGTTTTGATTGTGAGTGGGGTGTTTATGGTGCTCGCGGTCAATGCGGCCAAAGAGAAAAATATAAAAGCAACCCGTCGTAACCTTTTATTCGCTTTGCTGGTTGGATTTGCTTTTGGCATTTCCAAAATTTTTGAATACTCAGCAAAATTTGAACTCGGCCTAGACATCACCACCAACGAATTCTACATGTATTATTTTGCGCTTACGGGCGCTCATTTTCTGCATTTCTTAGGTGGGGTGGGTGCGATCATTGTTTTACTCATACTAGGTAAATCTGACGAACATAAAGAGGCCTATTTTGGTCACGTGGAGTCTGCCGGTATTTACTGGCATATGGTTGACTTGCTTTGGTTGGTTATTTTCCCCTTACTTTATCTATTGGTATGACACGATCATGAGTAAGCATTTAACATCTACTGGCGCAATTTGGGTGGGGCTGATACTAGTTGGTCTGACGTTAATCTCAGTGTATGTACACGATTCAGAGGTCGGTGGCTCGGCGTGGCTGTTACCGCTGCTTTTTTTGGTGGCAGGAATAAAAGCACGAATTGTAATTCTTCATTTTATGGATATTCGTAATGCTGAAAAGTCTTGGCGTATCGCTTTTGAAGCATGGGTGATTGTTACCACGGTGGCAACGGTGTCTTTGAGTGCCTTGCCCGTATTCTGACAAATACGGGGCCGTAGTTTTAATCAAGAGCGATCTCGATAATGAGACCGTTTTTAAAACTAAAGAGTTATGCTAACAATCAGATTGAATTTAATAGCTTGATAAGTATTGGAAAGATGGTGGCCAGGGACAGAATCGAACTGCCGACACGGGGATTTTTAGATGTGAAATGAGACTAATAATCAATCACTTATAAGACTAATTGGTTATAGCAGTAAATGGCGATTAATAATTTAAAATCAGTAATTTAGGGCAATTTAGGCTAATTAACAAAAACTGAGTACTGTGTCGCGAGTGTGCCACGGTCGTGGTGTGTTATTGCTGAAAATATCCATATTTTCTCTGTTCAATATATTTTTTGTTCATAAATTTTGAACAGAGCATTTTATTGAATAAGATAGCCTTTAGCTAATAGAGAAAAGCTTCGGCTAGATGAAAGAATTTCTTCGTCCAAATGAAAGAGTAGACCAAAGTTGGCCGATCGGCAAACGCTCTATATCTTTGCTTAAATTTAAAGTGTCTGAGTTTTTGATGAATTTTGGCCAATGTTTGGAAGAGCCGATACTACGCTTTTAGTGCCTTGCAAATAGGTTCTAAATACTTCCAAATCTCATCAGCAACCTGGCCTAACGATACTGCTTCTAGGTCAATGGACTCTGCATAGGCAAGCCATTGCCTAGTCTTTTGTTGGTCAGTGGTGAATATGCTTGATAAGCCTTCAGGGCGTTTAGATGGAATAGCTGTTTGGCGTCTTTCAAATGTAGAGCTTACCGCTTCGCGTAATTCGTCGTCTGAGATTGATTGTGCTTTAGGTATTGCCCATAAATCATAGAAGTCTTTCATACGACCATTGATCAAACCAAGGGCGACAACGGCCTGAAATTTCTCTGCTATCACGGTGGCGGGTGAATAGGCACGAATATTTGCTGATGGTAATTCAAGAAGCGACGGATATTCGATTGTATAATCCGGGTCGGTGAGAGAATCGCCGAAGCCAATATCAATTGTTATTGGAATTTTTGTATTATCTAAGTAAGCAGTCGTTTTGAGTCGCACACCACCATAAATTTTATCGTCACGTATCTGCGTAGTGGTCAAAGCCGCGGTATCAAATCGTAGTCCGTCTTCCGCGTCTGCAGATAAGATATCGTTAAAGATGCTAATAAGTGACTCTTCGTCTTCGCTACCGAAACTCAAGAAATCTACGTCACGAGTAAAGCGGCTTTGATCAACAGTCCAGAGCGTAACGAGCATTCCTCCCTTTAATATAAAGTTATTGCTATGCTCAGATATGGAAAGCCTGTATAGCAGGCGTTCCAGAGCATAAGCGAGTAGCACAATACCGAAGTCATTCTGATCTTGTCTAGCAAGGTTTAGTAGGCGTTGCTTAATTGACGCGGCACTACTATTTTTGGGTGGCTTAGCCATTACTTGTTAGTGCCTCTAGGTAAGGACTTAGCTGGTTCCACGCGCGATACTTCTTGGCGGCACTGGCTATCTTAGCCGGAGTTGTTTTTTTATCTGTAAGTGCAGACTTGAGGCTTTCTATGGCGACAGACCGGTCAACCAGTTTAGGGAGTCGAAACGCATCACAGAGTGATTTTTCGATTGAGTAGATAGGGACCATGGTTCCTGATATTGGGTGCTTCTCTATGCCCCCTGAAAAATAAGGTTCTCGAAGGCGAACTACTTTGGTTTTAGGTTGCTCAAAGTTTGGCTCCCAAGCGCTTACTCCAATGGCTATCCAAACTTTACGAGGCATCTGGTCTGTCAGCCCGTGAAACGCTAGCGCCGACATAAGGCATATGATTGCTTTGGGCGCTTGCTTGCTAACCTCGGCGAGCGTTGTGCTTACATCAATCTCACCATTGCTTAGTTGATATAGCCCGCGACCAATGCGTGTGATTGAGCCGTTTTCTACGGCTCTAGATATCGTTGTTGCTGCAACGCCAATTGCTTGTAGCTCTTTAGAGCGCGCAAGCGTGTTCCTCTTAAGGAAATCAAGCATGCGGTCTTCTTGTGTGGCGTTTGTAATCATGTTTGATGTTATGAATTCTATGTCAATAATATTGATTGTACTAGGTTTTGTAACAAATTGGTACGCTACTTAATTTGTAGATGTAAAGTTTAACGTGTCGATAAAAGCGAAAAATATCGACATAAGCTGCTTATATGGTAATCCTCCCATTTTTAACTGATGCTAAAAGTAGAGTTTATGCGGCCATTAAGGGAGGTCGCCCACCATTCGCTTTGTGCGGTCTTTCGTGATTGTAAAACCAAAGCCAATTTGTTGCATAGTTTTGTATTTCTTCCAGCGTATCGAATAAATGTTTGCTGACCCAACTGTACCGAATCGTTCTATTGTGTCGTTCGATGTAAGCATTTTGTTGAGGATTGCCAGGTTGGATGTAGTCGATTCGAATACCGTTTGATTGAGCCCAATTCGTAAACTCATGGCTCGTAAATTCTGGGCCATTATCGCAACGAATCGCGATTGGTTTGTCTCGCCATTCGAGCAACTGGTTCAATACTCTGATTACTCGGATCGAAGGTAACGAGAAGCCGGCTTCTATCGCTAAGCCCTCACGCCGGTAATCGTCGATGACATTGAGTAATCGATAGTTCCGACCATCCGATAACTGATCGTGCATAAAGTCGACAGACCAAACTTGATCCTTGCGAATCGGTTCTTTCAATGGCTCA
This sequence comes from uncultured Gammaproteobacteria bacterium, assembly GCA_964516915.1. Lineage (GTDB taxonomy): Bacteria > Pseudomonadota > Gammaproteobacteria > Arenicellales > Arenicellaceae > Arenicella. Next base: position 54,011 of record CAZEXS010000020.1, read on the forward strand.
GGCTTATTGCGCTTTAACCGCCTACGCGGCTTGATTCGTAGGTTCAGAGCTAACTCACAATAGATCCGGTACACGCGCTTATGATTCCAGCCAAAGCCTTCCACATTGCGTAAATAGTCGAAACACATGCCAAAGCCCCAATCCGTTTCTTTATCGGTCAGCTTGATCAACCAAGCCGCAATCTCAGCATTCTCATCGAATAGCTTAGGCCGATAGCGATAGCACGTTTCGCTGATTCGAAACGCACTGCACGCGAGTCGAATGCTTATCTGCCGATTGGCAACGGCCGTCTGAGCCATCAATTTACGCTGCGACGGCCTTACCACTTTTTTGATAA
>CAZEXS010000021.1:0-30321 GCA_964516915.1 uncultured Gammaproteobacteria bacterium
ATCAAAGCCTGATTGGTTTATTTTACCCATCGAACATCTTTGGATTTGCCAGTGAGGCCGTAGGTAATACCAGCGTAATCAGGCTTGATTTTTCCGCCCGGTAGAGGATTCATACGAAGCAGGCCGTTAGCTAGATAGCCACCATCAACCACTAATGATTCACCGGTTACAAACCGGCTTTCGTCGCAGGCTAGGTAAAGTACCGCGTTGGCGATATCATTCACATCGCCACGATCAGGCCAAGGCTGCACTTCTCTCATTGCATTCTCAGCGTCAACTTCATTACCACCGTGCATCAACGTGGTAAATATGATGCCCGGGCAGACCGCATTAACGCGAATTCGGTGTTCAGCAAGCTCATTGGCCGCGTTCTTGGTAAAACTAAGCACGGCCGCTTTAGAGGCAGAGTAGGCCGTTGGTGGAACACCACTGGCCATACCGGCTATTGAAGAGGTGTTTATGATTGCACCTGAACCTTGTTCAATCATATATTTTGCGGCGTGCTTCACACCCAAAAATACACCCCGCATTGTCACCGCGAAAGTCGCGTCCCAATGCTCTACCTCGGTCTCAACAATTGTGCCAATAGCCCCGCCAATCCCGGCATTGTTAAACATAATATCCAGGCTGCCATACAGTTCAACGGCCTTAGCCGTAAGGGCTTCAACGTCGTCTTCTTTGGAAACGTCGCCGACGTGGGCGTGAACTTTATTGCCAAAGCCTTCTTCACGTAATTGTTCCACCGCATTGTCCGCGGATGTTTGGTTGTAGTCACCGATTAAGACACTGGCGCCTTCCTCAAGAAATCGCCTGGCCGTTGCCAAGCCTATGCCGCTGGCGCCTCCGGTTATGATTGCGGATTTTCCTGCAATACGTTTATTACTCATCGCTTTGTATACTCGTTTATTTGGTAAGTTAACGGTGCTTTGAAAATTCTGTATTCGAATTTCATAAGATAATGGCACCAAGGATACAGGGCTGATTGTCGCTTTTAAAAGGTTGTCATTCCCAAAGTTTAGCGGACTTTTATGGTCAGTTAGGTTTGCTCTGTGGCAAAAGGGTAGTCCGTGTAGCCTTTTGCATCCTGAGTGTATAGGGTTGCTCGATCATGCGGAGCCAGAGGTATGTCGTTTTTAAGTCTAAATGGTAAGTCTGGGTTAGAGATAAAATCGCGGCCAAAAGAGATGGCATCAGCAAGCCCTGAGTCAAGGTGGTCTTGCGCTGTTTTAGCCGTCATATCAGAGTTAAGCACCAAGGGGCCCGAAAAACGTTTTCGAATGCTAGGCGCTATTGGCGCATGGTCTGCCACGAATAGGGTGCCGTCTGTGGTCGGTTCACGCAACTCTAAGAATGCAATATTTAGTTCCTCTAGCATGGCTGCAGCGGCGGTAAATAACGGTTCTGGGTCGCTGTCATTAACACCCATCGAATCACCATTCGGAGACAGTCGAACGGCGGTTTTGTCAGCGCCAACTTCACTTATCACGGCTTCGGTGATTTCTCTTAATAGGCGGATTCGGTTTTCAATAGAGCCGCCATAGATGTCGGTGCGAAAATTAGCATTATTGCGTAAAAACTGATCGATTAAATAGCCATTGGCAGCATGCACCTGTACCCCGTCAAAACCAGCCTGCATAGCGTTAATAGCGGCTTGTCTGTGTTGCTGGATCACATCGCCCGTGATTTCCTCAAGACTAAGTTCGCGTGCTGTTTCGTATTTATGGCGCCCGTCATAGGTGTGTGCTCTGCCAGGTGCGCAGGTAGCAGAAGCCGAAACAGGTATTGCATCGCCGTTAAAACTAGGGTGCACCATACGGCCCATGTGCCAGATTTGAGCGATAATACGCCCTCCAGCTGCATGAATGGCATCCGTCACGTGTCGCCAGCCTTCGATCTGGTCTTGTCTCCAGAGCCCGGTGGCATAAGGCCAGCCTAGGCCTTGTTGAGAAATCCCGATTGCTTCAGAGATGATTAAACCGGCGCTGGCACGTTGCGCGTAATAAGTTGCCATGAGCTCGGTTGCCACAAAGTCGGACGTGCCACGAGTTCTGGTTAATGGCGCCATAAGTATGCGGTTCGACGACGGCATAGAGCCGAGGAGGATAGGGTCAAATAGATTTGGCATTTTTCTTGGTTATTTGTTTTCGGTGTAATATTTTTGTTTGGCTTATCGCGTGCGCTAATTTACATAGCACAGCTTCAAATTCAAAGATGAGGTGTTTTGGGCTGTGCCTACTTGGTGTGTCCATCTGACACAGACCAACCGCCGTCAACCGGTAAGGCGATGCCAGTGATAAATGCCGCTTCGTCACATAATAGGTACGCTACCGAAGAGGCTTGCTCCTCAGGTGAGCTGAATCGGTTCATTAAGGTTCGCTGCATCAATTGTTGGCGAGTATCTTGAAAGTTCTGGGGGCTTAGTACGGCTTCCATCTGATTGAAAATAGGGGTCTCTACTGGCCCCGGGCATAAGCAGTTCACCCGAATATTACTGCGCGCGTAATCCATTGCGGCGTGCTGCGTCATACTGATCATGGCTGCTTTGGTGATGCCGTACATCGAATGAAAACGATTAGGGCGAATGCCTGCCATGGATGAAACATTGACAATCGCGCCGCCCCCTCGTTTCTTTAGAGCATCGAAGGCCGCTTTGGTGCCATACCACGCGGACTTCAAATTGATTCGAATCATTTTGTCGAATTCGTCAGGCTCAAAGTTGTTGAATGCTTTTAAACCTCCGCTAATCCCTGCGTTATTAACCAAATAGTCGAGTCCGCCAAAGGTATCAACTGCACTCTGGATAGCGGCATCAATGCTGTCTAGTTCTTCAACATTGCCAGTTATGGTAGTGCAACGACGGCCGAGATCGGCAATGTCGTTTGACAGTGTTTCCAGCCCTTCGCTAGACATATCAAGTGCGACTATATCGGCGCCTTCTTTAGCAAGACGAATGGAGGTTGCATAACCAATACCGCTAGCGGCACCGGTTACGACGGCAATTTTATTTTGAAATCTAGACATTGTTTTTAACTATCGTAAGTGTTTTCACAAAACCAACAGAGATCCATTGGTCTATGTATTTAAATGTTTTTCTGGGTATCCCTAAAAAACGGATTGCAAATTTCTGTGGTAATGCGTACAGTGTACACAGTTGTATTAGTTTTTGCATCCTTTAAAAATAAACGAGTTTAAATCGTTGTTTCGATTTGGCTAATTTTGGAGAATTCTATATGAATGATAGCGCTGCAAATTTCCCTGGTATGCCAATCAGGGATGTACAAGTATTTTTATCGGCAAACGGTCGCCCAAAGTCTGAAGGAGATAGGCTTTTAAGAGCGCACTATCCTAATTATGATCAAATGAGCCCTGCGGATTTAGTGCCAGCGCATACCTGCTTTAGGATCTTTCAGGAAAATGCCTCAGCCCTTGGGGATGAGAGACATCACATAGGGGGTGGTGGTCAGGTCAAGCCTGGTATGACGACCTTAATTATTTCGAGAATGTTGGTGTGCAAAAATATTGCAGAGGCGTTGCGAGCATACGCTGATGCGATTGAGCTTATTTTTCCTGACATTGAAGTAACCGTGCATAACAGACTAGAAGGCACTTGCCTTCGTTGGTCTCTACGAACCGAGAAAGTGGCGGCCAGCGATATCATGCTCGAGAGCTTGGCAGTGGTTTTTTATGGGGTGTTCAGCTGGTTGGCTGATGAGCAGCTTGCCGTGAAACAACTATGCTTGCCGACCCAAAGAATGAACTCGGGTTCGACACTTTGTCATGTGTTGAAAGCGCCTTTAGTGCATGAAGGCGACGCGGTAAAAATTTGTTTTGCGGATGATGTTGCCGAAAAGCCCATTGTTTTAAAAGACGTTCGTGAGTGGTGTGAAGGGGTTTATTCCTTTTTGCAAGACGCTGCTTTACAAACTGACGCAACCATGGTCAATGGTGATTTTACCAAGCGGGTGCGCGCCGCATTGCTCAAAGGTTACGCACAAAAGCAAATCGCCAGCGGTTGGGGTATGTCAACCAAAACAATCAGCCGAAAGTTAGGCCGTGAAGGCTATTCTTTTAGAAAGCTGCGCGACGAAATTCGCAAAGACAAAGCCGGGTCCTTGATTCACACCGGCATCAGCATAGAAGACATGAGTTCTTTAGTTGGTTATGAAGATCCAAGAAGTTTTAGAAGAGCGTTTGTGAGATGGTTTGGAGCAAATCCTTCGAGTTACCGAAGTCTGCATTCGTCTGCAGTTAGTCCACTAATGTCAGCCATGGACGGTCCGGCTGACCCTGTTTAAGCGCGTTGAACTCAAGCAGAATTTAAGCTGCGAATAAGTAGATTGATAAGCTGCTATTAGGGCTTTGACTCTATGGCGATCGCGACAACAAAAAATCGGAGGAATTATGAAACACTATAAAGAAAGCTATAGCGTTGTAGAGAAGTCACCTAGTTTTACCACCCGCAGTTTGCCTAAACTTAGCCTGGTAGCTCGAAGCATTGGGTTTTGCTCACTGTCTTTATTGCTTGGCCTAAATGTTGCAAATGCTCAGCAGGACGGCAATGAAGAGCCAGAAACAAAACAAAGAGTGCTAGAAGAGATCGTAATAACGGCACGATTTCGTGAAGAATCCATTAACGATGTTGGTGCGAGTGTTTCAGCATTGAGTGGGCTAACACTCTCAAGGGAAGGCTTACAGGATTTCTCTGATATCGCCGCCCGCACACCGGGCCTGAATCTTAATTCTCGTGGTCCGAATAAAAATGACGTCAATATACGCGGTATTGCAAACGGAGTACTTCAACAATTTGCGGATTCGGGAATATCTGGACCACTTATTAGTCAGTTTGTCGATGACATTCCGGTCTCTCAATCGACCGCAAGTCAACGAGGCTTCAACTATTTTGATTTCGAACGAGTTGAAGTGCTGCGTGGGCCACAACCCACTCTTTTTGGCGAAGGTTCTGTAGGTGGAACCATTCGATATTTTACCGCCAACCCCGATCTCTCTGGCGAGTCTGATACTTCTTTAAAAGCCAGCCTTTCTTCTACTGAAAATGGCGGCACAAACTATTCCGTTTCGGGCGCTACCTCTGTATTGCTGATTCCTGATGAGCTAGCGGTTCGTGGTGTGCTTAACTACCGTGACGACGACGGCTATATTGACAACGTTACTCTCGGCCAAGAAGGTATTAATGATTATAACTCTTGGAGCGGTCGATTAACCGCCTTGTATGAGCCGTCTGAGAACCTTTCGGTGCGCTTGATGGCGTTTGTCGGTGAAGACGAGGTTGGCGAAGGTAATGCAGTAAACCCGATGAGTGACCCATCTGATCTATCGTCTGTCTCACCATTCAATGGTGGAAGTACCGATGATTTTGCAATGTATTCAGGCAAGATTGATTACGATTTCGGATCATTTGCCCTGACTTCTATCACCGGATATTACGAGCGCCAAACTGATACGTCATTTTTCTGCGGTGGTTGCGGATCGTTTGGTTTGTTCTTGCCGCAGCCAATTGCACCTGCGTCTGTCATTCAAAATGACGATGAGAGTTTTACTCAGGAATTTCGTATCGTCTCACAGTGGGATGGCCCGTTAAGCTTGATTGGTGGTGTGTACTACCAAGACACTGAGCTCACGTCTACCAATGACACAACGGCGCCAGGTTTTGATAATTTTGTATTATTTTCAACCGGTACCGACACACTTTTTCAACAACATAACCTAATTGAGACCGAACAGGTATCCGCGTTCGTAGAGCTTACCTATGAGCTTAGCGATGATTTGCGAATTATTGGCGGTGTTCGTTACGTAGACGAAACAGTTGAAAACACCACAACGCTTTCTACTCTTGCATTGGGTGGTGGCGCCTTCGGTTTAGAGCCCCCGTTCTTTTTAGGTGATCTTACCCAGTTTGTAGAACTGGCCGGTCTATCTAATCGGGGTGAATTTGTATTAGAAGAATTTTTGCCAAGATTTTCACTTGAATACAACGTCTCCGATGAATCATTGCTTTATGCAACGGCTGCCAAAGGCATACGTAACGGCAACCTAAACCCATCGTCTTCAGCGTTCTTCGCCTCAGGTGGGCAGCCTGATGCGTTCACCAACCTACGAACCTTCACTCAAGATGAGTTGTACAGTGCTGAAATTGGATTGAAGTCTACTTGGCAGGGTGGCGCGATTACCACCAATATCGCCGCATTTCGCACCAATTATGAAGACCCGCAGCTTGAAACCTCATCGCCATTTGTCTTTGTGGTAAATGGGCCTGAATTAGAAGTGACAGGCATCGAGTGGGAAGCAAATTGGCTTGCCAACGATAATTGGAGTTTCTTTTTTAGCGGCGCTTATCAGGAGACTGAGTTTCAAGATAACTTGCTATTATCGACAGCGGCCAATGCACTTGGGTTTGCATTTGACTTAGAAGCCGGAAACAGCGCAGCTAATAGTCCGGACTTGTCTTATTCGATTGGTGCCAATGGAACATTTCCATTAGATTCAAGCGGTTTACTTTTGACAACGCACGTTGGTTATAGCTATGTCGATGAGCGTTTTTCTACGGTAACTAATTTTCCATCAAGTGAGTTGGGAGAATTGAATCTGTTAAATCTGCGATTTGGTTTAGAAAGTGATAATTGGTCGGTTACCGCGTTTGTATCTAATGCGTTCAACGACGTTGAGTTCACCGCGATCGAAGGTAGCTTCTCATTCTTAACGGTCACACCGGGTGGCGATCTCGACTTTATTCCAGTTGATGTTGCAGTCAACCGTCCGCGCACCATTGGAATAGAAGCCACTTATAAATTTTAGATTACTGATTAACTTACGGAGTTTGCCCCACAAATGATTAGTTCAACTATTAATGGAACTGTTAAGGATGGCTTTGAGCCTATTTCTGAGGCTTTTGCCAAAAACTTTGCAGAGCACGGAGATATAGGCGCGTCCTTTTGCGTCTACCAAGACGGTGAAAAGGTGGTTGATTTGTGGGGCGGTTCGATGGATGAAGGCCATACTAAGCCTTGGCAAGAGTCTACTCTTGTTAATATGTGGTCGACCACAAAAGGCATGATGGCCTTGTGTATAGCGCGCCTCAATGATCAAGGTCTACTGGACTACCGACGTAAGGTGGCTGAATACTGGCCTGAGTTTGCTGTTAATGGCAAAGAAGACATTACTGTCGCGCAGCTGTTTTCGCATCAGGCTGGTCTATGTGGCACCATTGAACCGGTGTCCGAAGAAGTTCTGCTAAATAGTGACGCATTGGCTGAAGTACTGGCAGCTCAACCATCCAGTTGGCCCGCCGGTTCGCGGTCTGGATATCACGCTTTGTCGATAGGCCCTCTGGGTGATGCTTTGGTAAAGCGTGTTACGGGAAAATCAGTGGGAGAGTATTTTCGTGACGAAATCGCGGTGCCGCTCGGCATTGATTTTCATATCGGTTTGTCTGAAGAAAATGATGCGCGAGTAGCAACGATTGTACATGACGGAAAGCCGTTGAATGGCGGCATCGACAGTCATGATGAAATTCAACGTATGGCGATGGACAACCTTCCGTTAGTGCCGGAAATCGCTAATAAAGCAGAATGGCGAAGACAAGGTACGCCATCGGCGGCTGGGCACGGCAATGCGGCAAGTATCGCTAAGATTTATGGCGCGCTAGCGACCAATCGCTCGATAGACGGTACGGAACTGGTTAGTAAAGAAATGCTGGAAGCAGCGACCACTATTCAGATAGAAAACGTGGACTTAGTGATTGGGCTTCCGATTGCTTGGGGTATTGGTTTTGCGTCAAATAAAGGCCTAGGCGTTTATGGACCTAATCAAGACTCCTTTGGACATCATGGTTGGGGCGGTTCGTTCGGTTTTGCCGACCCTCAGAAGAAACTGGGCGTTTCTTACGCGATGAATTTTATGCGCGAAGTTGTTGATACACCTGACCCTCGAGTTGTAGGCTTACTTGGCGCTCTTTACTCAGTGGTTTGATTTTCAATGGTGTTTTCTATGCCTTGAATTATACAGTTAATACCAAATAAAAACTGTTCGTCACTGAGCGGTAAACCCAGACATTGAGTGGTATGTGAGGCAACATTTTCACTGATACCACTCACTTCATTCATCATATCTTGGAGTTTTTGAACTCGTTCATTTTTGTTGCCCTTGTTGTTTTTCTTTGAGACGGAGCGTGCCTCAGAGCTCCGCTTTTTGTTGTTATGCACCTGAATTAATGTACTTCCGTTTGCGTATTGAACGATCGACCAGTAACTTTGCGTCACCATCGATTTTGGTAAACCTGATTCCAGCATATATTCAATGATCTTTGCATTAACGTATAAGGAAGTAGGGGATTGGCGAAACTCCATCGCAAACAACGGTGCTATTTCTGGGTTTCGCAGAATTACCGAGCGTGATTGAAGAGCCAGTAGTCTGAGCTGATCTTGCCAAGTGCTCTCAAGCTTGGCGGGAATCAACTCAGTGATAATTCTATCGACAATGGCATCAAGAAGTGCCTTTTTGCTAGGGAAATGGCGATAAACGCGCATAGTTGAGGTATTTTGACTAACCCCAAGTGCTCGCATACTGAGTCCCTCCAGACCTTTTTCTCTAATCAGGCTAAGACTGGCTTCAATAATTTTTTCACGAGATAACCGTTTTCGCTCACTTTGCGAAAGACTGTTTTTATCGTCATGTTGGTTCAATTCCTTGGCAGTCATATTATCGCTTAATTTCTTTGTAAGGCAGTTCATGTAGGGTTGATAGCGAACTTAGTTATGAATCCAAGTCGCTAAGCACATTTTAACTTAAAACAGAGGCAGGTGTTAACCATGTTTGGTATAGCAAAGCCTTTATACCCGCTATTTTTCCATTAGATATTGGACAAATTTACACTATTAACTTGGCCAATTTTTTATGATTCTTTTTCATCAATATAAGAGCAATGATTCAGGCGAATATTTTATTGTTGCGATTAAATACAACAATATCTACGAAATGGTTTTTGGATCGTAGCAATCAGCAAATTCGATTGTTACAAAAATAGTTAGTATGCTAACATTCGAGAGTTGAATCGAACTTATTAAGCAAACCGATTCTGAGGTAAGCCGTGATGAGAATCATTAGGCTTATCATCGAGACCTTTGACCACGTTGACCATACAGGAACGTGGGCTAACCTTATTGAGAAAAGTATTATGCCAACTACACTCGGCACTCAGCTAAGCTTCATACAGCGAAGCTCGCGATTATCAAGTACAATCATTGCAGTATTGCTGTCTCTTTCGCTCGGCGCATGTAACCAAGATTCTGAATCGCACCCTAGAGATAAATTTCAAGGAAACTCTAAAGAAGCACGCGCAGTTGAGGTCGTTGCCTATACGATTGAGCGTGGACAGGCGCCTGTTTCTAGTGAACTCACTGGCCGGGTAGCAGCGGCTATAACCGCCGAAATACGACCTCAGACAGGTGGCATTGTTCGCAAGCTTTCGTTTGTAGAAGGCAGCGAAGTCAAAGCTGGGCAAGTGTTGTATGAAGTCGACCCAACTTCTGCCCAGACTTCGGTCAGCGACGCAGAAGCCACACTGGCGGGCGCTGAGGTGGCGCAAGCCAGCGCCAAAGCCAAAGCCTTGCGTAATCGTGAACTTGTTGCTATTGGGGCGGTAAGCCAAGAAACAGCTGAAGAAGCGGAAGCCGCCTATAAGCAGGCAATTTCCGTAGTAGCTTCAGCCGAAGCCAGTTTAAAGGCCGCCAAAACTACGTTGTCTTACGCTAAGGTTACATCACCCATAGACGGGCGAATCGGGCGCTCTAGCGTCAGCGTTGGCACCTTGGTCACGGCAAATCAAACAACCCCTTTGGCGACCGTACAACAACTCGAGTCTGTCTATCTTGATGCAACCCAATCGGCCGCTGAGTTTTTGCATATTCGTCAACAGTTTCAACAAGGTAAGGTCAAATTAGAGAGCACCGAGCCTGTTGTAAAACTGATTAAAAGTGATGGGAGCATTTATGATCAGGTCGGCAAGCTGCAATTAGATGATGCCATTGTAGATCAGACCACTGGTTCAGTAACGGTACGAACCTTGTTTCCAAACCCCAATAACGAATTGATTCCGGGGATGTATGGGAAGATAAGGCTCGAGGGCGCGGTCTTGATAGATGCCCTGGTTGTGCCACAAGTAGCGATCAGTCGCGACGTAAAAGGCAACGCCTTGGTCTACGTGATTGGTGAAAACAACGTCATTGAACAACGCACTCTGACCACAGGTCAGACATTGGGTGACCAGTGGATAGTGCAGAGCGGTTTGCAAGAAGGGGAGCGCGTTGTCGTTGAAGGCCTACAAAAAGTTCGAGTGGGCTCCCAGGTAAGTATTGCGAATGAGACCAAGGTGTTGCCCGCACCATTGGTAGCGGAGTGATTGCGCCTTATGTCTCAATTTTTCATTAATAGGCCGATTTTTGCTTGGGTATTAGCCATCGGCACCATGCTTGCAGGTGTTATGGCGGTCAGTTCGATGGCCGTATCGCGCTACCCAACCATCTCGCCGCCGACCGTTTCTGTTAGTGCTACTTACACCGGCGCTTCAGCCAGTGCGGTAGAAGAGGCGGTGACGCAAGTCATCGAAGAAAATCTCACTGGCCTGGATGGGCTGCGTTATATCTCTTCGTCATCGAGCTCGAATGGTTCATCCAGCGTGAAGCTGACGTTTGAAATTGGTACCGACCCAGACACAGCTCAAGTGCAAGTGCAGAATAAGGTTCAACAAATCACGTCTAGTTTACCTTCCGCGGTGCAGACACAAGGCGTAACAGTGACCAAGTCAGGTGATGAAGTGCTGATGGTGCTTGGTTTGGTGTCGGATGATGAAAGTGTATCGTCGGCTGATCTGGGTGACTATATCGCATCCAACTTAAAGACACCGATCAGTCGAGTTCCAGGTGTCGGTAGCGTTGGCGTGCTCGGCGCGCAATATGCCATGCGCATCTGGCTAGACCCAGTCAGGTTGACGCAATATAAGCTCACGCCTGATGATATTGCCACTGCCGTATCAGCGCAGAACGCGCAAGTCTCTGCCGGTCAGCTTGGTTCATTACCGTCGGTTGAAGGGCAGCAACTCAATGCAACCATTACGGCTCAAAGTCGCTTACAGACCGCCGAGCAATTTCGTGACATTATTCTGGTAACGGGCACAGACTCATCCACTGTGCGTTTGTCTGACGTGGCAGACGTTGAATTAGGCAGCGTCAGTTATGACGTTAACAGTACCTATAATGGCCAACCTTCTGCGGGTATCCGAGTATTGCTATCAACCGGCGCTAATGCGACCGACACCGCAGCGCAAATCAAAGCTGAAGTTGAAAGTTTATCTAAGGCGCTACCAGCAAACATGAAAATCGTGACAACTTACGACACCACGCCTTTCATAGAAGCCTCGATTGAGAGCGTGGTCAGCACCATGATTGAAGCCATCATACTGGTGTTTTTAGTCATGTTTCTGTTTTTGCAAAACTGGCGCGCAACGCTCATTCCTACACTTGCTGTGCCGGTGGTTTTGCTCGGCACTTTAGCCGTGCTTTCCGCCTTGGGCTACAGCGTGAATACACTTACCATGTTCGCCATGGTGCTGGCGATCGGCTTGTTGGTCGATGACGCCATCGTTGTGGTGGAAAACGTCGAACGTATGATGACCGAGAATAAGCTCTCGCCGCTGGAGGCCACTCGGCAATCTATGCATCAAATCTCTGGGGCTTTGATCGGTGTTGGTCTGGTATTGTCGGCGGTATTTTTGCCGATGGCCTTCTTTGGTGGTACCACGGGAGTCATTTATCGCCAATTTTCCATCACCATAGTGTCGGCCATGGTGCTCTCGGTGTTGGTGGCACTGATCTTCACACCGGCACTTTGCGCAACTTTGTTAAAGCCAGCGCCAAGCCAAGGGCATACGCCAAATAAGTTTTTCAGCGGCTTTAATCGTTTTGTAGAACGCACCACGAATCGTTATGAGGCGGGCGTTGCACAAATACTCAAGCGGACAGGGCGTTTTGTACTGTTGTATGCGCTGTTAGGCCTAGGGTTGGTCTTTCTATTCATGCGCTTGCCGACCTCTTTTGTGCCTGATGAAGATCAAGGTCTGTTAATCGTCAGCCTGCAATTACCAGCTGGCGCCACTCAAGAACGTACCAATAAAGTCATCGCCCAAGTTGAAGAGCACTTTCTTGAGAACGAAAAAGACAATGTGGAGTCAACCTTTATGGTTGCTGGGTTTAGTCTGAGTGGTAGCGGTCAAAATGTGGGTTTGGGATTCATACGACTTAAAGATTGGTCTGAACGTACCGGGTATTCGCAAAGTGTGTCGGCGGTTCAAGGGCGCGCCATGGCGGCTCTCGGCCAGGTGAAGGATGCGCGGATATTTGCTCTGGCACCACCGTCTATTCCGGGTTTAGGTTCCACTGGCGGTTTTTCCATGGAATTACTTGATTCAAGTGGGCAGGGCAGTGAAAGCTTAACGGCGGCCGCTAATGCCGTGATGTTTGCCGCGAACGAAAATCCAGATTTACAGGGTATTCGTATCAGTGTTCCCGATGCAACTGCCCAATACGTGTTGGATATCGACAACGCCAAAGCCGGCGCATTGGGAGTTTCGATAAACGATTTAAACAGTGTGTTATCAACTGCTTGGGGTGGTCGTTATGTCAATGATTTTATTGATCGTGGCAAGGTGAAAAAGGTGTACATTCAATCTCGTGCAGATGCTCGTATGCTGCCTGAGGATTTGAATAAGTGGAGTGTACGTAACAATAATGGCGACATGGTACTGTTTTCGGCATTTACTACAGGCCGATGGACCACAGGATTGCCCACACTATCAAGATTTGACGGTGATTCCTCGATTCAAATACAGGGTGATGCAGCGGCTGGGGTAAGCTCCGGTGCCGCCATGGAGCTAATGGAGAGTCTGGCTTCAGAGTCGGCCCAAGGCTTTGGTGTGGCTTGGAGTGGTTTGTCCTACGAAGAACGTCAGGCTGGTTCAAACGCCAGTGTTTTGTATCTGTTTTCGTTGCTGGTTATTTTCTTGTGCCTAGCCGCATTGTATGAAAGTTGGTCAGTTCCGTTATCGGTATTATTAGTACTGCCGATTGGTGTGTTAGGAACAGTGTTGGCGACTCAAATACGAGGTTTAGAGAACGACGTGTTTTTTCAGGTTGGTCTTCTAACAATATTGGGCTTAACGGCTAAGAACGCTATTTTGATTGTCGAATTTGCCAAAGCGGCGGTCGATGAAGGGCAGGACGTTGTCGCTGCCACATTGCAAGCATGTCGCCAGCGATTGCGCCCCATAGTCATGACATCCATGGCGTTTGGTCTCGGTGTTCTGCCACTTGTCATCAGCTCTGGTGCTGGCTCTAGCAGCCAGCACGCTGTCGGGACTGGGGTTATTGGTGGGGTTATCTCGGCTACCTTGCTGGGGGTTTTCTTAATTCCATTGCTTTATGTTTTGGTGCATAGGCTTTTCACGCGAAATATTACCCATAGCCCGCTAAATAGGCCATCTAATAGCCCAACTAATATTCCAAGCAATAGCATTGTAGTAAAGGAAATGTCATGAAGTTTATTCGTTTAACATTGTTGGCTGCACTCTGCATTATTCTCTCTGCTTGTGTGAATTTAGCACCGAAATATAATCGTCCTGTCGCACCCGTTGCTGACACTTGGCCAACTGCGCAAATTGGTGAACCAGCGTCAACACCGGTGGACCAACTCGGATGGAAAGAATTCTACGGTGACCCACGATTGCATCAACTTATCGAATTGGCGATCAGCAATAATCGTAGCCTGCGGCAAAGCGCGCTAGCCGTTGAGCTAGCCCGCGCTCAATTTCGAATAGCCCGAGCCGACACATTGCCGAGTGTGAATGCGGCTAGTAACGCGACAGTACTGCGCTCGGCTGACGATACTTCGCGCAGTTATAATGCCTCGTTAGGGGTCAGTGCTTTCGAATTGGACTTCTTTGGAAGACTAAATAACCTGCGTGATCAGGCGTTGGAAAGCTATCTATCTAACGAAGAAACGCTGAGGTCGCTGCGAATAACTTTGGTTTCTGAAGTGGCTACAACGTATTTTACCCTAGCGGCTAATCAGCAAAATCTACGCTTGGCTGAGCGAACACTAGAAAGCCAACAGAAGTCGCTAGACCTGATTCTCAAAACGTTTAAGATTGGCACCGCCTCAGGTCTGGACGTTGCTACCGCACAAACCAGTGTTGATACAGCACGTGCTGACATTGCAATTTCGCGCACCCAAGTTGCACAGAATATCAACACGCTCACGCTTCTAGTTGGTCAGTCTTTAGCCCCAGAATTAACGTCTTTTTCTGATACCAGTGTCAGTGACTCTATAGTGCCGTTGATTCAAGCTATTGGCCCAGTAGCGCAAGCGCCATCCGAACTATTATTGCGCCGCCCCGATGTGCTGGCGGCAGAACGCAGTCTAAGAGCGGCAAACGCTAATATTGGCGCCGCTAGAGCGGCGCGCTTTCCAAGTATTAGTTTGACAACCAGTGTTGGCACTTCCAGTACGCAATTATCTGAGTTGTTTAGCAGTGGGGCAGACTTTTGGAGTTTGATGCCTTCGGTATCTTTGCCAATCTTCGATACAGGTTCAAGAAGAGCGAATGAGCGCATTGCCGAAGTAGAGCGCGACATCGCACTGGCCGAGTATGAACGAGCTATTCAGACGGCGTTTCAAGAGGTATCCGATGCTTTGAGTGAGCAGAGCAACATCCAAGAATTGTTGTCAGCGCGAAAATCTTTGCTCGAGGCTAATGAGAAAATTTACCGTCTAACCGACGCCAGCTTCAAAAGCGGCCTAGAAAGCTCGTTATTGGTTCTAACGGCGCAACGTTCGTACAATATCGCAGAACAAGAAATGATTGCGGCACGGCTGACAGAAGCCCTTAATTGGGTGACACTCTATCGAGTGTTGGGCGGGGGTTGGCAACCTTAAACTGCGGCCTGCGTATTCCAACGCTCAAGGGCGTCAGAATACGCGTTTAAGCCATATAAAGTTCTCAGTTAAGGCTTTATTCAGACACCACAGTCCAACGTTTAAGTGAAGCCTCTACGTCGTCGCAAGTCTCGAGGCCTAGAGGTCGCTTGACCCAGGGGCCGGCCGGGACTGTTTCTGAAGCGACGGTCACGCAACGGCTTTGATCTTCTTCAAGCCTGATAGACTGATCTTCGTCACTGTAGACGAACTTTTGGCGCGGATGATCGCTGCATTCTAAAAGCGCAAAAACTGTTAATCCTTTTGCGACTAAAGCCTGCATACAATAGCCTTCAAAAGGGTACGAAATTATTTGTTGGGTGTCTGCGTTGTATTCAAAACGCGTATCATGGCCAGAGGAGTTGCGCTCTGCGCCTGCTTTGGCTGGTTTACAGGAATGTGTGTGCATCAAATCAGATTGTCCAGGCCCATAAGTATCAATACAAAACCCGTAACCATTTGGCTCATCGTGGTTTGTGCTTAAAACAATGTAGGGTGGTTCGGTAGGAACCTCTAGAACGTTGGTTGCGGATGTTGATTCTGCAAACGCCACCGTGGTCAATCCCAGGCTGGCTAACAAGGTTAAAAAGTTACGCATATTAAACTCCATATTTGATTTTAGTAAGTTAGGGCTAAGTTTGTTTTAAAAGTGAATGACGCAAGATTAACATTTAAATGCCTGCGCCCAAGTTCAGCGTTTTGATCGTTGTATAACTAGACGGTCATGTTTGTTATAAGCTGCTAGCGCAGGGTTATTTTTTTAGGTCATCGATTGGCCAAAGCATTCGTTTGAACACGATATCCTTACGTATAAAATGATGAAAGAGGGCAGCACCTACATGTGCGGCAATCAAAGCTGAAACAACGTAGGCGCCACCTTGCTTATGTATGAAATCCATCGGTGCCTCAAATTGCTCCCAATTTAGACTCATCCATCCTTCAATCACCGTTTTAAAAATTTGCGTATCCGCAAAACGTGGTATTTCGATAAAAAAGAAAAGTTGCGATGGGCCTCCGGTGCCAAGGTATCCAGACAATGGGAGAATAATCATCACCGCATATAGCAAGATGTGTGCGGCGTGCGCAGCGAGATGCTCTATGGGGCTGCCTGGTACTTCATTAGGTTGCTTATTCATTAGCCGCCAAATTATCCGTAACACGATAAATACGATCACTGACATGCCAATGGCCGTGTGATACGAGATAAGCTGTTTTGCCTGGTCTGATTTTGCTACCACAAACCATTCTCGATAATAAATAATTACATAATTAACAATAAAGGCAAAAGCGACAATCCAATGCAGAAAAATCGCAATAAGACCGTAACTTAGGTCTGTGTTTTTATACGTATTCGATGCCATTTCTTAGTTTTCCTACTTTCAAAAATTTTGGTAATACATCTGGCATTTTTTGATCAATCCTAATTTGTTAGTTTATTAATGCCGACTAAAGACTTTAATTGATTCTTTCACAATATCTTCATTAAACCATGTTAGCATGCTAACAATGAAAAATAAAAATCGTTCTAACAATTTACATTATTTGCTGCATTCAGCGGCTCTTATTGAAAAAAGTTTAAGCACGCAAATGCAGCCATTAGGTCTGGGGCCCCGCCAGGCACGAGTAATTGATGCTCTTCATAGAATGGGCCCAACATCTCAAGTCGATCTTGCTCGTGAGTGCGGTATTACGGCGGCAAGCATGAGTACCATGACATCAAGGTTGATTGCGGCAAATTATGTTTCCCGCAAGGCTGACTCGCACGAACTGCGGCGAAATACCCTTAGTTTAACGCCGTTAGGGCTGGCTTTATTAAATGATATAAAGAAGGCGTGGGCTGAGATCGATCGGCTTATCGAGAAGTCCATCGGCGTCGACAATTCAGAAACACTGGCTGGATTGACGCGTGAACTGAGAAACGCACTTGGTGGTCACGCCCCTGGCGCAAAACGTTGAGCTCATAAGCAATACAATTTCAATTTAACAAAATTCCGTATAAATACAAACTAAGAGACCACATTAATGATTTAAACTGGCAATATGATTTTCGAATTTATTTAGACGCGATTTTCCTAGGAACAGAATCTCAATAGAGGGAAAATGAAAACCATATTCAAGTCGTCAGGGCTCACTTCGGCAGTCGGTAAAGTTATTGCTAGAATTATTTAGTGGCTCTAGGCGTGAGAAAAATGCTGGGCAATTCAATGATTGATTGTCAAAAATTTCGATAGCATTCGAAACTCCCTCCTTTGTAAGGCTGTTATACCCGCTAATTTCATTGAGACTATTTTGGCCACTTAAAACAAAGTTAGACACAATCGATTCTAGCGATTCGAATCCCGATATTCGCTGCAGCGCTAAGTTATTAAACACCTGATAGAAGCCGCCTATAGAGACAAGGCTACTGAATCCATTGATCATCGCGAGAGAAACATTTCCCCCTACAGCGAAAAAGGCTCCAACTCTTTCCAGTTTATTAAAGCCGATTAAGGCTCGTAAATTTAGGTTGTCGCCTACTTGGAAATAGCTACCCACTATAGTGAGGTTCGCGAAGTTTGAAAGACCTGTAAGATTGTGATTATCAATTATCGCAAAATAATTCCCAACACTTTTTAGCTTTGAAAAGCCTTCTATGTTAGCTAGATTGGCGTTTCGCAAAACTGATATCCGGCCACCTACTGTTAGCAATGAGTTGAAGTTATCTAAAGTTACTTGGGACGAGTTGTCTTCTAAAATAAGACTGCCGCTAATTATGCGCACGTTCCTTAAGCCTGACAAATCAACATTTTCAGTATTAAGAAAAAGTACGTCACCGAAGATGGCACAGCCTCCTTCTACGTTGTCAACATCTGCTTGCGACCTGATTATTAAACTTCCATTTAAGTTCGTTCCAGTATCACAGCTATCGTCTAAAACACTATAGATAATGGCTTGAATTGCTACCTGCTCATTTGCCAAAGCCGAGATCGATAAACTCAGCAAAACCGCATGCATGTATATAAGAAACTTAGTAGTGATAAGTGCTCTAGTCATGACATTCATTAGGTATATGAAATTTAATATTAACTTAGACTACTCTTACATAAAAGGCTTATTACTTAAACGTTTGGGCTATAGTCAGTGCTAGGTAAATTAGTTTTTTATTAGGCCGTGGTTGATAAACTGGATTTTTTTGGGCCACTAATTTTCAAGGGCTGTTCTGTGCGATTTTGATGTAGATTGACGACATGCGATTCAATTTTCTAAACAAACATTTATAAGTTCGCTGAATTCAGAGTTTAAGGTGTTTGAATAAGCGATTTGGGTTAAGTGGGTAAAATAGATGTCCGGTTTGTAAGAAATTCCCTGAACATATTGGATATGATTTATATCTAAGTAATTATCAAACAATGAAAGCGACAAATCATGATTCAATTTAATACTACGCATCTTCTAATTTCGATTGTGGCTGTTACGGCCATTATTGTATCGGGTTATTTGATTAATGCACATTTAAAGCGCCAAGCTTTGCAAGCAGATAAGTTACAGGAGTTAGAAATGACCCAACGAGGGCTTAAAGACATCCAGGACCGACAGGTAGCCCAGGAGCAGCTAGCGCTTCAGAAGAGCTTGTCTCCTCAGCAATACTGTTATCATCAGGCAATCAAGAAATGGGCAAAAGATAATGATAAGTCAGTGGATGATGCGCCATTAGAAGTAACTAGCAAGGCTTTAAAAGAGTGTGGCTTATTGAGCAAGTCGTAGACATGGTCATTGTTATTCGTTGTCATTCTAATGATTTAACACGATGAAAAATCAGCTATAAATATGGTAAAGATAAGTGTGATCAAATTAAGTATAAGAAGCATAATAGTAATAAGCTTGCTCGTGTTCTCGGTAAAGGGGCACTCAAAGGATGGTTCGGTAGATTCTCTGTTTGACGCAGGCCTTTTAGAGAAAGTCGGCGGTTCGGTTATTGTCTTCGAAGTGCAAGCGAATGGCAAGATTTTGATAGGCGGTAAGTTTAATCGTGTCGGTGGTCACTTTAGTCAAGGTGTTGCAAGGTTAAACTCTGATGGAACCATCGATACTAGCTTTCGGGCGAGTGTCGATGGGTTGGTTTCTACCGTAGCTTTGCAAGATGACGGCAAGATCGTTGTTGGAGGGCGTTTCAAACGAACGGGTGATGTAAGCATGCCGTCCATTGCGCGACTACAAAGTAATGGTGAATTAGACCCTGACTTTAATCCACCTATATCGTCAAGCGGAGTCGCAGGGAATCGTGTAACTACCGCCCTAGTTTTACCTGATCGACGAATATTGTTGGGCGGGCTATTCGCATTCGACGAGTTATCCCCATTTACTAGTCGTTTTGTACTTTTCAAATCTGACGGAAGATTAGACACTAGCAATGATTCTGTGAACGAATTGGCTATGACTCTTGAGCCTGTAAAACTACTAAACGCTCCTGAAAATAAAATAATTCTTTTAGGAGACGGGGCCGTTGGATTTCCTAGTAGGCTACTGCGGCTAAACAGTGATTTAACGGTAGATACTAACTTTTCAAATATTAATCCGTCTGAACAAATTTCTGTTATCGAATCTCCTATTTTTGAAGGATTTTCTCTAAGTAACGCTATAGCGATAGACTCCCACGGGCGTATTCTAGTTAGCATCACGACAAGAGGCTCACTGGGGCCGCCTAATGATCGAATTCATGAATTAGTACGTTTTATGCCTGATGGAGCACTCGATTCCACATTCTCGCCATTCGGCATTGGTGGGTTTGGAAGTGGGGCGGGATTCAGAGTTAGCGATATAGTTATTGATGACACTGGAAAAATCATAGTAACTCGGATAGAAAAAGCCTCTAAACTCGAATCTAGAATTACAACTATATCAGATAGTGGAGATATAGAATCAGACTTAGCTTTACCCGACAGTCGTGTGTTAACTATTACGCCTTCACCTATAAGTGATTTTTGGATTGGAGGAGAATTTAGGCAACTGTTTAATCGTCCCGTGATGAATTTAGGGGCGGTCTATCTTGACGATAGGCAGGAGCTGTCAAAAACTGTTGGTATGTTTGAGGTTTTTGGTGCGTCGATAAAAGCAATGGATACACAATATGATGGAAGAATTATCGTGGGCGGAGACTTTTCTCGCATCGGAGGCATTCAAAGAAGCAATCTGGCGCGACTCGAAACTAATGGCAAAGTGGATCTAGACTTTATCAGTAATGCAAATGCTGAAGTGACCGCAATAGCAGTTCAAGATAATGGAAAAATAGTCATCGGCGGTGCTTTCGATTCCATTGCGGGAGCCGATCGAAATAAGTTGGCTAGGCTTAGTGTGAATGGATCGATAGACTCAAACTTTCTAGCCCAAATAAGTAATGATGAAAATGGGAGCGCCAGAATAATGAGTATCGCTTTTCAAGATGATGATCGCATCTTAATTGGTGGAAATTTTGATGGTGTAAGCGGCTATTCAGTGACTAATCTGGCTAGGTTGTCGGTGGCAGGGTTGGTTTGACACTGATTTTGACCCAGCCCCAGATGATCAAGTAAATCAGATATTGATACTTAATGATGATGGCATTGTAGTTGTAGGACACTTTTCTAAGATCAATAACTATCAACCAGCAAATGGTTCAAACAATTTCATAGCCAGGCTTATGAGCGACGGTTCAACTGATATTGGTTTCAATACCCCGACATTGTCTAGACCTTTATCAAGTGTGGCGGCCTTTAGTAACGGTCGCTTAATGATCACGAGCGCTGAGCTTCTAGGCAACTTTGTAAATGCCCCTCTTAAATTGCTGGAAAATGGCCAAATAGATTCTTCGTATTCAAGGAATCAAATACTTGGCAGTTTGTTTAGCGGTGTGCTTCTTTTAGACGATGGAAAGGCTCTATGTACAGGCGAACTTGTTAGCCCACTATACAGTGCAACTCGCGGTGGGCTAACGAGATTTGATCGACTGGGCAATATAGATCCAACCTTCGATTCCTCAAGCTCTAATTTGAATGGCGCATCTATTAGTATTAAACTATCAAATGAAAAAATTCTTGTAAGCGGCTTTTTCGATGGTAGGTCTGTAATTAGGTTAAATAACGATTCTAATGACTTTTGTGTACCGATCGTAACTAGAGCACAGGCAAAAATTTTTGTTATATGTTTGTAAACGCATTTTCCGTATTTACTTTAGAGAAGTAGCTGGGCACACATTCGGTTTAGAGAGATGCAACGAATTGGCTATGACTCTTGAGCCTTTAAAACTACTAGAAGAGACTCGGAAGGTATTACACGGGCGTATGTACTAAATTTACCCGACATTGAAAATCAAGAAAGTTTGTGTTTTCCAATTAAGTCAATAAAGAAATCGAGAGCGAGTATCGTTTGTTTGTGAAAAGGCGAGGCGATACTAATTATCTCGAAGGTCTTGGGAAGGCTTCTCCAGCCTTGGCCTACGAGGTTGATTTCCTCCAATTGACCGTGTGAGTGTTCTCGCGTTAGATTAATTAGTAATTTACGAACCACTGAATTCTGTTGATGGCTGAGGCAAAGCAATATGACTAGACCGCTATTTAAATGCGCTGTCGCGCTAGTATGCTTAATTTGGCTACATTCTTCCTATAGTTGGCATGACCCTGATGTAATAGACTCTAATGGCGTCTTTTCACATAGTAGCACCGCACTTATTCAAAAAACGAGTAGCGATGGTGAACGTCTTTATTACTTGTCGAAGGATAGACAGGTATTGAATTCCTATTCCATTGGAGAGCTAACCACCGAAGTTGTTGTGAATTTGACCTCTACTGATTTTAAAGTTTCCTCTTTTTACTTATCAAATAATAATGACTACCTTGTGTTTGGTACTTCTTTAGGTATAGAACCTAATCGTGTAAGCCTTAACAGCGTAAACCTTATGACCGGGGTTGCTACTGTCCTGACTCAAGCTACAGTTTTAAGTCAGCAATACCAGATAACCAATGATAGTACTAGAGTTGTTTATGGCGCAACGAGCGTTGGCAACAATGGTGCAACTCATATTTTGATAAACAGCGTGCCAATTGACGGTGGTGCTCCTGTTTCTCTTATTGGTACTCAAGAAGTAGCTGGGCGCACATTCGGTGCTGAGAGGTATATCGATCTTTCTGGTTTTAAGACAAATACTCCTAACTCAGAAAACACTCTATTCTTATTGAGTCATGACGATCGCTATTTTTACTATCAAGCCATAGAGAGGCAAGCAAACGATTCACCAATTGGTTACCAAAACATCAGTTATATTATTTATCGAGCTCCGACCGACAACCAAGCTGCGGCGACAATAGTTCGACGCCAAGACTATCAAGGGTCTTTTTTAAGCTTTGTTAAACCATTGTTAAGCGATGACGGTTCCACACTGATCAGCTATTTAGGGCGCTATACGATAACTAATGGCCTTGCTTTTCCGTCTCCTGTTAAGGTCTCCGGTATAGTCGTAAGTGAAGCAGATGGTTCTGATCCAAAGCCCGTCAATATTGATATCGAGTTGGGCGCTATTTTTGATCCTGTATTTAGCAAAAGTGGCAAGAGGATGACATTTATTACCTCCGATATATTTCCGAACTTCATTATTCCCACGAATACTCCGTCCTATACAGCTATTGAGAGGTTGGCTTCTATAGACCTAGTCAGTGGCCAGTTGACATTTGTATTTGGTGAATTTGGGCCGCGTGTATCAAGTAGTGAGTTTAGTGTAACCAATCGAGTCACATCACTCGCCGTTAGCGCAGAAGAAGAATATATCTTTTGGGCTGCGCGTAGTGACATTTATTGCTTTGATATAGAAAGTGATCTAAGCGCAGAGGAGCAGTGCTTTAATTTGGAGGGGCTGTCTGGAGGGTTCATAAGAGAAATTCTAGTAAATGGCCAAAACAAGCTTCTCTTCTCGTTGGACCAACGAGGCAATACCCTGCTTTATGGGATGGAGTTTAGAGGCCCAACTTCTCTTAGCTTCAGGCGATCTAGTCCAGTTCGTCTTAGCACCCCGCTTGATACATTTGGTCGTGTTTCTGGTTTTACGTTCTCGTCAGATGGCAGCCAAGCTATTTATCAAGCAAACCCAAACCATGTGACCAACCAAGAACTGTTTGTTGTACCTTTCAGAGGTGGCGTGTCAAAAAGAATTTCTCACACGCTTTCTGAAGGCACGATTGGTTATCGTGCTAGTCTTTCAACTTTGCCTGTCGACGATCATGTTTACTTCGGTGCAAATTTCCTTGATCCGAAAATAGGGGAGTTATATCGAGTTGCTAGACCTGATATCGTTGTTACTGAATTGTGTATCCCCATAATAGAGTCTCTAAAGGAGAGCGTCGCGATAATCTGTTTATGAGACTTGATGGACACCACTTAAAAGTTACTCCTATACTAACTGTAAGCGAGACGGAAACTGGCAATGAAGGCCGTATAGACGCATGGACACTTAGGTTTCTGGGTAGATTTGAGTAATAGTATGGTGTATTAGATGTCGGACATAGAATGTTCGCGTAACATTATGTTTCAACTACCTCTATGAGTGCAGTCATCTCTTCGGTGTTCTTGTTCCCTAACACGTCGACAAAAACACTTACACGAAAGTCTGGCTTCGATATCGTAGAGTGGGTTGGTGATGACCAAAAAATTACCAGTATGAAAGTTAAAGCCAGCGACGCCCGAGAGAACTATCATCTATATCGGTATGAAATCTAGCTAAGTTCTCGTAGAATAAAATCTGATATTGAGCATTGATGCTTACGAAACACAACGGAGTTACAGTGATTAAGCGCACTATATTATTTCTCTCTTTTTTCTTGCTTTCAGAATTATCTCACTCGCAATCAGGTGAGACGATTAGTTTTGGCAAAATGTTTGGTCCTGCTGGTTTTGGTCGATTTGATCAATTTTCATTTTTGATTCCCGAGGGAGAAAAAAGAGTTGTATTTACGTCAAACGAACAACAAGGTGTTCAACCTGGGCCTAACGATCACGCAATTTATGGCGGTTTATTAGGTTCAGGCGCTCGACAAAGAATTGCTTTGCAACCAGAATTTTTATTCAACACATTTGTTCTTAATTCAACAAGTCCAAATGGTGAAATTTTGCTATACCAGATACAACAGAGTGTGGGTAGTCATACCCGTGGTTTTCCTACGATTATAAGGACTGACGGTACAGGCGAACCTATTGCGCTAGCTAATCAAGGTGGTAACATTCTTGGGCAGACTCAATTCACTAGTGATAGCCGCTTTTTAATTTTCAGCGAAACAATATTTGACCGTCTTGCACCGAACTTTGACCATATGAAAAGGTTTATTTTTGTGGCTGATTTGGAGCAAGCACTAACCTCCGATAATAATTCGCCCTTGGAGCCGATTAATACGCAGCTGGACGTAGGAAGTTTTCGTGTTAGTGAACATGGTAAGCGTATACTCTATCAAGATGAGTCAACGGGGCGGCTGCTAAGCACTGATTTTTCTGGTGTTTCGACAATAGAGTTATTTAATGACAGAATATCTACTGGTGCGTTTAGCGTAGATCCTGATTCTAATTTAGCTTTATTTGCTGACGTTAGTAGACGTAATTTATATAAAGTTGATGTGGTCTCAGGAGAATTTAATATAGTCGCCTCAGCTTCGACCACAGAAACAGTTATAGGCCGTTTCAGTTTTATGGATTCGAATACAGTCGTTTACGATGAGCGATCTTCTGACTCTATAGTCAAAACGACTGGTATCTATAGACTTGATCTAGATGATGAGTCGACTCAGCCATTGTTGTCATTACCAACTATACCCAATTCAACCTTTAGTGGAATTAGTTTTTCGATATCTCAAGATAGATCCTCATTGATCTATGGGTTCACGGATTCGAACAGTGAGTTGGGTGAGCGCCGGTTGATTTCCTCTATAGAAATCGCGAGCGGAATAAATAACCACTTTAGCCAAGAATTTATGCCTTACGGTCGTACATTAAAGGAGTTAGAGGTTAGCAAGAATGGGGCATTGGTTGCTTTTGTAATTGATCGAGATATTGAAAGCATTAATGAATTATATTTATATTCTGCTGAATCCAATGATATAAAAAAGGTTCATCCCGATTTTGTGGCTGGTCAAGAAGTGATTTTCAATAGTCAATTTCCATCAATAGAGATAACACCAGATAGTCAGCGAGTGTTGTATCGAGCTCGGCAAGACTCTATTTTAAATTATGACCTATATGCTGCGAATGTGGCTGACGGAAGTGTTACTAGAGTTAATACTGAGCGTGATCCCAGCGTAAATGTCTTCGATTTCAAAGTGAGCCCGCAAGGTGGTTTTGTAGTTTGGAATAATAGTATTGGAGACTTAAATGCTCGCCGGTTAATAGATAGAGACGTTGGGTCTCTATGTTTTCCTTTAGTGACCAAAGCCGGTGCTGTCTCGAGCATTTGTCTGTAGAGACTAAAACGAGAATTTAGGTTACTACCAACTGGTTATTTATGCTGTCTGTTTCAAAAGTTTGGATTGAGCAAATTAAGTCTCTTAATTTTTTTGATCTATGTCTTTTTTCTTAGCAAACACCTACAGTGGAACAATGACTGACTTATCGTTACGCAATGGAATTACATGAAAGTCATCTGAGACAGGTAAGTACTCAACTGCGCCTACATCACACAAGCCATCACCATCATTTCTTAGCTGCCCAAGTTGATCTGTGGCGGTGCAAGTGGCTAGAATTCCACTATCACGGGCTGGGCTGTCTCTTTGCAATGCATGTGTTTGTCTGGGGCCACCATTATCTGCTAATGGCTCGAGCCCAGGGTCAATGGGGCGAGAAGACTTACAACCTCCACTTTGAATAATGGTGCTGGTATCAATTGTCACGGTTGCGAATGCAGATGGAAAGTAGCAATCGACAGTACTATCAGAGTTCGCAAAAATACTATTGTTTATAAACGCTTTTGCATAGCTAAAAATAGCAAGGCCGCCACCATCATCAAGCGCTTTATTGTTAGATAAGGTGCTATTTTCAATAGTCACTGTGCCACTCTGTCTAACAAATACAGCACCACCATCATCATCAGCATCGTTGCCCGATAAAGTGCTATTGCTCAATGTTAAATTCATAGCTTGCCCTCTTGCATAAATAGCGCCACCATCACCGTCTATTTCCTCCCCTGAAGGCCCGTTTCCGAACGCGCTATTGCTTGAAAGCGTGCTGTTAGAAATTTCAACAGTTGAATCAACAGCATGAATGGCTCCGCCGTCGTCGAACGCTGAATTTCCATTCAAGGTGCTGTTGCTTACGGTAATAGTGCTCGAATTAATTGCAAAAATGGCCCCACCATTAGAATCTGGATTAGTTCTACTTTCTCCAGTTGTTTTATTACTAGACAGAGTACTATTGACGACATTGACGACTGTTCCTCCATCTCTATACGGTAAACCGGCATGAATACCACCTCCATTTATTATTGCCGAATTATTCGTTACCGTGCTATTTCTCAATTCAAGCGTAGTTCCAGACACAACCTCTATACCACCACCACGGGCAGCGGTATTGTTCGAAACCGTAGTATTGTTTAACTCAACAGTCGACGATTCATACGCTGAGATGCCACCACCGTCACCTGCGCTATTGCCCGATATTGTGCTGTCAATAACGGTGATTGACGCTTCTCGTGCATAAATACCACCGCCAAAACTGGCATAATTATCTAATAATTTACTATCTATCAACTCAACACTAGAACCAGGGTTAGCCCTAATACCGCCCCCTGTATCGGAGGAGCTGCCATTCATTATAGTCAAATTATTAAGAGACACAGCCCCATTCCTAGATATAGTAAGTACACGAGAACTTTCATTTGCATCAATTGTAATGCCACCCGTCACACTTGCAGCATTGATAGAGATAGTTATATCTCCAAATATGCCGATATCTCCTTGGTTAAGCACAATGGTGTTACCTGGCATGTTCGATGAAAAAGTGACCGTATCGTTATTGCCGAATGTTCCTGTTAACACACAGCCATTATTTAACGCTATTCTCGGTGCGTTATTGATGGCAGTGATGGCCTCACGTAAGGTACAGTCGGCACCGTTAGCTCTGTCGTCTGAATTACTGGTAACTTGAATGGTTGCCGCCTGAGCTGCACCATGCGCTAGGCTAAGCCCAACTAAACCTGCTAGACTGGTTTTAACCGCTGATGCAATCGGTGACAGTGACGTATTTAAGGAAGAGGGCAAGTCGGCAATCTTTTTATAAGAGCGCGTTTCCTTGTTGAAAAGGTGGGGTTTTATCATCTGTTTATCGGTGGTTTTTATTGACTCAATGGTTACTAAATAGTTACTCGGTCTTTTAGTTAAGAAAAAAGGAAAACTCCGACTTAGAGCTGGATTCTTGATTAACTATGAACTTAAGTCAAATTGATTTACTATAGTTCAATTTAATTGAACTAATTTCAAAAAATAGAGTATTTTTTTGGAACTTTTGTCCAACACCTAAAAAGGGTTGAGAAGCCTGAGCAGAATCTAATTTAATTCTCTTAAAACGAATACCAAATGATAAATTCGAAAACACTGATTAAAAATTTAAAGCGCGAACTAAAAAATCAGAATATTAGTTATATTGAATTGGCGGAAAAGTTGGATCTGTCTGTTTCAACGGTAAAAAAAATGTTTGCTAAGGGTAACTTTTCTTTACATCGCCTTGACCAAATCTGCGAGGTGCTCTCAGTCGAGTATCTTGAGCTCATTGAAAATATTAATAAAGAGGCACTTCGTGTATCAAAGCTAACACATAAGCAAGAGCTAGCCATGGTGCAAGACCCACTACTGCTATTGATGGGTTATGCAACGATCAATTATTGGACTATGGATGACATTCTTTATCGTTATCAATTTCCTGAAGATGAAATCGTACAACGTTTAAAGAAGTTGGAATCATTTGGAATTTTAGAACTCCGTCCTAACAATCGTATAAGGCCACTGATTTCAAACGGCTTTGATTGGCGGCCAGATGGGCCAATTTTGGAATTTATTCGCAAACAGATGCTGCCAGAGTTTTTTAACAGTGACTTTAGTGAAGCAGGGGCCTTACAAATCGTTAAAAATCGCGCGTTAACCGAAAAATCCAAACAAATATTAGAACGAAAATCACTTGAACTTGCCGACCTATTTGATGAACTAGCCTATCAAGATCGCCATTTTCAAGCGGGCAATCGTGACCGAAAAGGCACCACAATGGTGATTGCTTACCGCAGCTGGACACTGGGCAGCTGGAATAATCATACTTCGGAAAACTCTAACTGATTGCGTGAATGAATTTGAATTATGGAACTTGAGAAAGCCACATATTATTGTTGCTAAACATGTGATTGCATTAATGTTCCCCAGCTTTGCCAAGAAGGCTTAGTGTTAATTGACTCAATTAATGCGCCTGTTGTTAGTGAACTAGCTTTAATATAGTATGATATTACTAGCGTGTTTCTTGCAAAAACAAGGAAAGTTGAGTGTCAATGAAATGTATTGAAGTCAATTTCAATACGAAACAGGGGTTGTGGGTTTTGACTAATAAAATTATTGGGTTGTTTAAGCGTAGTTCATTTCTTTTAATTTGTTTTTCGACATTATTGTTTAGCCATCTCAGTTCTGCTGAAAATATGCAACTTGTAATGGGAGAAGTTGCGAAAACGTCGACTCTTGTCACTGTTCAAACCAGCAGAAGCTTCGATACTGATTTTCAGTTAGGCGACACTATAAAGCTGCAAAGAAGGGATAAAGCCGATGTTGATTTAGTTGTTGTTAAAGCCAAACTTGGTTCGTCTCAAGGAATACGAAAAATTGAAGCTGTTAGCCCCTCTGGCGACAGGTTGCTGCTTACTTATGATGACTTAGCCGTCTATGGCACTCTTGTCGGTAAATCAATGCATTATTCGATTACGGCCGATAAACAAGGTGGTTTAATATTTTCTGACGCTTTGCACCCAAGCTATGAGCACCAAGAACATCAAGACGATGTAATCGTGCCTGAAGAAAGTATGACGATTGAAGATTTGATGAAGAGCATGCCTGTAGACAAAAGAAATCTACTAGAAAAGCGCATGCGTGAGCAAAGCCAACTGTCGGCCAGTGCAAAAATCGCGAGCAACAGCCAGGCACACAAGTCAATTATAAAAATGTTGGTAGTGTATTCTGATGAGTTTGCAGAATCATACACTTCCCCGGTGGCGCGAATAGAATCATTAGTTGATTTTTTAACCTCAGCGATGGAGCAAACGGGGGTTGATGCGGAGTTTACTGTGGCTCATGCAGCGCAGATTGGTTTTGATAATGATGCTTTATTAGGCAGCATTCTTGACTCAGCCACCGATCAAATCGGCGATTTTGAAAACGTTGGAGAGTTGCGTAACGAATTTAGCGCAGACATGGTAGCAGTATTAAGACTGGGAAGAGCTGAAAATACTCCTGAAAGTGCTGTTGGTTTGGCTTTTCTCGGTTTTGGAAATGCTAGTTTTGCGTTCTCGGTCAACACAATTCGTCCAGAGGTTGAAGCCTTCAGTATAGCTAGCGACAATCGTATTTTTGCTCATGAAATAGGCCATAATATGGGTTCTAGTCATTTGCGCGAACAGTCTAACTTTGGTACCCAATCCTTATGCACTGACACTAATAACTTTACTGGGTTTTCATGTGGTCACCAAGGTGCTGGGTTTAGTACTATTATGAATGGGGTAGGTGGAGGCAATGTTCCACATTACAGTAACCCTAATCTAGATTGCTCGGGTGAGCCTTGCGGCATACCTGAAGGCTCACCTGATGCTGCGGATAATTTTACGAGCTTCAATCGTTTTCGTTTGTTGGCCGAACTGTTTAGAGGTGATGATGACGAAGATGGAATAGATGAGGATTTTGATAATTGCCCATCAATAGCGAACACAGATCAAGCCAATATTGATGGAGACGCCGAAGGCGACGTTTGCGATGCGGATGACGATAATGACAATGTCATTGATACTATTGACAATTGCCCGATAAATGCTAATACCGGCCAGGCGGATAGTGACGGTGACAACATTGGTGATGTTTGTGACGGTACGTTTAATGATCAAGATAATGACACGATCGCTGATGCCTTTGATAATTGCCCCGCAATAGCAAATACCAATCAAGCCAATAATGATGGTGATGAATTTGGCGATGCCTGTGATGCCGACATAGATGGCGATGGCATTGTTAATGAGCTCAACAGCGGCAACATAATTGATCAATCTTTTTCAATCGATGATTT
>CAZEXS010000021.1:30421-52624 GCA_964516915.1 uncultured Gammaproteobacteria bacterium
TTAATGAGCTCAACAGCGGCAACATAATTGATCAATCTTTTTCAATCGATGATTTTGATTTTGGTAGGGGGTTTTTCGCATTTGGCGATGGCGGTACTTTTAGTGACGATGTTCAATTGGGGCAGAGCTTTACAGTAGGATTAAATGGGCAACTTGAAGCTTTATCCCTGCCTATCCGCTGCTTTTCAAGTGATGTCGAGATTGAATTACGTGAGGTAGACTCCAATAGCGTAATTAGTGATGAAGTTATTGCATCATCACTAATTGTTAGCCCAATTGATGGAGAGTTTGTAGAAATTGATTTTCGTTCCAATAATATCAATGTTTTAGAAGGGCAAAGATACGCCATAATTGCTTCAAGTAGCGGAGATTGTGGTTGGATAACTGCTGAAACTACGTCTGAATATCCCGATGGCAGCGCGGTATTGGCTAGGGTTAGAAATATTTTCTCAATTTTCATTATTGACCTGCCATTTGCTACTTTTGTACGACCAAGTGGCTCCGACAATTGCCCTTTTAACGCGAATACAGGGCAGGCGGATAGTGACGGTGACAATATTGGTGATGCTTGCGACGATACGTTTAATGATCAGGATAATGACACGATCGCGGATCTCTTTGATAATTGCCCTGCGATAGCCAATACCAATCAAACCAATAATGATGGTGATTCTCAAGGCGACGTTTGTGATACAGATGACGACAATGACAATATCCTTGACACCCTAGATAACTGCCCGATAAATGCGAATACGGGTCAGGCGGATAGTGATGGCGACAACATTGGCGATGCTTGTGATGATACGTTTAATGATCAGGATGATGACACGGTCGCGGATGCCTTTGATAATTGCCCCGCAATAGCGAACACAAACCAATCCAATAATGATGGGGATGCCGAAGGCGACGCTTGTGATTCGGACGACGATAACGACACCGTAGCCGATGATCAGGATAATTGTCCATTTGATAGTAACGTAGATCAAGAAAATAACGATCTTGATAGCCTAGGGGATGTTTGTGATAGCGATGATGACAATGACAGCGTCGTAGATATTGAAGATAATTGCCCACGAGATTCCAATGCGAATCAGAATGATACGGATGGCGATCTATTCGGCGATGCTTGTGACCCTGATGATGACAATGATGGAATCAATGATGCTGAAGATAACTGTCCATTGGTGGAAAATCCTTTACAGGAAGACGAAGATGAAGACGGCGTTGGGGATGATTGTCTGCTAACAGGTGACGATCTTTGTCTACCCATCGTAGCTGAGAATCAAAGTACCGTCATCGTCTGTTTATAAGGTCGGTCTATATATTGCGGCTCTTTTACGAACGTTTAGGAGCCGTGATTTTCAAAGATCATATTTTGGAGATAGAAATAGGCATTAATCAAGGCCTTCATCAATGCCTTAACTCATTGATTGAATACCCTAGGTGCGGCCATTGAGCATAGCAAAGCTATTTCAATGATCTACTTTTTGGGTAGATTTATTGATATCAACGTCGCTATTGCCAAAAATGCAGTCGATGCAATCAAGCAGGCTTGCAAACCATGTAGCTGATAAATCAAACCTGATAACACCGTTCCTAACAGACGACCGCATGCGTTAGCCATATAATAAAAACCGACGTCCATCGATATATTGTCGGCTTGAGCGAAATTGACGATTAAAAAGCTGTGCAATGAGGAATTGATGGCAAACACAACACCAAAGATAATCAAGCCTGCAATTAAGATGTGCGGCATCAAGTAGCCTGACATCACACTGGCCGTGAGAAGGGCCGTAACCATTACCAATATACCGGCCCATTGAACCACTACCAGTCTACCGGTGGTGCTGATAAGTGACGGTGCGATGGATTGCACGCCACCGTAAGCAATAATCCACAGGGCAAAGAAAGCGCCTACCTGCGAATGTGACCAACCAAGAACTTGGCTTAGATAGACGGGCAGGGCAACAACAAACCAAACATCTCGAGCACCAAACAGAAATAACCGCGCGGCTGACAACGTGTTTATAGCTGAACTCTTAGAAAAGATATCGGTAAACTTCGGTTTGTTCTTTTCTTTGTTCTCTTCATTGTTCTCTACTTTCGTTTGATCTGGCTTAAGCAGAACTAAGCTGATTAGCCATACAAAGCTTAGCGCTATTGCCATCGTTAATACAGCGCTGTAAAAACCGAGCAAATTTAGAAGCAATCCACCTAAGAAAAAACCGACACCTTTGAGCGTATTTTTCGAGCCAGTCAGAACGGCCACCCAGCGAAATAGTCGCTGATCTTGGCCAGATGGCACCAGATTTTTAATCGAACTTTTTGCGCTCATCTTATTCAAGTCTTTTGCGATGCCGGAGAGCGCTTGCGCTGCCATCACCCAAACCACGGTTAATCCCTCAACAGGCACTAACAACATACTTAAGGCAGCGATTTGTATCGCTAACCCGAGGTTCATAATCACATTGAGGCCTAATCGCGCACCCAGCCAGCCACCAATAAGATTAGTGATGACGCCGAAAACCTCATAAAACAAGAAGAGCATCGCGACTTCAAATGGCGAATACCCAAGCTGATGAAAGTACAACACTACCAGCATTCGTAAGGCACCGTCAGTCAGTGTAAATGACCAGTAGTTGCCAGTAACAATCAGGTATTGCTTTACCTGAGGAGAAAGACTGGATAAAAAAGGCATGGTGTATCGTTATGAATTTCCGACCATTTTGACGATCTCAGCTGTGCGGTTTGCGTAGCCCCATTCATTATCGTACCAAGCGTAAAGCTTGACCTGCGTTTGATTAATAACCATCGTGGAAAGGGCGTCAATAATCGATGATCGAGGGTCAGTACGATAGTCAATCGAGACCAACGGGCGCTCCTCATAGCCAAGGATGTCAGCGAGTTCATTTTCCGCCGCATGCTTTAAGAGCTGATTAACCTCTTCAGCCGTTGTTGGTTTTTCTACTTCGAAAACACAATCAGTCAGGGAGGCATTTGCCAAGGGCACCCGCACCGCATGGCCGTTCAATTTGCCAGTCAGCTCAGGGAAAATTGTAGTGATGGCCGTCGCTGAGCCAGTGGTAGTGGGGATTAAACTCATCCCGCAAGCGCGAGCCCGACGAAGGTCTTTGTGCGGTGCATCCAGTATAGTTTGGGTATTGGTAATGTCATGGATGGTCGTCATTGATCCATGCAGAATGCCGAGTTTTTCATGAATCACCTTTACCAACGGTGCAAGGCAGTTGGTGGTGCACGATGCGGCAGTTACAATTTGATGCGCTCTATAGTCATAAAGATGTTCGTTGACGCCACGCACAATATTAAGCACGTCATCTTCTTTCACCGGAGCACTGACGACAACGCGTTTTACGCCTTGTTGAAGGTAGGCGTCTAACTTAGCCACCGTTTTCATCTTGCCCGACGCTTCGATAACCACATCGCATGCAGACCAATCTGTCTCTTCAATAGTATTGTTGTTAGTAACAGAAATTCGATGATCACCAACCAGAATGCTCGATTCATCGAATCGGGCTTCGTTTTCCCAGCGCCCGTGTACGCTGTCAAAATTCATCAAATGAGCCAATGTCTCTGCATTGCCGGCTGGATCATTAATATGAACGAATTCCACGTCGTCCCAATTATAAGCGACGCGCATCACCAAGCGGCCCATGCGTCCAAAGCCATTGATTCCAATTTTCATAGTGTAAGGTCTGTAATTCGGTGGTTCTATTTGAGGCTATTTTTTGTGGTTAGCGGTTTGAGACGAGTCTAGGCTCATCGGTCATTATGGTTAAGCGAGACATGTCTTGCTGAAGCTGAGATTCATTGGCTTCTTTGCTTAGTTCCAACAATTCATGTACCCAATGGGGAAGACCGTCATTGATGCGGTAATAAATCCATTGGCCTTGACGTCTATCGGCAAGCAACCCGGAAGACTTAAGCAATGACAAATGTCTGGATATCTTGGTCTGTGGCTCATCAAGAGCTTCGATTAACTCACACACACACAGTTCGCCTTCAGACTGCAAAAGCAGCATGCTGCGTAAGCGAGTTTCGTCAGAAAGGTTTTTAAATACGGTCGTTAACGTAAGCATTTTTCTATCTTCATTAAGTAAATTTGTATATGCGGGTATCCACATGTGCGAATTTACATTGTAAGCAACATATTTTCAATAACGATATGATTCAAGAGTGATTTTGCTTGGTTAGGTTCGGTGAGATTAGGTGCGGGCAGGCGAGAGCAACGCAGAAAGAAAAAGCGCTAGAAGTTGATCAGGACAACAATGATTTAATCGTGGTGCGCTTCACTTTTTGGTGAGACGACAATAATTTCAGCAAAAGGTCTTTGGTAAAGTTCCGCCCAATCTTACTCAATCATTCATCTACTGCGATCAAGTCAATCGGTAAGCTTCTTGAGCTGTTTAATGCTTTCGTATTCACGTTCCAATCAAGAAGCACCAGCGCGGATGTGTCTGAACTGTGTGTGTAAACGCGCTCACCCGCGATTGAAACCACACTTTGTGACGCAGTCAAATCAAATTCTCGCTCAAGCCCGGTACGATTATTGACCAAGATAGGCAAGCCGGATTCCCTCGATCGTCGCTCCCAGACATCACCCGGGCCGTACTGCCCAGGTGCCCAACTTGCACTCGATAGTATTAAATCTGCGCCTTGTTTCCTTAAGCTCTCCACATGTTCCGCTGGCCAAACGTCGGCACAGATAAGCAAGCCAACGCGATAACCGTCTACCATGGTCGGCAAAGCTTCTAAGCCGGCGGTCGACCAGTCTTCGGCGACGGGTATGGTGTTTATCTTATTGTGCCGACCTATGATGTCTCCATTGCGATCAATCACAAACAGAGTGTTGTAACGTTGATCATCAATACCTTCTAAATGGCTGAGAAAGATCACTAATTGATTTTCCCGTGCCAGCGTTTGGATAGCTTGCACATAGCGATCAGGGCCTTGTTCAATCCAGCTTACGCCCAGTTTTAAATCAAATCGATAACCGGTAAGTGCAAGCTCAGGCGTTATAACCCAGTCTGCACGGTGCGCCGCCGCAAGTTCTATTCCTGTTTTGATAAGCGCTAGGTTATGTTCTAAATCAGCGTATTCGAGTTCCAAATGCAACATAGCAATGCGCTTCGATTCGAGCTGCTTGCCGTGCGTTGCGCTTGCAAAGAACAACACCAAAAGGATTAGGCAGCAGCAGCTTAACTGCCCCGGCGGGTTAGACAATCGTGCGGGAATCAAGACGCCCACTTTGCCTGCCAGCCGACAGCCAGCGCTTTGAGAAACAGTTCTAAAGCCTGTTCTTGTGACAGTTGTCCTTGTTGTGTCTTAGACAGCTGAGAGCGGAAATTCGGCCAAGCGCTCTTGTTACCCGATACCGCCACCGCAGTGATGGCTGCGTAGTCTAGTAGGATGTCCAATTTTACTGACTCATGAAAGGTTCCAAATTTTGCACGATCTAGCAATGTGGCATAAACGTACGCTGCGGCAACCAGAGAAGAATCCGCCATCAGACTGTTAACGTTGTCGGCTAACAGTTGATAGGATTGCTGATCAAGTTGTGCTTTTAATTCGCTAAGCATGAAGTCTTTATCCAAGCCGAATCGCCCCAAGGCATGCATAAGATTGCGTGTAGCGTTGGCTGACAAACCATTTTGTAATTCGATCGCTTGTGCAACCGCCTCTCGCACCGATTTCCCAAGCAGTTCTCCAAGCTTTAGATGCCCACTGGCACTGTCGAGTTTGGTGAGTTTAGAATCGATAGGAGCGGCAATAGCATACTGATCAGTGCCGGTTCCGGTGGCTAAAAACTGCGACTGTCTGCTGGGTATTGCCAAGGCGTTAAGTGCGGCCGTCTTTGCCTCAGTAATAACGGCCGCGGCTTTAACCAGAGCACCGGATGTCAAAGTGTGGTTGATCAACACAATAATATTAATGGTTCCGTAGTCATCGACAAAAGAGGCAGGGGCAGTAGCCGATGTACGTTTTGGCGCGCGTTGCGTTTTTGCTTCCACTTTACGATTGCCGTCTGCTGTCTGATACCAATTGGCCGGATCACCGGATCGTAAGGCATTGGCCTTTACCCCAGCGGTGACAAAAACGTCTACCCTAAGTTGTTTAAATTCAGCATGCCTGTGTACCAAATTGCTGATATTGGCGGCGGTGCCCATACTGGCTAACGACTCAGCAGGTAAATGCAAAGAATCCGCCAGTTGTTGGTGATAATCGTGTTTACTCAAACTAAGAATTTCTTCGAATCGAGCCGTATGATTACTGCCTTCCATACTCTGAAAATTAACGATATGGCGAATATCGGTTTGCTCTCCGCCATTAATTCTTGAGGTTGAGATCACTTTGTGAGGCTGTTTTAAAGACACCCTGAAATGCTTAGCCGAGCGAGCCGCGCTAAACAATGGTGTTTCATGCATTACGGTGAGGTGAGGGCTTGATTTATCCATCACGTTTAGTGAGTTTGTTTGCTCCAAACTAGCATCATCAAACCGAGCGTTGGCGGCTAATACTGGAGCGCTAGAGTAACCAAGATAAGTACACAGAAAAGAAAGTAAGACTGCACGACAATTCATAATAAAAATCACTCCTAGTACGCTTATTCGCCGACCAGAATAAGCTTGCCTGTTTTTGGGTCTCGATACACCTGACCAACCGACTCATAACCCGCGCCAGTCGCCTCGCCTTGGCTAGGCAGGTTAGGTAATTCACGACCTTGCTCAACAATGGTGGTCTGCTTATCTCTAAAGTGAGAGTCAATGTTGTCACTTAGGCTAATCAGTGCGGCGATTAACCCGCAAGCAAACACCAGCATTAAGTCGAGCAGATTAGCCAAGGGGCCTAATGGCTCGTTGTCTTGTTGATTAAAGCGGCTGGTATTCCAAGCACGTGATTGTTTTAAATCATTCATTGCACACTCGCCAGATTGTTTTCTATTTGGCTCAATGTTTCTTCGTACCATCGACGTCTCAAGCGCCCGAGAACAAAGCCTATAATCCCAACCAGCAGCCCCAAGACAGTGGTATCGAAGGCCACACTCATGGCGGTGGTTAACACACTTAAATTACCTTCACCGAGTGCTGACAAACCTGGTCCGAGAGGTATAAGAGTCCCCATAAGGCCTAACATAGGGGCTATTCGGGTTATGAAATCCGTGCGCTCAACGCGCTGACTGGCGAGCTTTTCAAAGGCTTTAGCATCATTTGCATCCGCACTTCGTGACCATCGTTTGAGCGCCAAAGTTCGCTCAGTAACAGCGATGCCTATCTCAACAACGGCTAAGGCCGTAAGCAAGAGTAAAGCAAAGATAACGGGCTGCAAAAGAGTGCTCACTAAAAGATGCATGATTCCAAAGAGACTGCCATCGAATAAAGACATAGTTAACCTCGCTTATGTTTTGATTTGGGCGATTGCAACCCAAAGTAAACGCCAACACCACTTAGCAACAGCAAGAAAAGCAATATGGCCAAAAGTGCCTTGGGGTCTTGCTCGTTATCTTCACTTTGTTGATTGCTGGCTTGGCTTATTTCAGTACTTTGCTTCGATGGTTCGTCTCTATTTGCCGGCGTCAGCTCAGAAATGGTGCTGACTGAGCTAGCAGAGCTAACATCAATCTTTGCTGCATCCAACACAGCCTGCAGGCCCGCTTGTTGAGCCTCAGTTAGATTCGGTTTTACGTATTCAAATATTGGGTGGTCGGCTGAAGTATGGCCACTGCCGGGTAGACCGTTTTCGATGATCAAATCAGCAAATGCCGAAGAGAGTGCTTTAATCGTTTCGTCTTCCACTTGCCAAAATTCCTTTTGCGCAGCCACCAGCATGACCGCAAGCATGTTTGATTTAACGTGCGCATTATGATTTTGCTCAAGAAAATCATCCAAGCCAAGTTCGTGTTTATCATCGATGTAAACGGCTTTTACTTCATCCCAAACCCAGCTTTTTACAATATCCGGATTAGTGACCTGCCAACCCCATAGGTACTCAATAAACTCGCTACCCATGGTGCGCGCGCCAGCATAGCCTTCTTGCATAAGCGGTTCTAACCATTGAGGGTTCAAGAAACGCCCGCGAAGTTCCGATAGAAGTGCAGCGCCTAAAGGTTCGACACCCAGTTTTGCATTATTTTCATGCGCTAAGATAAAACTGTCCGGCACCGTGCCACTCAAGGTTTCAACCGCCAAGCTTAACCCGCCCAGGTAATCGAAGGTGTCATTGTTATCAAGCAGCCCATACAGATTGCTGGAACGACCTAGGTAGGTGCTACCAACGGTATTCAGTCGTTGGGTAAATACCTCTTGAACCGGTTTGCCATGCAAAATTGCTCCGTAGGCGTGACCAATTCTGCGTATATAAACACCGGCAATTTCTGAACGGTCTTGCCAAGCACCAGAACGCTCCACTAATCGGTTCACGCCCGCACCATAGGTGCCTGGGGCATCACCAAACACTCGCAAACTGGCAAATTGACCAGCGTCTTCTGGAGTGCGGCCCGCTTGTAAGGCTTCACGTGCATCAGCCACCCATTGCGTGGCAACTTTGTTAAGCGCCAGTGACTCAGCACCGCCTTGCTGTTGTTTACCCAATGGTTTTAACGCTTGGTTAAGCGCTAGAGACAGAGCAGGGTAGTCATTTTTTATGGTGTCGGCTGAGGCATCTAAGGCCATCAAAACTGCTTGCTCAAGCCAGATAATATGAGCCCCATAAAGATCACGAAATAGGCCCGAAGTAGTAAACACCATATCGCGACGAACTCGATTGGGCTCGGCCCGGCGCATGCTTGTGATATCGATACGTTCCAAGCGCTTAACGATCCCTCGACTACTCCATATCGGTTTGACGCCCAACATATCGAAACCGAAGGCGATCATGGCGCCTTCATCGCGCACCACATCCGATGCCCAAAGCACCACGGCATCGGCCAGCTTACTAGACGTCTTCTGGCGCGCTTGTTGTGCCAGTTCCACGCCCACATCATAGCCAAGGCGTGATGGTATCAATCCGCCATCTAGGGCATAAAAATTACGACCGGTAGGCAACACCTCTGGCGTTCGGATTGGGTCATTACCTTTGGCGGGCGCGATATAGCCGCCGTTCAAACCATTGATAAGACCGGCCATCTCTGCCGATGGTGAGTCCGCTAGTTGTACGCGCCAACGTTGTTTGTCTTGTTCGGTGGCCGCTACCTCGCCTTGGGCAATGGAATTGACCATAGTATTGATCGCATCCTGGCTCCACGGTTTAGCAAAGCTATGCAGGCCAAGCGGCATAAAATCTTCCTGCATTTTGGTGAGATAATGCCCAACCTCATGCACTAGAAACTCGTCGTCTAATTGCTCATACGCGTTTACACCACGCACTTCCAGTTCGTCGCGCATGCTGTCCATGAGTTCATCAACCAATTTAAGTTCATCAACCAATTTCTTAATGGCCTGAATAGAGCGCGAGCGCATTACGCTGGCGGCCACCGGTGCCGCTTCGTAGCTTTCAACCAATTGTCGCAGTTCAAGTAGCTTGTCGTACAGCTCGGTGCTCTCCAACGGCGGCGTGAGATGGTCAACCATCACGGCTAAGCCTCGTCGTTTGGCTTGAATGCCCTCGCCAACGCCATCGACGATGTAAGGGTACACGCTGGGCAGGTCTCCAATGAGCGCTGTGGGGTAATCCGCCTCATTCATGCCCACGCGATGGCGGGGCAGAAATTCATACGTGGAGTGCCGGCCTAAATGCACAAGCGCGTCGGCTTTAAAGTCTTTGCGTAACCATTGATACAAAGCGAGGTATTGGTGGGGTGGGGGAAAGGACAAGTTAGCGTGCAAGACTTCTTCGTTAAGTTCCCAGCCTCGAGGTGGTTGTGGCCCAACAAAGACATTGCCAAACCTTAGCCCGGGCAATAAAACCTCATCATTATGCACCATGATTTTCCCAGGTGGATTACCCCAACCACGAATGCCTTCGATGCCGCTCTTCGCGATGGCATCCACCAATTCTTGGGCTGCTTTCCAATCAATATCCTCTTCAACTTTACCAGTACCATTAATCTTGCCAGTGCCGTCAACCTTGCTAATAGCGTCAGCATGGCCAGTGTCGTACACATCTTTTAGTTGTTTTAGTAGATCCATTACTCGATCTCGAGATTTATGCTCGGTACCCTCCATGGCATGTTTTAAGTCAACGATAACCCGATTTACTAAGCCCCTAGCAAGCTTGGGGTCTTCGAGTTTTACCGCTTGTTGGAGTGTTTCTTGTAGATAACCAAGTGGCCCGTTGATCATTTCACTCTGAATTAGTCTTGGTAATTGCGCGAACCAGGATCGATATTGAGCTGCACTCACTGTTTGCACTTTGCTTGACATCGCGGCCAGTTCACCTCGATTTTCCGGCAGATTTACACCGCGCTCTTGCAGTAAATCAAGTAAGGCTTCAGGCGTTTCTGGCAGCTCGCCAGTGTTGTAGCCTTGGGCTTTCAATTTCTGAAGAATTTCAAACAGGGAATTAGGTACATTAAGGTTGTCTGCGCCAATATTGTGCCTTCCTGGCGGGTGGTTGTAGTAAATAATACCGATGCGTTTGTCTTGATTGGCCTTGGTTTTGAGTTGATGCCAGCGTACCGCTCTGGCCGCGACTAAATCAACCTGAGCGCGAATGGGCGTGGATAGAGCTAGCTTCACACCGGTTCGCTCATCAACACGAGATTCACCCATCGCCGCCAATACCAAAGGTTGGCTGATGCCCTGTATCTCTGGCATGGCAACCCGATAGTGAACGCTGCTGGATACAAGGCCTTCTTCTGACACCGTATACTCATCAGCCGTACTGTCAGCTAGGCGGATACCTTTGAGCACAGGCAGGTTCAGGGACAGCAATTCTTCATTGACAGCCGCACGACCTTCACCGCCACCCAACACAAAATTCTGTAATGAGATAACGGCGCTCAAGTTCTCTTTGTGTTGATTCAGAAATTGACTAGCGCTGACAGAAGCATCGCCCCATTTTGCGAGCAGGGCGAAGCACCCAAGCTCACCTAATTGCTCTATTTTTTGACAAAGTTGATTAACCAAGTCTATTTCACCGGGTCGGCCGCCGGTTTCGTAGTCGACAATAGCTATATGTTTGCGTGCGGGGGAAAGCTTGAGTTGAGATAGTTCGATCAACTTGCCATCCACCAACGCACGCAAAGGGGCGCGCATGATTGGCTCTGGAGCTTTCTGAGAGTTATCCAGAAGGTTATCTAGAGAGCCTGTTGAAGAGCTCGCTAAAAGGCTAGTTAGATGACGCAATAGAGCAGTCATATTGAGCGTTTCTCTATCAGCCCAGTAAGATTTTGCTTGATACCAAGCGCGATGTGCTGAAAATTTGGAACTCTGTACGCGCCACCAAGCCTGTATATCATTAGCCGCTTCAGCAGGAGGGTCCTTCATCATGGCATCTAAATCGGCACCCGCTAGCATTGGCTTACCATCGATTTGAGATCGATTCACCAAGGCTCTGTCACTGTGCACCGCCACAACTGAGTAGTTTGCATCTGAACTCTTATTCGACAGGAGTTTGCCTATCACCGCAGCGGGTTCGCCGAAAACACCGCCAAGAAAAACCATGTCTGCCGCATTTAGTAGTGCTAGCTGAGCTTGCTCGTCAAGGTCTAACAGTTGATCGGTCGTTCTTAGCTGAACTTGGTATGACTGACTCGTATCTAAAAATTGATGAGCCCCGGCCAATACGTCGGGTGCGTTTCTTGGCGATACAACCATCAATATAGAACCCGCTTGAGCTACAGAAGCTAAGGCACTGATAGTAAAAAGAAATAAAAGAATACAAGCGTTACGAGCAATCATACAGGCGATATTGATCAAGCAATAAAATGTGTTAAACAATTCGACAAAAGAGACTTTCTATCAAATTAAACGAACATCTCGCCAGAAAAAGTATGGAAGGAAGTCTTTATACGACTAACAGAGTGACGGCTAGCCAACAAACTCATCATGGGTAACGACCGCGTGACGCTAATCGCCTATCTTTTCGCGAGATAAATCTGTGTAGTCAGGTAGTCGGACTTATTTCTACGTTGTTAGCGTATTAAAATACCGTTGCGCGTCAGCGCTGGACTCTCACCAGCTTCCCCTGATTACACGCTAATAGTGTCTGCAAGCAGGCCGCTAATAGCGCGGTAGAGCATAGCCCAATTTTAAACGCATTGCTGCGCAGATTTGCCGCAAAACCGCACAACTATGACTTACGTTAGTCATGCATAGATAGATTTACAGCTACTACTTCGACTAAACTAGCCAATGAATCTAACTGCTCAGCGCTTTCTTTCGAAACTAACGCTCGCCAAGCTTTGAAAAATAAAATCTTTACCACTCACGAGCAGCATCTGCTGGAAGAATTAATGCTGCATCGTAGAGATGTTCGCGGTAATAATTTTCTCAATACGCCGGTTTCAGCAGATGAGATCAATCAAATACTTAATGCAGCATCGTTGGCCCCGTCGGTAGGGTACTCGCAACCCTGGCAGTTTGTGGTAATTAAAGACCATGAGGTTAAGCGCCGGATACACGATTCTTTTGACAGCGAAAATGAAAAAGCTAAAACCCATTTCGAAGGCGAGCGCAAGCAGGCCTATACAAAACTCAAGCTAGAAGGAATTCATGAATCCCCAGTGAACATCGCAGTTTTCTACAATCCAGTCGACGGCCCCGTTTTAGGTCAGAACAGCATGCCTGAGGTAGGGGAGTACAGCGTGGTGTGCGCCGTTCAGAACATGTGGCTAATGGCAAGAGCGCTGAATATCGGCATTGGCTGGGTCAGTATACTGGACTCAAACAAGGTAAAAGAGATACTAAAAGCACCCGCGCAAAACAAACTGGTTGCCTACCTTTGCGTTGGCCACGTTAAGGAATTTTATTCAAAGCCCGAACTGGAAAGGCTTAAGTGGGGAGAGCGTAAGCCGCTGCAATCGGTGGTGTTTACAGACGGTTACCCGGTGTCATAGGGTAAAAGGACGTCGCACAAACAAAAGAATAAATGAGTCTGCGATAAATGGAAACGCTTCTCAAATGTCACCGCCCCTTTAACGCTCTCGTGCCGGCACCTTTAATGTGCCGGCTGGGTACCTTGTTTGAGGTCAGCGAATTACATTTAAGTATTTTTCGCTACCTCCTTTTTTAAGGCTCGTTGTGCTAGCCAGAAAAACAAGGCGGCTAGGATGTTGAAGAGCGTAACGATCATAACCGCTTGCTGTAGACCAGTGGCAGACGTGCTGCCATTTGCGACAAACCAATCGGAAAGCACACCGATAGTCAGAGGCCCTAAGCCCAACCCAACCAGGCCCGAGAACATAATCCAAATAGAAACGGAAAACGCTCTGGTTTTATCCGAGGCCAATGTCTGAATAGCGGCAAAGCAGGGCCCAAAAAAGAATGAAAAGGCGAATTGTGGAATGCCTAATATCAGCACGCCCACGGTGAGATTTTCAGCGTAGAGCGCGAAATACATGAAAGGAGTGGAAACAACAAAGA
The DNA here is from genome assembly GCA_964516915.1 of uncultured Gammaproteobacteria bacterium. Taxonomy (GTDB): domain Bacteria; phylum Pseudomonadota; class Gammaproteobacteria; order Arenicellales; family Arenicellaceae; genus Arenicella. Next base: position 43,960 of record CAZEXS010000021.1, read on the forward strand.
TTAAGCCAGCGGCGAGCAATGCACCACCAGGTGTTCGAGAATTAAAATAATCCCCACATTTGCCCCCAAAATAAGCACCGGCCGAGCCAAACACTAGAAACATCAAACCCAGTTTTAAGCCAAGGTCGCTGTATTCAGACACTGGCACTTCGTGTATGCGGCTGAACACCGGAAAATAAAAGGTTTGCACACCGTAAGCGACGAAAGAAACAACGGCGCCAGCCATGATAAGGTACCAATAGGCCCACTTTCGAGACAACTCGGCTATCGCATCTGACAGCTTTACTTCACCGGGTTTTGACTTGAAAGCCTGACTGATAGGCCGATCACCGCGAGGGTCGCGAACGGTAAACCAGATGATCGCCGAGATGATAATGCCGGGAGCACCCGCTGCAACCAGCGTCCAGCGCCAACCAAAATTCTCGGCTAGCCAGCTGCCCCCAGTAAATGCGATGAAAGAACCCACTGACACCGACATCGCGAAAATACCCAGAGCCGTGGCTCTGCGTTCGGGGGGGAACAAATCCGCGATTAAAGAATGAGAAGCAGGGGAAGAGCCCGCCTCACCGATACCGACACCAATCCGTGCCAGAAAAATCTGAATGAAACTGGCCGCAGCACCACAAAGTATCGTCATAACAGACCAAATAGCGATCGCAATAGCAATCACTTTACTGCGGTTCCAGCGGTCAGCAACGATCGCTAACGGAATGGATAAGGTTGTATAGAATATGGCAAAAGACAACCCGGTCATTAACCCGACTTGAGTGTCTGTGAGGCCTAAATCCGCTTTGATTGAATCCGCTAGAATGCCAACTATTTGGCGATCTATAAAATTGAACATCAATACTAAAAACAGAATGCCCAAGACATAATTCGCGTAACGGCGTTCTTCTTCCGTTTGTGTGGTCATAAATTCAACTCCAATTAATTATTGTTATATTTCGTCATGGTTTCATGAGCCTTTGTATCTTTGATACTAGCGAAGCTCAACGTAGGTGATGTGTAACATTGATACTTTTTAAAGTATTCAGAACAAGGCTTTAAGCCGTCTTGCAGACCATTTTATCGATGTCACTCAAACGCTTACCTTAGACTTGGATTTACCAAACTTCAATTTACGCCCAGAACGTTGTCTTAGTCTAAACACAATGCTAAAAAATCGATACTAGGAAACTAGTTAGTAGGCCAATATTTATTTGAACTGAAATAGAATTGAATTCGCAGCGCAATTACTGGCAGAGCTGATTGGTCTTTTTTGCGTCCACTGTTTGAAGTGCGCTAATATTTTAGGACTAGAACGAGTCCTAGGGCGAAGCGCAAGACGCTATTAGTCCTAAATCGTCAAACAATGATGTAACCAAATTTCGTAAGGAAAAGTATGTGGTCCGGAGATCTTTTTATAGGTAACTGTTTTGCTCTCTATTCTGGAGAAGTTGATACTCATGATTTCCATCATCACGTCACCTATCAACTTATTATTTGTGAACAAGGGAATGTTCACGTATTCGATGACTCTGGCCAAGAGTTGGTCGCAAAAACAATGCTGATAAAACCGCTGACAGGCCACTCAATTGGAAGTGAATTTCCGCTGACGATGATTTATATAGAGCCTCAATCAGATTTGGCTTTCAAACTATTTAAAACTATGGGGCAGCAGAGTATTGCGCCCGTGGATCAAAGCGCAGTCGCTTTCGACCTCAGCTTGGGGCAAGAGCAACTCATTAAATCATTAAGCTTGTTAGCATCTAAGCCAGCTCAAAGCATAGACAAACGAATCTTGTTGGCAATGAAAGTGCTCGGTGAAAACCCCCAGAGACGTCTATTGTTGAAACTGCTAAAGCATGCAACTTATCTGAGTCTAGGCTGAGAACGATAGCAAGAGAGCAACTAGGCGTTCCACTCGCAACGTGGCATCTTTGGTGCAAGCTTCAATTGACGGTCTCTATGTTACGAGAAGGGCATAAGGTATCGGATGCCGCTATTTCTGGTGGCTTTTCAGACCAAGCTCACTTCAGCCGAACCATGCGACGAATGTTTGGTATCTTGCCGTCAACCGCCATAAAATTGCTCCGCTAGAGTCGCTCGAGAGAAGGGTCAGATGGGTATAAAGCAGTCGTTTTTTTCAATACTAATTTTTATTCGACCTATAACTTATTGTGATTCTTGAATTTTCGAGCAAGCACAATGATCTTTATTCTTCGATATTTTTATGCGCCCCTGTTTTTTGTAGGCTTTATTTATCTAGCGGTAAGAGTTGTTCAAAGTGAGTGCAATAACCTAACTCTGATATTGGTTTTATTGGTAGCCATCGCTGTGTCATTTTGCTGTGAAAGGTTACTTCCGTTTGAAGAAGCGTGGAATCAGCCAAAAAAGGATGCAAAGAGAGACCTGATTCATGCGCTGGTAAATGAAAGTTCTAATTTAACCGCCGTTGCATTAATCCCAATTATGTCACTCGCTGTTCCATTTGAAAGCATGTGGCCAACTCAGTGGCCGCTGATAATTCAGCTTATATTTGCAATATTAATAGCTGATTTTGGCATCACACTCATGCATTATTTCAGTCATAAGGTTCAATTACTATGGCGTTTTCATTCCATACACCATAGCGTTGAGCGCATGTACGGTTTTAACGGTTTGATGAAGCATCCTGTTCATCAAATTATTGAACTTGTCGCCGGCACAACGCCTTTACTGTTTATGGGAATGTCAGTTGAAGTCGGTGCATTGCTTGCATTTGCTGTTGCGATTCAACTGTTATTGCAGCATTCGAATGTGGGTATGAAGCTCGGTTACTTAAACTATATTTGGGCTGTGGCACCAGGTCACCGGCATCACCATCTTGCCTCCAACAAACATGGTGATGTGAACTTTGGGCTTTTCACTATGCTGTGGGATCATCTGTTAGGTACTTTCGTCGTAGACCAGCAACATCCACGTGATGGAGAATTGGGCATTCATAATCGCACTGATTTTCCCAATGACTACTCCTCACAGTTGATTGAGCCATTCAGGCAGTACAAATGATTTATTCGCCTTTTATGCGCTATTAAGAACCTGAAATTGTTCTCGATATTCGCTAGGAGATACTTGGTGTTGATGCTTAAAGGCACGTGAAAATTGAGTTGAACCGCCAAAGCCGGTGGTTAGGGCAATATAGCTAATCGCTTTATCTGTATCCACCAACAATCTGCAGGCGGCTTCCATTCTATATTTGATGAAGTATTGTTTGGGCGAAGCACCGGTGAGCGCGTTAAGCTTGCGATGAAAGCTGCGTTCACTCATATTAAACTCCTTAGCAATGTCTTTGATTAGCAAATCATTGTTATCAAGATGAGTGGATAGGTAGGCATTTAATTGTGTTAAAAATGACGTTTCTTGTTCAATTAGTAAGGTGTGTGTTTGCTCGGGTAACACTTGACTAGAGTCGACCGGTTTTGAAAAATGTTGCCTTAACACCTCACGAGAGGCGATTAGATTATGAATTCGCGCTATCAACTCTGGGGCTTCAAATGGTTTGGTGATGTAATCATCAATACCAAGTTTGAAGCCGTCTAACTTGTCTTTACCATCAGTTTTGGCGGTCAATAGAACAATCGGAATATGGCTAGTCGCGGCATGTGAACGAATTTTGTCGCTAAGTTGCAGACCGCTGACTTTTGGCATCATCAAGTCACTTAAAATAAGATCTGGCACGCTTTGTTGGGCCAGCGCAAAGCCTTCTTCGCCATCTTCTGCTTCGATCAATCGGAACTCTTTCGCCAAGTGATGGCGAATATAGCGGCGCATTTGCACATTATCTTCCACTACCAACACTAATTTCTCAGTATTTGAACTGATAGGCTTATCGATAGGCGTCTCTAGTGCAGTATTTGTGGGCTCGCCAATTGTATTGCTAAGTTTATTACTAAGCTCATCAGTATCGATATGGTCAGAAGATACAACATTAGGCTGTGCTGAATCGTCGAGGTTTGCAATCGATTGACTTACCAAAGAGCTAAAGTGTTCACATCCTTTGACAAACCTTATTACGAATTCTGTACCCTGATGTTCAATGCTATTTACTGAAATAGTTGCCCCATGAGTGTCCAATATTTGATTGGTTACGTAAAGACCTATGCCCGTTCCACTCGGCCATTTAGCATGCGGTGTGTCATGGTAATAAAATGCTTTAAAAATATTGGGCAATACATCTTCAGGTATACCGTGGCCGCTGTCTTTTACCGACAACTCAATTGATGTTTGATCGTCTGTGAGAGTGATGTCTATTTGGCCACTTTCTTGAATGCTTTTGAACGCGTTAGAAAGCAAATTCATCAGCACTTTTTCAAGTGAACTCGGGTCAAACCACACTTGGTCAGTTGAAGATTCGTCTCGCAGGTCTACCTTGATTGATTGTTTTGAGCCAAGTGATTCAAAATTGGCCAGTGTGCTTTCTATATGCTGCTTCAATGATAGCTTTTGTGGCTCAAAAAAGGCTTTGCCTTGATTGAGTTGAACCTCGTTCATCCGCGACAGTTCAAGTAATTGTGAGACGAGTCTAAGTAAGTGTTGATTGTTCTGTTTGGCTTCGTTTAGCACTGGAGAAAGCTCTTTGGGTAACTCACCATAGTCCCCATTTAGTACATCAGTCAGAGCCCCAATGCTCAGCGTTAATGGCGTGCGAAACTCGTGTGATATACCTGCGAAGAAATCCGACTTTTGACGGTCTAACTGTTCTAATTGCTTGTTATTTTTAGCTAATTTATGTTCACTGTTAATGCGTTTGGAAACGTCTTTAAGCACTAAGATTGAGCCTATATGTTGCCGTGTCTTATCGTTTTGGATCCAAGTGAGTGTGGCGTCTAGATAACAAGCTTTTTCATCATGTTCGGGCTCAGCCTGAGAGCATAGTCGAGGCATATAGGGTAGTTTAACTAGGGCACTTTGTATTTGTTGGCTATTAAAATCAAATGCATCGCGAATAGCGCCAGGCAGGCCATCGATGTGCGTGACCCGCGTTGTCGATTGTTTCGACTCAGAATCATTGTCGTTGTTAGTGTTAGAGGTGAAATTAGTGTTAGGAGCGACCAATAACTTTTCGGCAAACTGATTGCAATATACCAGCTGGAATTGCGCATTAAATACCATCACCCCAGCATCGATCTGCTTTAACACGCCTGACATCGCCGAGGGAATAACGTTCAATAGATCAGACTCTTTTGCCGCCCAAATTAATAATAATACGAGCGCAGACGCCCCTAATGGTTTGGACACAACGTCAAACCGAAACGCAAAAAACAGCAACATGGGTATGGCAAGGCAGGCCCCAAATTGCAGCAGAGAATACGCATTTCGCTGCGTTTTTTTACTCACGTTATAGACCGACCATACAAGCACCGCCGTAGCCAAGGTTAACATGTAATAAAAATGGACTGGGCGGTAGACCCCCAGTATGTCAGAAACGCTCTTGAAGCTTTCGGTTGAAATAGAAACATTGTAAGCAACGAAAAATACGGTAATGACTGGCTCTATATAAAGCCATGCGCCAGCCCTTATGGGCTGCTTCTTACCATTTTTGTATTCGTTGATTACCTGGATCCAGAGCGGCAATATGAACAATGAAATGCAAAACCTTAGCCCTTGACCCCAATTCGGCAAAGTGAATTGAATGCCAATACTGAGGTGGACCAATAACTGCAAAGTGCAAATCATTACGGTCAACACAGCCAGCGCGCCGATCGGCACAGCCATTGGCAAAAATCGGTTGCGATGAGAACGAATAATAAGCAAGACGGCCATGCTAATCGCCGCACCGTAAATAAAGGTAAATAAAGTATTCAAGACGCTTCAGTCACATTTAACATTTTATTGCATTTAGTGGCTGAAGACTGACACATTGTCATAATCCAAGCAACTTTGATATTTGAAGTTAAAAGGAACCCATCTATCTGTGTAACCAGTAAAAGTCGTTTTTTATCAGTCTTTTGTCCAGTTTTGTCAATCAATTGGCAAGTTTTGGCAATCATCATTCAGCGCGATCAACTACCATTTTTGAAGGTTGCTTCAGGCTGCTCTCAATGAATCGTTAGAGTAGGTCTGAGCGGGTAGGGTGGGTCTAAACATCACCACATAAAACTTTGATGGAACTTTGATAATACTTTGGTCATCGTGTTTTTGTCAGAACACGCAAAGGATGTTGATTAGTGTCACAAATACAAAAAGGCGTTGGTGAAGAAAATGAACCTAAATAATAAACACACCTATGGGCTTGAAACTTCCACCATACATACAAGTCGGCTAAGGGGTTAGGGTAATGAAAATGAATAAACACCACTATTTTTGCGTTTTGAGTTTTTGCGTTAAGAATCGACCAACGGTACTCAAACTAAAAAATATGACAAATACATTGCACCGTAACTTACTTAAGTTTTTATTATTATTAATTATTTCTATAGGAACAACGAATGTATTAGCTTCATCGAATACAGTGCTTTTTTCCGAAACTTTTGATGAAGCTGAGGGTGCTACTGCTGGTATTGATAACGAAGGGAGCGTTTCATGGTCAACCCTAGCTCCTGGAGGGGTTGCTGCTACAGACTTCTTTGCGATAGAGGGAGCGCAATTAGTAGCTCAGGATACCAATAGTCCTGCTGCCAGCTGGACAACAGGGCCTATTAACACCACAGGTTTTTCTAGTCTTGGTATTTCTATGTTCTTGGGTGAGTCGGGGACTTTAGAAATGTGCTCAGACTGCATGGGCACTGGGGATCTTTGTATCGATTGGGTAAAACTGGAGTATCGTATTGATGGTGGCCCCTGGTTGGAGGTTGCAGGAGAGTCATGCAATGGAACGCTTTCAGAAGCCCCGGGAGATATGATTCAAATCGGTGATATTGCCGATGGTACTAGAAATTTCAATACAAGTATTACATCTGGTGTTGGCAATATCGTGGAATTGAGAATTTCTGCTGTGAACTGGACAGCTACTGAGAATTGGATTTTTGATGATATTTTGGTGATTGGTGATCCAGTAGCGATTTCTACTCAACTTAGTGTATCCGCGAATGCGGGAACAGAAACAGGTATGACTGCTATTACCGTTACTGCCACTGCTTCAGCAGCGGTTGCCGGAGACCAAACGGTTGATCTAGCAGTAACTGGTGCAGGTATCTTAGCAGCTGACTTTGCGTTAAGTGGCACTACCATTACCATTTTAGATGGGCAAACCACAGGTTCTGTAACTTTTACGGTACAAGATGATTCCATTATCGAAGGAGCAGAGACGGCAACTTTAACAATCAGTAATCCCTCTGCAGGTTTGAGCTTAGGGGCAACCACTACCCAAAATATATCAATTACTGATAACGATAGTGCTGGGGCAGGTACTTCTTACTTAAACCTGCCTAGTACCCAGAGCAATCCTAATAATAATCAACGTGGGATAATGTTTAATATCACCACAACCAACGAGATTACGATCAACAGTTTTGATCATACATTGGCTAGTATTAGCCCAAATCCGCTAACCTTTGAAGTTTATTACAGAAACGGTGGGTTTGATGGTTTCCAAACTGACGCTACAGCCTGGACTCTTGCAGGCAGCGTCACAGGGTTCAATCCAGACAACGCGAGCCCGGTTTCGACTGAACAGTTTTCAATACCCATCCCGATTAATCTCACTATTCCAGCGGGTCAAACTTATGGGTTTTACCTTACATTTACTTCAACAGATGGGTTTGTTACCTATTCCAACGGAAGCACTACAAATGACCTATTAGCGAATGACGCGAATCTCGAAATCAGAGGAGGGGTAGCGCTCGACTATCCATTTCTTCTGGCAGCCAACAACCGATTAAGTAGTGTGGTGGTGCATTATAATACCGGAGGTCTCCCGGCTGCATTATCAACGGTAACATCGGCTAATGCGGCCAATGTGCAGGAAAATTCAGCAGATTTGGGAGGAGAAGTAAGCTCAGATGGAGGCTTTTCAGTCACACAAAGAGGTGTGGTTTTTGCGCCTACGGCCACTAATGCCAATCCGCAAGTTGGCGGGGCAGGTGTCATTCAAGACGTAAATGGTACGGGCACCGGTGTTTTTAATGAAACCGTTTCGAGTTTAACCGCAGGCACTGAGTATTCTTATGCCGCTTTTGCCACTAACGCTCTTGGAACTTCGCATGGCGCTGTGCAAACCTTTACCACTGATGCGGCCCCATCTATCGCCTATGGCGGCGCGGGTTTTAATGAAAATGCAGCCAATGATGGCTCCGTTAGTGGTGCAATTACCGCTACTCTTTTAGGCGACACCTTCGCCAATTCAAGCTTAACAGTGGGCACCGATGTAACCCTAGGGAATGTGCCTGCCGGGCTAACGCCAAGTGTCGTGGCGACTACAGGCATCAGTAGCTGGAGTCCTCATGCAGCCGCCGAGCAGAATAGTTGGAGCTCGGTTACTTATGGCAATGGTCTGTTTGTTGCTGTTTCGGATTCTGGAACAAATCGAGTGATGACTTCTTCTGATGGTATTAGGTGGACGGCTCGTACAGCCGCCGAGCAGAACCTATGGAGCTCAGTTACTTATGGCAATGGTCAGTTCGTTGCCGTGTCTCGCTCAGGAAGTAACCGAGTGATGACTTCTTCTGATGGTATTACGTGGACGGCTCGTGCAGCCGCCGAGTCG
>CAZEXS010000022.1:0-50557 GCA_964516915.1 uncultured Gammaproteobacteria bacterium
TTAACTCTATCTACATGATGGCTGACTCGGGCGCTCGTGGTTCACACGCGCAGATACGTCAATTGTCAGGTATGCGTGGTTTGATGGCTAAGCCGGATGGTTCGATTATCGAAACTCCGATTACGGCTAACTTCCGCGAAGGCTTGAATGTGTCTCACTACTTTATTTCGACTCACGGTGCTCGTAAAGGTTTGGCTGATACGGCATTGAAAACGGCTAACTCGGGTTACCTAACTCGTCGTTTGGTTGATGTATGTCAAGATTTAGTCGTGACCGATCAAGATTGTGGCACCGATCAAGGTGTGCTTCGTAAGGCATTCGTACAAGGTGGTGACGTTGTAATTCCGCTGGGCGACCGTGTTCTAGGCCGTACAGTAGTGAAAGACGTGCACTCAAACATTGACGATTCAGTTGTGGTGCCAGCAGGGCATATGATTGATGAGAAATATTTCGAAGCAATTGAAGCGCACAATATTGATGAGGTGTTTGTTCGATCACCAGTAACCTGTGCAACACGCTACGGTATTTGTACGACTTGTTACGGTCGTGATTTAGCGCGTGGTCATATGGTGAACCGTGGTGAAGCGGTCGGTGTTATTGCGGCACAATCTATTGGTGAGCCGGGAACACAGCTGACGATGCGTACCTTCCATATTGGTGGTGCAGCGACAGCCGGTGCGTCGGTTTCAAATATTGAGGTTAAGAATAACGGTTCAGTGAAACTTGAGAATTTACGTTCGGTTATTAACTCAGATAAAAAGCAAGTTGTGGTCGCTCGTTCTGGTGAGCTGATTGTTCAAGATCAAAATGGTTCAGACCGCGAGCGCTATAAGTTGCCTTACGGTGCCGTACTGCAAGTCAATGACGGTGACGAAGTGACCGCGGGCCAAATTGTTGCAAATTGGGATCCGCACACTCACCCAATCATCACCGAAGTACAAGGTAAAGTTAAGTTCTCTGAAATGACCGAAGGTATGACGGTTACCCAGCAAACTGATGAGTTGACCGGCGTGACTTCGTACGTAGTAATTGACCCGGCGGAACGTCGTGGTTCAGCGCGTGACCTTAAGCCAGCTATTGAGTTGGTGGATGGTAAAGGCAAGCCACTGACACTAGCAGGTACCGATGTTCCTGCGCGTTACAGCCTCAACGCTGGTGCAATCGTGACGGTTGATGATGGCCAAAAAGTAGGTGTTGGTGATGTGCTAGCAAGCATTCCGCAAGAGTCATCTAAGAACCGTGATATTACCGGTGGTCTACCACGTGTTGCTGAGCTGTTCGAAGCACGTAAGCCTAAGGACGCGGCCATTATGGCAACGGCTTCGGGTGTTGTTAGCTTTGGTAAAGAAACCAAAGGCAAGCAACGTTTGGTTATCACTGATAAAAACGGTGAGTCGGTAGAAACCTTGATCCTGAAAGGTCGCACCATCAATGTATTTGAAGGTGAGTCGGTCGAGAAGGGCGAGGTGGTTGTTGACGGTTCGCCGGTTGCTGAAGATATTTTGGCGTTGAAAGGTAAGGAAGCCCTTACTGACTACATAGTCGATGAAGTGCAAGAAGTTTACCGCTTACAAGGTGTGACTATTAATGATAAGCACATTGAGGTGATTGTTCGCCAGATGTTGCGTAAAGTGAAAATCACCGACCCTGGTCAAACTAAATTGTTGCCAGGTGAGCAAATTGAACGTACTCGCTTCCTTGAAGAAAATGAGAAAGCGGCGGCTGATGACATTATTCCAGCGAAGTCTGAGCCTGTTCTATTGGGTATTACCAAGGCCTCGTTGACTACTGAGTCATTTATTTCTGCGGCGTCTTTCCAAGAAACCACGCGTGTTCTAACCGAAGCTTCTATCGCTGGTAAAGTTGATAGCTTGCGCGGCTTGAAAGAAAACGTGGTTGTTGGTCGTTTGATTCCAGCCGGTACTGGCTTGGCTTATCACGAAGAGCGTGTACGTCGTCGTCGTGACTCTGAGGCCAAAAAAGCGGAGCTTGAGGCATTAATGACTCAAGAAACCGCTGATGCCGCGGCTGCTTTTGATGCTTATGAAGATACTCCTGACGAAACCGCTGCGGCGGAGGTGTCAGAGTAACAGTCATAGCTGATTTAGCTTGATAGTTAAAAAAAGCCCTGCTTCGTGTTTCGGAGCAGGGTTTTTTTTCGTTCTAACTTGTCTAATAGTTCAATTATCACGAAAACTATCTAATTCATAATAGTGACACACTTTCTTGAATGTCTTGATAGTATTGGTCAAATAGTAGTGAATTAACTTATTAAATATAACTGTTGAGTGTTATTTGAAACCCGCTGGCAGTAATTTATTGGAACAACTTGAGATGAGGAGTAGTGCGCTTAAGTGCTCAGTACTCTTATAGAGCATGGGCTGAACTAACTCATTTAGATTCAGGTTTGAACAATTAAAAAGAAAGACTATTTACGGTAATTGGTGTAGGCAAGCATATGAATAAACATAAGTATGATGTGGTGGTTCTTGGAGCGACTGGCTTTACTGGCAAATGGGTTGCTAAATATCTATTCGATACCTACGGTAATGACAAGCTGAGTTGGGCTCTCGCCGGGCGCAGCGAAGAACGCTTATTAAGTGTACGTGAATTTATTGGTGACACGGATAAAACGATCCCGTTCGTGATGGCCGATAGCAATGATGAGTCATCACTCGCGGCGATGGTAGGCAGTGCAAAAGCCGTGATATCCACAGTTGGCCCCTATGCTTATTACGGATCTCTATTGGTGAAAACCTGTGCTGAACTCGGTACGCATTACGTCGACTTAACGGGTGAAGTGCCGTGGATGCGCGAGATGATAGATTCGCACCATATTACGGCTGAAAAAAGCGGGGCTAAGATTGTACACAGTTGTGGTTTCGATTCTATCCCTTCTGATATGGGCACTTTTTATATCCAACAGCAAGCAAAAGAACAATTGGGTGCACCACTAAAAAATGTACGCTTTTCTCTGACCAAGGCTAAAGGAGGGGTTAGCGGGGGAACATTTGCCAGTATCATTAATGTGGTCAAGCAAGCGGTGAAAGATAAGAACGTACGAAAAATCCTCTTCAACCCATATTCCTTGAATCCGTCACCGAGTTTCAAAGGCCCCGACAAAGCGGATCAAAAGGGCGTCGAGTATTCAAAAGAGCTGGGTAAATGGACGGCGCCATTTATTATGGCCGCCATCAATACCCGAATCGTAAGGCGGTCAAACGCATTGATGGATTTTTCTTATGGAGAAAATTTTAGTTATACTGAAACCATGCCAACAGCGTCCGGTGCCGGCGGTTATTTGATGGCGAAAGCTATTTCGAGTGCGGTAAAATCCATCGCGTTTATGAGTATTACGGCATTGGGGCGTTCGGTGCTGGGTGTCTTTATCCCGTCACAGGGTGAAGGTCCAAAAGTGGACCCGCAAGACCCGGGTTTTTACATTATTCAATTTAATGGTGAAACGGCCGATGGACAAAGTATGGTGGCTGAGGTGCGCGGTGATGCAGACCCAGGCTACGGCTCGACATCTAAGATGTTGGCTGAAGCTGGCATCTGTCTTGCATTGGATAAGTTGGATGTTAATGGAGGGTTTTGGACCCCTTCGTCAGCAATGGGAGAGTGCCTAATGAATCGCTTAACGAGCAATGCGGGCCTTAGCTTTGAGCTTAAATAGCAGATAAATAAAATATTTAATTGATATTTGTCTAATACATGCTTTTTGTTGGACGAATGTCGTTAAAATTTACGTTTATTACCATTGTGTTTGACTTTTTGTAACAAAAAATTGATGCCTGATGTGTACAATGTAAGCTCTACAGCGATTAATAACTCTAGTATCGCATCGAATTGACTATATTGTGTAAATTCCGGGAGGGACTTTGAAGGCACTACTCTATACTTTGTTTTGTACGGTGGTATTCAACGTTACCAAGCCGGCTTATGCACAGGTTTTTTCAACTATCGAAGTCGGCCAAGCGACCTTGTCCGCATACACCACTGCGACGGCAACCACGTTAACGCCATTTGAAGATATAGAGTTTAAAGCGGCGTTTCCAGTCGGTACGGTACCAAACGTATTTATTATGACGCCAGAGTTTGGCTCCGATGCGGCGGGCGGTACTGGTGATGATCCTTGCAAAATACGAATTCACTCGGTTACTAATACAGGCTTTAAAGCCGTGTGTTTAGAGGCTCGCAATGAAAACCGAAATAGCACTTCAGTGACGTTTGACTACATCGCCATCAAAGATGGCGAAACGGTTATTCCTACGACAACAGTGGGCGAGTCTGTTACCTTTTACTCGGCTTGTGAAGACGTTGAAAACCAAATCTTCAGTGAACGCAATTGTGAGGCCTGTACTTTGCTTCCAGGGCAAACCAACGGCTACGAAACCATTACGTTTCCCGCGGCATCTGGTGGCGGGGCCTTGTTTTCGAGTGCGCCTGCGCTATTGACAGAAATATCTTCGATCAACAATACCTTAATCGCCAGCACCGATATGCCACCGACACACCCAACGGGGGAGCCTGAATTTGTCGCTGTTTCAACAGATGCCATAACCGCGTCTGGCTTTGATGTGGCTATCGACCGTCTTGAGGCCGGTAATGGCTCAATTGATGATAATGAGCAGATATGCTACTTGGCAGTCGAAGATGATGGCTGCAAGACACTTGATTTAAGTGGTATTGATGGCTCGGTTAGTGAAGTTAATTTCGAAGCTATAATCGGTGATGATGTTGTTGAAGGGCATGACAACCCTGTGGCCACAGCCGCATCCTTTGAAATGGATTGTTTTGATGACCCACCAATTGCAGTGGCGAGCAAGCGTCGACATGATGGTATCGACGGCGGTTTTTTAAGAAGAGTAGATATTACGGCAACCGATATAGAGCTGATTAACGAAGAGGATCGCGTAAGGGATAATGAACGAAGGCATACGACTGAGCCGACCTCGATACTGGCCTTCTCAGAATCATTCACTACGCCCGTGACCTTAAGTCATGTTGAAATTAATCAATCGAACCGCAGAGTTACTTTTAATTGGCAGACCTCGGCAGAGTCATTCCATTTGGGGTTTCATTTATGGGGTGAAACCCGTGATGGTTGGGTACAATTAAATGACGCTTTAGTGCCTGGGCATGGCAGTAACACCGACGCGCTTAAACACTATCGTAGAAAGTTGCGTTTAACGCGTGAGCAATACAGCGAAGTCAGTCGGTTTGGAATATCCAGTATTGATACGTCTGGCTACGAAGAGTTTTACGGCCCGTTTGAAGCGGGTGAAACTTATGGCGAAAGTGATACCAGCGAGCCGATTGATTGGGCCGATACACGTGCGCAGTTTGAGCTGAGTATGCAGGCCAAAGGCTATACTGAGGTGAACGGTCGCTGGCTAAGACTGAGTGAGCGCCGAGCACGCAGGCTGGAGCAACGTCAGACCCGTATTGATGCCAGTTCCCTAGATGTCAGGTTTAATGGCTACGGCATTCGCAAGGTGAACGCTGAGTCAATATTGAACAGTCAGCCTAGCTGGCTTGGTATGAATGTGAGCGCGTTAGCCGTAACCTTGAATGGGCAAAGCGTGGCGCGCCGTGTCATCAGTGATGATGGGTATTTGAGCGCCGATGATCTTATCGTGTTTAATGTTGTCGAACCGCAAGGCGATGATGCCCTGTATTTAAACGATTACACGTACCGACTACAACGAGACAGACGAAAGGTTCTCAACGCTGAACACTACCAGGCTAGCCAAAGCAGCGCCAGCAGCAATATTAACGAAAGTACCGACAATAGCAGCACTGGCTATTCCAGTACCGGCTTGATTGATCAAACCCTAACGCAAGATAAGAATTATTTAGCGGCCATAACCTCTGGCAGCCCTTGGTATGACGCGCAGTTGTTTACCACCTCTAAGGCGGTCAGTCAGCAATACAATGCCTCGTTTGATCAAGCGATAGACAGCGAGCAAGCCGCTAGATTGAGAGTGGATTTATTTGGCAGCATTGACCTGCCAGCCGACCAAGATGACCATCACGTGCTAATCACCGTGAATGGAACCACGGTGGCCGATGAACGTTTTGATGGCTTAAGCCAGTTAAAGCTTGATGTGGAATTAGCGGCCGGTCTATTAAAACAAACAGATAACGAAATCGTTGTGACCTTGCCCGGAGATACCGGCTTAGTGGCCGATATTGTGCTGGTTGATGAACTGACGGTGATGGCGGCAACGGCACTCAACGAAGTCTCAGCAAGTGACTTTCTGAGTTCAGAGTCAGTCAGTGGCTATTCGGTAGCAGTGGCGCAAGGCGCCGACCAAAAACACGTGTTTGCCTATTCTTCAACAGGCGGCTTTAATTCTATTGAAACTGAGCAAAGCGACGCTGGCTTGGCTTTCCCAGCGCTACCGTTTTTAAGCAGTAGCAATAATGAGTCAGAGCTTCGCTATGCTGTGGTGAGTTTAGACACCATTGAAGCGGCTCAATCAATCGAGCCGGTTGACCTGGCCTTCGCAGAGCAATTACGTAACCCGCAAGCTGCCGCAGACTTAATGATTGTTGCGCACCCCAATTTTATTGGTGACGACTTACAAGCTTATATTGATTACAAGCGTGATCTTGGTTTAGAGGTGCAGCTTGTCGATTGGCTTGATTTAGTAGCGGCGTCCGGTTTCGCGAATAACACACCGCAAAGCCTCGATAACTATTTGAGTGAGCTTGACGATTCGGTATTGCCAAAGCATATGCTGTTAGTTGGTGGTCATACTTATGATTACCGTGATCGATTGGGTCAGGGCGCGGTTAATTTTATTCCGGCGCATTACCGTAAGGTGAGTATTTTTGAATACACGCAATCGGATAACGTCTATGCAGATTTAAACGGTGATAATTTACCTGATATAGCCATAGGGCGGTGGCCGGTGAGAACGGCCAGTGATTTACAGGCGATCATAGCCAAGAGCATTAAGTGGCAAGAGTTGCACGACTCACAAAGCATTACGAATGATGTTCTATTGATTGCACAACCCAATGACGGTCGTAATCTGGACTTTGAAAGTTCGTTAGAAGGCCGAGTCTCGTCGTACCTCAATCGTGAAACTGGGATTGCTGAAATTGAACGAGTGTATCTAGGTCAATCAGAGAGTGCGTCACCGGTGGCCGATGCACGAGTCTCGATCAGTGAGTCGATTAATGAGGGCACTCGCTTAGTCAGTTTTGCGGGTCACGCCTCGACGGCAGGTTGGGGATTTCAAGGGATTGTAAACACCGCATTGATTAATTCCTTGACCAATGAAGAAGCGCCTACCGTGGTCATGCCATTGGCGTGTTACACGACAGATTACCAGAGCTTACACACGAATACGCTGGCTCATCAATGGATGTTCGCAGGCAATCAAGGAGCGGCGGCGGTGCACGGCGCGACCTCTTTAGGGAAGTATCGAGAAAACGGTATTTTTGCTGAACGCGTGCTCAAGGCATCAAATGATGGAGCGAGTATTGGTGAGGCTATTATGTTGGCTAAGCAGCAAATGTCGTCTGTCAATCAAACCTTACATAATTGGGCATTACTCGGCGACCCTGCTTTGCCCGCACCCTAAGTTATCGCGTTAGCCGTTAGTCAAAGTTTAGCTATCTACTGAGGGCTATATTATTGGGCATATTGTGAAATAGAGTGATGATAAAGATACGTTTCAATTGTTAAAGAGAATCAATTGAGTTGCAGCCCAACGATTTTAGCTAAGCATTGGTGCCGCTTAGCGTCACAATGACACTTGAGGTTCCCTATGCTAGATTAACTCAATAATGTCTGAAAAATTTATGTCGCAGACGTTGCTTTTTGAGCGACTGCATAGTTAAGAGGGTATCTTGAGAAGATTTTTAGTTTTTTTCGGCTTGGCGATATTTGCTGCAGGCACTACTTTTCCCGCGGCCGCGCAAGTGTACTCAACGATTGAAGTTGGGCAAGCGACGCTGTCGGCCTATACCACGCCTGCTGCTACGACATTAACGCCCTTCGAAACCATCAGTTTCAAGGCGCCATTTCCGCCGGGAACTACCCCTAATGTTTTTGTAATGACGCCTGAGTTCGGTAGCGATGGGATGGGAGGAACCGGAGATGACCCCTGTCATATTCGAATTAAAAATGTCACAAATACTGGGTTTGACGCAGTATGTATAGAGCCCTACAACGAAAACCGTGACAGTATATCAGTCGCATTTGACTATGTTGCTATTGAGGATGGGATTGTTACGATACCGACAACCACCATGGGCTCATCAGTAACATTTGAGTCCAAATGTCTTAGCCTTGACCCAGATTTACATCAAGAGTTTCAAAATACCAATTGTGATTACTGCGGTCTTGCTGCTGGTCCTCCGGCTCAAGTGCAAGGTTATCGCACTATTAGTTTTGATACAGCGTTTCCAGCGGCTCCTGCATCGCCCCCTGCATTGTTGACGCAATTAAAAACAGTTGCCAATGTTGTTACTGATCCATTTATCGTGGCGGGGGACCCAGTGGCACCGATTGGGGAACCAGAGTTCATTGCGGTGGCGGCAAGAAACGTTACTAACAATGGTTTTGAAGCCACTATAGAGCGGTTGGAAGCGGCATCCAGAGATGTTGGCGGCGGCGATACGTTTCTAACTGCTGAGGAAGAGTTTTGCTACTTGGCGGTGGAGCAAAACGGTTGTCAAACCTTAGACCTCAGTGGAATAGGCGGCAGTGTTGGAACTGTTGTTTTTCAAGCTGTGCGAAGCGCGAGGGTGATTGAAGGTCATGATACTGCTTTTGGGGCGAGCTTTGCCGCGAGCTGCTTCAGCGGAACGCCAGTGGCGGTGGCCAGCTTAAATTCTCGCTTCGGTGACGATGGCGGTGTTATTCGCCGCGTTGGTATCACATCAGCGGGTATTACCTTAATAAATGACGAAGACAGAGTGAGCAACCCTGAACGAGGCCACATAGATAATGAAGCTGGGATATTGGCGTTTGGGCAGGCATTTACAACTCCAGTTACCTTAAGCAAGTTTCGAGTTAAGCAACGCGGTAGACGCGTGAAATTTGATTGGCAGACCTCGGCAGAGTCATTCCATTTGGGGTTTCATTTATGGGGTGAAACCCGTGATGGTTGGGTACAATTAAATGACGCTTTAGTGCCTGGGCATGGCAGTAACACCGACGCGCTTAAACACTATCGTAGAAAGTTGCGTTTAACGCGTGAGCAATACAGCGAAGTCAGTCGGTTTGGAATATCCAGTATTGATACGTCTGGCTACGAAGAGTTTTACGGCCCGTTTGAAGCGGGTGAAACTTATGGCGAAAGTGATACCAGCGAGCCGATTGATTGGGCCGATACACGTGCGCAGTTTGAGCTGAGTATGCAGGCCAAAGGCTATACTGAGGTGAACGGTCGCTGGCTAAGACTGAGTGAGCGCCGAGCACGCAGGCTGGAGCAACGTCAGACCCGTATTGATGCCAGTTCCCTAGATGTCAGGTTTAATGGCTACGGCATTCGCAAGGTGAACGCTGAGTCAATATTGAACAGTCAGCCTAGCTGGCTTGGTATGAATGTGAGCGCGTTAGCCGTAACCTTGAATGGGCAAAGCGTGGCGCGCCGTGTCATCAGTGATGATGGGTATTTGAGCGCCGATGATCTTATCGTGTTTAATGTTGTCGAACCGCAAGGCGATGATGCCCTGTATTTAAACGATTACACGTACCGACTACAACGAGACAGACGAAAGGTTCTCAACGCTGAACACTACCAGGCTAGCCAAAGCAGCGCCAGCAGCAATATTAACGAAAGTACCGACAATAGCAGCACTGGCTATTCCAGTACCGGCTTGATTGATCAAACCCTAACGCAAGATAAGAATTATTTAGCGGCCATAACCTCTGGCAGCCCTTGGTATGACGCGCAGTTGTTTACCACCTCTAAGGCGGTCAGTCAGCAATACAATGCCTCGTTTGATCAAGCGATAGACAGCGAGCAAGCCGCTAGATTGAGAGTGGATTTATTTGGCAGCATTGACCTGCCAGCCGACCAAGATGACCATCACGTGCTAATCACCGTGAATGGAACCACGGTGGCCGATGAACGTTTTGATGGCTTAAGCCAGTTAAAGCTTGATGTGGAATTAGCGGCCGGTCTATTAAAACAAACAGATAACGAAATCGTTGTGACCTTGCCCGGAGATACCGGCTTAGTGGCCGATATTGTGCTGGTTGATGAACTGACGGTGATGGCGGCAACGGCACTCAACGAAGTCTCAGCAAGTGACTTTCTGAGTTCAGAGTCAGTCAGTGGCTATTCGGTAGCAGTGGCGCAAGGCGCCGACCAAAAACACGTGTTTGCCTATTCTTCAACAGGCGGCTTTAATTCTATTGAAACTGAGCAAAGCGACGCTGGCTTGGCTTTCCCAGCGCTACCGTTTTTAAGCAGTAGCAATAATGAGTCAGAGCTTCGCTATGCTGTGGTGAGTTTAGACACCATTGAAGCGGCTCAATCAATCGAGCCGGTTGACCTGGCCTTCGCAGAGCAATTACGTAACCCGCAAGCTGCCGCAGACTTAATGATTGTTGCGCACCCCAATTTTATTGGTGACGACTTACAAGCTTATATTGATTACAAGCGTGATCTTGGTTTAGAGGTGCAGCTTGTCGATTGGCTTGATTTAGTAGCGGCGTCCGGTTTCGCGAATAACACACCGCAAAGCCTCGATAACTATTTGAGTGAGCTTGACGATTCGGTATTGCCAAAGCATATGCTGTTAGTTGGTGGTCATACTTATGATTACCGTGATCGATTGGGTCAGGGCGCGGTTAATTTTATTCCGGCGCATTACCGTAAGGTGAGTATTTTTGAATACACGCAATCGGATAACGTCTATGCAGATTTAAACGGTGATAATTTACCTGATATAGCCATAGGGCGGTGGCCGGTGAGAACGGCCAGTGATTTACAGGCGATCATAGCCAAGAGCATTAAGTGGCAAGAGTTGCACGACTCACAAAGCATTACGAATGATGTTCTATTGATTGCACAACCCAATGACGGTCGTAATCTGGACTTTGAAAGTTCGTTAGAAGGCCGAGTCTCGTCGTACCTCAATCGTGAAACTGGGATTGCTGAAATTGAACGAGTGTATCTAGGTCAATCAGAGAGTGCGTCACCGGTGGCCGATGCACGAGTCTCGATCAGTGAGTCGATTAATGAGGGCACTCGCTTAGTCAGTTTTGCGGGTCACGCCTCGACGGCAGGTTGGGGATTTCAAGGGATTGTAAACACCGCATTGATTAATTCCTTGACCAATGAAGAAGCGCCTACCGTGGTCATGCCATTGGCGTGTTACACGACAGATTACCAGAGCTTACACACGAATACGCTGGCTCATCAATGGATGTTCGCAGGCAATCAAGGAGCGGCGGCGGTGCACGGCGCGACCTCTTTAGGGAAGTATCGAGAAAACGGTATTTTTGCTGAACGCGTGCTAAAAGAATCAGCGACGGTAGCGGTGACCCTAGGTGAAGCGATCATGAGAGCCAAGCAACGGATGTCATCGGTGAATGAAACCTTGCATAACTGGGCGCTTTTGGGCGACCCTACGTTGCCGGCGCCTTGATCTATAATGTCAATTTAGAAGTTTGATGAGTTTTAAGCTTCGAACGCTAGCGCTCTGTATTTTAATTCACTATTCCAACTCACTACTTCAGAGCTTCTAACCGAACTTTTCATCGATAGTACGCATTTCGGTCTCGTCGAAACCAGCCATTAATCTGGCTTCTAGATTAAATGGCCCACGAAGCTCTCCGTGCATATGAGTTTCTATCATTCTTAGGAAGGTGCTTCTGGGTTCTAGATTGCGTTCATTGCAATGATGCTTAAACCATTTTGAGCCGATATCGACGTGTTCAATTTCGTCTTTGTATATAACCTTTAGAATATCCACGGCTTCTGAGTCACCGGCGTCTTCCAGGCGCTTTATCATGCCGGGCGTAACGTCTAGCCCTCTGGCTTCCAACACTCTCGGTATTAGGGCCATTCTCGCCAAGATGTCATGCTGAGTCTTTACCGCCATCTCCCAAAGCCCATTGTGTGCCGGATAGTCGCCATAGTCACACCCGTGTTTATTCAAATACGCTCGGATCATACTAAAGTGACGGGCCTCATCATTGGCCACTCGCAGCCAATCCTTGTAGTAGTCGTAGGATTGGTCAATGAATCGGTAAGCAGCATCTAATGCGAGATTAATAGCATTAAATTCAATATGCGCAACGGCGTGTAATAGAATATTACGACCCTCTTGCGTGCTGATGCCTCTTCGCTTTAAGTCGCGTGGCGCCACTAATTGCAATGTTGAAGGGTAGCCAGGCAAGAGCGTATCGATTGGCTTCCTGCGGTATTCTAGGTGATCTTCTTCAAAGCCACGAACTAGGTTGCGCGTGGCTTTGCATTTTTCCGTTGGGTCTTTACAAACAATAATTTGTTCTAGTTCGCTAAATAGGCAATTTAAGGCTCTTTTCATGATTCTATTCCCCATTGCGCTGCCGTGCAGCGTGGCAGGTGGTTTAAGTCGGCGTACAGACTGATGTTGTTAAATCCCTTGCCTTCTAGCATCGAAGCGACTTCCTCAGCTTGTTGACAACCGTGTTCAAGCAGCAGCCAGCCTCCGCTGACCAATCTGACCGGTGCCCCTTCGATGATGGCCCTTAAATCTTCAAAGCCATGCTCAGCCGCGACTAAGGCACTGGTTGGTTCATAGCGCAGATCACCTTGCTCTAAATGCGGATCACCAGGCTCGATATAGGGGGGATTACTGGCAATTAAGTCAAACTGCTGATTTGCAACTTCGGCATACCAATTACTACGTATGAAATCCACATTGCTGATTCTATTATCCGTTGCGTTGGCCTTTGCTACGTCAATGGCACCTTGTTGTTGGTCAATGCCGGTCACGTAACTGTTGGGTCGTTCATTGGCAATACTCAATGCAATCGCTCCACTGCCGGTACCTAAATCAAGAACTTTGTGCGATACGGTTGCATCGAGACGTGCTAATGCTTGCTCGACCAGAATTTCAGTATCACCTCGAGGAATTAACACATGATCATTCACTTTTAGCCGCAGAGTCCAAAAGTCGCGATGGCCGATGAGGTATGCTACGGGGACACCTTTAGAGCGTTGCTCAATAAGCTGATTGAACTGGTGAGTATGCTCGGCGCTGGCCGCGCCATCGCCGTGCGAAATCAACCAAGCCATTGACTGGTTGATGACGTGCTGCATTAAATACTCAGCGTCGATGCGCGGTGTATCACAGACGTTATAAAGCACGTTTGATGCTTCATCAATCAGGCCACGATAACTAAGCATGGTATTCCTAACTGTCACCCAAATCAGCCAGTAGATTGGCTTGATGTTCGGTAGTTAATGGGTCGATTACTTCAGCTAACCCGCCTGTCATGACCGAGTCGAGTTTGTAGAGCGTCAAGTTTATTCGGTGATCGGTAACTCGGCCTTGCGGGTAATTATAGGTTCGAATGCGTTCAGAACGATCACCGCTACCCACCAAGCTCTTGCGTGTTTCAGCTTGCTCAGCAGCCTGTGCTTGTCGTTCGGCATCAAGTATTCGTGCCTTGAGCATGGACATTGCGCGTGCTTTATTTTTGTGTTGCGAGCGTTCGTCCTGGCATTCGACGACGGTGCCGGTTGGTAGATGCGTTAAACGCACGGCCGAATCGGTCTTATTTACGTGTTGGCCACCTGAGCCAGATGCGCGATAGGTGTCAATGCGTAAATCATTGGCATTGATTTCCATGTCGTCATCAATGCCTTCGGCTTCTGGCAAAATAGCCACCGTGCAGGCCGATGTATGTACGCGGCCTTGCGTTTCAGTTTCCGGCACGCGCTGCACTCGATGTGCACCTGATTCGAATTTCATTTTTGAATACGCGCCATGACCTTCGATACGCGAGATGATTTCCTTATAGCCGCCGTGCTCACCTTGGTTTGAGCTGAGGATTTCGACTCGCCATTTTTGCGACTCGGCATACAAGGAGTACATTTTGAATAAGTCGCCAGAAAATATTGCGGCCTCGTCACCACCGGTACCAGCGCGAATCTCTAGAAAGATATTATTATCGTCGTTCGGGTCTTTAGGCAGCAGCAGCTTTTGCAGGCTGCCCAACAGCACTTCTTGTCTATCTTTGATTTCTGACAGTTCATCATGCGCCATTTTACGCATTTCTTTGTCATCTTCTTCAAGCATCAATTGCGCGGTTTCAGCATCATCCTCAAGCGTTCTGTATTCTTGAAAATTTTCGATGATCGGGCCAATTTCAGCCAGCTCAATGCTTAATTTGCGAAAGTGATTTTGGTCAGATTGTGTTTCAGGCTGCGATAACAGAGCATTAAGTTCTTCTTGCCGGTCGACCAGGCCTTCTAATTTGAAGCGAATAGATTCTTTCATGGTATTTTGATTTTTTGTTCGCCGAGCGAGGTAGGCGCTTTATTGAGGTTATTTATTGTCTAAACCAAACAACTCTCTTGCAGCCACAAGTAAGTCTTCGTCGTGCTTTTGGCGTAATGATTCGGTAGGGTGATGCATGAACTTTTGCGATAAAGCGTGTGCAAATAACTCCAGCACTTCGGCGGGCTCATCACCCGCTTGCAATCGTCTACGAGCGCTTTCGAGCTCATTTTGTTTGATGGCGTGAGTGCGATCTCTAAGCTCTCGCAGTGTTGGTATCGACGCTAAGGTTTGATACCAGTGCATAAAATCTTGCGTACGTTCGGTGACTATTTTTTCGGCTTCGTGTGCGGCTTGTTTGCGTGATTCCAGATTTTCTGTCACCACTGCCTCTAAATCGTCAACAGTATAAAGGTAGACATTTTTAAGATCGTTCACTTCTGGTTCAACGTCGCGGGGAATCGCTAAATCAACCACAAACATCGGTCGATTTTTGCGCTGTCTAAGAGCGCTCTCAAAGGTACCTTTGCCTAAAATTGGAAGCGTGCTGGCGGTAGAACTGAATACCATGTCGGCATCCGGTAAGCGGGTTGGCAGTTCGTGTAGTGAAATAACTTCGGCGCCAAACTCATCAGCCAAGCCGTCAGCGCGAGACATGGTGCGATTGGCAATGATCATCTTGCGCACCCCTTGGCGATACAAGTGACGACAGGTGAGTTCGATCGTTTCACCGGCACCCACTAACAAGACAGTCTGTTTCGAAATATCCGAAAAAATACTTTTCGATAAAGTAACCGCCGCGTAGGCTACCGACACCGCATTACTGCCGATGGCGGTGCTGGTACGAATCTCTTTGGCGACTGAGAACGTGTTTTGGAACAATCGATTCAGTATTTTGCCGGTGTTGCCATTTTTATGGGCTTTGGCGAACGCGGTTTTCATTTGACCGAGTATTTGTGGCTCGCCGATGACCATTGAATCAAGCCCTGATGCCACCCTAAAGGCATGTTTTACCGCATCTTGATTGGGCAGAGTATATAGGTAAGGAGCCACATCGTTCTTGCGTAACTCGTGAAAATCGCAAAGCCAATCTTTAGCCGTTTCTATGCTTTCTTCTGACACATGACAATAAATTTCAGTCCTGTTGCAGGTTGAAAGTATGGTCGCTTCTTCTATTGTATTGAGTTTTGAAATATCCGTCAGGGCATCATCCAGGTGCTCAGCCGCTACGGCTGCGCGTTCGCGCACCTCAACGGGAGCAGTCGTGTGATTTAGGCCTATGGATAAAACTTGCATGTTTGAACAAAATAAAGCGGGTACTAAACCCAGTTGCGCGCATTTTAACCTGTTTTTATGGTCTAACCTATTCTTCTTAAGCCGGTAATTGTCGACGATTACCCAATTCAGCAGGTTTAACTATGATCTAACGATGGTTTAACGACCATTTCATTGCAGTTTAGCTATAAAAAGTCTGGTTTTTCATCTTTTCCAGCCGCTTTAAAGAGTTTCATAGCATCCGGCATCCAAAGAAATATCGTCATGGCAAGTATGATGAAGCTGAAAATTGGCAGCAGGTAATTACCCTCTGCTAGCCAAGTGATGGTGACCGCGATTGTTTGCAATATTCCAGCAACGGCAATTAAGATTGTGAGTACCGAATAGGCTGGGTTGACGTCGCTGGCTAAACACATTCCAATCGCTAAATGACTGAATAGCACCCAAGCAAGAATTCCAATCAGCAACCACACATTAATGCTGATGCCGTTCCCGATAAAATAAGCGCTCACAATAAAAATGCCGATCGCTTGAAGTATTTTGGCTTCGATAACCAGTGAAAACACCGTTTCAGTGTCGGCTTCTTCCACCGTAAGCTGGTTAGCGCACATTAAAAGAAAGCTAAACCCAGTAAAACATAAAGCTGCTAGCAAAATGGTGTGTAATAGGGTACCGGAGCTCGCATCCGCGTAGATTAGGTTGAGATTACTCGAAATGGCCAGATTTAAGTAGTTCAAAATATCCAGCGCGCTGGACCATTCCACAAAGTGAGTCTTCCATGCGCCGATGCCCAAGGCTGAAGCAAGGCTCACGACCAGTAGAGCCATGTATATTGTGTGTACCAAACTGGCGCCTTGTAAACGGCCGTACCGGTATTTGCTGTGCTGCTCGTCATTCTCTTCCTCGTTGAGTATGCGGACTAAAAATGCTGCAAAACCGGCAAATACAAACAAAGATAACCCGATAAAAACGGGTAAGGATTCATGGCCTGAGGAACCCGAGTTAAGCGGTGCATCTAAGATAGGTTGTAGCCAAGCTAGCTTAACTAGCATGGCGACCACAAGAATCATTATGATGGCACCGGCAAACAGAGATAAATCTTGTTTAAAGCCTCGGTCACCTTCTAGCTTGAACACCGCAACCACTAATATTGCGGCTATTAGTGTGGGCATATTAAACACAAACCAAGGCAGCATTTGCCCAAAAGGAGCCCAATCTCCATAGACTGAAAAACCCAGTTGGTCACTGAATGCAAGCCCTGTTGCCAATAGTCCAATCGCGCCTAAAGCTTTTAGGTAAATCGGAATAGCGTTACTGCTGTGACTTAGTAATTTACGGGCTGGTAAAAGAAATACCAGAGCGAATAGTAAGCCGGGTTGACGATCCAGCAGAGTGGCCACCAAGGCAACCACAACCGCCATGGCGAGCAGAAAAAATACCTGTATCAATCCTTGCTCAAGCATTGCTTTAATGCCACTTGAAGAACGCAAAAGGTGGTCGGCAATGCTGGCTCCTTCTTTTTGAATGCTGTACTGAAGTTGGTAAATTGACTCAATCAAGAAGTGAAATGTCGCTAGCCAAATAAGTGCCGGCCCCCAGCCCCAAAATAAAAGCAGTGCGGTTGCCGGTAAACTCACAAAGAAGGCGCTGCTGCCTAAATTGCGCACCATCTTAGGGTCTTTTAAGGCGTTTAAAAGGCCTGATATGAAGTTTGCTTCACCTGTTGTTTGTCTGTTAAACAACAGGCGCAATAGGCTTAGGTAACCAAAAGCCATAAAAGCAATGAAAGCAAAGAGTACGTGTAAACTATTTAACATGGCTGCCAGGCTGTGAATAAGTTGTATCTAGGCCGCTTGCTATTTCCGTATGGACTGTCATTTCTAACACGGTTGCCGCGGTGTAATTTTGAATGCTAAAGATAACAAACAAAACCCGATCTTGCAGAGATTAGCGCCCTCAATTTTATAAAAGTCAGGTAATTTGGGTCATTTTCCTAGCTTTAAGCTTTACTATGCATTTTAAGCATCTAGCTGTGTTTATAATGCTGGGTGAATTAAATTGTGCTTTTCTGATTTACCATAACCGCTGTCTGGCGAGCGTATCTTGTTATTAGTAAGTTAAAGCGTTACTTCGATTGTTAGAGCCAGTGAATTTTATGAGAGTGTCAATGCCACGTATATCTGACCTTAAACATATGATGAAATTAATCGCTGTCGCGCTTTGCGCCACCATGTTGGCGGCCTGTGCTAACTCTGCGAAGACCTTGGGCGGCGGCGATGCCTCTAGCTCTGTAAGCCATAATAGTGACTCTTTAGTAGAGCTTAACCCCGACCAGGTACACGTTGAATCTGATGCCGAGTTAGCGAGTGATCCAGAGTTGCCAGCACTGGATTTAACGTCGGAAACTCTGGCGGGCTTACTTGTGGCGAATTTAGCCAGCTATCAGGGTAAATGGTCATTGGCGGCCACTAGAGCACAACAAGTGGCGATGGTAACGCGTGATTACCGAGTGGCTCGCTTAGCGACCTTGTTAGCCTTACGTGATAACGATTACCAAAAAGGCTTGCACAGCGCTGAGCTTTGGTATGAACTCGATTCAGATTCCGCCGACCCTCTTAACATGTTGCTAATTACCCAGCTCGGCAGTGGAGATGCCGAGGGTGTAAAAGTCAGTATTGCCAATCATGCAAAGGGTAAAAACCTGGATTCCCATATAAAGCAGATTGCCGCTTTATTAATCAGACAGAAGAATAAGGATGAAGCTATCAAGGCCGCATCGCATATGGTTGAGAATTACGATCGTTCGGCGCAAGCGGCCTTAAGCTCGGCATTTGTAGCGGAATTTTTTGCTGAGTTCGAGCTATCAGAGCAATGGGTTATAAAAGCACTGACATTGCGCCCAGGTTGGGATCTGGCGGCGCAAATGCAAGCCAAGCTATTGGCGTCTCAAGGTAAAATCGAGGAGCGCGGAAAATTCATTGCCGAGTACGCTGAACAACACCCTGAGTCGATAACGATGCAGATTAACCTTGCTGCAGAGATGGTTCGAAAAGGCAAGGTTGATGAAGCATATGACTTTATACAGCGAATACTGGAAGCTGACCCTCGCAACGTAGATGCTTTGCAATATGCTGGCGCATTAGCCGAAGACCAAAAGGATTTTGCTTCAGCCAGCCGCTTTTATCAGAGAGCCCTGAATATTGAGCCGTCTAATGATGATATTCGGTGGTCATTAGCCAGACGTAAATTGATAGACAAGAAGTTTGCGTCGGCGGCGCGACATTTTGGTGATATTCGTGATCCCGAATTGCTGTTTTCTGCACAAATACAAGTCGCAAATGCTCGCTATGAGTTGAATGGGCTCGATTCTGCATTGGCGACGCTCGCTACTTTAGAGCCGAATACCGAGGCCGAATACGTGAATCTCGCCTTGAGTCGCCATTATTTACTGATGGGCGAATATCAGTATGAAGAAGCGTTGGGGGCAATTAGTGAGGTGCTTTATTACTTGCCGGAAGATCAGGATCTCATTTATGCGCGCGCGCTGGTGGCGGCTGAGTTAAAGCGTTTGGATATAGCTGAACCAGATTTGCGAGCCATAATCAATGCTAAGCCGGACCACGCTAATGCGCTGAATGCGCTTGGCTACACCTTGGCGGATCAAACTGATCGTTTAGATGAAGCGCGTGAGTTAATCGAAAAGGCATTGGCATTGCGGCCAAACGACGCACATATATTAGATAGTATGGGCTGGGTTGCGTATCGTCAAAACGATTTCGAATTGGCGATTGAGTTTTTAGAGAAAGCCTACGCAGCTAGCGAGGAAGTCGAAATCGCCACGCACCTTGGTGAAGTCCTCTGGGAAAGCGGGCAGCAAGAACGAGCCAAAAACATCTGGACTAGTTGGGCATTGAAAGAAGCTGACAATAAGTTGTTAAGCAGCACGATGCAGCGATATGGCTTGGACGTGAATAATGTCGATGCAACGCCGCCTGAGAGTGATTCTTAGTTGCTGATTAGCCGAATTTAGGATCGCTGAATGTCTTTTAACTTGCTATTGCGCCGCGCTTTGATTGCGCTGTCTGCCGTGTTGGCAGCCTGTCAGACACCTTCTCATATTGACCCAAGCAAAACGCTTGAGTCGAAGTGGTTAAGTGAGCCCAGTGTGTTCGAGGAGCATCGCCAATGGGTGTCAAGCAATACTGCTTGGAGACTGGTGGCGAAGGTAGGGATGAGCACTCCAAGCGTCAAAGAAGCAGCAAACTTGGTCTGGAGCAAGGAGAATGAATATTCTACCTTACGGCTGTTTGGGCCTTTAGGGGTTGGCTCGGTGCGCATTGAGTTGAATGCCGATCGTGCTACTTTGATAGACAATAAAGGTCAGGAGTATTTCAGTGACGATGCCGAGTCGCTACTTTTAGATGTTGCTGGTTGGGCGATACCGGTCGATGCACTACAATATTGGGCGCTTGCTTTGCCGGCACCTGAATTGGCGTATGAGTATCAACTAGATCAACTAGGTCAGTTAACATCATTAAGGCAAAAGGGCTGGCTCATATCGTATTCAAAGTATCAACCCTTTAACGGCTTGCCGACGAAGGCAGTGAACAAAAATGAGTTAGCTCAAGCAGACGCTGCTGCAGCAACCGCAGGTTTGAATGAAAACTCAATTGAGACCTCAAACGTAATACTGCCACGAAAGATTTTGGCTGAGAAAATGGTGAATATCGACGGAATAGAGCAATCAATTAAAGTACGTTTTATCGTTAAGTCCTTTTCACTGACCAAGTAATGAAAGTAGCAATGAAACTCGCAAGCGACTCAAACCGCTGCTGGCCGGCGCCGGCTAAAATAAACTTGTTTTTGCATGTGATCGGCAAGCGACCAGATGGTTATCACAACTTGCAAACAGCCTTTCAATTTTTGTCTTATGGGGATGAGCTTTTTTTTGAGCTCAATGACCAGGGTACAGTACGGCGGGATTACGACTTTGGTTTTGATGAAGCCAGTGATCTATGTTTGCAAGCGGCTAACAAGCTTAAGGTGTTTGTGTCGCAAGATTGCGGTGTCTTGATTAAGCTCAATAAGCGTTTGCCAATGGGCGGCGGACTTGGTGGTGGAAGCTCTGATGCTGCGACCGTATTACTTGCCCTCAATGCGTTGTGGGGAGCCGGCCTCAGTATTGATCAATTGGCTGATATTGGTTTGGAATTAGGTGCCGATGTACCGGTTTTTGTGCGCGGCAGATCGGCTTGGGCTGAGGGCGTAGGAGAGCTGTTGACGCCGATAAATCCGCCTGAAAGCTGGTTTGTGGTACTGAATCCCAATATTGAAGTATCAACAGCACGTATTTTTTCAAATAAACGTTTGACACCGGCACCTCAGATGAAGAGAATACGCGCACTCGAGAAAGGCACTGATTTTGTCACTGCGATTGACTCGACTTTTGGTATTAATCAGCTCGAAGCTATCGTTAGAGATGAGTACCCAGAAGTTAATGAAATTTTCGAGTGGTTGTTGATGTTTGGTCAGCCCAGAATGAGTGGTTCCGGCGGCTCGGTATTTCTGCCAGTGAGCAGTGAACAAGCGGGTTTGGATATTCTGAGTCGACGACCGAAAAATTCAGTAGGTTTTGTTGCCAAAGGTGAAAATTTTCACCCATTGCACAAAGAAATGGAGTAGAATACGCTCCGCTCATTGTTGTGATGCTTTGGTACGGAAGCCGAGTGAAATTAGCAATGAATGTTTTTTGGTAGCCTGTCTTACTTTTTAGTAAGTTGTGTTGCTAGAGAATATCGAGAAAGGTACTGGGGTGTGGCGAAGTGGCCTAACGCACCGGATTTTGATTCCGGCATTCGAAGGTTCGAATCCTTCCACCCCAGCCATTCTTTTCTTTCTTGCCAATTGATACGAAAATTGTCATTTTCCTGTCATTTTTCCACTGAATTAAATTGCACTAACACATATAATCCGCAAGCAATTACGATTATTTTGATGCTCGGTCGCTTGAAGAGCTTTAACCAAAACATACGCTGCCTCGACATAGATCCTCGCAGCGACACAGAGGTTTGCAGTGGCGCTTGATAACTTACTTGTATTTTCTGGTAACGCTAACCCTGAGCTAACGGCTCAAGTGGTTGATTATTTGAAAGTTCCTCTTGGAGATGCCCGAGTAGAACAATTTAGCGATGGTGAAATCACCGTTGAAATACAAGAAAATGTGCGTGGGCGTGATGTCTTCATCATTCAGCCAACCTGCGCCCCCAGCCATAAAAACTTGATTGAATTATTGTTGATGATTGATGCTTGTAATCGCTCATCAGCGCACCGTATTACGGCCGTGATGCCTTATTATGGTTATGCTCGACAAGATCGGCGACCGCGTAATTCTCGGGTGCCGATTAGCGCAAAATTAATTGCATCGATGATGAGCACAGCTGGTGCTGATCGTGTGTTGACGATGGATTTACACGCTGACCAAATTCAGGGCTTTTTTGATATCCCTACCGATAATATTTATGGTTCGCCGGTATTATTAGATGACATCAAGAATTTAAATGAAGACAATTTAGTGGTTGTCTCACCGGATGTCGGCGGTGTGGTACGAGCACGGGCTCTGGCTAAGCGTTTGGGTGTTGACTTGGCGATTATCGATAAACGCCGGCCTAAAGCCAACGTTGCAAAGGTCATGAATATTATCGGTGATGTTGATGGTCGAAGCTGTGTGTTAATTGACGATATGGTCGACACAGCCAATACATTGTGCAAAGCAGCTGATGCATTGAAAGAGCATGGCGCCACTGCGGTGCGCGCCTACTGTACTCACCCGGTGTTGTCGGGTGAGGCGGTCAATAGAATTAATACGTCGACGATGGACGAAGTTGTAGTAACCAATACTATACCTTTGTCTGACGCGGCGGCGGCAAGTGATAAAATACGACAGTTGTCTATCGCGCACTTGTTAGGTGAGTCAATTCGTCGAATCACGGCAAGTGATTCGGTGAGTTCGCTGTTCAGTGAAGAGATGTAAGTGGTTTGAAGACATTCAACTTTATTGAGCAAATGTAGTTTTGCATTAGCAGATGTAGTTTTGCATCAGTAGTACTAATGTGATTTTGGAAACGCCCGCTGATTAGCGGGTTTTATTTTAGAGAAATAATATGGCTAATTTTATAGTAGAAGCTGAAGTAAGAGCCGGATCTGGTACAGCTGCATCACGTCGTGCGCGACGTAATGGTCAAGTTCCAGTGGTGGTCTATGGCGGTGGAGAAGATGAGCAATATCTATTGGTGGATCACAATAAGATCACCCACCAATTAGAGGTTGAAGCTTTCCATTCCGCATTGGTTCAATTGAAAGTCGATGGCGATTTGCAACGTGCAGTGTTACGTGATGTGCAAATGCATCCGTTTAAAGCACAAGTAATGCACTTGGACTTTCAGCGTGTGAGCCGTAAAGATACGATCACAATGACGGTACCTTTCCACTTTGTTGGTGAAGATGTAGCACCTGGCGTGAAAGCTGAGGGTGGCATTATGAGCCATAACATGGTGTCAGTAGACGTATCATGTTTGGGTAGTGATCTTCCTGAGTACATTGAAGTGGATTGTTCTGCTTTAGGTAAAAGTGAATCGGTACATTTAGGTCAAATTGTTCTGCCTGAAGGTGTTGAATTAGCCGCGTCATACCAAGAGCAAGATATGGAATTACCAGTTGCTTCGGTATTAATACCTAAAGGCCCAAGCGCTTCTGAAGAGACCGAAGAGACTGCTGAAGCTGAAGAAGGTGGTGAAGCAGGGGCTGCAGAAGAGTAAAATATGCAGCCTTCGCCAATCAAACTGATTGTCGGGCTCGGCAATCCGGGCGAAAAATATACTAAGACCCGGCACAATGCCGGGTTTTTGTTTTTGGATCGCTTGTTAGAACATTCTGGTGGTGCCTTAAAAGCCGATAAACATTGTTTTGGCCGATCCACTAAAATTACCGTGGCTGATCAGGATGTGCGCGTGCTGGCGCCGGATACATTTATGAACTTGAGCGGTAAGGCGGTGGTTGCGGCCTGCCGATATTATAAGATTGCGCTCAATGAAATAATGGTCGCGCACGACGAGCTAGATCTAGACCCGGGTGTGGCGCGTTTAAAGCTCGCGGGTGGTCATGGCGGTA
This sequence comes from uncultured Gammaproteobacteria bacterium, assembly GCA_964516915.1. GTDB lineage: Bacteria > Pseudomonadota > Gammaproteobacteria > Arenicellales > Arenicellaceae > Arenicella. The sequence continues at coordinate 23,908 of CAZEXS010000022.1, forward strand.
ATAATGGTTTGCGTGACATCGCTCAAAAATGCGCCAGCAAAGAGTTTGCTCGGCTTAGAATTGGTATAGGGCATCCAGGGGTGGGCCGAGACGTCTCGGGTTATGTGTTAAAGCAGGCAAATAAGGCTGATCAAATTGCGATCGATAATGCGATTGCTGAAAGTCTGCGAGTTATTGATAAAATAGTGCTTGGGGAGTTTCCTCATGCGATGAACGAACTACATACTAATTTGGCTAAATAGCGCTTAATTAGTGATTACGCTTAGGATTCAATTATGGGATTTAAATGTGGCATAGTCGGTTTGCCTAATGTGGGCAAATCAACGCTTTTTAACGCACTGACTAACTCTGGAATTCAAGCGGAAAATTACCCGTTTTGTACGATTGAACCAAATGTTGGCATGGTTGAAGTGCCTGACCCGCGATTACAGCGCTTAACTGAGCTAGCTGATCCCAATAAAACCATACCGGCAACCATGGAGTTCGTTGATATTGCAGGCTTGGTTGAGGGCGCTTCTAAGGGCGAGGGCTTGGGCAATCAATTTCTAGCCAATATTCGAGAAGTAGACGCCATTGCGCACGTGGTGCGCTGCTTTAACGATGAAAATGTGGTGCATGTCGCAGGCAAAGTTGACCCGGCATCGGATATTGAGGTCATTCATACGGAGCTGGGTCTCGCGGACTTAGATACCGTTGAAAAAGCCATCGAGCGTGCAGCCAAGCGCTCTAAGTCAGGTGACAAAGAGCAAATCGCGATAAAGGCGGTGCTCGAGCGTGTGGAAGCGCATCTTAATGAAGGTGAGCCAGTACGCTCACTGGGCTTAGATGAAGACGACTACAACAAAATTAAACATCTGTGTTTGATGACGGCCAAACCCACTACTTATATTGCAAATGTCGACGAAGAGGGCTTTGAAAATAATCCTCATCTTGATACCGTCAACCGCATTGCGGAGGCTGAGGGTGCGGGCGTCGTGGTTATTTGCGCTGCAATAGAGGCCGAAATAGCCGAATTGGACGATGACGAAAAAAGTGAGTTTCTTGCCGAAATAGGTCAGGAAGAGCCCGGCTTAGACAGAGTTATTCGTGCGGGTTATGAGCTGCTAGGCTTACAGACCTATTTCACCGCTGGTAAGACCGAAGTGCGTGCATGGACCATTCGTCAAGGCAATACGGCGCCACAGGCCGCGGGCGTAATCCATACGGATTTTGAACGTGGATTTATCAGAGCAGAGACTGTAGCCTACTCAGATTACGATTCGTACGGTGGTGAGCAAGGTGCCAAAGAAGCCGGTAAGTTCCGTCTTGAAGGTAAAGACTACGTTATGCAAGATGGCGACGTAGTTCACTTTAGGTTTAACGTTTGATTCTTATATTGTTTCGTCGAGTTAGGTTTTGTTGGTTATGAAAAAAAGCCAAAATAACTCTTAGTAAACATGCTTACATCGAGCAAGTATTGAACGTTAACAGCTGGAGAGATGAAATTTCTAATGCTAAGTAAATTAAACGTTAAGTTATTAGGTCTGTTTTCCGTATTGATGTTGTTTGCGGTATTACAGGGGTATAAACTATTTTATCTTGCGCCAGCTCCCGAAAACATTTGGGATAATGTTTATTTGTGGGATTGGGCACGGCATCTATCTCAGGGCAAGGTCGGAACCTTTGTTGATTCTAGTCACCATTTAATGCGCTGGGGTGATTGGACGATTCCGACAATTTTCATATGGCTGACATCCGACAGTGTACTAACCTATTTTTTATCTACCGCAATACCTAGCACCATTGGCTTAGCTATATTTACTTGGTTGGGCTACCGTTATCTCGGTGTAACGGCCGCACTAGCGTTTGTAGTGTTGTGCTTTTTCGATGCCTTGTTGTTTCGAGCGACGTTTCAACTATTACCCAGTGGCCAAGGCCTGCTCTCAATTGCGCTGCTGTTCGCACTCGCTTTATGGGTAAACAAACAACAACAGTTTGGGCTTGCCTTGGTGTTTATTTCTACCTGTGTTTTGTTTTGGGTCTATGGTGCCAAAGAAACACATTTGGCCTTTGCTCCGGGTTTTTTTTGGTTAGTCTATCAACGTTTTTCTTATAAGCCTGTACTACAAATTTCATTACTATTCGCGATTTTTTATGTTTTAGAGACCATCGCATTCATCGTTATCAGCCCAACATTCCCTTGGCTAGGGCGACTATACTCATTGCTCAACGATGGGCAGCACATCACAATAATGTTAGAGCATGCCCACTATGTGGCAGAGCAAACGCGTTATTTCGACAGCGGCATAACAATGCGTTGGGCAAGAACATCAGGTATGACGCCCTTAGTGATATTTTCGGCATTCTTGATTTCTATTTTTGTTTTTGTCGACCACCGAGTTGAAAGGCGTGCTAATGCAGAGCTGTTAAACTTTAATTATGTGGCAGCGCTGTTATTTTTCAGTTTTATTGTATTCTCGACCTTTTTTGTTATCTCCATTTCACCGATTAGGTTAGGGCATGGTTTAGTGCCCAGATACGCGACTCTGGGCTTGCCGTTTGCCTATCTCTTGTTGATTGGCTATGGAGTACAAAAGATTCAAGGCCAGCCGCTTCGCTATTCTATAGCTCTATTGGCGGTCATACCATTTTTCGTCGCTCCGTCCATCGATCGCTTTGCAGGCTATCCTCGCACTAGCATAATGGCGGTATCAGAGCGTTACGATGATTTTGCAAAAACTCTTGCGAATCACGATTGCATTCGTTCGCGTACCAGGAGCATCGTTTCAAATGAGCTAGACTTAGTTCCACTAAGGTTGCGAAATGAACGTATGTCACCGATGATTACCGATGACACATTAATGGTTCGGCAAGACGGGTGGTTTGTGGTTAAATCTGCACCTAACCTGGAATGCCAAAACATGTATACTATTGGCCGTACTGCGACGGCTCGTTATTAACGTGGTAAAGTTATACCCACTCAGTTTGCTCAGCTAATACCAATTAGAATTATGTTAGATTCAATACATGAAAAGTACACATATGGGCGTCGAGTCAGCGTTCTGTCAAAGCACATAGCCTCTCTCATTGACGATGGCAGCTCAATACTGGATGTTGGCTGTGGCGATGGACAAATATCGGAACTGATTGCCGGTGGTGTCACCGAATCATCAATTGAAGGTATTGATGTGATGGAGCGATCTATTTCGTCAATTAAGGTGTCAAAGTACGATGGCTATACCTTTCCATTTGAGGATAACTCCTTTGATACATGCGTATTCGTAGATGTATTACATCACGCTGATGACGCCGCCAAGGTGATGGCTGAAGCGGGTCGAGTCGCGCGCAAGCACATCATCATCAAAGACCACCTAACGGATGGCTTTTTGAATGAACCAATTCTTAAGTTCATGGACTATGTGGGTAATAAAAAGCACGGTGTAGCGCTGCCTTATTACTATATGTCTCAGTCGGAATGGCATTCTCACTTTCAAAACCTAGGGTGGGGTATTAGCTCATGGGATACTGATATTGGTATTTACCCAAGCTGGTGTAGCTGGGCATTCGACCGTGAACTGCACTTTATTGCCAAGCTGTCGATCGATGCGGCTGCTACTGAAACGGTCCTTGATAGAAGAACCTAGACCAATAGCTCTGTATTGTTCATACGGTCCTTGGTGAACCCATAATTTCATTCGTAATGAGCTGGCCCGGTATTGTCCTGTTTGCGCGCTCCTTTTCGGCTAGCGCTTTTATTGGCATCGTCTATTTACTGGCCTTAGAAATCACACAGTACGTGATAGGTTATGAGACGGCTTTATTGCATGCTGTTGCCGTGTTTAGTTTGTATTTGGTGGGGATCTATTTTAATTATCTGCTGCAAAAAAAAGTGGTATTTGGGTCTGGCCGCCAAGCCATTATTCAATTTTTTGCGTATAATTTTTTTAGCGCTGGTTTAGTCTCTGTATTGAGTAGTTTTTTTTACGGGCTGAGCTTTGCACAATTATTCTTTGGTAGTTGGATTGAGGCAGCGAGTACCGCAATGGCTTTGTTAGTGGTTAGTCCAATTTCGTTTCTATTTTTTCGTATGTTATTTCGCACTTAAGCGAGTTCAATCTATGTCTAATTCTCCTGAGCAACATCAACCTGAATTCTCCTTTGTTTTGCCATGCTTAAATGAGGTTTTAACTCTGGAAGTATGCGTTAAAAAATGTCGCATAGCCGCCGAAAAAAACAATATAGATATTGAAATTGTGGTCGCTGACAACGGTTCGAATGATGGTTCAATAGCTTTGGCAGAATCCTTGGGGTGCCGCGTAGTACATGTTGAAAAGAAGGGTTATGGAAGCGCTCTTATATCGGGGATTAAGGCTGCTAAAGGTGAATTTGTCGTCATGGGCGATGCTGATGATAGCTATGACTTTTCGGATATTGAGCACTTTGTGGTAAACCTACGAAACGGTGCCGACATTGTTATAGGCAATCGTTTTAAAGGTGGTGTTCAGCCTGGCGCTATGCCGCCCTTGCATCGTTACTTGGGCAACCCTGTCTTGAGCTTTCTTGGGCGAATTTTTTACAATACAGATATTGGTGACTTTCATTGTGGTTTGCGTGGTTTTAGGCGTGAAAAAGTATTGTCACTAGGCTTACGTTGCTCTGGTATGGAGTTCGCCAGTGAAATGCTATGCAAAGCCGTGATTCACAAATTTAATATTATTGAGACGCCGATAAAACTGTATCCAGATGGGCGTGATCGCGCCCCGCATCTTAGAAGCTGGCGCGATGGTTGGAGACATCTGCGCTTTCTATTAATTCATAGTCCTAATTGGTTGTTTATTTACCCTGGTTTATTATTGACTGTGTTAGGGGCTTTGCTTGGCGGAAGCCTGCTAGGCGGGCCAATTGAAGTGAGCTTTGGTCGACTTGATGTCAGTGCGTTGGTTTTCTCTTCGGCATTTTTGTTACTGGGCTTACAGATGTTAGGCTTGGGGTGTTTAACTAAAATATTTCATCACCGGCTCTATACACCGGATCACAAACCTCCTTTGTTTGCCAATATTACCGTTGAAAAGGTATTGATCGTTGGCAGCATTTGTTTGTTGGGGGGTATGGTAGGAGCCTTTTATTCCTTAGGTCAGTGGCAGGCTAATAACTTTGGTAATTTAGATCCGACTGTTATTTTAAGGTCCGTCGTGCCCAGTGTTACCGGCATATTGGCTGGCGGTTTATTGTTAATTAATGGGCTGGTGCTTGGTGTTATCGAAAGTCTTACTGGTCTTGATCAAGATAACTAGCTTGCTGATTTCACAAGCATTGAGTTGATTGTCAGTATTAACTTAGCAAAGTTGACCAATCCCAGTAGTATTATATTTAAGAGCACTATGGTTTAGAGCACTCTGGTTTAGAGCACTATGGTTTAGAGCACTAGTGCTTAGTCAAGCCAGCCTCGTTCGCTCAGCGTTGGCAAAATTGAATTTAACACTTTGGTGACTGCTTGTGGACTCAGGTGATTGTCATCGTAGTAATACAAAATTTCATCATCGTGAGCATAACAGTTAGTACTATCGCACAACACGTCTGCCGGTTTTAATCTAATCAGATTTGGGTGATCAGGAATGTTGTCGAACGCGGAAATTACGTTGGCCGTTCTGGCTAAATATTGCGCTTTTTCAATCGACAGCCGGTTGTCGTTCAATTCTCGTTTTAGTTGAAGGTCAGGGGTTTTCTGAAAACGATCTTTAAAGTGCTTCGGTACGTCGAAACCCATTTCAGGAATTGGGTAAACCAACACAAGGCGAATACCCTCGTTGAGAAACATTTGCACGGTTTCAGCGGTCGATACCAAAAGTTGCTGTGGTGACGGTTTGCCATCGCTTCGGTGGGTGAGTAGCACGGGGTACCCCGGTTCTTGTGCAAACCTCTTGCCTTCTTCGTAAAGAGCGAAGCGTCCGGAGTAAAAGAATACCCCTTGTCTAAAGTGCTTGATTGCATCCACTCTTGCTTGTGCGATATTTTCGCAGCGTGGCACTAGTTTACCGTCGGTATAGAGTTTTACACCCAGCACTAATGGGCAGCCATCTTGAACGATTTGTACGAAAGGCCGGTCATGCTCAGCGGCAATCGCCTTTAGTGAACTCGATAGAATCCCCGCATGGCTGTCGCCTAAAGCGACAATGGGGTCAGTGGGCGTGTCGGCAGATGCGCCATTTTGCAGCCGAATAGCTTTGGCTGCTGAGATGAAATCCTCCACATTTCCTAGCCGTTGACTGTAGCCATTAAAATGTACCACCGAAATTTGGAATGCTGTGATGGCCATGAATGTGCTGGCTAGAATGGCAGTTGAATGCCCTGTGGAAATCAGCTCACGTTTCCGAAACGGTTTTTCAATCAATCGATAGGAAATTATTGCCAAAATAATAGACGCTATGCTCAGCGTTATTTTAACGACGAAGCTGGGCTCGCCTAAGTGGAGTCGATAAAATGCGAAAAGCGGGAAATGCCATAAATACAAACTGTATGAAATTAGCCCTAGTTTGACCGTAATATCGCCTGATAGGAATTTATTGGTAAGGTGCTGGCCGTTTGAAAAAGCAATAAGAGCGGCACAGGACAAGACGGGCAGTGCGGTAAGCAAGGAGGGGTGTAGTGTCGACTCGTCAAATAACAATAGTGAGGCAATGATAATTGCTAACGCAATGCCACTAATAACGGGCGCGTGTTTAGATTGCCCCAGGTCTTTACGGTGATCTAATTCTATAAATGCAACGATCGAACCGGCCAGCAGTTCCCAGGCTCGTGAGGTGAGTAAAAAGAAGTTTTGATCAGGGAAGTGCCGTGCAATACCTTGTGCGAACAGCAACGAAGCTACAAATCCGACTACTGCCAACCACAGTGTTTTCCGTGCGCTATAACGCTTTACGATGACTAATAAAATGATGGGCAATAGAATATAAAACTGTTCTTCAATGCCAAGCGACCAGGTGTGTAAGAAGGGCTTTAAGGCGCTGGGTTCCGCGGTATAGCTGTCTTGTGATAAGAATACCCAATTTGATGAAAAGAACAGCGCGCCTATTATGCTCTGAGAATATTCTACCAACTGGTCGGGTAACATCCAAAGCCAGGCGAAAGGGGTGCTCGCCACGATGACAGCAAATAATGCTGGAAGTATGCGACGAGCTCTCCGGTCATAGAAATCTCGATAACTGAATCGAGAGTTGCGAATATCTTGAACAATAATTTTAGTGATTAAATAACCTGAGATCACAAAGAATATATCCACACCCAAAAAGCCGCCGGAAATCAAAACGCCAGAAGCAAGTGCAAACTTGGCGTGATAGATCAAAACGCTAAGAACGGCAATGGCCCGAAGGCCGTCTATTTCTGGACGGTATTTCATTCTGACGGTATTTGTAGAAGTTTAGACTAGAATTGCCCTGAGAGTTTGGTTTAGCTGCACACGCTTGCGTTTAAAAAGCCATTTACAATCGTCAGCGAGCATATATGATGGCATTCGCAAATTAAACCCTGATTGTCGTTTGATTCATCGCAAATAGCTTTGACTTTGGGTATTTTTTAGAGCTTATAGCGCCGTGCTAACTTGTATTTTAATTCTTTGATGAAAGTTAATTATCGCCCTGAAATAGACGGCCTTCGGGCCATTGCCGTTCTTGGAGTTCTGATCTATCACGCCGAATTGGTATTGGGTGGACATCGCTTGATGCCTGCCGGGTTCTTGGGTGTGGATATATTTTTCGTGATCTCGGGGTTTTTGATTACCCGTATCCTATACACTGAAGTTATTGAGAATAGGTTCAGCTTTCTGACGTTTTACGAGCGTAGAGCCCGCCGAATTTTGCCGGTGTTGTTTCTAGTAATGCTATGTTCAATGCCCTTTGCTTGGTGGTTGATGCTACCACCCGCAATGATGGACTATGCGGGTTCAGTGATAACTTCGATTTTATACAGCTCAAATTTTTGGTTCTGGTCTAGCGACAGCTATTGGGGCCAAGCATCAGCTCTAAAGCCCTTATTGCATACCTGGAGCCTGTCCCTAGAAGAACAGTTCTACTTGATTGCGCCGGTAGTCGTAGTTTTGACCGCTCGTCGTAAAGCGCTTTTTCTGGGCTTGCTAGGGCTTTTATTTATACTATCTTTTACAACAGCCGAAGTATGGAGTCGAACTATCCCTGAGTCGGCTTTCTATTTGTTACCAGCTAGAGCTTGGGAGTTATTAGTCGGTTCATTTGTGGCGATTTATTCAATCAATCAAGTAGGTAGGCTGGAGTCTAATTTACTTAACGCAAGGCAAATGAGGGGTTTAAAGGAATGTATCAGCGGGGTTGGCTTGTTGTTGATACTGACTGCGATGCTCAGCTTCGATTCAGGGTTTAGGCATCCGTCTATTTATACTGTTTTACCTGTATTTGGCACAGCTTTGGTCATTCTCGCTAGTGAGAAAACATTAATTGGCCGGTTACTTAGCTTGCGCGCCATGATATGGGTCGGGCTGCTCTCGTATTCTATTTATTTATGGCATTTCCCTATTTTTGCTTTGTTTAAAGTGGGGCTAATTGAGCTAACTTTGGGTGGTAAATTACTTTGTTTGCTGATTAGCGTGATACTTGCATTTGTCAGTTATCACTTGATAGAAAAACCATTTCGAAACCCGAAAGTAGTAGGTGGCCGTGCGCTATTGGTAAGTCTGTTTGTGGCGGCTTGTGGAATGCTTGGGCTGGCCAGTTGGGCCTATATTAGTAAAGGCTTGCCCGATAGGTTTGATGATTTTGATAATGTATTAAGCTATCTGGACTACCCCTATAAGGACTCGTTCTTATCACATCGGTGTTTCCTTCACCCAGAGGATTTGCAAGCGAAAACAGGTTTTATAAACTGTCCGTATAGTAGTTTAGCGGACGATTCTAAGTCCACGGTATTTCTTTGGGGTGACAGTAATGCGGCGCATTTGATCCCTGGGATTAGGCGTAGCTTTTCAGACACACACCATCTAATATTAAGAACCATCTCCGGGTGCGGCGTGTTTATGACGGAAGTCAAACCGACACGGCCAGGTTGTAAAGACCATAATGCCGAATCTATTGACCTGATCACCACCAGTAGGCCAGAACTTCTTATCATCGCTGGGCTATGGAAACCGGAGTTTGTCGAGCGCTTGCGATTAACTCTGCAACAACTGAAGCGAAACGGAGTGAATAATATTTTAGTTGTCGGTCCGGTGCCACAGTGGACGCCAAGCTTGCCAGCCGCAATTTTAGATTTTCGCAAGTCAAATAAAAATACTAGGAATTACCCTCGGTATCTATCGGACCGATCTCAGTCAAAAATTAGAGAGATTGACCAACGAATGAATAATATGACTGATGATTTGGATGTTTTGTATTACTCGCCGTTTCAAAACTGGTGTAGCACTGATGGTTGTTTGACGAATATAGATGGCAAATTAGTCCAATGGGATTATGGCCACCTTACTGATGAAGGCTCGGGCGAGCTTGTTGAAAATATAGTAGAGGCTCTTGAGTAGTACTTAGATACGTGACTGTATAAACTAATATAGTCTATTCGTCTAAAAGTAGGCTAATAACCGGTGATAACGTGTGCATCAATTCCGGTTTGATTAGTTGTTCTAGTTTATCGTCAAACCATTTTTGCGCGATCACTTTGTAACCTTCATCCGTCGGGTGAACGCCATCCGGGTCCGAAAGCGCAGTATTCCAGCCGCCACGAAGAACCGAGTGATTATCTACAAAGTGCGCATCCGCACCTGAATCAATTTGTCGTTGCACTTCTCGGGATATCGAGGAATTGATATTAACTACGTTATTGGCACACAAATCGCAAGGCGGAATCGAGCTCACCAAGGCGGTGTACCCATTTGCGTTTGCTGATCGAATCATCAAACCATTGTTAAAGCCCGTGGTGGATGCAGGTATTCCAAATGCGAAATCATTAGTGCCATACATAATTAGCGCATAGTAGGCTTTACCTGGTACATCCCGCCTAAGATCAGATAAGTGTGAGTTGATTCTGTCTACACCGTTTACATTGCCTTGCAAGCCCGTAAAAACCGCAGGCCCAGAAGATGTACCGCCCCAACCAAGGTTAGGCACCACGCTTGGGCGATTTGACTCATTCAGTAGTTTTGTTAACTGCACCGATGGCTGCCCATGATTAAGTCGAGCCATGGCAAAGCCGCGTTCTTGAAAATTAGTGTTAAAGCCTTGAGAGGTACTATCACCAAATAACGCCACGACGGTCGGGTCAGCAGCCTCTGCGCTTGGCAAGAAACCGAATACAAGACTCACTAGAGTTAATAATTTTATACTTATATTGGTCATTAGAAAGGTCTTTGTATTGCAGTGGCTACAATTCGAGATTGGGTAAAATGGTTCTGTGGGAACCGAAGCGTAATCGCTTGGCCACTAGGCAGAAAATCAGGGTTTTCAAATCCGTCTACATTAATTATATCAACAAGCCCGTTGATATCGAAGCCATTAGAAATTTTTTTTTGCGCTCTAATATAGGTAGATTGTAAAAAACTGTAACTTAACCATTCTACGACAAGGTCTCCATCACTATTTAGCGCGGAGGTCGGCTGTATATCGGGTACATTATTGTTTGCATGAACCGGCTTTGCCGGCCCCCATAGGCCGTTTCCAAACTCTCTGTATATAATATCGGGTAGTGAGTTTTTCACTCCTTTAGGATCAGTTGCTGCCCAAAACGCCCAAACTTTATTGTCTTTACGAAATAGGTTTATTCCAATATTTTCAGTACCTTGGTCGTGTAGGGTCAGGGGCTTACTCCATTCTTCCTCGATACTTTTTCGACTTTTATATCTGATAAGAGTTTTAGATCTATTTTGCTCTGACCAAAATAGAATTTGAGTGTCATTTAGAAGCGTTACTAAGCTCGTGGATGTGATGGGTCGAGTGCTGCTGTGAATAACTGTCGCGTTGGTCCAATGTGGCGTTTTATTAGGGCCGACTAATTCATAGCAAGAGCTTTCGAAAACTTGAAACTTGTCTTGAGAACTTTCTACCCAGGTCGCAGTTGCAAAAGCTTTATCGTTTTTGCCATGGTCGAGCGTAGCTTGTGCAACGCAAACTCCAGCCCAGTGCAAAGCGATAAGGAAAAATAAGGTGGATACTTGGTATTTCATTTGACAGATTCGGGTCGGAACATGCATATAAGCCCATGCTGAAGTTTAGCTTGAGGCTGAGTTATAAAGCGCAAAAGTAGTTCATTTGGTTCAAAATGTCAGGTATTAGTTTGAGATTTTTCAAAATTCCAACATATGATATGAACTCCAGTGCGTTTGTGTCGTTAGGCGATACAACTTTTGATAGTTAGTTTAAGAAAATTATATCGGCATTAAAATGTTAAAAATCTAACTTATTTGTTGGGATGATGAGATACTCAGAATTCTTATATTAAACAGTGCCCGTAAGGTATGAGATCTGCTATGAGCGGCTTTAAAGACGATTTTCTGCGCGACTATTTACAGTTTGGTTTAGGTTCTATGCCAAAGTCAGATGTCGATGCATTAGTGATGCATTTACTCGATACGTATGGTATTGATGGCTCAGCTCCGTTGTCTCATTATCGTAATCAAGCGGTGAGTGAGTTATTAAGAACACCGGTGTCGAAAGTTAAAAAACTTCGTTACGACGCGGCCTTAAAATTTGGCGGGCGCGTTGAAGATCAAGCAAAAGCACGTCTGCTGGTAGCATTGAATAATGCAAGCCTTGAATTAAACGGTAATCAAATTTGTTTGATTATTGAAGATGCATTGGCGAAAAACTGGTTACAAGGTCAACTCAAGAACAGCCAGTTGATTTTTGAACATAGTTTTAACACAGAAATAGTCAAGGTCAGTGCCAGCGGTTTGTTTGATGTTTTGAATGAATTTTTCGATAAACAAGCCATATCCGAGTTTCGAACGGGTTATGAAAAGGCGGTTAAAACCACCAAGGATACCAAGCTCAAAAAAGAGTTTGAAAAATTAGCTAATTCGTTTGCCAATAACGCCGCTAAAAATGCAGGCAAGGGCGTGCTGGCGATTTTCAAGTCTCATTTAGGTTTATAAGAGCCGCGTCAATGCGTCGCCTTGTAATGCGAATTCCGACCCTATATGGCGCGCTACTGTTATTGGCAATGAATGTGTTTGTTCAAGCCTCACAGGCGGCTACCAAGGTTGCTGTCGCTAGTAATTTCAGTAAAACAGCAAAGCAGCTTGTTGAGGTTTACTCGGCGCAAGGTAACCAAAAACCGACACTATTGTTTGGCTCAAGTGGCAAGCATGTGGCACAAATAATTCAAGGCCTCAATGTTGATATATTACTGGCGGCAGATGCCTTAAGACCAGCGAAGCTTGAAGCCCTTGATATGGTTGTCGATGGTAGCCGCATTAGTTACGCTCGAGGCCGGTTGGTTTTCTGGAGCCTTCAGAACGAATTAATAGTAAGCGGACATTCTAAGGCTGATACAGACCAACAGTTAAAACGACTGTTGGCTAGCAGTAAGCAAGTTGCTATCGCAAATCCTAGACTAGCGCCATATGGGCTAGCTGCAAGGCAAGCGGTAGAATCTTTGGGGCTCGATCAGGCGTTATCTAGACGCTGGATTATGGGTGAAAATATCACACAGGCTTTCCAATATGTAAAAACCGCCAATGTTGATGCTGGGTTTATAGCGCGCTCTATGGCAAAGGATTTGGATACTGGCTATCAACTATTGGTGCCCCAAGACCTGCATGAACCCATAGACCAACAAATGGTATTACTGAATGAAACCATCGAAGCGCTTAAATTCTTTGCGTTTTTGAAAAGCCCAGTTGCTCAGGCGATCATTCTAGAGCACGGTTACGATTTGCCCAATGATTGATCAAGCTGACATTATTGCTCTGACAACCACCTTGAAGCTATCCGCTTTTAGTACTGGGCTATTACTCGTTTTAGCGACGCCATTTGCGTGGTGGCTGGCTCATTCACAAGCGAGATTCAAATTTATAATAGAAGCTGTGATCGCTTTGCCATTGGTTTTACCGCCTACCGTGCTTGGTTTTTATTTATTACTTCTGTTTAGCCCGAACTCATTCGTGGGTGGCCTGTATTCGCAGCTAACGGGCCATGCTCTTGCGTTTAGTTTTACTGGTTTGGTGATTGGCTCGGTCATCTATTCATTGCCCTTTGTAGTACAGCCATTACAAAATGCATTCGCTTCGATTGGGCGCCGTCCATTAGAGGTTGCGGCAACTCTAGGCGCAGCGCCTTTAGACACCTTTCGCACAGTAGTAATTCCGTTGGCTAAACCGGGATTTATAACGGCAGCAGTGCTCGGCTTTGCACACACACTTGGCGAGTTTGGGGTGGTTTTAATGATTGGCGGTAACATACCAGGTGAAACCAGAGTGGCGTCGATAGCGATCTATGATCACGTCGAATCACTCGAATACGCACGTGCCCATAGCCTAGCCGCTGTATTGCTTGGTCTATCATTTTTGATGCTTATATTCGTCTACGCGACAAATAAACGGGCAGGAGTCTGGCGCTGATGCCTTTGCATTTAGACTTAGATCTCAATAGTAAAGGCTTTGAGTCAGTGCTGACCTTGGATATTAATACACACGGCGTTACTGGGATTTTTGGTCCGTCTGGTTGTGGTAAAACAAGTCTGCTGCGAGCCATCTCAGGATTAGATCGACACCCCAATAGTACGGTGAAATTTGGCAGCGAGCTATGGCAGCATGCAGCGGCTTTCGTTCCTACTCACCTGCGTGGCCTAGCCTATGTATTTCAAGAATCATCCCTATTTACGCATTTAACCGTTAGTCAAAACCTCGATTTCGCTGAGCAGCGAGCGAAAATTGGAGGTAGCAAATCGACTATCGCTCGCGAAGAGATATCAGCATTACTTAATATCGACCATCTCTTAGTGCGTGATTGCAACACCTTGTCCGGTGGTGAAAGTCAGCGCGTAGCGATAGCCCGAGCATTGTGCGCGCAACCCAGATTATTGTTGATGGATGAACCTTTGTCGGCGTTAGATTCTGCTCATAAAGCTGAAATAATTCCATTGTTGGAAGACGTGTGCCGCCGTTCGCTTATGCCCATCGTTTATGTAAGTCACTCGATAGATGAAGTTGCTCGGTTTGCAGATCAATTAGTGTTGATGGACAACGGAAAGGTGCTTGGGCAGGGTTCTACCGCGGAGGTGCTATCCAGCCTCGATTTGCCAATGGCTCATCTCGCCGATGCCGCAACAATTTTAGAAGGTGAGGTTGTTAAGCAGGAACTGGAGTTTGGTTTGACACATATTAAAACACCGGCTGGCACGCTTTATGCCACTCATGCGGCACATTTGGCATTGGGCGAACGCGCGCGCTTAAAGCTTTGTGCGCGTGACTTGAGCATCACCCTTGAACAGCCGATTAGCACCAGTATTTTGAATATGTTGCGGGCAACTGTTCAAGATATGAGCGAACAGGGTGACTCGCAAGTCTTGCTGAGCTTAGATGCGAATGGCGCTACTCTGCTAGCTCGAATCACAAAGAAGTCTGAGCACACTTTGCAGTTAAAGATGGGGCAGTCTTTGATGGTACAGGTTAAAAGTGTTGCTCTGTTATAGAGCGATTCGCGTGACATCGGTTTGCGATGAATGCCCGACTAATATCAACAATATGCAGCTTACTGACCGAATGAGTCAACATTGAGAGAACCATGGGCTTAGGTGAAATCTTCGCATTGATCTGCGCTTTATTGTGGGCAAGTGCTGTGGTGCTCTATAAGTATGCCGGCGATAGCATGAGCGCCAACTCACTTAATCTTGTTAAGAACATTGTTGGACTGTCCCTTTTATTGCCCACAGCCTGGTATGTTGAAGGTGCCGTAATGCCAACCTTAAGTACTTATTCTTGGCTGATTGTTATAGCCAGTGGCTATTTGGGTATTGCAGTGGCAGATACCTTGTATTTACAGGCGCTTCGCACCATCGGTGCCAGCCGTACGGCAATTGTGGGTAGTCTTTATAGCCCATTCGTCGTATTGCTATCAATGCTGTTTTTGGCTGAACGATTAGCGGGTTGGCAATGGTTTGGTTTTATCATGGTTTTGGCTGGAATTATGGTGGTGGTCTATCAACGCAGCCAAAAGGAACTGGATCCCGGATTGTTAGTCAAAGGAGCTTTTTATGCCAGCACTTCGGTGTTTCTAACCGCCGCTGGTGTGGTCGCAATGAAACCTATATTGAGTGACGAAACCAGCGATGGTGCTTTTTTCTGGTTGGTCACTTTAAGAATGCTGGCTGGGATTGTTGGTATGTTGATTTATCTACTGGTGACGAAAAAACTAGCAACGACTTATGCCGTGATTGTCGGTGAGCAGCACAAATGGCGAACCATTGTTCTTGCCAGTTTTCTTGGATCTTACTTAGCGTTGTTGTTTTGGTTGGCGGGATTTAAGTACGCTGATGCGTCGGTTGCCTCGGTGCTCAATGAAACGGCGAATGTGTTTATTGTGATCATGGCAGCAATATTTCTAAGTGAGGCTTTGACCAAAAGAAAAATCGCCGGTGTGGTGTTAACCTTTTCTGGAGTGCTGATATTTTTGGGCTTATAAGACAACTTAGCTTGAGCAGATAGAGTGTTCAGCTTTTTAAGGCAGCTAAAATGTTTTTAGCGCCATATCGACGTATTTAGGCAGTGTTACCAGCCTGAAATCTTCCTCATTGTTACGACCTTCACCGAGCCTCACCACCACCATATTGTGTTCAGGAACATTGATAATGTATTGGCCAAGGTGGCCGCTAAACCAATAATATGCCGGGCTTTTGTCGTTCCCCAACCAAGTTGACAGGCCGTAATACGGTTGTCCAACCGGTTTGATCATTTCTTCGATGAAATCGGCCGGAACGAGTTGTTGGCCATTCCATGATCCTTCGTTTAGCATCAGAAGGCCCAGTTTCCCGAAATTTCGAGCATTGGTATTCACACAGCAATAGACTAATTCCATACCTTCGCCATCTAGGTGCCAAAGAGCGTCGTCGTTCATTTGCATGGGTTTCCAAATTTTTTCGGCAAGGTATTCGCTTAACGTGTCGGCAGCACCGGCTTTTTGTAAGGCACGAAGCAGAAAAATACCCATGATTTGAGTGGACGCACTGGAGTACTCCCAGAAAGAGCCGGGCTTTTGGGTGAACTCACCATTTAACAAAAAGTTCTCGATGCTATTTCCGTAGTACAGCTCGACGGTGGGGCTAAATGGCGTATAGTAATTTTCAACCCACTCGTAACCCGAGTTCATTAAGGAAAATTGAGCAATCGTGGCCTTCTTGCCAAGCTCATCCTTTTTGAATTCTGGAATAAAGTCAGTAATCGGTTGATTTAGATCACGCACATACCCTTCTTTTATGGCTATGCCCAGCAGTAGTGTGGTGATGGTTTTTGCCATGGAAAACGAATTGGTTTTGCTGCGATCACCATAGCCATTGAAATAGTTCTCTGACACGACTTGCCCATCTTTGATTACTAAAAATGCAGCGGTATTGCCGGTTTCTAATTCGTTCAAGAACTCCGAAGGTAGTGGGCTTAGATTGTAATTTTTGTGCTTGGGTAGGGTGTTGGGGGTGTTGGTCGATATAGTTCTTACGTCAAATTCAGTATAGTCATTAATATTGGCAGTGATATGGCCTGCCATATAGGTACGTTGCACGCTGGTTAGAATAAAGCCGTGGCCAGTAATCCATAGCCCGAATACGCCTACCGCAAGCAGGCCGACAATGGTCATTAATATATTTTTTATCATTTTCATGGTTTGGCTCTTTAACTTAATTCCTAAATTGGTAATTCAGTTTTACTTATCGGGTGGCGCAAGACAAAGCTAGTGTGAACACCGCTGACACCTTCAAGTTTTGTCAATCTGCGAAGCAGAAACTCTTCATAGTGTCTCATATCTCGGATCAAAACTTTGATAAGAAAGTCGGAGTCTTGTCCAGTCACTACGTAGCACTCCATTACTTCTGGCAATTCTTCTACCGACTTTTCAAACTTTTCGAAGCGATCGGCCGTATGTTTATCCATTGTTACACTGATCATGGCGGTCAAATTAAGGCCAAGCTTTTCGTGATCAAGCAAGGTGACGTGTTGCGTGATAATGCCGGATTCCTCAAGTTGCTTAACACGGCGCGCGCAAGGCGTTGGGGATAGATTCACTCTTTCAGCCAATTCCAAATTGCTGATGCGCGCGTTTTGTTGTAGTTCATGGAGAATTTGTTTGTCTTTTACATCAAGCATTGAATATATTCACTAATATTTTAATAATTAGTGGTTTTATAAACTAAATATCGATGATTTGTAACCGTTTTTGGTTAATTACTCTTTTAATAGTTCGTTATAATCTCTCGAAACTACGTACATTCGTATAAATTAACGCAAAGCATTAGCAGATTGACCATGTCACAGACCAACTCAAACAGCACAAAATACAGCCACCAGAAATACACCCCTATTGTGCCGGTTCAAAAGCCGGATCGTCGTTGGCCAAACAAAACCCTCGACCAGGCACCTGAGTGGTGTAGCGTAGACCTGCGCGATGGCAATCAAGCGCTAATTGACCCCATGACACCGCCTCAAAAGCTTGAAATGTTTGAGATGTTGGTGGCTGTAGGCTTTAAGCAAATTGAAGTCGGCTTTCCAGCGGCGTCGCAAACCGACTTTGATTTTGTGCGCAAGTTAATTGTTGAAGACCGAATACCCGATGATGTCACCATTCAAGTGCTGACGCAGGCACGCAAAGAGTTGGTCGAAAGGAGTTATGAGTCATTATTGGGCGCCAAAAAGGCGATCGTGCATGTCTACAACTCCACGTCAACGGTACAGCGCGAGCAGGTTTTTAAGCAGTCGAAAGAACAAATTAAACAAATTGCCGTAGACGGTGCAACCTGGGTTAAAGAGGGCGCAGCGCAACAACCCGAGACCGAGTGGCAGTTTCAGTATTCGCCTGAAAGCTTCACGGGCACTGAAATTGATTACGCGGTGGAGGTATGCAATGCCGTTATCGATGTTTGGCGGCCGAGCAAAGAAGACAAAATAATATTGAACTTGCCGGCCACCGTAGAAGTGGCCACACCGAATGTGTACGCGGATCAGATTGAATGGTTTTGTGACAATATTAATAAGCGTGATAGCGTGATTGTAAGTTTGCATACACATAATGATCGAGGTTGCGGAGTGGCTGCCTCTGAGTTAGGTGTGTTGGCCGGTGCCGATCGTGTTGAAGGTACTTTGTTGGGCAATGGCGAACGCACGGGTAACATGGATATCGTGACGATGGCGATGAATTTGTACAGCGCCGGTGTGAACCCTGAGTTGGACTTTTCGATCATGGATAGAATTATTAACGTGGTGGAAAAGTGTACACAATTAAAAGTGCACCCTCGTCATCCATATGCAGGCGAACTTGTATTTGCGGCTTTTTCAGGCAGCCATCAAGATGCGATTAATAAATGTTTGGCCATATACGAAGAAGGCGAGACATGGGAAGTGGCTTATTTGCCTATTGACCCTAGGGATTTGGGCCGTAATTACCAAGAGGTTATTCGGATTAACTCTCAGTCGGGTAAAGGCGGAGTAGCTTATGTGCTAGAGCAAGAACATGGCATAAAAATGCCACGTTGGTTGCAAGTAGACTTTAGCTCTGTGGTGCAGTCCGAGGCCGAAAAAACCGCGGCTGAAGTCAGTCCGTCGCAGATTGCCGAGTTGTTCAATACTACCTATTTGAAAGCCAATTCGTCGATGAAATTGAATGGTTATCAGGTGAGTCGTGCCGACGGCGTGGATAATTTTGATGCAGTGCTGGTTTCAAATAACCAAGAGATTGAACTGAAAGGTCAAGGCCGAGGTGTTTTAGAGGCTTTCGTGGGTGCTTTGAGTGCGTATTTAGACCGAGACATAGTGATTGTTGAATACAATGAACATACGCTGGGTCATGATGATGGTTCTGAGGCGATGGCTTATGTTCAAATCAGCATCGATGCTAACCGAGTTTGTGGCGCTGGCCGCAGCCGTGACATTCTTGGTGCAACCCTAAATGCAATATTGAACGCGGTCGCTAGAGCAGACTGAGTTGGTCAAATGCATTGCGATATTCAATTAAGGTATAGAAATAGCGTTGAGTATTGGGGGCTTTGAATTTACTGGGTCTCCGATTCGAATTTACGTCGTAATCAGCTAAATTGACTTGCAAGCTAAGCAGTAGTTAAAGTAGGATTTGAAGTCAATAATTAAACTTAGCGCGGGTTGATAAGGGTCGAGCGCTATTTTGGGTAAGGGTAAATGGAGTTCTTGAATGGTTAATTTAATCTTGACGCGAATAGTTGTTAGTCTCGGGGCTAGCACTATACTTATGTTTTCGATGGTGACATCGGCCTTTTCTACTTCGATTGAGCAGTTGACGTTTAAGCAGTTAGCTGTTCAATCTGAGATGGTTTTTGACGGCGAAGTGATCGCTGTTGAATCAAGTTGGAACGCAGCACGCACAAGCATTGCAACGGTAGTTGACTTTAGAATTAATCAGATAGTCAGTGGTAGTTATCC
Source organism: uncultured Gammaproteobacteria bacterium (assembly GCA_964516915.1). Classification (GTDB taxonomy): domain Bacteria; phylum Pseudomonadota; class Gammaproteobacteria; order Arenicellales; family Arenicellaceae; genus Arenicella. The sequence continues at coordinate 43,493 of CAZEXS010000022.1, forward strand.
AGCAGAAACACTTACATTGAGTTTTATGGGCGGTGTGGTCGGTGAAACCACCATGTATGTTGAAGCGATGCAGTACCCAGAGTTGGGTGAGCGTGGTGTGTACTTTGTCGAGAGTACGACGGTAAAAATGGTTAACCCCCTGCTCGGCTGGAGCCAAGGTCATTTTAAGGTAGAAAAGGATCAAGTTAAGAGTGCCAAAGGCGAACCGATTGAGTCGATTGATGATAGCGGCTCGGTAGCCAGTGGTACATTGAGTGAAGGTTTGGCACAAGGCGTAAAACTGAAGGCAAAGTCTAGCTCTCATGTTGCTGGGCTGAGTTTGCTAGAGTTTAAGGCGCAAATAAAAGCAGCCTCTGCAAACTCACCGGTCGCGGAGTAGTGGGTATGCATAAGATTAAGGTTCTACCATTTAAATGTTTAATAGTTCTGGTCGGTATTACGTTTTATGGATCAACCCATGCGTTCAATCTTAGTGGGTCTTTCTGGGAATCTGGTCAAGTTATATTTAACGTTAACTTTCCCGATAGGCACTCGTCTGGTACACCTTTGTCAGCTGAGTCGAGCAGCCTAGAAGACTTACAAACTGAGTTCGTTCGTTCTCTCAATGAATGGACCAGCGAAAGTACATTTAAATTCATTGTGGATACCTCGACACCTTCGGTGGACCCGTGTGCTGCGAGCGGTAACGGCGTGCAATTTTCAGATACAATTTGCGGGAGCGCTTATGGGGCTTCCACCTTAGCTGTGCAAACGTCTTTCTTCTTCGGCACTCGTCGTAGCCGAACGATAATTAACTTTGACAGTGGCCGTACCTGGGGTATTTTTAGTGGCAGTGTCTCCGGCCAAGTGGATTTTCGTAGAGTCGCTCTTCATGAACTGGGCCACTCGGTGGGTTTAGGTCACGAGGATGATGGTCGACCTACAATTATGACGGCATTCAGTGGTTCGATTAGATCTTTGCAGCCGGATGATCTCGCCGGCGCGGCAGCGCGCTACGACTTAGATACTGACGGTGTGGGTTTTGCTGATGATAATTGTAAAACTACCAGTAATGCTGATCAAGCCGATGCCGACATGGACAATATTGGCAATGTTTGTGATGATGATATCGATGGTGATGGGGTGTTTAACAGTTCAACCATCGACCAACAGTTTGCATTCAGCTCACAGCAACTCAGTAATACTGGTTTTTTCTTCGGCGCGACCGGCGCGAATGGTCCTTTGGCTCAAACCTTCACGGTTGGTTTAGACGGGAGAATTGAATCAATTCTATTGCCCATTAGTTGTTCTTCAGGTGATTTACAGGTTCAACTTAGAAATACTAATGCCAGCGGGGCGCCTTTAGCGAGCAGCGTTGACTCAATCACTTTGGCAACAGGCCCAGCCCCCCCAATTAATGGCTTTTCGGAGGTAGACCTAAACAGCCTGGACAGTGATGATCTAGCGGTAAGTGCAGGCGATACTCTTGCCGTGGTGGTGCTCTCCAGTGGTAGCTGTTTCTGGCCATTGTCGTCGGGTGCCGGCAGTTATGCCGGCGGCGGGGCTTTCTTTTCGAATAACGGAACTTCCTTTTTCTCCTCGTCATCTGGCGATCAACCGTTCGCGGTGCGCGTTCGCCCAAACCAAATCGACAATTGCCCAACAGTCATTAATGCCGATCAAGCGGATGCGGACGGCAATGGTGTTGGCAATGCTTGTGAGCCAAATTTAGACGATCTTGATAGTGACGGTGTCGACAATGGTGATGATAACTGTCCTTCGGTTCCCAATGCCAATCAAGATAATAATGATATGGATATGGAAGGCGATGCCTGTGACATCGATGATGATAACGACACTATTCTTGATACAACAGACAATTGCCCTTTTGTGAGCAATAGTGATCAAGAAAATAGCGATACTGATGCCGACGGAAATGCATGCGATACCGATGATGATAATGACATGATTTTGGATTCATCCGATAATTGCCCCACCGTTGCAAATAGTGACCAGGCCGATGCGGATCAAAATGGTGTTGGTAATGTCTGCGAAGTGAATTTGAATGATGTTGATAACGACGGCATTTCCACAGCTAACGATAATTGTCCGTTAAATCCTAATGCGAATCAAAATGACTCAGACGGGGATGGTGTCGGTGATGTTTGTGACGCAGTGTTCAATGATCAAGATGGTGACATGGTTGGCGATGGTTTAGATAATTGCCCTGGTATAGCAAATGCTGATCAGAGCAACATTGATGGAGATATGCAAGGGGATGTCTGTGATACTGACGATGATAATGATACGGTTGTTGATTCTCTAGATAACTGTCCTATTAACTCTAACAACAATCAAGCTGACGCTGATGGCGATGGTATTGGTGATGTGTGCGATGCTGTGTTTAATGATCAGGACAACGACATGGTAGCAGATGCTTTGGATAACTGTGTTGCCATCTCAAACCCGGACCAATTGAACACGGATGGCGATGCAGAAGGTAACGCTTGTGATCTAGACGATGATAACGATACCATTTCTGATTTATCTGATAACTGTCCATTAGTAGCAAATGCTGATCAGGCTGATGCGGATCAAAATGGTGTTGGCAATGTTTGTGAGGCGAATTTAGATGACCTTGATAGCGACGGTGTTGACAACGGCGATGATAACTGTCCCGCGGTTTCCAATGCTAATCAAGCGAACAATGATATGGATATGGAAGGCGATGTATGCGACACCGACGATGATAACGATACCATTCTTGATACGGCCGACAATTGTCCTTTTGTTAGCAACACTAACCAAGAAAATAGCGATACTGATTCTGACGGAAATGCTTGCGATGCCGATGATGATAATGACATGATTTTGGATTCATCTGATAATTGTCCTATCGTTTCAAATGCTGACCAGGCCGATGCCGATCAAAATGGCGTTGGCAACGTTTGCGAGTCTAACTTAAACGACGTTGATAATGATGGCCTACTTTCTGCTAACGATAATTGCCCATTGAACCCTAATGCTGATCAAAATGACGCAGACGGTGATGGTCTCGGTGATGTTTGTGACTCAGTCTTCGATGATCAAGATGGTGACATGGTCGGAGATGCATTGGATAATTGTGTGTCTATAGCCAATCCGGGCCAGTTAAATACCGATGGCGATTCTGCAGGTGATGCGTGTGACCTTGACGATGACAATGACATGATTGCAGACACTGAAGACAATTGCCCAGTCAATGCTAACCCACTACAAGAGGATGACAATGGTGACGGAGTTGGCGACGCCTGTGAGCCTAGGCTTCAAGACGAACTTTGTTTTCCAGTGGTGTTAACTGGCGGACAGGCCGCGGTAATCTGCTTGTAATTGAGTGATTTTTAGCTGATATCTCTTTAATAACCGGGGCTGAAATTAGAGAGTGCGGTAAGATTAGGGTACGGTAAAGTAGTGAGTTAACCATAAACAACGTTAACTGCCGCTTAAAAATTGCCCCTTATAGTGACGTTCTGTTATAGGCTAGCGCTTTAGCTAGCCGCTACACCTTCTTCCTGTGCCGATAAAATCGTGTCTAGGGTGCCGCCCATCAAACTTGCCGCATGTTCGGCGGCTAACTCGGGTTGATTGGAGGCAATCGCATCATAGACCTTTTTATGGTCCATATAATTGGCCGCTGTTACCCCAGCGCGTCGATTTGTGAAACGAATGCTGACACGAAGTGTGGTGTCGATGATACGGCCAAGTTGCATGAAAAAACGGTTTTCGCTGGCATCCAATATACTAAGGTGAAAACTGATGTCAGATTCTAAGGGGTCATCCAGACCTGATTCCGCGAGTTTCATTCGTTCCAAGGCTTCGGCAATTTTTGTGATTTTCTCTCGATTTTGCCGTTGCGCCGCTAGCATCGCCGCCTCGGGTTCCATAGCGACTCTTAATTCGGTAAATTCTCGAAGCAATTCCAATGAAGGGTTAGCGTCTTTAATCCAACGCAGTACGTCAGCATCGAATAAGTTCCATTCTGTTTCGGGTGACACACGTATGCCTTGGCGAGCGCGTGAGGTGATCAAGCCCTTTGCGGCTAATGACTTAACCGCTTCGCGCGCGGCACTTCGGCTAACATTCAATTGTTCACACAAAGTGGCTTCGCTTGGTACTGGGTTGTGATTCCCGTACACACCTTTAACAATAGCGCTGCCGAGCGTTTCGGCTACCTGCTGGGTGAGATTCATCCCGCGACTGACTGCACTGTTCATTATAACCCCTACTTAGATTGCAAATTTGTTATGTTCAGCGGTGACTTAGCTAATATGCCAAAGCTTATAGCAATCTATTATTCATAAACGTGCCGCATTGTACAAAAATCTGATAATTCAAACCACTATTTAGGCTTTAATCGCACGTTTAATCTCAAAAATTAGGTGATTCTTTGTGCATATTCGACTTTGAAGCTTAGCTTTGTGAGTCAGCATGATGTTTTGCAAGTTACGGTTGAGAAATCGTGACTGTAAGTTGAATTTTCTATGGCAATTTTATTTCGGTACCGACATAGTGCACCTTCTTACTGTAATCATTCAATTTTGGCACTTTTTTCGATCACTGTTTTTGTGAGTGGGGTGTCGTAATCCCAGTTTTACAATTAACTTGCGGCTGAGACTATGGATCGACATTACAGGTTTTCGCCAAGTTGTCCTTTTGAACGGGTTCGAGTGCTGCTTATTTTTAAATAGGCATTTTAATAGCATACTTTATATGAAAACCATCAATCATGTTCGTGCCGAAATTTTTGCGCTGGTAAAGTTGGCAATGCCTGTTTCGCTCGCCCATTTGTCTTTGGTTGGAATGTCGGCAACCGATGTTGTGATTGCGGGAAAGGCTGGTACGCTTGAGTTGGCAGGCATGACCTTGGGCGTGAATACCTGGAACATGATTGTTCTGTTCTTTATGGGCATCGGCTTTGCGACTCAGCCGCTGGTGGCTAAACAATTCGGCGCCGGTAGTGATGAAGGTGTTAAAAATCAGCTGCATCAATCTATATGGATGTGTTTACTGCTAGGAGTGCTAGCAACGCTGGTCGTGTGGGGCGGTGTTTGGGCTTTAGGGTTTGCAGATTTTGATGGCGCGATGTTGGCTATAGCGCAGGAGTTTTTGCTGGTCATTAGTTTGTGTGCGATACCCATCACTTTAATGTCTGCTCTGCGCGGTACCTTAGAAGGCATGAGTTTGACTCGGGTCGTGTTTTTCGTCAGCTTTGCTGCCTTTCTCATAAACATTCCGCTCGACTATATTTTAGTTAACGGGTTATTTGGTTTTCCTAGAATGGGTGGTGTCGGCTGTGCTTGGGCCACGGCTTCTTTGATGTGGTTAAGCTGTATAGCCGCCGCGATGATTTTAAAATGGCACCACAGTCTGCGTGATAAAGCGCTATTTACTCATTTCGCAAAGCCAGACTTTTCAGCAATTAAAAATACCTTAAACCTCGGGCTACCGATTGGCTTTTCGATTGTGATTGAATTAAGTATGTTTTCTGGTGCAGGCCTGTTTATTGCCTCTTTTGGGCCAGAACAAGCCGGTGCACACGCTGTCGCCATCACTGTTGCATCGATGAGCTTCATGATTTACATGGGGGTAGCTCAAGGCATTACGATACGAACGTCGCAGTTTTTAGGGGCGGCCGACCATCAAGCTGCATGGTTTACGATTAAGGTCGGGTCCTTATTCAACCTAGTGATAGCCGCAGTAATTTGCTTAGTCTTTGTGATTGAGACAGAGTCGATCATTCATTTGTTCAGCAGCGATCCTAAATTGATTCCATTGGCGGTCATATTGCTGAATTTTGGCGCCGCTTTTCAGTTAGCCGACAGTTTGCAGGTGAGCATGATACACGGGCTACGCGCATATCATGATACAGCTAGCCCACCTAGATATCAGCTTATTGCATTTTGGATTTTTGGCCTCCCGATTGGAGTGGGGCTCAGCTATGGCTGGTGGTTGCCCAGTTTGGAAGGCGCGAAGGGAATGTGGTTCGCGATGGTGCTTAGCCTTACCGTTGTCGGCTTACTACTATTGGTAAGGTTGTTAGCACATCAAAAGCAATTCCAGCTTTGCCAACGTTAGTGATAGACTTATTGATTATTGGCTGAGTAGACAGTTTTTATGAGCAGACGATTATGAGCATAGCTTCATGGGTATAGTAGTTACAATTGCAATGCTGTTAGGTTTGATAACGTTACGCCCCACACCGTGGAACGACAAGGTTCGTACGCCCCAGAGTACAACTTTTACCCTGATTTCAGCTATTAGCTTAATGACGTGCGGCGCATGGAACGTTGTCTGGTATGGGCTGCGTCATATTTCGGAATTTTGGGGTTGGATGGCCATTGGATCAGGGTTGGTAATGATGATTTCAGCTCTTATTATCTTTGCCGAGAGACATCACTTAGATTTCATTGACTTGAGTAAAATTCGTACACCGGTTATCGCTGTGTTGGCCGTAAGTTTTGTGTTGTACGCTGTTACGATTGTTCAGATTAACTTAGGGCTGCCAATAATAAGGTAATGAGCAAAATTCAGATCATTTCTTAATAATCATGAAAATATACCTACCTAAAACTAAACGGCCGGTTGGTTGGCGTATATTTATTCATAATGGCTTAGAAGATCACCCGAAAACCACCTTAGTAGACAGTTATGAACAAGCTGACTTCGTTATTATCGGGCTTTTTTCCGTTGCTGATAAACAGGTTTTGGAAAACCCAAACAAGCTTATTGTGATTGATTATCGCGATCGTTTGAGCGGCCTCCTACATCCTCAGATGTGCTATTTGTATTTTAAACGGCGCATTCTTGATGATGCTCGAACCAAGGTTGTACTTGATAATGTAATTCCAATCGCCTACCCGGTTAAACGAGAGTATTTAATTGCTCGGCCTGCCAACGTTTTCTCTCCCCGACCTATTGATGTGGCGTGTTTTTTTAATCTGAGTTATCCGCGTAATTTACATTGGAACGAGAACAGAGCCCGGGTTGCTAATTTCATTTCAAAAAGCGTTGCTGCTGATAGTTCAGTTCGGGCTCACATCGGTGAGA
>CAZEXS010000023.1:0-27795 GCA_964516915.1 uncultured Gammaproteobacteria bacterium
GATTGTGATGGCTTGCTGTATCTCATGCGCTCTTTCGCATCCATGCGACCGCGCTATACAGGCCATCCTGGCCTTAAAAAAAGCCGCTCCTTTTTACGGGAGCGGCGCAAAGAGAGGCTTTACAAACCCATTTATAAAATTAGCCTCCCACGTCAAACTTTGCTTTGCGGTAATTCGCACTTAATCGAACCGAATCCCACCGACTTCTAAACCAGTTACTGATATTGTCCCCAATCACCAATAAGGCAGGCACTAAAAACAAGGTCACGAAGAACGCGATGATTAATGCAAATGCCAAAGAAATAACCGTAGACTTCAAAAAAGCCGCTTGCACAGACTTTTCAAGCATTAACGGAATCAAACCCACGAAGGTCGTAACCGAGGTGATTAAAATTGCCCTAAAACGTGATTTTCCCGCACGTACAATGGCATCTTTGACACTCATTCCTTGCGCTAAAAATGTCTTATAAGAATCAACCAAGACCAAGTTATCGTTGATCACCACACCAAACGCCGCGATCATGCCAAAATAACTAAACACCGAAAAGGATTCATTAAAAACAAGGTGGCCAATCACGGCACCGGCATAGGCGAAAGGTAAGGCGATCAAAATGACAATCGGTTGAAAGTAACTCTTAAAAGCAACAGCTAGCAAAAAGAGCACCGCAACAAAGGCAACCGAACCCAGCCTTCCCATCTCTTTACCAAACTCTTGTTGAGCGACCTGCTCACCCACGGCGGCTCGAGTCAGCCCTGGATATTTCTTCTCTAAGCCAGGGAAAAAGTCTTCGTTTAGCTCCTTCATTATTTCGTCAAGAACGGGCTCTTTCAGAAAGCCTTGCACACGTGCTGCACGCAAGCCATCCCAATGGTTAATTTCCTTGAGGCCTGGCCCATATGAAATATCCACCAAAGACGTCAATGGCACTTCTCGACCATCGGCGGTACGTACCCTAAAATGTTTTAGACTTTCAAGTGAGTTACGACTCTCACGTGGGTATCGAACCATGACTCGAACGTCTTGCGTGGCGCGCGGCAAACGCTGTACCTCTTCGCCATAATAGGCCTGTCGCACTTGTTGCATAACCTGAGCTAAATTAAGCCCTATCTGTTCGGCGCCCGGTTTTAAGTCAAACCTCAACTCTTCACTAGCACTATCCAAATTATTCGACACATCAAAGACCATTGAAAAACCTCTTAGCTTTTCAGTGATTTCGTCAATAGCCAACTGCAGCTGCTCTAAATCTGGATGCCGAATAGAGATATCCAAATCCGGCTCAGTTCTATTGGATGAATAGCCTACATTGACATTTTTCGCTTCAGGTATCGCTCCTATTCGCTCACGCAGATCAAGCGCAACCTCTTTGGCCGACATCGCGCGTACTTCGTTGGGCACTAACTTCATTATGGCAATAAGGTTTTCTCGTCTAGCTCGGGTATACCAATTCTCGATAACTTTGCTGGCCTCTCCTTCTTTGGCGTTGGCTTCCACCTCATCCACTAACGCCTTTTGCGCTATTTGTAATTGTTCAAGAATTTCCAAAGAACGCTCGTAAGTCGTGCCTTCTCTTAAATCAATCCAAATATCAACTTGCTCGCCTTCAATATCCGGGTTAAACGAAGACTTAACATAGTCATTACCCACTATTCCAAGTAAAACCACTAAGAAAAAAGCAAAAAATGCCACCAGTGTCGTGACTGGTCGGTTAAGCACCTTTGTGATCATCGCTCCATACTGAACATCACCGAACGTCACGATTCCTTCAGCAATACGATTTTGAAATTTCGCGAGCTTACTCTTGGGGTTGACAGCTTGCATTCTGGATAAATGCGCCGGCAAAATCAGCAATGACTCAATCAATGAAAATGCCAGCGCCAACACCACCACCCATGTCACTTGACGAGTAAACTCAGACGTAACACCACTGACAAACAACCAGGGTAAAAATGCAATAATTGTGGTTAGAACACCGAAAATCACCGGTTTCGAAACCCGAAAAGCACCGTCTGCTGCACCATTTAGCCCGAGATTTCCGCGTTCCACTTCGGTGTGAATGCTCTCGCCCACGATAATTGCGTCATCCACCACGATGCCAAGCACCAATAAAAAAGCGAAGGTAGAGAGCATGTTCAGCGATATGCCTAAGGATGGCATGAGCACGAAAGTGCCGGCATACGCCGTAGCAACGCCAACGGCCACCCAGACAGCGACCCTAGGACGCAAGGTTAAGAACAATACGATAAATACCAGTATCATGCCCGAAAAGGCGGCTGAGCCGATGGTCGACATTCTAGAGTTAAATTCAACAGCCGCGTCTTGCCATAAAGTGAGGCTAACACCCTCAGGAAGGGTCGGACGACGCTTTTCCAGCCACTCGTGTATGGACTCTGACATGACAACCACGTCCATCACTTCACTGGACAACACTTGAATCAAAACCGCTGGCTCGCCGTTCAATGAAGCCAAAATTTCATTTTCTTCAAAACCGTCAATCACCGTTGCCACATCGGCTACTTTGATCACCCCACCCTCAGGCAATTGACGAATCACAATATTGGCAAAGTCAACTTCACTGTCGGCTAAATTATTGGTTCGCAGCGTGTATTCACCGCCATCAGTGCGAACATTACCCGCTGAGAGGTTAATGGATGAACCGCGGATTGCTTGCGTCACATCAGCAAAACTAAGACGATATCGGCGCAATGCGCTTTCACTGACTTCTACCGATATTTCTTCCGAACGGGTACCAAAGGTTTCAACAATCGAAACACCTTTAAGTTGAGCGACTTCACGACGCATTTCATCGGCAAGCCGTTTAAGTTTTCGCTCGCCAACATTGCCATGCACGGCCACCCGCATAACCTCTTCACGCGTCACCCACTGACTGATACGAGGTTGCTCAATATCGGGCGGCAAACTGCTAATGCCCCGAACACGACTGGTAACATCATCCATCACCGAGGCAAAATTGTCGCTACTGTCCGCGCGAATAAATACGCCGCCCCAACCTTCGCCTGATTCAGAGCGTACCCAATCGAGGCTCTCTAAATCTTTTAAAGCTTCTTCGATTCGCGAAACAACTTGTTGTTCAACATCTCGCGGACTCGCACCCGGCCAACTGACAATCACCTGCATGCCAGGAAACGGCACGGTCGGCATGATCTCGCGCTCTAAGCGGTTATAACCAAAAATTCCGGCAAATATGATTGCCATCATCAGCAAATTGGCCGCCACGGTATTGTCAGCCCACCATTTAATCAAACTGTGCATGATCTTTCTCCGATTAGCGGTTGGCCTAAACGTTCTGCGCCGTCACTTCTGTATTGGGGGAAACCTCGGAAGACCCGGTATTGGTGTCTTCCAATGTTTGCTCAGCTGACGTACTTTCTGGCAATTGTTGATCTGTCTGCGAGTTCACATCGACCTTTGGCTTAGCAACCGGCTGTAAATGGCTTTCGCTAACGTCTTCAACAATTGAGCCTTCAGCAATTGAATCTTCAAGAACAGCCTCTTCATCGCTAAATTCTTCGGCAACTATTTCATCCGCGTTGGCGCTTTGCTCGACTGCTGCCTCGGCAATCTCCGCGACACCCTCTTGATATAACTTAGCAGGCATTCCGTCATACGCACCCGGCACTGAAGAGGTAATAACTTGTTCACCAATTTGCAGACCTAGCTGATCGTCTACAACAATCACTTTGTCAGCAGACGTATAACTAACATTCACATTTTTTAAGCGTAAGGCGTCGTCTTGATAAACGTAAACCTGACTGCCGTTGCGCAGCGCGGTACGTGGCATTTCAATGCCCGACAACTTTCTTGGCGACGCTAATTCAACATCGACAAACAAACCAGGCACTAACGGCATTTCTTGACCGTCCACGGAGTCCGAAACGGCAAATGGACGATCCACCACCACGGTGGCAAATAACAAACGGGTGGTCGCATCAACACTGGCGTCAACATTTTTCACAAACCCTTGCCAGCTGTGCATGACATCACCAAAAAGCGTAGTCACTTTCGCGGGAATACCCAGGCCATTATTAGCTTTCGCTGAGTAGCCTAATCGCAAACCTAACTCGTTGACTTGTACGTCGGTCATTGGAATGCGGACCTCCATCGACTGCGTCGCAAAAACTCGCCCAACACTGCTGCCACGCGACATAAATTGACCAAGCTCGGCTGACTTCGTCATGATGCGGCCGTCAAACGGTGCGCTAATTTTAGTGCGTTGATAGTTTAGGTTAGCCGCGGCCAACTCGGCTTTTGCGGCGGTTAGTCGCGCCTTGGCACGATCTATCTGGGGCTTATTTAATAACAGAGGGTTGGCTTGCTCAATCGGCTTACCTTGCAGATCTCGCCATTCTTGCGCTCTGTTATCAGCCGTGGCTCTCTCCACCTCTAAATCAACCTGCGCCGATGCAACACTTGCTTCAGCGGCACGCAGCGCAACCAAATAGTCGGCATCATCGATCTGTAATAAGGTTTCGCCAGCTTTGAATTCTCCGCCTTCAATAAAGGCATCAGATACCGACATCACCTTGCCGGTAACTTGGGTAACCAGTTCGATATTAGTCTTGGCGCGAACTTCACCTTGAAACTTCGCATAAACAGTCTGCTCCTTGAATTGAGCTTCGGCTGTTCGAACAACGAGTGGCGGCTTCTCACTTTCTTGTTTCTCGGTTTTAGGCTTAGCAGCACCCAAGCCAACAATAATTACGGCCGCACCGGCGAGAATCCCGGACCCAAGTAATAAGGGCTTCAATCTTGCAATATTCATAATCCGTTCCTGTACACCTTGTGGAATCTAAAGGCTTGCCCATTAAGTCTACACCATTGGACAATCGCTAATAATTAGAAATTAGCCATAAAACAAACTTCGGCTATTTAACGTTTCTTTACTTTTAGATGCAGCTTGTTCAAATTTGGATTCAAAATTTAGAAAACTTTTCGAAATATTTTCTAAAAGCCAGATAACCTTGTATTTTCCCAGTGCATCACGTGCTCAGTCCTTTTAAAGCACAACACAAAGCTAGACTGTAGAGCAAGACAGTCGACACGACAGACTCTAGTTCTTGCCTAACTCTTACCTAGTTCTTGCTTAACTCTTGTAAAGTCTCCCAATTAACCTCTACTTCGGCTTGTCGACAGGCCACAAACGCCGATTGCCCAGTAATCGTAACCGACCAATCGACGGTGCGCTCTAATTGGCTGGCTAATTTACTGACAGCCTCAGCGTGAAAACGAATAATTTCCACCTCGTATTGCGCGAATTTGTTTTTACCTTGACTCCACCAAACGTCACTCTTTGTATTGAACGAATAAACTTTGACGTGCTCAGCCTTGCGTACTGACTTTTTAACTCGATCAGGGTCCGGCTCACCCACGTCGACCCATAGTGTTGTTTTATCATCCATTGTTTTGACCCAAAGGTCGGGCTCGTCAATTGCGCTCAAACCTTTGGTGAAAAGCAAATTTTTTTGCGCATTCAAACAAAACGCCAACACTCGTGCCGTCATACGTTCTGGAGTCTCCGAAGGATGCATTGCAACCGTCAGATTCAGCGTGTCATAGTGGTTGCGTTCTAGATCAGAGAGTGCAATCCTAAGCTTATAGATCGTTGGTTTTAGAGCCACGGTTGAGTTCCGAATGAGTCGTTAACGGAGCTTAGTGTATAACGATTACCGGCGCATTGCGCGAGGAAAGAATGACATCAACAAAGACAATTGGCGTCGGAGGCGGCAACGTCGCCGACGAATTAGCGAATCTGCGAGATATGACGGGTAACGTGAAGCCGATCAGTCGACAGGAGTTCGCAGACCGTATTGAGAATGCATGCAGATTAATGCGTAAAAACAACATCAAGGCTATCTACTTGAATGCTGGCACCAACCTCTATTATTTTACCGGCACACGGTGGGGAGCCAGCGAGCGCATGGTAGGCGCCATACTCACCGACAAGCAAGAACTGCATTATATTGCACCCGCCTTTGAGATAAGCACACTCGAAGGCTATATGTTCATCGACGGCGAAGTGCATGGTTGGCAAGAACACGAAAGCCCTTACCAGCTGTTTGGCGAAACACTAATGAGCCTGGGTATCAAAAGCGGCGCAATTGGGCTTGATGAATCCAGCCCATTTTTTATCAGTGATGGTCTACAACAAGCGCACCCTCAATATAACTATGTTAGCGCTAAACCGGTTACCGCCGGTTGCCGAATGCGTAAGTCCAGTGCTGAGCTAGCGTTATTGCAACGCGCTAAAGACATGACCCTGCAAGTTCATAAAGCGGCCGCGAAGATTTTATACAAAGGCATCTCGACCCAAGAAGTGTGCGACTTTATACACCAAGCACATAGAGCCGTGGGCGCGCCAAAGGGCTCATACTTTTGCATTGTTTTATTTGGTGAAGATACCGCCTACCCTCATGGCGTCAGTAACCCCAAAGCGCTTGATGACAATGACATGGTACTCATTGATACCGGCTGTCAGTTACACGGTTACAACTCAGATATTACTCGCACATACGTTTTCGGAAGCCCAAGCGAACGTGATAAACAAGTCTGGAATCATGAAAAAGCCAGCCAAGCAGCCGGGTTTGAAGCAGCCAAGTTAGGCGCCGCGTGTGGCAGCGTAGATGATGCAGCGCGCGGTTATCTAATAGAACAAGGTTATGGGCCCGGTTACAACACACCCGGGCTGCCACACCGAACTGGCCACGGCATTGGTTTAGACATACATGAATGGCCATATCTGGTTTCATCTGATCAAACACCGCTTGATGTTGGTATGTGCTTCAGCAATGAACCGATGATAAGCATACCCGGTGAGTTTGGCATCCGGCTGGAAGATCATTTCTATATGACCGCAAACGGCCCGAAATGGTTTACCGAACCATCGCACTCCATTGAAGACCCGTTCGGATATGGCGGTTAACTCCGTGAAATGGCAGTCAAGCTCACTAGAGGAGCTTTCCACAGGCGAGCTCTTTGATTATTTGAAGTTGCGTCAAGACGTGTTTGTGGTTGAGCAAACCTGTGCCTACCCCGATATAGACGCAAAAGATAAACTGGCGACCCATCTATTAGCATGGCAAGGCGATGAGCTGATTGCCTGCTCTCGCATTTTACCAGCAGGGGTCAGCTATAATCACCCAAGTATTGGACGTATCACTACGGCAATCAATCAGCGAGGAACAGGGCTCGGCAAGGAATTAATGGCTCGCAGCATTGAACTTTGTTTGGCACGCTACCCAGAGCGCTCTATTGAAATCGGCGCACAACACCGTTTAGAAAAATTCTACCAAGGTTTCGGCTTTGAAACCGTATCGGATGTGTATTTAGAAGACGGCATACCACACATAGATATGCTGCGCACATGCGGGACACCATCTTAAGTGGCACTGTTTGGTTAAGGGTCGTGTCAACAATTTCACTTTCAAAAGGTTAAAATCAAAACTGACCACCCTATTTTTCAATGCGATAAGCAATTAGCGAACTAAGTTTGTATACAAAACCTTAAATACACCTTGAATATTAGGGTGCTTTAGATGAGAATGATACCCAATTATAAATATATACGTTTTGCCCCTGGGGGGAATAAGCAATGGTAGTTGATGATCTAAATGTCTTTGTAGACAGTATTTCAAATTACTTTCAAGTCACCAGCGAACAATCCGCACGTGTTGGCACGCCGTTTTTAACCGAAGACGCAACGCCCCATATCAGTGATTACACCGGAATAATTTCAATTTCAGGAAATTACCGTGGCGCGGTTTTCTTTTCGGCGCCAGAGCGCATGTTAATGCGCCTGCTGCGCGAGCTTGGGCTAATGTCAACTCAAGAGTCCCAGTTATTGGATCTTGCTGGGGAAATATCAAACACCCTTTCAGGAAATGCACGCAGAAAATTTGGTAAAAACTTCAAAATCATGCCACCGTCGAACCACCGCGGTAACACAACGAAAATGCCAAACTCTGAACTGAAGAAGATTTTCATCATTCCAATAGAGTGGAGCGAGTTAACGGCCAACTTAATTATCAGCCTTGAGTCTGAGTCCGAGGTAGTACATTAAAAAGTACATTAAAAAGTACATTAAAAAGTACATTAAAGGCTCGAACTAAATTCCCAATCCAGTACAAGCCAGCTAACGCTAATCTTTGTACAAAACCTGAATTAAATGAAATCCAAACTTGGTCTTAATAGGTCCAAGATAGGGTTTCTCTTCGCTGCCATTAGCAAACACCGCACGATCAAAGGCCGGTACCATTGCATGGCGTTTAACCTCTCCTAAATCACCGCCCTTTTTGGCCGATGGACAGGTCGAAAACTTCTTGGCTAATTGAGCAAAGTCTTCACCATTGTCGAGGCGCTGTTTAATCTTATTCGCTTCATTTTGATTCTTCACCAAAATGTGCGACGCACACGCTATTTTTGCCATGCTCGACGTTCCTGCTTACTCAGCTTTCTTGATAGCTTTAGATTCATCATCAATTTAGAAATTAACGGTCGGCAAAGACCGAATTAATCCACCGGCCGATGTGCTTAATCTGCTCCATGACCACTTGATGCTCCATTGGGTAAGTCTGCCATTTCACTGAATAGCCTAGTTCAGTTAAACGTTTAACACTCATTTCCCCAAGTGCAATTGGCACAACTGGATCATGCGTTCCGTGGCTGGCAAAAATAGGCGTATCAACATTAACCCTACTTTGTTCACCCTGAGTTTGTTCATCAAATGGCAAATACGTCGACATAGTCAATAAACCCGCTAACTTATGCTTTGAACGAACGCCAGAAAAATACGACACCGCGCCGCCCTGAGAAAAACCAGCAATAATAATATTCTTGCTTGGAATACCACTGTCAATTAAATCGTCTAACAGGCCATCAATCATAGCCTGAGACTGGCTAAGACCGGCCCGGTCTTGTTTGTCTTCAATACTCATGCCTTTGATATCGTACCAACCGGGCATGCTCATGCCACCGTTTATGGTGATTGGCCTGTTCGGTGCTTGTGGAAAAATAAATCGTATCGTGCGTTGCGAATCCAAGCCAAGTTCCGGCACCACGGGAGGAAAATCATTTGCCGTTGCGCCAAGGCCATGCAACCAAATGACAGCGTGCGTAGGGTCACTGGCTCCGTGAACCAGCTCAATAGAGCCCGCGGGCAAAGAGGTTAAATCGGTGTTATTTGAAGTCATGTGTGAACCTTGAGAATGTGTGGAATGGCTGCCAAATATCGTAAATATTAGAAGCAACGAAAATAAGAGTTGTGTGAGCGATTGCCTAACCATGCGTATTAACATTGCCTCTGCAACTTAGCACTCCAAAGCACACTCAGTTGGCGCACACGCAGTTGGGGCACAGGCAGTTGGAGCAAGGCTAAGTGCCCTGCGAGACTCGCAGGGTATTGTGAACCGGAAAGACCAACTACCGTAGAGCGCTGTGGCGACAGATCTATCAAAAGACGACTCCCTAAAATAAGCTTTATTAAAAATTTACTTACTCAACCGCGATCGGCTTAAATTTATTGATCAGCATTGGCAGCATAATCAAATTAGCAATCAGCGCGGTAACCATCGCGATGCCAGTCAGTACGCCAAAGTACATAGTGGGCACGAAATTTGAAAAGACCATGATTAGAAAGCCAGCGGTTATTACGATGGTGGTGTAAAACATCGCTTGGCCAACATTGCGAGTAGCAACATCGATCGAGCGACGATAATCTTTAGTGGCAACAATTTCGTCACTAAACCGGTGCACAAAATGGATAGAGTTATCGACTGCAATGCCCACCGATATGGCCGCGATCGTGATCGTCATTAAATCCAAAGGAATGGTAAATATACCCATGATTCCAAGCACCACCGATGCCGAGAAAACATTAGGAACAATGGTTAACATGGCCAGCTTCACACTGCGAAACAGCACAATAAACATCAGGAAAATCACCACAAACACGGTGCCTAAGGTGGCGATCTGTGAACTAAACAGAGAGTTCAACATATTGTTATACATAACCACCAGGCCGGAGATGTTAACTTGCTTATCGTCTAAGCCGTGCTCATTGACTATCATGCTTCTTACATCAGCAATGAGTTTGTTTCGATCTAAGCCACGAATGGTCTCGAACACTCGCACATTGATATGCACCTGATTGCCATCATCCGACATATACGGCGCAAACAATGTCTTTTTGTTGCTGTCTGATAAAGCCGTGTAAATAAAGCCTAGATCGATATCATCAAGCTCACCCGCACCGCGCAAACCGCTAAACACGCTCATTGTGGTGGCCAAAGACATGACCTTGCCGGTGGCTTCTATTTGTTCCAACGACGCTTGAATGGCCTTAATTTTATTTAGGCCTTCGGTGTTAAACCAATACGAACTGGAAACCAAATTCGGCGCAATATCGTCCGCTTCATTCGATTCACCGCCAGAGTTCTCAAAGTCATCGAAGTCGTCAAAACTCTCGCTATCAAAATCATCAAAATCATCGAAATCGTCATCAGCGCTTGTTTTGGCAATGGCATCGGTACTTGTATCCGCGCTTTCAAAATCGTTAAAGTCGTCGAAGTCATCAAAGTCCGAATCTTCTTCCGTATTTTCGTTGACTGCCCCGCCACCGAATTCAGCGGCACGCTGTGCAGCCAGTTCAAGCGGCGACACCCAATCCGATGGCGCATCCAGAATAATATCCAGCGGCGTGGTACCGCCCAATTTGGTGTCGATCTCCACCATACCCTGGTAGATTTCAGTTTCTGGCTTAAAGTAATCAATAAAACGGTTTTCCACCGTTAGGTTTAGACAGCCGTAAACCGCCAATGCCGACACCAGACCGAAAAACGCACTCACCAATACGCCTTTGGCGTGTAATTTTTGTGCCCCACCTAACACTACTTTGGAAATAGCATCACGGTTTGACTTAACCTTAGTTGGTTTCATTAACATGGCCAACGCCGGAAACAGCGTAAAGGTGGTGACCACCGCAACCAAGATCCCCAAACACATTATCCAACCAAAATCGATTACAGGGCGAATACCACTGACGATTAACGAGGCAAACGCCACGATTGTGGTCAGCGCTGTATAAACACAGGGAATAAATTTAGACCTTACCGTTGCGCTTAACAGCGCTTGCTGGGTTTCATCGGGTCGCTCCTTGGCGAGCTCTCGATAACGAACTATCAGGTGAATATTCAACGACAAGGTAATGATCAACAGCAACGACAAGAAGTTTGACGACACCACCGAGATCGGCCAGTTCAAAAGCCCAAGCAAACAGACCATGAGAAAGCCCGTCGTCATGCAATTGATAAGCGGCATCACCACCCAACCTACTTGGCGGAATGCAATCGCTAGAATAACAATGATGACCAATAACGCCGACGCACCAAACACCACCACGTCGCCTTCGATAAAGCTGACAGAGTCGACCGCGATCATCGGCACGCCGCCAAGGAACAATTTGGCATTATCTCGATACTTGTCGATCAACAGGCGCATTTGCGCCACGAGTTTCGCTTGACGCTCGCCAAACTCTTCAGCCCTAGCTTGATGTTTAAGAGTAACCGCCGCCAATTCTTGCAATTGTGCTTTTGAGGCGCTTTTCGAAGCACGTAATTCTCGTAGTTCATCTCGCCGATTTACTAAATTCGAAAGCTCGACATCGGCTTCTACCGCCACCGCAATGGCAGTGGTTGATAGATCATTGCTCACCAACAAGTTTTTAAACAGCTCGCTTTCACCAAATTCCTTGCGAGCCAGCTTTCGGTCGGTGCGTTCATCCAATAATGTTTGAGGGGAGCTGGCAAGCTCAGCCAAGGTAACTGGCGGGCTTTGCGTTAGAGGCATATCCAATATTGAATTGACCCCGGCCACCATATCGAGCTCTAAAATACTCTCTCGAAGCTCAGCCAGATCACTCAGGGTGGCGTCATCAAATAAATCCGCTTTGGGTGAATAGGTTACGATCAACAGATCAGCCGCGCTGTACTTTGAAACGACTTCACGAAAGTACTTAAGCGACTGATCGTTCTCAAGCACCAAGGAATCTGAAGACGCGTCTAATCGAAAATTCCCGGCAAATTTTGACAAACCTAACAGCAGCACAACGAAGGCAAGCAGCACCCATTTAGCGTTGCTAAAAACAAGCTTATCGTAAAGAGAATTAGATTTAGACATTAATGTGATCCTGTGCGGGCAATGTGTAAGTCACTAAACGGCCGATACCGTAAATGCGTACAAACTTTGAAGCTAATTTAAACATAAAACGGCCCCAACTTCTCAGTTGAGGCCGTTTAAAAACCTACCTTTTTTAACCTGAATGGTTTGCGAGAAAGGCGGTTTTATAGCAATAAGCTTACTCGTTGATTAGTCAGCCTTAATAAACTCACCTTCAATTTCAACTGTAACCTCGGCACCCAAAGCTGGCGCATACTTGCTCACGCCCCAAGTGGTTCTATCGAGGGTTGTGGTGGCCGAAAAACCCACCAGCGGCTTCTTCAAGAAACGGTGACTCGGCGTAGAACCATTGATCTTTGCATCAAGGGTAACACTGTGTGTTTGCCCTGCCATGGTCATGTCACCTTCAATGGTAAAGTTTCGTCCACTTAAGGCACTCACTTTAGTGCTTTTAAAAATGATTGATGGCGTGTCTTTTGACAATAACCATTTTTCTGAAAGCTTCTTATCGAAATCTTCTTTTTCCGGGTTTGGATAAGCGGTATCAATCGAGTCCACTTTAATATCAACCATCACCGAGCTTTTAGAGAAATCGTCGACGTCGAGTGCGATATCAGCGGTGAAATCAGTGAAGCGACCAACGTAATTCGAGTAGCCAAAATGGCTGACCTTCCAGACCACACTGGCGTGCGTCAAATCAACGGCGTAGTTACCCGATGGAATGTCTTTTAGCACGACATCATCATGCTCATGACCGTCAGCAAACACCGATTGACTGCAAATTAACAGCAGCGACGCGACCAACGCAATGCGCCGGAAAATGGATTTCGAATTCATAATAATTACCTCGTAGAGTGGAGTTGTACATTTAACATAGCGAGTCTACACCGCAAACATCAAATAATTGTTCATTTATGCCATATATAGACGCTTGTAAGCTAAAACACGTATTAATATTCGGTAATTCTAATTTGAGTTAGTCACAAATAACTCTTTAACAGCCACCCGATTAAATGCCAATAAATTCATCGGCTTCTAAGTTAAAACAGGTGTCATCAACCTTCGCAACCAGTTCAAACTGACAAATCGCTTTTGGCAATTCATAGCGATAGAAAAACTGGCATGCGGACAACTTACCTTGATAAAACGCTTTGTCATTGGCTGAACCATTTTCAAGGCCTGATTTAGCCGCAACGGCCTGCTTCAGCCACATCCAGGCAATCACCACGTGCCCCATCGCATCGAGAAACACCGTGGCATTAGCAAGTGCTAAGGCCGGGTTAGCTTCTTTGCCAACCGCTTGCAGTGTTGTTTCAACCGTCTGCATGGCGCCTTGTAGATCACCACAGTAGCCTGCAAAATCCGCGTGCTGTGCCGCGTCGGCAATTGTAGCGGTAACTTCCTCAGCTAATATTTTCAGCGCAGCGCCATTACCAATGCGTACCTTACGGCCCAATATATCCAGCCCGTGAATCGCGTGCGTACCCTCGTGGATATGGTTCAAACGGTTGTCTCGATAAATACGTTCAACCGGGTACTCGCGGGTATAACCATAGCCACCCAAGATTTGAATGGCGTGCTTGTTAGCCTCTAAACAAAACTCCGAGGGCCACGATTTACAAATCGGCGTAAGCAACTCAAGCAATAAGGTCACACGATCGCGTTCTTCATCGGTAGCCGCCAGCTTTTGTTCGTCCAATAATTGAGCCGAGTAATACATCAGCGCCAGTGCGCCTTCGACATTGGCTTTCTGAGACATGAGCAAACGCTTGACATCAGCGTGCTCAGAAATCATCACCATGGGGGTCTCTGGGTCTTTGTTTGATAAATGACGGCCTTGAGGGCGATTTCTAGCGTAATCCAAGGAATATAAAAAGCCGCCCAGCCCCATAATGGTGGCACCCATACCCACACTGATACGAGCCTCGTTCATCATGTGGAACATATTCGATAAACCTTGATTCTCAGCGCCAACCAAATAACCAATAGATTCGCCATTCTCACCAAAATTAAGCAAGCAGTTAGTGGTGCCGCGATTGCCCATTTTATGATTCAGGCCTGCCAAGGCCACATTATTGCTCTCACCCACGCTGCCGTCGTCATTCACGCGGCGCTTAGGCACTAAAAACAAGGAAATACCTTTTACACCAGCCGGTGAACCAGGGACCTTCGCCAACACCATATGAATGATGTTTTCAGTTAATTCATGATCGCCAGCGGAAATCCACATTTTGGTGCCGGTGATTTTGTAACTGCCGTCAGCCAAGGGCTCAGCTTTAGTTCGAATGTCGGCCAGAGACGAGCCGGCTTGCGGCTCAGACAAACACATGGTTCCAAACCAATCGCCCACCGTCATTTTCGGCAGGTACTTATCTTTCAACTCTTGCGAACCGCAGGCGTTCAACATATTGCTGGCGCCATTGGTTAGGAACACATAGCTGGAAACCGACACGTTTGCGCAAACAAACATCGCGCTCACCGCCTGATGTACCATCCAAGGCAACTGCATGCCGCCTAGCTCAGCGTCATAGCCGGTCGCGAATAAGCCGGCCTCTTTAAAGGCGGTGAGTGCTTCTTGCACCTCAGGAATTATCTCAACCTTACCATCAACAAATTTAGGCTCGTTGTTGTCTAACTTTGCCGCAAACGGTTGAAACACGTCTTCAGCGATGGATTGCGACAAATCAAATATCGCATCCAGAGACTCTTTATCGTAATCGGAATATCGCTCATTCTTAAGCAGCCCATCAAGACCAAGCGTTTCATATAAAAGGAAGTCGAGGTCACGGCGGTTGACGATGGTAGACATGGCATTATTAAACTGTGAAATTAAAACTGCATGCAGTTTACCTGAGTTAATCTCAGCTGGCCTAGGCGTCTGACTGAAGTGTGTTCACAGCATCAATGAATGCAACTAATACTCACGTCTTTGAAGGGCGATAGCATGCCAATGAGAATGATTTTCTTGGTAAAAATCCAGGTTCCTGAAGCCAATCACGCGATAAAATAGTAACTGAAATTGACCGTCAGCGATTTGCGTATAACTGGCATTCGCTCGCTTAGTCACAGGTTCACGATTACAGCTCACTACCCAGTGTAGATACTAGCGGCCATCTTAACCACATGCGCCGTTTAAACGAGAAGTTCCACCTTCAATGTCGAATATCAGCGCAACAGTTTGGGTTGTTTCGGAACAACTCTAAAGCATATTCTTCAGCGTCTAAGTGATCCGCCGCCGATAAATCGGCACTCAACATACGTAAGGCCTGGTCTCGAGAGCTAAGGAAATTAGGTTTATCAACGGTATCGCCTGGCATTAAGGCGATTGTTTTCAATTTGCCCGCCAGCAGTAAATAACTCACAGAAAGAGATTTGCGGCTTTTGGTTTGGCTAGGTACCCAATCGTCTTCGGCTTGATAATTTAACACCGCCAATTCGTATAAAGCATCAACATAGCCAAAATCTTCCCATAACACCAAAAGCTGATCGATTTTTTCACTCGGCTCAACTATCAAGTCTTTGAGTAGCAAAGTCGCCTGAAAGTCTCCTCGTTCGGCAGCGTATCTAGCCCAAAGTGTTGAGTGCCCTCGTTTTTCAAGGGACAAATCCTCACAATGACGGTATTCGTTGTTCAATTGGTCGATAAACCGATCCATGCCATCGCCATCAAAATCAACCTTAACCGCCACGCCTCTAGGTGAAATGTAACTCTTGTCATTTCTAACCAAATCTATCGAATTCGCATGCTCAACGCCATCGAAGAATGCATCATTACAACGCTCTATTTCAAAGGCCAATACCCGTGCAGCAACCGCATCGCCAGCCAACGCCTTAGCTTCTAATCGTTCATAAAGCTCTGCAGCGTTATATTTTTCTGGTAGCACATACATCTTTGTATCAAGCGATTTCCAGTCAACTGAAATAGGCTGCCCTGCCATTAAAACCACACTGACGTTTTTCGAATCATGATCATCTTCGAACGGATTTTTTTTTAGTTGATTGCGCGGCACCATTTCGTGACCTGCTGAAGCCCCATTTTTCTCAGCATTTATTTTATCAATGGGCGCCGCCTCGTCTTTAATGAAATCAGTTCTTAAAGTTACGAGCACAAAACCAATGGCGCAAACAACAACTAATAAACTAAACGTTTTGTTTAACAAAATCATGGTCTAGCTTACAAGTTAGACTTCGTAAACGCCAGGCGGTAAACCAACCCTGGGACATTCGATCAAGATGCTTTCACCGTTATTTCTAACAATTCCAAAGCCAGTCACGGTAAGGGTCACGAATGTGCGCGCTGCGCATCTACATTTAAACGTGTTGGTTGGCCTATATGTGTTTGTTTCCACAAACCACGCATTACGACCATTCTCAATCCAATTATGAAATACATGACTTACTTTTTGAAACTCTTCCTCTGCAAAACACGTGAGGGTTCCATCACTTAGATTAGTTGCATATTTACACGTCATTGCCGTAGAAAGACCTATCGGAAACTAACTATCAGCACTGCAAACGAAATTAAACACTTCATCCTAAACTCCTTTTTCAGATACCTGATTAAATAGCGTAACTGCTTACAAAATAAAATTCCATAAAAAAGGGTCAGTGCTGGTCGAGTACTAGTGGAGTCATATGTACATTAATAAATGTGTATCTGACCCATTGCTTTTTAGAATTTTTTATTTAATTCGTACTATTTCACCTTGCTTGATATCTAACGCTTTATTTTTTGCTTTTATAAATATTTTTTTGGCTTCTGCTTCTGTAATTATCTCTTCGTGAAACAAAAACTCTATTGCATTTTTATACGCCTCGATTTTCTGTTCGCTCGAAGTTTCAGGGTGAAATTTAGTTTTTTCTATTTTCTTGCTAAATTCCTCTAAAAATTGCTCCAGCTCTTTTTTGTTTGGTTTGTTATTCCAGATATTAAAAGCGACACTATCATTGTGCCTATATCGAAAAATTATATTATCAGATTGTTGGTAAACATATGCCACGATACAACCCAAGCCAGGCAATAAAAAAATACTTGAAACAAATAATGGAACTAAATCCCAAGCAGTAATTGATTCGATAAAAAATGGTACCCCAGGAATCGAGAGTAAAATACCTACTATAAGAAATTTATAAGGTCGATGTCTATATTTGTCATATTGGGAATTGAGATCAAATAAATTTATATACTCTTCATTTCGATTGGTTAATGACTTAAATGCCAAACGAACTTTTTCATCTGACAACTCTATTATTTTAGTTCCAACTAGTATTTTTTTTTGAATGATTTTCATGTCTATTAACCGACTGGCTATTCCTGTGTTGAGATTCTAACGAATTTGTAGAACAACCAATTCAGTTAGTTTTTCGACCTTAAAAATCGGTCTTTGGGTTTTCATTGTTTGTTCCATTTGCCGTTGAACATAACCACTGTTTCAATTAGTTTATTGAATTAGTGGGGTGAGATACACATTAATTGCTGATAGCAACTTATTACTTTAGGCAATTCGACATCGAGTTATCCATCGGACAAGCTAAGTGGCAGGTCTAGCGTAGATGCGAAGCCCCTAGAATGGCATTCCACCGCCGCCGCCCATTCCACCAGGTGGGAATTTTCCACCCATGCCGGGCATTCCGCCCATGCCGCGCATCATTTTGGCCATTTTCCCTTTGCCACCCATTTTCTTCATCATTTTTTGCATTTGGGTAAATTGCTTTAGGGTTTTATTTACGTCTTGAATGGTGGTACCTGAACCGGCGGCAATGCGTTTTTTGCGCCCGCCTTGTATTAAGTTTGGAAACTTTCGTTCTTTCGCCGTCATCGAGTTGATCACCGCCACGCTTTTATTCATGTCGCCCATGGCGGCGGTCATGGCATTATTCGGCAGTTTCATATTGCCCATGCCAGGTAGCTTGTCCATCATGCTTTCGATACCGCCCAAGTTATTCATTTGCATAACTTGGTCTCGGTAATCTTCCAGATCAAAGCCTTTGCCTTTCTTCAGCTTTTTAACCAGTTTTTCGGCTTTTTCTTTGTCGACCTTTTCTTCGGCTTCTTCGATCAGAGTCATAACATCGCCCATGCCCAGTATGCGCGATGCTACGCGATCTGGGTGGAAGGCTTCGATGCCGTCAATTTTTTCGCCTATGCCGAGGAACTTAATCGGTTTGCCGGTTACTTCACGAATCGACAGCGCCGCACCACCGCGTGCATCGCCGTCTGTTTTGGTCAATACAACACCGGTTAAGGGCAATGCTTCGTCAAACGCCTTTGCGCTCACTACGGCGTCTTGGCCGGTCATTGAATCGACCACAAACAGCGTTTCTACTGGGTTCGCGGCTTTGTGCACCAGTTTGATTTCGTCCATCAACTCGTGATCAACGTGCAAACGGCCGGCGGTATCAACGATTAAAACGTCAAATACACCGTTTTTGGCAGCAGTCTTCGCATTTTCAACAATCGTGACTGGGTTCTGATTCGCTTCACTTGGGCACCAGGTGACATCAATGCTCTCGGCCAGCGTTTTTAACTGTTGAATGGCGGCTGGGCGGTAAATATCCGCACTGACGACCATGACTTTTTTGCCTTCGCGCTTCTTTAAGCGGTTGGCAAGCTTACCTACGGTGGTGGTTTTACCCGCACCCTGCAAACCCGCTACCAGTATTACGGCTGGCGGTGTTTGCGCTAAGTTTAGTGCATCATTGGCGGCGCCCATTAATTGCACAAGCTCGTCTTGTACAATTTTGATCACCATTTGCCCGGGGTTCAGACTCTTTGACACATCGGTGCCAATGGCTTTTTCTTTAACGCCTTTAATAAACGATTTTACGACTGGTAGTGACACATCCGCTTCAAGCAAGGCGATACGAACCTCGCGCATGGCGTCGGAAATATTGTCTTCAGTTAAGCGGCCTTGGCCACGAAGTTTTTTAAAGGTGCCTTGTAAGCGATCGCCGAGTTGTTCAAACATGATAATGAAAGCCTTAGAATGCAAATTAGGTGTGATATTCTACCTTTCTTAAGGCTAAATCTCACGCTATTCTGACCGCAATCAACGCATAAGACACTCCAACTAGAAGAATGTTAAGCACTGTTTTATTAATTTGCATTATCGCGCTCTACCTGGGCGCTACGGCTATGGTTGTTAGCCACATTCGTGGCATCGCCAATAACAGCACGCAAAACCAATCGCTGATATTCAAGTCGGTGTGGTTAGGCGGCCTCGCAACCCTGCTTCATTTGGGCTTTGCGTATCAGTTTAGTTTTCAAGATGGCGCCATGAACTTTGGCCTAGGCTCTATGTCGGCAAGCATCAGCGGGCTTTTATGTTTGATCTTTCTTTTAGGCTCATTGAGCCTGCCGATTCGCAGGCTGGGTATTATCGTTTTTCCTTTAACCGCTATTTCATTGGTGTTTTCTCAACTTTGGGGCAATGAATTCGTCGCCATTAGTAACTCCAGTGCGGCATCGAGTGCGCATATTATTGTGTCGGTTTTGGCCTTTTGCATTTTAGCAATCGCGTCAATACAAGCCCTGCTCTACGTATACCAAGAACGCAAACTCAAGCAACACGCATCACCGGCTGTTTTGTTAGCCTTACCGCCTTTGCAAACCATGGAGCAATTATTGTTCAGACTGGTCTGGACCGGTTTCATATTGCTTACCTTAACGCTGGTAAGCGGCACATTGTTTAGTCAGCAGATTTACCAGCAACCCTTAGAATTCACCCACCATATTGTATTGGCGACCTTGGGTTGGTTAGTGTTCGCCACCATGCTCGCCAAACGACATTTCAGCGGTTTACGTGGTACACAAGCGGTGTATTGGACAATTGCCGGATTTCTATTAATACAATTAGGTTATTTCGGCACCAAAATCGTGTCGGAAAGTTTAGCGGTACAGTAAACTAGCGCCGCATAGGCCTGTTGAGCCGCATTCGCTCAACTTCGATCATCTTTGAAGAGCTATTTATCGTGAAAATCACTCGTAACCCAACCCGTGAAATTGCCGTCGGCAATATTAAAATTGGTAACGGCAACCCTATTGTGGTGCAAAGCATGTGCGCCACACGTACTCAAGACATTGATGCCACCATTGATCAAACCAATGCGCTGCATGAGCGCAAGGCAGGCGTGGTGCGAATTGCGGTGGACGACAAGCGCGATGCCGCGGCACTCATCGAAATACGCAAAGCGACTAATGCAACCCTGTCTGTCGACCTGCAAGAGAACTATCGAATGGCGGCCTTGGTGGCACCCTATGTTGATAAAATTCGCTACAACCCAGGTCATTTGTTTCACCATGAACGAAAAAAGACTTGGCAAGAAAAAGTCAGCTACTTAGCTGACATTGCAGGAACCAACGACTGTGCAATGCGGGTCGGGGTTAATTGTGGCTCCGTTGACCCAGCCAAGCTGGATAAATACGACCCACGAGATTCTGTCTCGCCGATGTTAGACAGCGCACTTGAGCACTGTGAATACCTGGATTCAATTGGCTTTACGCGTTACGTGGTGTCGCTCAAAGACTCTGACCCTCAAAAAGTAATCACCGCGAACATTCGTTTCGCAGAAGCCCGCCCTGACGTACCCTTGCATTTGGGCGTAACCGAAGCGGGGATGCCCCCCATGGGTGTGGTGAAAACTCGCATCGCGTTTGAGCAATTAATCGGCCGAGGCATTGGCGACACGGTACGCGTGTCACTTACCTTGCCGAATAAAATCAAAGCCGATGAAGTGGACGCCGGCCATGAAATCATCGACGACATTTACGCTGGCCGCGTGCGAAGTGTGGTGGCGTTTGACCCGAACAAACTCAATATCATTAGCTGCCCAAGTTGTTCACGGGTGGAAAACGAAGCGTTTATCGAATTAGCGCAAGACGTTAAAGAGATGACGACTTATGCCGAAGAGCACAATATCACCATTGCCGTGATGGGTTGCCGAGTAAATGGCCCGGGCGAAACCGACGATGCCGACCTAGGGCTGTGGTGTGGGCCAAGTAAGGTCAATCTAAAACGCCGTGGTGAAAAACTTGGGGCATTCGACTACGACACTATTCTTGGCAAGTTGAAGACCGAGCTCGATACTTTGATAGCAACTAAATGATAGCGACTAAATAATTACCACCAAATGATCGTAGCTAAAAAATCGCGACAAAATGAGGTCTGAGTCTCAAATCAAAATGACTCAATATCGCGCATCAGCACTGTTTATTGCATTACTGGCGTTTAGCGGCATTGCGATAAAATTTTACCTTAACTACCAGCAAGGCGGAGCCGTACTCGGTGCGCTGTCGCATTTGTTTCAGTTCTTCACGATTTGGACTAATAGTTTGGTGTTTATTGTCATGCTACTGATAGCCATAGGGCGCCACATAAAGCAGCCAGTACCCTTGGCGACAGCATCGGCCATTTTGGGTGTTGGCATAATATTTCATGCATTATTGTCTTCGTCAGAGCCTCAATTCGGTTTAGACCTACTGGGAAATTTGATTACCCACACGTTTATTCCCATTTTAACGGTGCTGTGGTGGTTAGTTTTTCAAGCTCAGCTTAAGTTTCAATGTAAGGATGCCTTGGCTTGTATCGCCTTGCCTGCGATCTACTGTATATACGCGCTGCTTAGAGCGGAGTTCTCAGGGTTTTACCCCTATCCGTTCATTGATTTACCCGCGCTTGGCTCGGCAAGATTAATCACGAATGTGATTGGCATGGGGTTCGCATTTTATCTATTTGGGCTGTTGTTGATTGCCTGCTCGAAGCTGATTGGTTCAAGGCTGGCTAAAAGCTGACGGGCACAAGCAACGATCTCGATTTGATGCGTCCATGCACCAAATTCAAAAAAGTAGCCAACCTGTAAGCCGGGTTCTGTCGTAGACAGTCATTCATCTAGGATGTACATCGCTGCACACCTCAAGCAACCTACCCGTGTTCAGCGCGGGCCGCGCCTTATCTGCCAACCCGAAGGTTAGCAATCAGAACACCTATTTGGTTTTGCTCCGAGTGGGGTTTACCATGCCATTTGTGTTACCACAAACGCGGTGCGCTCTTACCGCACCCTTTCACCCTTACCCTGCATAAAACTAGACGCTGAATACACAACACCTAGTTAATACAAGGCGGTCTGCTCTCTGCTGCACTGGCCGTCGGTTTTCACCGCCCAGACGTTATCTGGCACCCTGCCCTGCGGAGCCCGGACTTTCCTCTCCTTGTATTCTCAGAATGAATCAAGCAGCGACTGTCCAGTTGGCTGCGCGCAGGATACTCGGCTTGGACTGCTACGGCAAGGCAAAATGTCCTTGCTTAGCCTCGTGCCTTGGCCAAGGCTTCTGGTAAGCTCGCCTGGCCGCTTTGCTTCACACGTTCCTGCAGGCCTTTTACAATGTCTTTGATCATGGCCGGGCCTTGATAGATAAACTGGCTGTATATTTGCACATAATCGGCACCGGCAACCATCTTCTCCCAAGCATCGTCGGCGGTTTTAATACCGCCAACACCAATGATTTGAACCTGCCCTTGTAAATGGCGATAGAACTCACGAATGCAATCAGTAGCGCGGTCTTTGACCGGCGCACCGCTTAGACCACCCGCTTCGGACTTATGTCGGCTGCGCAACGAATCAGGCCTTGCGACGGTGGTGTTGGTGGCGATCAAGGCATCGAATTTATGCGACATAACTAATTCAGCAATGGCTTCGATTTCATCTTCTTCTAAATCTGGAGCAACTTTGAGAGCGATCGGCACGTAACGCTGATGAACTTTCTCGCATTTGAGCTGCGCCGTTTTAATTTCTAACAGCAAGGAATCAAGAAAGCTGCTGTTTTGCAGGTCTCGCAATGACTTGGTATTCGGCGAGGAAATATTGGCGGTTATATAGTCAGCTTGAGAATAAACACGTTGCATAGCGTTCACGTAATCGCTGGCCGCTTGTTCAATCGGGGTCACCGCATTTTTACCGACATTGATGCCAGCTATCGCGGTGCGATCGGTTTTGTTTAGGTTCGATAGAAAGGTGTCCACACCGCCAGAATTAAAGCCCATGCGGTTAATGATGGCTTCGTCTTCGACTAAACGAAACATTCTAGGCTTGTCGTTTCCGGGCTGTGGTTTGGGCGTGACGGTGCCCATTTCTACCCCGCTAAACCCAAGAGCCGAAAACGCCGGGAAGGCTTGGGCGTCTTTATCTAAGCCGGCCGCCAAACCAACAGGGTGACGAAAGTCTATGCCCATACAGGTCACCGGCAAATCCGGCACGCAGGCACCGGTTGTGCGCTCTAACTGACGAGTGGCTATCGACGACTTTGAAATGGCCGAAAAACCGCCAATCGCTAGGTCATGGGCTTTTTCAGGGTCTAAGGCAAACAGGGCGGGTTTGGCAAACGAATACAGCATATAAGACTCACTTTTAGTGCTCTGGTTATGCGCGCAAGTCTACCAGAGCCACCATGAAAATACCGCTCTACCGTGGCACGCAGTAGCATGTAGTAGCAGTCAGTAGCACAAATAATGCGTAATTTTAGCTTTCTATTTGATTTTGCAGATTCCATGAAGCGGCATAATGTCCGCCCAACGCCAGCAACTGGGTGTGAGACCCTTGCTCAACGATTCTGCCCTCGTCCAACACCAAAATGAGGTCGGCATCAACGATGGTCGAAAGCCTATGAGCGATCACAAGGCTGGTGTAATTGCCGCGCACACTTTCCATCGCTTGTAATATGCGTTGTTCGGCTCGGCTATCAAGCGATGAAGTCGCCTCATCGAACACCATGACCTTGGGCTGTTTGAGAACCGCACGAGCAATAGCAACGCGCTGCTTTTCACCGCCGGATAATTTGAGCCCACGTTCGCCCACGTGCGTGTTTTCTTTATCTGGCAGGCTCAAAATGAAGTCTTCGAGGTAGGCCATTTTTATCGCTTGCCATACTTCATCTTCACTCGCGTCGACGTTACCGTATTGAATGTTTTCAAAAATACTGGCATTGAACAAAACCGTGTCTTGCGGAACCACACTGATTGCACGGCGCAAACTCTGCTGCGTGACTTCGCGAATATCTTGACCGTCAATCAATACCTGGCCACCGGTGATGTCATAAAACCGAAACAGTGTTTTAAGAATGGTGGATTTTCCTGACCCACTGCCGCCCACAATGGCCACTTTTTGCTTTGGTTCAACAACAAAGCTCACGCCTTTCAAAATGGGCCGTTCCGATTGATACGCAAACTCGGCATTTTTAAACTCAATACGCCCGCTGTCTACTTTTAGGGGCTTGGCATCGGCCCCATCCTTAACCGCTGGAACAATGTCGAGCAAGGCAAACATGGCGTCAATATTGGCAAGCGAACCCTTCATTTCTCGGTACACAAAGCCAAGAAAGTTCAAAGGCAGAAAAATCTGCATCATCAATGCGTTGATTAACACGAACTCGCCAATGGTCATGTCGCCACTTTCAACCATGTACGCGGCCAAAATCATAGAAGCCGTCACTGATGCCGCAATAATGAAGCTTTGGCCGCCATTAAGCCCAAACAAAGTAAGCCGGTTTCGCCTTCGCGCTTGTTCCCAGTCGGCTAAGTCCTCATCGTAACGATCGGCTTCGTAGGCTTCGTTATTGAAATATTTAACGGTTTCAAAGTTCAGCAAGCTGTCGACCGAACGGGTACTCGATTTGCTTTCAGCCTTATTCATTTGCCGAACGGTTTCGGTTCGCCATTCGGTGGCCACCACTGAAAAACCGACGTATGAAACTACCGACAACGAGACTATCAAGGCGAACCAGGGTGAGTATTTAGCGAATAGAATACCAATGATCATGCCGATTTCGATAAAGGTGGGCACAATATTGAAGATCATAAAGCGCATCAAAAAACTAATGCCCGTAACACCTCGTTCGATATCTCTGGAGACACCACCCGTTCGCCGATTCAAGTGGTAGGCAATGTCCAGCGAGTGTAAATGGGTGAATACTTTATGGCCGATGCGACGCATGGCGCGCTCGGTAACTCGCCCAAACAGAGTATCGCGTAGCTCACCAAACAGCACATTGGCAAAACGAACCACACCATAGGCGACCAATAACGATAATGGCACCAGCAGCAAAGAATCGCTGTTTAACTGGTCGACGATGTCTTTGAGAATAAAGGGCAGCCCCACGCTGGCCACTTTTGCAGCAATCAAACACAGCAAGGCCAGAAAAATACGGCTCTTGAACTCTGAAAAATACGGTAGTAACTGCTTTAAACTTGCCCAGCCACTGCTCGCAGACAGCGGCGCTCGCTCTTCGTCAACGTCTCGCACACTGCTTTTCTTACCACCAAATCCACGCATTTCTATATCTGTCTTTAGATTGTTGTCGGCATCTTTCTATATCGTATAAAGCCATTGGCTTTAATCAATATCAACCAGTTTGGCCACGAGCTTTTTCAATAGGCTTTCGCGATATTTGTATGGCACCTTTCGGTTAAAGTTAAAGACAAACTGATAACGCCTTTCTTTAATCTCAATAAACCCCGCGAAACTTCTTATACCATTTAATGTGCCGGTTTTAGCCAACACAGTCACCTCACTGTGGCCGAGGTCATAGCGTTTGAAAAGCCGCTTAGCCGGCTCTAAGGTACTTAATAGTTGATTTATCTGCTTTGCAGTCAAACGATTTTTTCTTGAAAGACCAGCGCCCTCTTCAAGAGCAAAACCCTGCCAAGAAAAATCATGCTTTAATCGAGCCTCGGCGGTGTTTGAGGCCTTAGTAAAATTTGCGCTATCTTGACCAACCATCATTAAAAAAAGCTGATTGGCCATAAAGTTATTCGAATACTCCAGTGTGCCGCGAATAATGTCCGCCAGTGAATGCGTATTGATATGTTGATAAAGCAATGTTGCATCGTCAGGCAGCGAGCTACTTACTGCCTCTTCAGAATGCACGCTTACGCCATGTAGATCTAACTTATGCGCGAGGATTTGCCCAAAGTGTTGCGCCGCATTGTCGGCATTAATCAAGTTGATGCGTTCGGTTTTACCGCTTAAAGGGCGTTCCATCTTTTTAGCCAGCCTTTTAGCGATTTCGGTAAGCGGCGTTTGCGGTTCAGCGCTTTGTAATTGACCGTTCGAGTTTTGCAGCTTCACTGTATTAAAATTAGCACTGACTGCGGCTAAAGGTGCATTGTAAGGGTCAACCACTTGGGTTCGGCCTGGCACCGTGTGATCTGAAAAAAATGAATTATCGATTGCAATCGAGCGCACCGACTCAAGGTCATGTTTCTGTAATGCGCTGGCAACTAAATCCAGCTCTTCGGATACCAGATAGGGGTCACCGTAGCCTTTTACCCAGAGGGTGCTGTCTTGCCGATAAAAATCCGTGTGAAAACGTTTATCCAAACCCCACTTTTGTATTGCAAGATAAGAGGTCGCCAATTTAGCCAGTGATGCTGGAATCAAAGCCTTCTCGATTTGCCATTCATACAGCACGGTATCTGGCGCACCATCTTGTATTTGCGTAACCAGTACAGAGTCAGTGGCTCGCAGATTTTCAGTGTCAAACAGCTGCTTTAGCTCGGCCGAGCTGGCCAGCGGAGTGATGGACAAACAAACCCACAGCGTGACCAACTGCTTAAGGCGTAAAAAGCCGATACAACGCCCATTTACCTGCTTTTGATGTGCGTTCAAATCAATCATCAAGCGAATCTTTAATTTTTTGAGCCAGTGTGTAGGCCTCATTTTTACGTGCGCCAGTCAACTTAACCGCCAAAGCGGCGGCCTGCTTAACCGGCAGTTCAGCAACCAAGGTTGATAAAATAGCCTGCAATGTGGTTTGAATTTCGTCGCCCTGATCTTGCTCAGGCACACCACTTATCATTAATACGAACTCGCCCCGGGTTTGGTCGCTATCGTTGCTTAGTCGTTGTAAGACGTCTTCGGCGGTGCCACTGATCACGGTTTCAAAGCGTTTAGTCAACTCACGTGCCAACACGATGTAGCGCTTTGCCCCCAATA
This sequence comes from uncultured Gammaproteobacteria bacterium, assembly GCA_964516915.1. Classification (GTDB taxonomy): domain Bacteria; phylum Pseudomonadota; class Gammaproteobacteria; order Arenicellales; family Arenicellaceae; genus Arenicella. Next base: position 27,173 of record CAZEXS010000023.1, read on the forward strand.
CATCAACAATACTCTGTATGCAGGCTGAGATGCGGTGTGATGACTCTAATAATACAATGGTTCGAGTTTCTTCCTGGTAAACCTTGAGTGCGGTCTGTCGAGCGCTGCTTTTGGCCGGCAAAAAACCATCGTAAACAAAACTGTCGGTAGGCAAGCCCGCTATCGATAATGCGGCAATGATGGAGCTCGGCCCCGGTACGGAGACCACGCTCAAACCCAGTTCGCGTAAACCACGCACCAACACAAAGCCAGGGTCGCTGATTAATGGCGTGCCTGCATCGCTAATCAATGCTAAATCTTGCCCTGCTTGTAGGGCTTGAGCAACCCACTCAATTTGTGCCGCTTCGTTATGTTCATGACATGATCGTAAGCGAGTGGTAATGCCGTAATGACTCAACAAGCGTTTACTATGGCGAGTATCTTCAGCCAGAATGCAGTCAACCTGTCGTAAGGTTGCAATACCACGATCACTTATATCAGCCAAATTACCAATGGGTGTAGCAACAACGTACAGTTGACCAGACTCTGTATGACTCTGACTACTACTAGACAATTCTTTGCTAGCCAATTCTTTGCTATCTGGGTGGCGCACTCGGTATACTCACAACTTGTTTATATGTGCG